>NZ_JAGXKB010000003.1:398915-606720 GCF_019091025.1 Pantoea sp. GbtcB22
TTGGTGGAGATAAGCGGGATCGAACCGCTGACCTCTTGCATGCCATGCAAGCGCTCTCCCAGCTGAGCTATACCCCCACATCTGGAAATCATTTTTCGGTCAAACCGTTGGGAGCGGTTTGGTGGAGATAAGCGGGATCGAACCGCTGACCTCTTGCATGCCATGCAAGCGCTCTCCCAGCTGAGCTATACCCCCGAACCGAAAAACTGCCGAGTAAACTCGACGGACGGGATAATATGAAACCGCCCCTTGAGTGTCAACGTCAAATTCTCGTTCTGTGTTTGATCGCTGAAAAAGGCGTCAACCCCGCGTCAGCATGGTTTTTTTTTCAACACGCCATCCCGCTGCGCGACTATTTATATGCACCATCCGGCAATGCTTCCCCTCTCCAACCTCAACCCTGCGTTAACTTTAGGTTAAAGATGTTAGAAGCAGTCTTGTTTTCGTTAAAAGTGCGTGTAAAACTTAGCGCGCTAATTAACCGGTCATCCTACCAGGGTGTTCTCTCAATGACCGGCCAGCAACGTCCCCATTAATCCATAAAAGAAAAGTGAACTATGTCGCTGCATACACCTAAAGAGATCGCCCAACTGGCGATTCAAGCTGGCGTGGCTAAAAGCCGCCTGCCTATCTCCACCTTGTTGATTCTTGGCTTTATGGCCGGTGCGTTTATCGCCACTGGCTTCCTGCTCGATCTGCATGTCATTAACCAACTGCCTGCTGAATGGGGTTCATTCGGCGTGCTACTCGGCGCTGCGGTGTTCCCGGTCGGGTTGATCATGACGGTACTGGCGGGCGGCGAGCTGCTGACCGGCAATATGATGACGATGCCCATCGCCTGGTTCGCTCGTCGCATCAGTGGCTTCAGCGTTCTGCGTAACTGGTTTTGGGTTACCCTCGCCAATTTCATTGGCAGCGTTGCGGTTGCATGGTTCTTTGGTCACATGCTGGGCATGACCGAAGGCGATTACCTGAAAAAAACCGTGGCGATTGCGCACGCAAAAGTGAATGCCGATTTCCTGCACGCCTTTATTTCCGGCGTGGGCTGCAACTGGCTGGTGTGTCTGGCGGTGTGGCTCGCCTTCGCCAGTAAAGATGTGGTAGGTAAAATTTTCGGTATGTGGTTCCCGGTGATGGCGTTCGTGGCGATTGGCTTCCAGCACGTCGTCGCAAACATGTTTATTGTTCCGGCAGCAATTTTTGCCGGGCAGATGAGCTGGGCGGAATTTGCGCCAAACGTGATCGCGGTGTTCCTCGGTAACGGCGTGGGCGGTGCAATTTTTGTTGGCCTCACCTATTTCATCGCTTTCCGTCCGGAACAACCCGCAGTGAGCCAGGCGCAATAACCTAATTTTGCCTTTTGTTGGAGAGCAGAAGGCATTTTCTGTTCAGGTTACTTTTCCCCGTTACGTTTTGTTGTAATATGTAGAACTAATGTATTTAACAGGGACAGCATCGTGAAAAAGGAATGGCTAACCCCCGAGGAGCTCGCGCAGGAAACGGGCTACAGTCGGCAAACGGTGAATAAATGGATCAAGCGTGAAAACTGGACAACCACGCCAAAGCCCGGTGTTCAGGGCGGTAAAGCGCGATTGATCCATATAGATGAGCGCGTAAAGAGCTTTGTTCAATCCACCCGCCACGCGAACGAACCGGCGGCTAATTACGGTGCACAACAAAATACGTTACCTGCGTTATTAATAAATTCTGTCCAGCAAATGACGGCAGCGGAGCAAGAGCAATTTGCGGCGTTGTTGTTGCGGGAGGGAATTCGAGGCGTACTGGAACGTCTGGGGATTCAGGAAGAATAAATAAGCCGGAAGCAGATGCTTCCGGCTTTTTCACATTATGCGTTTGCTTCGCGCTCCGCGATGAATGCCAGCGCTTTTTCGATTCGCGCAACGCTGCGGCTGCGACCAATCGCTTCCACCGTCACATCCAGCGCCGGTGACTGACCAGAACCGGTCACCGCTACACGCAGTGGCATACCGACTTTGCCCATCCCCAGCTCCAGCTCATCTGCCGCAGACTGAATTGCATGATGCACATTCTCTGCGTTCCAGTTGCTGTCGCTGATTGCAGCCAGTTTGTCGCGCACCACTTCCAGCGGCTGACGCGCGACCGGACGCAGATGCTTCTTCGCCGCGTCAGCATCAAAGGCTTCAAACTCTTCATAGAAGTAACGGCAAGATGCCGCAATCTCTACCAGGGTTTTGCAACGCTCGCCCAGTAAGGTAACCAGCTTTGCCAACTCCGGACCGGTGCGGGTATCAATCTTCTGCTGCTCAATATGCCATTGCAGCTGCGTAGCAACGTACTCCGGCGGCAGCGTATTAATGTAGTGATGATTTAGCCACTGCAGTTTTTCAGTATTGAAAGCACTGGCCGACTTACTCACGGCATCCAGAGTGAACAGCTCTGCCATTTCCGGCACGCTGAAAATTTCCTGATCGCCATGTGACCAGCCAAGACGTACCAGATAGTTGAGCAGCGCTTCCGGCAAATAACCGTCATCACGATACTGCATCACGCCAACAGCGCCATGACGTTTGGACAACTTCTTACTGTCATCGCCCAGGATCATTGATACGTGCGCGTAAGTTGGCACTTCTGCACCGATCGCTTTCAGGATATTGATCTGGCGTGGCGTGTTGTTGATATGGTCTTCACCACGAATCACGTGAGTGATGCCCATATCCCAGTCATCCACCACCACACAGAAGTTATAGGTGGGTGAACCGTCGGTACGACGAATGATCAGGTCATCCAGTTCCTGGTTGCTGAATTCAATCGGACCACGAATCTGATCGTCAAAGATGACAGAACCGTCCTGCGGGTTGCGGAAGCGCACCACGCACGGTTCATCAGCGGCGTGATGTTCATGGCTGTCGCGGCAGCGGCCGTCATAACGCGGCTTTTCGCCTTTTTCCATCTGCTCTTCACGCAGCGCATCGAGACGTTCTTTGCTGCAGTAGCATTTATAGGCCGTGCCCGCTTCCAGCATGTCGTCGATCACCGCGTTGTAGCGATCAAAACGCTTGGTCTGATAATACGGACCTTCATCCCAGTTAAGGCTCAGCCAGTTCATACCATCCATGATGGCTTCAATGGCTTCCGGTGTGGAACGCTCCAGATCGGTATCTTCGATACGCAGAACGAATTCGCCTTTGTTATGGCGAGCATAAAGCCAGGAGTAAAGAGCAGTACGAGCACCGCCTACGTGCAGATAGCCCGTTGGGCTGGGTGCGAAGCGAGTTTTGATTTTCATTCAGCATTGCCTTAAATGCGCAGGTTTCATTGTCTGGATGACAAAAAAACGGGTTAACGCGAAAAAACAGTGCGCACATTCTAGCAGGTGAGGCTGATTCCTCAATGATTGTCGCGGTGGCATCCCGGTTTGCTGTGCGCTTTTCTGCTAATAAAACCAGCACATTGGCGAAAAGCGCCCCACGATGATTATTTTTAAAGCGAACGCACATTTAAGTTTTAAAAACCGTTGACTCACTTTGAAGGATCCCTATAATGCGACTCCACACAGCGGGGGTGATTAGCTCAGTTGGTAGAGCATCTCCCTTACAAGGAGGGGGTCGGCGGTTCGAGCCCGTCATCACCCACCACTCTTTAGAAGGTTTAAAGATGGCCCGCAGTGAACAAGAGATAAGATATGGGTGATTAGCTCAGTTGGTAGAGCATCTCCCTTACAAGGAGGGGGTCGGCGGTTCGAGCCCGTCATCACCCACCATATCTTAGTCAGATGACACTCTTGTTAAGCAGTACCGAAGTGGGTGATTAGCTCAGTTGGTAGAGCATCTCCCTTACAAGGAGGGGGTCGGCGGTTCGAGCCCGTCATCACCCACCACTTCGGGTCGTTAGCTCAGTTGGTAGAGCAGTTGACTTTTAATCAATTGGTCGCAGGTTCGAATCCTGCACGACCCACCAATGTAAAAAGGCGCCCTAAAGGCGCCTTTTTGCTATGCGTTAAATCTGTGGTTAATGCGCTAAATCCCAACGAACCCTTTTCGCAAGTTTAACACTCCCTGCCCTCAAGCCTCCTTATACTCTGACCGATAACGATAATGGTCTATTGCAAGGAGAAAACCATGTCTATATCCAGCGTAGGTAGTGTCAGCACCGCAAGTAGCGGCGGCGGTTCCACCTCAGAAATCGCCAGCCTCTATAAACAGATTCAATCCATCACTAAGCAGCTGAAAGATCTTTCCAGCGACGATACGCTCACCGATGAGCAAAAGTCTGAACAGGAGCAGATGCTGCAATCACAGATTCAAATGATTGAAGCGCAAATCGCGCAAATTGAGCAGCAGCAAGCTGAGAAAGCGCAACAGAAACAGGAAGCACAGCAACCTGCGGCCACCAAAGCTGATGGTATTAACCGCCCAACTGATACCAATCAAATCAACGTGTACGTTTAAAACGCCGGCTTTAGCATGCGTTGTTGCGTCAGCAGGGCTGCCTGCTGGCGCACTTCCTGCCAGATCGCTTCTGCGGCGGGTGTCAGCGAGCGGTTTTTGCGCTTTATCAGCATCAGGCTGCGGTTAATTTCCGGATAAAGACGCCGCACCGTGAGTTTGCGTCCTGACGGCAACGGCAAGGCCAGCGCAGGCAGAATGCTGATGCCAATTCCCGCTTCCACCATCGGATAAAGCGTAGCGGGATGACCGATTTCCTGCACCACATGCACACTCAAAGCCAGCTGTTGCAGCGCGGCATCAACTAACACGCGACTGCCGGAAGCATAATCCTGTAGCACCATATTGCGTCCGGCCAGCATCGACCATTGCGCCTGTTCAATTTGCGCCAGCTCGTCATCTTCATGACACAGCAGTAAAAAAGGCTCCTGCAGAATCTCTTCGCTGTCGAAATCAGTGTCGTTGAGCGGGCCAATTACAATGCCAAAATCAACCTCCGCATTGCGTACGCTTTGCAGCACCCATTGCTGTACGCGGTCATGCAGGATAACGCGGATATCCGGATAGCGCTGCTGGCTGCTGGCCAGGCACTGCGGCATTAGATGGGCAGAAGGCGTTTGGCTGGCGGCAACACGCACCGTGCCGCTGCGCTGTTCGCCATAGCTGCGCACATCCAACACGGTGGTATTGAGGTCGTCCAGCAGACGATTAAGCCGTGTGGCCAGCTGCTGCCCCGCCTCGGTCAGCATTACTTCCCGCGTAGTGCGATCGAGCAAGCGCACGCCCATTTCAGCTTCCAGCTCTTTAATGCTATGGCTGACCGCCGACTGACTTAAACCAATCGCTTGGCCGGCCAGACTGAAGCTGCCGTGATGCGCCACCGCGACAAAGGTACGCAACTGACGTAAGGTGTAATTCATCGATATCGCTCATAGATTGATGCAATAAATCAATTTTATTTCTAAACCCAGCAGGCGCACAATCAGCACCATCATTTTTCTAAATTTACCGGATTTTAACAATGGGATTTTTACGCCTCGATCCGATGATGATTAAACTCATCATTACCGTGCTGCTGGCCAGCTTTATTCCTGCCAAAGGCGTCTTTGTCGATATCTTCGAATATCTGACCACTGCCGCCATCGCCCTGCTGTTCTTTATGCATGGCGCCAAACTGTCGCGCGAGAAGATCATTGCCGGCAGCAGCCACTGGCGTTTGCACTTGTGGATTATGTGCAGCACCTTTGTGATTTTCCCGATTATTGGTTTGCTGATTGTCTGGTGGCATCCGGTTAACGTCAGCCCGGAGATTTACACCGGCTTTATCTATCTGTGTATTCTGCCAGCGACCGTGCAATCCTCAATCGCCTTCACCTCAATGGCGGGCGGCAACGTCGCCGCTGCGGTCTGTGCGGCTTCAGCCTCCAGCCTGCTCGGCGTATTTGTCTCGCCGCTGCTGGTGAATTTGGTGATGAATGTGCACAGCGAAATGCCGGGCAACGGTCTGGAGCAGATTGGCAAAATTATGCTGCAACTGCTGGTGCCGTTTGTTTTAGGACATCTGTCGCGTCGCTGGATTGGCGCGTGGGTCGAGAAGCATCGCAGCCTGATTGGTAAAACCGACCAAACCTCGATTCTGCTGGTGGTTTACTCCGCCTTCAGTGAAGCGGTGGTGAACGGCATTTGGCATCGCGTGGGCGTGGATACCTTGCTGTGGATTCTGGTTGGCAGCGTGCTGGTGCTGTTTATCGCACTGGCGATTAACCTGGCGGCATCGCGCCTGTTTGGCTTCAGCCGTGCGGACGAGATTGTGGTGCTGTTCTGTGGCTCGAAAAAGAGTCTGGCGAACGGTGTCCCGATGGCCAACATCCTGTTCCCAGCCAGTTCCGTGGGGATAATCGTGCTGCCGCTGATGATTTTCCATCAGGTGCAGTTAATGGTGTGTTCTTTCATTGCCCAGCGCTACAAAGCCGGCAATGAAAAACGGCTGGCGCAGCAGCAAGTTGAAGCGCAGAAGTCCTAAATAAAACGGCCCGCAAAAAGCGGGCCGTTTTATTATTCATTGCGCTTGAGTGGTTTGATTAAACCTTCCAGCCCTTCGATCTTGATGGTCAGCGTCAGCTGCATCAATTCGCCTAACTTACCGGCCGGGAATTCATCTTTGCGAGCGAACCACAGCAAATACTCCTCCGGCACATCAATCAGCGCTCTGCCCTTGTACTTGCCGAACGGCATCACGGTATTGGCGATTTCAACCAGTTGCTGTTTATCCACATTACGCTCCGAGCAGGCGAATCATTTCCGCTTCGTCGATCACCGGAATGCCGAGCTCCTGCGCTTTCGCCAGCTTGGAACCGGCCGCTTCCCCCGCAATCAGCAAATCGGTTTTCTTCGACACGCTACCGCTCACCTTAGCGCCCAACGCTACCAGACGCTCTTTGGCATCATCGCGATTCATCTGCGACAGAGAGCCGGTCAGTACCACGGTTTTACCGGCAAATGGACTATCAATTTCTTCGACATTGACCACTTCAACCTGCGGCCAGTGCACGCCAATCTCTTCAGTAAGATCGCGAATAACGGCGCGGTTGCTCTCTTCATCCATAAAGTTACGCACATGCGTCGCTACCACTTTGCCGACATCCTGCACTTCAATCAGCGCATCGAGATCGGCGTTCATCACCTTTTCCAGCTCGCCAAAGTGATTGGCAAGGTTGGCGGCAGTGGCTTCGCCCACTTCGCGAATACCCAGCGCATAGAGGAAACGTGCCAGCGTGGTGGATTTGGCCTTTTCCAGCGCATCAACCACGTTCTGAGCCGATTTAGGGCCCATGCGATCGAGTCCGGTTAGCTTACCGGCAGTAAGGCGGAACAGATCGGCTGGCGTTAAGACGTACTCTTTCTCCACCAACTGATCGATGATCTTATCGCCCATGCCATCGACATCCATCGCACGACGCGAAACGAAGTGTTTAAGTGCTTCTTTACGCTGCGCGCCACAAATCAGGCCGCCGGTGCAGCGCGTCACAACTTCACCTTCCACGCGTTCAACGTCTGAACCGCACACCGGGCAATGACCTGGGAAGACGATTTCACGCGTCTCTGCCGGGCGCTCCGATTCCACCACGTTGACCACTTGCGGAATCACGTCACCGGCGCGGCGAATCACCACCTTGTCGCCAATGCGCAAACCCAGTCGGGCAATTTCATCGGCGTTGTGCAGCGTGGCATTACTTACCACAACGCCCGCAACCTGAACCGGCTCCAGACGCGCGACGGGCGTAATCGCGCCGGTGCGGCCCACCTGGAATTCGACATCGCGCACGAACGTCATCTGTTCCTGCGCCGGGAATTTAAAGGCCACAGCCCAGCGCGGCGCTCGCGCCACAAAGCCGAGCTGCTCCTGCAGCGCCTGCGAATCGACCTTGATAACCACGCCATCGATATCGAAGCCGAGCGACGGGCGCTCCTGCTCAACCTGACGATAAAACGCCAGCACTTCATCGGCGCTGTGTGCCAGGCGAATACGATCGGTGACTGGCAATCCCCACGCCTTAAACTGTTGCAGACGTTGCCAATGGCTGGCAGGCATTTCACCGCCTTCCAGCAGACCAAAACCGTAGCAGAAGAAGGTCAGTGGACGTTTAGCGGTGATGCGTGGATCGAGCTGGCGCAGTGAACCGGCTGCGGCGTTGCGTGGGTTAGCAAAGACTTTCGCGCCGGTGCGACGCGCTTCTTCATTCAGCTTTTCAAAACCGCTTTCGGTGATAAACACTTCGCCACGCACTTCAACGCGTGCGGGGATGTTATCGCCATGCAGACGCAGCGGAATGGCGTGAATTGTGCGCACGTTCGCCGTGATGTTCTCGCCGGTGGTACCATCTCCGCGCGTCGCCGCACGCACCAGCAGGCCATCTTCATACAGCAAGCTCACGGCTAGACCATCCAGCTTGAGCTCGCAGCAGTAAGTCAATTCGTCAGTGCTTTTAAGGCGATCCTGCACGCGTTTATTAAAGGCAAGGAAGCCCGCTTCATCAAAGGTGTTGTCCAGCGATAACATCGGCACTTCATGACGCACTTGCTCAAAAGCCGCCAGCGGTGCCGCACCCACGCGTTGGGTGGGTGAATCAGGGGTGATCAAATCAGGATGTGCGCTTTCCAGCTCGCGCAGCTGAACCATCAATCGGTCATACTCTGCATCCGGAATTTCCGGCGTATCCATCACGTGGTAGAGATATTCGTGGTGACGTAACGTGGTGCGCAGCGCGGTGATCTGCTCCTGAACCGATTTCATAGTCTCTTATCCGATAAAAAACCCCCGACAGGCGGGGGTTATACTTGTTTTGACTCAGCTAGCGGCGATTAACCGATAACTTCGCGAATACGCGTTTTGTAGGTTTCCAGCTTCTGCGGCGTCATCATGCGACGCTCATCATCCAGCACCACGCCGCCTACATCATCAGCGATACGCTGCGCGGATTGCAGCATCAGCTTGAAGTTCTGATTCGCATCGCCGTACGACGGCACCATCATGAAGATCGAGACGCCAGGCGTAGAGAAATTCCCCATTTGATCCGGATCGAATGAACCCGGCTTCACCATGTTCGCCAGGCTAAACAGCACCGGACCGCTGCCGGCTGGGCTAAGATGGCGATGGAAAATGTTCATCTCACCAAACTGGAATCCGGCTTGCAGGATGCCCTGCAACAGCGCTTCACCGTTCAGTTCGCCGCCCGCATGTGCAGCGACGTGCAGCACTAATACGGCCTCTTTTTTACTGCCAGGCGCAGCAGCCGCTGGCTGTGGCGCTTCTGGTTGATGTGCAACTGGCGCTTCAGGTTCGAATTCTGGCTCTTCTGCGGCGAGGAATTCAGGTGCAGGTTGAGTCGCGGAAAGCGGTTCGTTATCCAGCAAAGGATCGGCCTGAATTGGTTGTGGTGCAGGCGCTGGCGCTGGCTTCGCCACTGGCGCTTGCGGCGCAGCCGGCTTACGCACGTCTGGCTCGTTATCCAGCAGCGGATCGCCTAATAATGGGTCAGCCTGACGTGATGCCGGTTGACGTACAGGTTCAGGCGCACGCGGCGCGCTCGCTGGACGTGCAGTGAATTCAGGTTCTTCATCCGCATCACGAGGACGACGTACACGGACTTCGCCGACGCCATCATCTTCTTCGCTCAGCAGATCTTCATCGGCTTCTTCGCGCTGTTTCAGACGTTTGTGCGGGCGATCACGAAACACGGAGGAGCGCTCTTTACGGCTGGTCCACAGTCCATGAAGTAGCAGCGCTATTATGGCGATCGCGCCAACAACGATTAATATCAGACGCAAATCCTGCATCATTGTATTCTCTGTTGTTCCAATACCTTGCCACCACGGCAAACTTTATCCTCTAACTGTATTTGCCCAGCTAAACAAGTGCAAGTCTGTGCAGTATTTTCTGACAAATTAGATAGCTGCCCCACGCTTTTTTGCTGTTTTTTCGCGCAAACACTGCCTGAAGCCGATAAAAAGCCAGGTTATGATGGTCGCGCCGCTATATTTAGGAGAAAGGCTCGCTATGCCCGCAGGAAATTCGGTCTCAACATTTAATGGTGTTCACTACTTCGCTGAAGGATGGAAACTGGTGCGCCTGCCCGGCATTCGTCGCTATGTCATCATGCCGCTACTGATCAACATCGTGCTACTTGGCGGTGCCTTTATCTGGTTGTTTCAGCGCTTGGGGCAGTGGATCCCGGCTTTAATGTCACATATCCCTGACTGGCTGCAGTGGCTGAGTTATCTGCTATGGCCGCTCTCAGTGATTTCGATTGTGTTGGTATTCAGTTACTTCTTTTCGACTCTGGCAAATCTGATTGCCGCGCCCTTCTGTGGCTTGCTCGCCGAGCAGCTTGAAGGGCGATTGACCGGAACGCCATTACCAGATAGCGGTTGGGTGGGCCTGATAAAAGACATACCGCGCATCATGAAGCGAGAGTTTCAGAAGCTCGGCTACTATTTGCCGCGTGCGCTTGGTTTGCTGTTGCTGCACTTTATCCCCGGCTTTGGACAAACGGTGGCGCCCGTTCTATGGTTTTTATTCAGTGCGTGGATGCTGTCCGTGCAGTATTGCGACTACCCATTTGATAACCACAAAGTGAGTTTCCAGCAGATGCGCCAGGCGTTGCGCCAGCACAAAAGCGCAAATATGCAATTTGGTGCGCTGGTTAGCCTGTTCACCATGATCCCGATTATCAATCTGGCGATTCTGCCGGTTGCGGTATGCGGTGCAACGGCCATGTGGGTGGATCGTTATCATGCACAACATGCACGCCGCTAAAGCTTTAAATCGTCTTATGCATTTTTGCGTAAGGCTTATGGTTGTGCGCTATATAGATATGCGATTTCTTTCCTTCCGCACATCATTAGAAAAGGTATGCTCTGAGGGTTCCCAATATTTCATACAGTTAAGGACGAGCTATGAGTAAGATCTATGAAGACAACTCTCTGACAATTGGTCATACGCCGCTGGTTCGACTGAACCGCATCGGTAACGGCCGCATTCTGGCTAAGGTCGAGTCGCGCAACCCGAGCTTCAGCATCAAATGCCGTATCGGTGCCAATATGATTTGGGACGCGGAAAAACGCGGTATTTTGAAGCCGGGCGTTGAGCTGGTTGAACCAACCAGCGGTAACACCGGTATTGCGCTGGCTTACGTCGCCGCAGCGCGCGGTTACAAGCTGACGCTAACCATGCCAGAAACCATGTCAATTGAGCGCCGCAAGCTGCTGAAAGCGCTGGGAGCTAACCTGGTGCTAACCGAAGGTCCTAAAGGCATGAAAGGTGCCATCGCGAAGGCGGAAGAGATTGTCGCCAGCGATCCGGACAAATATGTGCTGTTGCAGCAGTTCAGCAACCCAGCCAACCCGGAGATCCACGAAAAAACCACCGGTCCAGAAATTTGGGAAGACACCGACGGCGAAGTGGACGTGTTTATTGCGGGCGTGGGCACCGGCGGTACGCTGACAGGCGTGAGCCGCTACATCAAGAATACCAAAGGCAAGACCGAGTTGATTACCGTTGCCGTTGAGCCAACCGATTCACCGGTTATTGCTCAGGCGCTGGCGGGCGAAGAGATCAAACCAGGCCCACATAAAATCCAGGGCATCGGTGCCGGCTTCATTCCTGGCAACCTTGATCTGGAATTGATCGACCGCGTAGTGGCGATCACCAATGAAGAAGCCATTAGCACCGCCCGTAAGCTGATGGAAGAAGAAGGTATTTTAGCAGGTATCTCTTCAGGTGCTGCCGTTGCTGCCGCGCTGAAGCTGCAAGAAGATGAAGCCTTCGCCAACAAGAACATCGTGGTGATTCTGCCCTCCTCCGGCGAACGTTATTTAAGTACCGCGCTGTTTGCCGATCTCTTCACTGAGAAAGAACTTCAGCAGTGATGCTGAAAGTCTGAAACTGACGAAAAAAGCACCCGAATGGGTGCTTTTTTGTGGTGCAGATCTCACTTTTATCACCAGACAGATTGCTTTCAGTGATGCGGCTCTGGTATTTAAGCTTCCAATTATTTCGGTGCCTGAAATTAATCTGCCTTTGAAGTGGATCAAGCTGAATCGATTTACTGATTTGGCGAAACGGCGAATCACGGCATAATGAGAAGAGTGACGCATTCGTGCAGTTTTTGATCTGTCACTGTTAATGACGTACTCATTCGAGCGCATTTTATGGTGAGCTCAAAGCCATACCAGCGCACCTACACAGGCTAAAGTTACGGCTCCAGGCTAGACTTTAGATCCATAACACCAAACCTGATAAAGTTGGGGAAATAGAATGTTCCAGCAAGAAGTTACCATTACCGCACCTAACGGCCTTCATACTCGTCCTGCAGCCCAGTTCGTCAAAGAAGCAAAGGCTTTTAAGTCAGAAATCAATGTGACCTCTAATGGCAAATCTGCCAGCGCGAAAAGCCTGTTTAAACTGCAGACTTTGGGTCTGACTCAAGGTACGGTTGTTACGCTGTCTGCTGAAGGTGAAGACGAGCAGCAAGCGGTTGAGCACCTGGTCAAGCTGATGGCTGAGCTGGAGTAACCGGCTCAGTTCGCAACTAAACCGACCCCTTTGCCCCATTGAGTGCAAATATCTTGATCGCGGACAATCTGTCCGCGTTATTGCATCTTTAGAGTACTGCTCCGCGACAGTGGCGACGCATCGGGTCAATGAGCCATCGTGATTAAAAGGTAGGGTTATGATTTCAGGCATTTTAGCATCACCGGGTATCGCTTTCGGCAACGCACTTTTGCTGAAGGAAGATGAGATCGTCATCAGCCGTAAAAAAATTACTGACGATCAGGTTGAGCAGGAAGTTCAGCGCTTCCTTGATGGACGCAGCAAAGCTGCTTCACAGCTCGAAGCCATTCGCATTAAAGCCGGTGAAACCTTCGGTGAAGAGAAAGCGGCGATCTTTGAAGGTCACATCATGCTGCTCGAAGACGAAGAGCTTGAGCAGGAAATCATCGACCTCATCAAGAAAGACCATGCTACCGCGGACGCCGCTGCTCACACCGTGATTGAAGGCCAGGCCGTTGCACTGGAAGAGCTGGATGACGAATACCTGAAAGAGCGTGCGGCTGACGTACGTGATATTGGTAAGCGTCTGCTGCAGAACATTCTCGGTCTGCACATTGTCGACCTGAGTGCGATTGCTGACGAATCTATTCTGGTGGCGAAAGATTTAACGCCGTCAGAAACCGCACAGCTGAACCTGAAGAAGGTGCTGGGCTTTATTACCGATCTGGGTGGGCGTACATCTCACACCTCGATCATGGCGCGTTCGCTTGAGCTGCCTGCGATTGTCGGCACCGGCAACGTGACTGCCACCGTGAAAAACGGTGATTTCCTGATCATTGATGGCGTGAACAACAAAATTTACGTCAATCCAACTGATGACGTGCAGGAAGAACTGAAAGCAATTCAGACTCAATATCTGTCTGAAAAGCATGAACTGGCGAAACTGAAAGATCTGCCAGCCATTACGCTGGACGGCCATCAGGTTGAAGTCTGCGCTAACATCGGTACCGTGCGCGATGTCGCCGGTGCAGAGCGCAACGGCGCGGAAGGTGTTGGCCTGTATCGTACCGAGTTCCTGTTTATGGACCGTGATTCACTGCCAACCGAAGAAGAACAATTCCAGGCGTATAAAGCCGTGGCTGAAGCCGTGGGTTCGCAGGCGGTTATCGTGCGTACCATGGACATCGGCGGCGACAAAGATCTGCCTTACATGAACCTGCCGAAAGAAGACAACCCGTTCCTCGGCTGGCGCGCGATTCGTATCGCCATGGACCGTAAAGAGATTTTGCATGCGCAGCTGCGCGCGATTCTGCGTGCATCCTCATTCGGTAAACTGCGCATCATGTTCCCAATGATCATTTCAGTAGAAGAAGTTCGCATTCTGAAAGGCGAACTGGAGCTGCTGAAAGCGCAACTGCGCGAAGAAGGCAAATCCTTTGATGAGACCATTGAAGTGGGCATCATGGTTGAAACGCCAGCATCCGCAGTGATTGCTCGTCATCTGGCGAAAGAAGTCGACTTCTTTAGTATTGGGACAAATGACCTGACGCAGTATACTCTGGCGGTCGATCGTGGTAATGATTTGATTTCACACCTCTATAACCCAATGACGCCGTCTGTTCTTGGCCTCATTAAGCAAGTGATCGATGCATCACATGCCGAAGGGAAATGGACCGGCATGTGTGGTGAGCTGGCTGGTGATGAACGTGCTACACTACTGTTACTGGGAATGGGGCTGGACGAATTCAGCATGAGCGCCATTTCAATCCCAAGCATCAAGAAAATCATTCGTAATACTAATTTCGAAGATGCGAAGGCATTGGCGGAGCAGGCTCTGGATCAACCAACAGCGGATGATTTGATGAATTTGGTCAACAAGTTCATTAAAGAAAAAACGCTCTGCTGATCCACGGACGCTAGCCTCAAATTACTGCTTAGGAGAAGATCATGGGTTTGTTTTCTAAACTTTTTGGCGAAAAATCAGAGAGCGCGTCAGGCACTATTGATATCGTTGCGCCTCTGTCAGGCGAAATCGTAAATATCGAAGACGTACCTGATGTGGTATTCGCTGAGAAAATCGTGGGTGACGGTATCGCAATCAAACCAACCGGCAACAAAATGGTTGCACCGGTTGATGGTACTATCGGCAAGATTTTCGAAACTAACCACGCATTTTCAATCGAGTCTGATAACGGTATCGAACTGTTTGTTCACTTCGGTATCGACACGGTTGAGCTCAAAGGTGAAGGTTTCAAACGCATCGCTGAAGAAGGCCAGAAGGTTAAGAAAGGCGACGTGGTGATCGAGTTTGATCTGGCACTGCTGGAAGAGAAAGCGAAATCCACGCTGACGCCGGTTGTAATCTCGAACATGGACGAGATTAAAGACCTGATCAAACTCTCCGGTCAGGTAACTGTGGGCGAGACTCCGGTTATCCGCATTAAAAAGTAAGCTTCGGCTGATTCGTGAGAATTGCAAAACGGCACCCAAAGGGTGCCGTTTTTTGTTTCAGTCTGCCCTACTCTTGCATCTTTCAACGCGCACAATGCGGGAAGAGGTCGGGACGACGGGGCAGAGGAGTAAAGCGTCTCGCGCCAGGGAAGGCGCGAGCCGAGGCCCAGGGACGGTTTATGCCGTCTTTACGATCTGCCCCGTCGTCCTGACCGGCTGCACTAAGCCTTATTCCTGCTTCCAGCGCGGTAACCTTAACGTTAACTCCAGACCACCTTCCGGGCGATTTACCGCCTGAACTTCACCGTGATGCGCCAGAATCACCTTACGCACAATCGATAGCCCCAAACCGTAGCCTTTGCCCATCAGCGGAGAATTAACCCGTACAAAAGGATCGAAGATGCTCGAAAGCTTCTCATCGTCCACGCCCGGCCCTTGATCGCGCACGCTAATTGCCAGCCACTGATTTTCCGCCTGCAGCCGCACGTTGATGTGCTGCCCTTTGTGCGAGAATCGCAGCGCATTGCGCAGCACATTCTCCACACCACGACGAATCAGTTCCGCATTGCCGTGAACGGTGTAATCGGCATTCTCATCCACCTGAAAATCGACAATCACGCCGGGAATCTGCGCTTCGTAGCGCACATCGGTCACCACCGCATGCAGCAGGCCGGTAAGGTCGAAATATTGTTCCCCAGGCATACTTTCGTGCTCAGCGCGCGAAAGCGTCAGCAGCTCGCCAATCATCTTGTCGAGGCGTCGGGCTTCCTCATCAATGCGATTGAGCGAGGATTCGACGGATTCCGGCGTCTGCCGCGCCAGGCCTGTCGCCAGCTGCAAGCGCGCCAGCGGTGAACGCAGCTCGTGGGAGATATCATGCAGCAGCTCCTCACGCGCTTTCACCAGCGTATCGAGGCGCTCGACCATCGCATCAAAATCCTGCGCAACGTTCGAGAGCTCATCATGGCGTTTGCGCATCACCGGATAGAGCCGTACCGACAAATCACCGCTGGAGACGCGCGCAAAGCCCTCACGCAGCTGCTGCATTGGTCGCGTCAGGTTCCACGCCAGCAGCAGGCTAAACAGCAGCCCCAATGCGCCAGCGAAGGTAAACATCGGTTCGGGGATATTCAGGATGCGGCGCGGGCGGCCGCCGCCCATTGAGCTGTCTTCGCGCAGACCTTTAACGTCGTAACGCAGCTCGTACTGTTTGCCATCCTGCCCTTTTACCCAGCGCACAATCACATCAGGAAACGGTCCCTGAAAGGGTTCGTTGATGCTTTCTGGCGGCGCATTGTTGGGCGTCGCAGCGGGTTTTTCGTGCTGGATCACCGAGAAGAATTGCCGATCGTTCGGTTCCCAGTCGGCCATCATGTCATCAAGCGAGCTGGGACCACCGCGCTCCAGTACTGAAACCGCTGACGCCATTTGCAGATTAACGATACGCCGAATCGCCACCAGCTCTGGCGGCTCATGTCGATTACCGGAGAGCGTAAAGCCTAGCCACAACAGTTGGCTGATGATGACAAACACAATCCAGAAGCCCAGCAAAATCTTCCAGAACATGCGGCCGCGATAGCTGTGTTTCATCGAATGCGATAACCAATACTGCGCACAGTTTCAATGTTGACGCTGTCGGCGGTTAAGGCAGCCAGCTTTTGACGGATGTTGCTGATATGCACATCAACGCTACGATCGTAAGCTTCGCGCGGACGGCCAAGGCCTTTTTCCGACAGCTCATCTTTCGACACCACGCGATCCGGCGCACGCAGCAGCAAATCCAGCAAGTTAAACTCTGAAGCCGTCAGATCGAACGCTTTGCCCTGCCATTCGGTGATACGCGTGGCGGGATTGAGGCTGAGATCGCCCCAGCGTAGCAGCTCTTTCTTATCCGGCAGCGGAGTCTGATCTTCAAAGCGACGCAGCACGGCGCGCAGACGGGCCACCAGTTCACGCGGATAGCACGGTTTCGGCATGTAATCATCCGCACCCATTTCCAGGCCGATCACCCGATCAATATTGTCGCCTTTCGCCGTCAGCATAATTACCGGTAATCGGCTGTTCTGCCGCACCTGGCGCAGCACATCGATGCCGCTCATATCAGGCAGCATGATGTCGAGAATCATTGCGGTATAGTTGCCCGATAACGCGCCCTCCACACCGGCGCTACCGGTTAAAACCAGTTGTGTTTCAAAACCTTCAGCAATCAGGTATTGGCTCAACATGGTGCCAAGTTCTACATCATCATCAACCAGCAGAATTTTCATCGTTATCTCTCGTGTAAATTGCCGCTATTTTGTCCTGAGTCCACAACGAACGCAGCCGGTTTTACGCGATCCTTACGTTGCTTACGTCAGACGAATATTACGAAGACTATAGACAAAAATGGCCTGGACGTACCATCACAGTACGCGCAGGCCAAATCATCGGTGGGAAAGTGGGATCAGTGGAAAACGCCGGTTGAGAGATAGCGGTCGCCGCGATCGCACACAATCGCCACCACCACGCTGCCAGGCTGCGCCGTGGCGATACGCAATGCGCCGGCCACCGCGCCGCCAGAGCTGACGCCACAGAAAATCCCTTCACGCTGCGCCAGCGCGCGCATGGTCTCTTCCGCCTCGCGCTGCGCCATATCTATTACCTCATCCACTAACTCCGGACGGAAGATGCCAGGCAAATAGGCTTCAGGCCAGCGACGTATACCGGGAATGCTGCTGCCCTCTTGTGGCTGCAGGCCAATTATCTGCACCGCTGGCGCGAACTCTTTCAGGTAACGCCCAACGCCGGTAATGGTGCCGGTGGTGCCCATGCTGGAGACAAAATGCGTCATGCGGCCAGCGCTTTGCTGCCAGATTTCCGGGCCCGTGGTGAGATAGTGGCCCAGCGGATTATCGGGATTGTTGAACTGATCCAGCACGCGTCCTTCGCCGCGATCGGCCATCGCCTGCGCCAAATCGCGTGCCCCTTCCATGCCCTGCTCGCGCGATACCAGCAGCAATTCAGCGCCGTAGGCGCGCATCGCATCCTGGCGCTCCTGGCTCATGTTATCGGGCATCAACAGGCGCAGCTTGTAGCCCTTCATCGCGGCGATCATCGCCAGCGCAATGCCGGTATTGCCGCTGGTGGCTTCAATTAAGGTATCGCCCGGTTTGATGTCACCGCGCAACTCCGCCTGATGAATCATCGACCAGGCCGCACGGTCTTTGACGGAACCGGCTGGATTGTTGCCTTCCAGCTTTAGCCAGATCTCGCTGCCGTTATCAGGCGTCAGGCGCTGCAACTTTATCAACGGCGTATTGCCGATGGTATTTTCCAGTGTGGTCACGGTTTAATTCCAGACGAAAGAGGGGCAAATAAAACGGGCGGGAAAGTCCCGCCCGAAGGAGTGTCAAAAATATCAGGCGCTCTCGGCAAAGGCAACCGGGCGCAGCGGCGTAGTGCCATGGTAAATTCGCGCCTGTTGCAGGCCAACGAACAGGCGTTCACCACGCACCGGCGCATGGTGATCGCCGTCGAACACCACGGAGAACACCTCGCCCTGCCAGCCGCTCGGCTGAACAACCAACTGCCAGAAGTGGCCGCGCGGGCTGATCTCCAGCACCTGCACTGGCAAAGGCGTTTCCAGGCTGCTCTGGCGTGAAATATCGATTTCCCACGGACGCAGGAACAGTTCAACTTCGCCCTGATGCGCAGGCGTGTAGCCCAGCGGCCAGCGATGCGCGGCCACATGGAACTGCGAGCCGTGTACTTCGCCTGTAAAGCGATTCACTTCGCCAAGGAATTCCAGCACAAAGCGCGTCGATGGATCGCGCCATACGTCATCTGGCGTACCAACCTGTTCAATGTTGCCCTGGCTCATCACCACCACGGTGTCCGCCACTTCCATCGCTTCTTCCTGGTCGTGGGTCACGAACACGCTGGTGAATTTCAACTCTTCATGCAACTGACGCAGCCAGCGACGCAACTCTTTACGCACCTGCGCATCCAACGCGCCAAACGGCTCATCCAGCAGCAGAATTTGCGGTTCTACCGCCAGTGCACGCGCCAGCGCTACACGCTGCTTCTGTCCACCCGACAACTGTGCCGGGAAGCGGTTGCCCAGATGGGAAAGTTGTACCATCTCAAGCAGACGCGTAACGCGCTGTTTGATCTCAGCAGCACCTGGACGTTCGCGACGTGGCAGAACGGTAAGGCCAAAGGCGATATTGTCGAACACCGTCATGTGGCGGAACAGCGCGTAGTGCTGGAACACAAAGCCCACCTGACGATCGCGCGCATGGATGCGGCTGACGTCTTTGCCATTGAAATGGATCTGTCCGCTGTTCTGATGTTCCAGCCCAGCGATGATACGCAGCAGCGTGGTTTTACCAGAACCGGATGGCCCCAGCAGCCCCACCATCTTGCCGGAAGGAATATCCAGAGAGATGTCGTTAAGAACCGATGTGCGGTCAAACGATTTGTTGATTTGTTTAATCTCAATGCTCATGATTTTCCTCCTGTAGGCGCTTCTGCTGATGCTCTAATCGCCACTGCACCACGCTTTTCAGAAACAGCGTTACGATTGCCATCAGGGTCAGCAGCGCGGCGGCAGTAAAGGCGCCCACGGTGTTGTAATCCTGATGCAGTAATTCAACCTGAAGCGGCAAGGTATAGGTTTCGCCGCGAATCGATCCCGAAACCACCGAGACCGCACCAAATTCACCAATCGCACGTGCGTTGGTCAGCACCACGCCGTACATCAGCGCCCAACGGATATTCGGCAACGTCACGCGGCGGAACATCTGCCAGCCGGATGCGCCGAGCAGCACCGCCGCTTCATCTTCGTGACTGCCCTGGCTCAGCATCACCGGCACCAATTCACGCACCACAAACGGACAGGTAACGAAGATGGTGGCCAGCACCATGCCCGGCCAGGAGAACATAATCTGAATATTATGCGCATCCAGCCAGCCACCGGCAGGACCGTTGACGCCCCAGAACAGCAGATACATCAACCCGGCAACCACCGGCGACACCGCAAACGGGATATCAAACAGCGTCAACAGCAGCTGGCGGCCGGGAAAGGTGAAGCGCGTCACCAGCCACGCCAGCAGCGTACCGAACACCATGTTGACCGGTACGGTAATCAGCGCCACTAAGAGGGTCAGCCAGATGGCGTGCAGCATGTCGCCATCTTTCAGGTTACTCAGCGAGGCAACCAAACCCTGGTTGAGCGTTTCCCAGAAGATGGAAACCATCGGCACCACCAGCAGCAGGATGGAAATCAGCGCACCGATGCCAATCAGCAGCCACTTGCCCCAGTTGATTGGCTGGCGGTCGGCGTGGTTGATGTGTGAAATCTCCGCCATCAGTGGCCTCCTAAGCGACGGCCAAAGCGGCTCTGCAAGGTGTTAATCGCGAACAGCAGCAGCAAGGAAGCCGCCATGATCACCGAGGCGATGGCGCTCGCCGCCGGATAATCAAACTCCTGCAGACGCACAAAAATCATCAGCGAGGTCACTTCCGTTTTCCAGGCGATGTTGCCGGCGATAAAGATTACCGCGCCAAACTCACCGATGCTGCGGGTAAACGACAGCGCAGTGCCGGCCAGCAATGCCGGCGCCACTTCTGGCAGCACCACGCGACGGAAGCTCTGCCAGCGCGTTGCGCCCAGCGTTTCCGCGGCTTCTTCATATTCCGGACCTAACTCTTCCAGCACCGGCTGCACGGTACGCACCACAAACGGAATGCTGGTAAAGGCCATCGCCACAGCGATGCCGAGCCAGGTGTAAGAGACTTTAATATCAAAATGCGCCAGCCACTGACCGTACCAGCCGTTGACCGAAAACAGACCCGCCAGCGTTAAACCTGCCACCGCAGTCGGCAGCGCAAACGGCAGATCCATCAAACCATCCAGCAGCGTGCGGCCGGGGAAGCGATAACGCGTCAGAATCCACGCCATCAGCATGCCGAATACGGCGTTGAACAGCGAGGCCACGCCCGCCGCCAGAATCGTCACTTTATAGGCGGCGATCAGCTGTGGATGGCTAATCACCGCCCAGTATTGCGCCAGCGTCATTTGCGACAGCTGCATCAGCAGCGCGCTGATCGGCAGCAGCAGAATCAGACAGGTGAAGAGTAAGCTGGTGCCGAGGCTCAGTCCAAAGCCCGGCAAAACACGTTTTTGAGCGAGCGCGAACATTAACCGCGCCCCGCTGCCAGTAATTTGTCCAGCTCACCGTCATTGGCAAAATGGACTTTCATCACGTTATCCCAGCCGCCAAAGGCGTCTTTGACGTTGAACAGTTCTGTCTGCGGGAAGCGATCTTTCTGCTCCGCCATCAGCTGCGGGTTATTCACGCGATAATAATAATTGGTGATGATTTTCTGCGCTTCAGGCGTGTAGAGATAATTCAGATAGGCTTTGGCCGCGTCGGTGGTGCCGTTGTGCTCGACATTTTTGTCGACCCACGCCACCGGGAACTCCGCCAGAATATTGGTTTTTGGCACGATCACTTCGTAGTCGTCTTTGCCGTACTGATTACGGATGTTATTCACTTCCGATTCAAAGCTGATCAACACATCGCCCAGACCGCGCTCGGCAAAGGTGGTGGTCGCACCGCGACCGCCGGTATCAAACACTTCCACGTTCTTGAGGAACTTCGCCATAAAGGCTCTGGTTTTGGCTTTATCTTTGCCATCCGCCTGATCGGCAGCGCCCCACGCGGCGAGATAAGTGTAACGGCCGTTACCCGAGGTTTTTGGGTTAGGGAAAATCAGCTTCACGTTATCGCGCGCCAGATCGGCCCAGCTGTGAATCTGCTTCGGGTTACCTTTACGCACCAGAAACGCCATGGTGGAGTAAAACGGTGAGCTGCTGTTTGGCAGACGTTGTTGCCAGTCAGCGGGAATCAGTTGGCCTTTGTCGTGCAGCACCTGCACATCTGTCACCTGATTGTAGGTCACCACATCGGCGCGCAGCCCTTGCAGAATCGCCAGCGCCTGCTTAGAAGAACCGGCGTGCGACTGCTTGATGGTCAGTTTGTCATTGGGATGGGCAGCGTCCCACTGTTTTTCAAAGGGTGCATTAAGGGCAACGAACAGTTCGCGCGAAACGTCGTAAGAGCTATTCAGCAACTCGGTCGCTTGCGCCGCACCGGCTAAAGCACACGACAGCGCGATACCGCCAAGCCATTTTTTCGAAATCGGAAGTGTCATGCTGCACCCTGAAAGACGGCAGTTAAGCCAATGCCATTAGATGCTGTCAGTGTATTTATAACTCAGGGGAAAGCTGTAACGGTTTTATATATCGTTTAGGGATTTAAAAGTCTAAAAAGGCATAAGACGGCGGGAGAGTTTATGCGGCGAATGCAAATGTAAATCGGCATTAAGCGATTCATTGCGCATTAAATTGCGCCGCGACAAATAAGGGCTGATATCCGTAGCGGCGCGATGAATCGCCCCAGGTTGACCTTAATACATAGCGGTTACAGCGCTTGCAAAGCATCCAGCGACGGCGCAAAAAAGTAGCTGCCGCTGACCGGTTTGGTGAAGCGCAGCATGGCGTCCATTTTGCCGTCGCGCTCGCCGAACATGCTCAGCAATTGCTGCTCGATATTGTAGAGACGATGGCAGTAAGAGATGAAGTACAGCCCATGCGTGCCACTGGCGCTGCCGTATGGCAGGCTCTGGCGCAGAATCTTCAGCCCTTTGCCCTTTTCTTTCAGATCGACACGGCTGAGATGCGATGTAGCAGGACGCTGATCGCCCGGCAGCTCTTCATCCGTCTCTTTAGTACGGCCAATAATCGCTTCCTGTTTCTCCACCGCCATGCGGTTCCACAGCTTAAGGTTGTGCTCCCAGCGCTGGGTAAACACATAGCTGCCGCCCGCATCCGCGCCTGCGCTGATAATCGCTACCTCCTTGCGCGCTTCACCCTGCGGATTTTCCGTGCCATCGACGAAGCCCGACAGATCGCGATTTTCAATCCAGCGGAAACCGTGCGTCTCTTCTTCGATATTGACCGCAGCGGCAAAGGCGCTCAGTGCCGCCTGAGCCAGCGCGAAGTTCACGTCATGTCGTTGGGATTGAATATGGATCAGCAAATCGCGCTGCGTGGCAGGCGCAATGCCGTTACCAAGCGCGGCGAAAGCTTTGAGTTCAGGTGCAGAAGCGTTGCCTTGCAGATCGCGCCACAGCGCATCACCAAAGGCGATCACCGCGCCCAATCCGGCATCACTGAATTGCGTCTGCAGCGCTTCAAGCTGCTGTATGAAGAATTTGCAGCCCTGGCGCAGCGCGTCAAGATCGCCCGTGACGCGGGCTTCGAGCCAAATGGCGAAACGGCGGTGCTCCAACAGGATCCCGCTCTGAAACTGAGACATTGCTATGCTCTCCGGCATGAAGATTAGACGACATTTTTTCGCCCGCATCATACCGGAAAGCCACACTTTTTGAGTGGGTTTTTAAGCAAGTTTTATCTGGTTTAACGCTGCCAGACGATCTTGCTGATTTTCCAGCTTTTCAGGGTATCGTCCGACGGCATCAAGCCTTCCGGACCATGCCATTCACCGCTGTAAATGTAGGAGATGTGCTGGCTGCCCGGCGCACGGCACTCAACATCGCGTGCATCAAGACCGGTGACCATTTTGCAGTTATTAAAGGCTTTGCTGAACTTGTCGCTGAACAGATCGCCGATCTTGCTGCCGTCCGCCGCTTTGGCATCGGCATCCTGCACTTCAATGCGCTCCACGCTGCTGCTGCCGTTAATCACCAATTTAACGTTGTCGCCATCCAGCGCCTGCCAGAAATCCATCACCTGACCATTCTGCGTGCGCATGCCCTGACGCAGTTTGTAATCGCCGTTCAGCGCTTTATGGATGGCGTCTTCCGACATTGAGGTGGTGCTCGTCAGGCCCGCAACGCCTTGCTCGGTGACCTCCAGCGATCCACCAAACCAGCCGAGTGGATTGAGCGCCGACCAGTGATAGCTAAGCGGATTGTACCAATGGCTTTCGCTATCGCTCGCGCTGCCAGAGGAACCCGAACTGGCGCAGCCGGCCAGAACCATGCTGCTAACCAGCAGTGCGTGACGAACAACTTTCATGAAAACTCCTTGATCTGCTAAGCCGATTGGCGTGCCTGTTGGAGTCACAAACCGGCAAAAAGTTTATTCGACCTGCTGATGTTCCGGCAGAAAGCAGTCGCGCAGGCGAGGTTGCGTTTGCAGCCAGAACAACGCCAGCAGGTCAAATAGCGTCAATAACAGCGGCAGCGGCGAGTCGGGAAAGGCGCCTTGCAGCAGGCTGGAACCCTGCCACAGCAGGCTGACAAGTAGCGATGCGCTCAACACATGACGCCAGCTTTGCCACAAGCGCGGCCAGCGCTGGCGATAGCCGGTCAGCAATAAGCCGATAGACGCCGGAATGCCTAACCCCAGCCCCAGCCAGAAGCTTTGGCGGTCGGGATAGAACAGCGCCAGCAAATCATTGCCCTGCTGGCGTGATGCGCCCGCCATCACCAACAGCAGCCAGGTGCGCGCCTGCAATAACAGGATCAGCCAGAAAAGAAACGGCAGCCGCAGCTGCCCTTTCGCATCGTACTCTTCGGGAAGGTATTTCAAACCGACCCTCAATACTCGCGATCTTCAATCAAACGCTTGCCCAGCAGCAGCGAGTCCACCGGCTCGTATTCGAGCTTTTCGTAAAACGCCACCACCTGATCGTTCTCTTCGCGCACCATCAAATTGATTTTTGGGCAACCGCGCGCAATCAGCTTCTTCTCAAGACGATTCATCAACGCATTGGCAAAGCCACGGCCCTGATAATCAGGATGCACCGCCAGATAGTAGACGGAGCCGCGATGGCCGTCGTAGCCGCCCATCACCGTACCGACCACTTCGCCACCGACTTCCGCGACCAGAAACAGTTCCGCGTCGTGGTTCATTTTGCGTTCAATGTCCAGCTCCGGATCGTTCCATGGGCGTAACAAATCGCAACGCTCCCAGAGCGTGATCACTTCTTCAAAATCTTCCTGGCGGAAAGAACGGATTTCCATCGACGTTACCCTGCTGTTAGGCACAATTCGCTGATTATCACGCATTCTTTGCCAGGCGCAACCCTCACGCGTGACAACGGAGCAAAAAAACGCGACATCGCTGTTAGTCTGTTGCAATAGAAAGTAAACACTTGAAATAGTTGCGAGGTCGCTGCCTGGCTATTGTTACGCTATAACACTGGGCAGGATTTACCTGCCATGGACCCGTAAATGAAGAAGATTTCACTGCTTAAGCGCCTTACCAATCGTCGCCAACTGATACTTTCCGGTTTAGCGCTGGCGGTGTTGTCACCGCGTGCGGTGCAGGCCAAAGAACAGAACAGCGATTTGCGCGTCAGTCCGCGTCATACGCCACCGAAACCCGCCAGCAACGGCAAACGCATCGTGATGATCGATCCCGGCCACGGCGGCATCGATTCCGGCGCCGTCGGCGAAGAGGGTTCGGAAGAGAAACACATTGTGCTGGCGATCGCCAATACCGTGAAGACGCTGTTGCAATCGCATCCACGCATCGAAGTGCGCCTGACGCGCGACAGCGACCACTTTATTCCGCTCTATCAGCGCGTCGAAATCGCCCACCAGCACGGCGCTAACCTGTTTATGTCGATTCACGCCGATGGCTACACCAGCCCGGATGCTAACGGCGCATCGGTGTTTGCCCTTTCCAATCGCGGTGCCAGCAGCGCGATGGCGCGATACCTTTCGCAGCGTGAAAACGATGCAGACAAAGTGGGCGGTGCTGAGGTGCAGGATAAAGATCATTACCTCAACCAGATTCTGTTCGATCTGGTGCAGACCGATACCATTCGCAACAGCCTGACGCTGGGTAAACACGTCCTCGACCAGATTCGCCCGGTGCATCATCTGCACAGCCAGCACACCGAACAGGCTGCATTTGCGGTGCTGAAATCGCCGTCGATTCCTTCGGTGCTGGTGGAAACCTCCTTCATTACCAATCCGCGTGAAGAGCAGCTGCTTGGCACGCAGGCGTTCCGCCAGAAAATTGCCAGCGCCATTGCCGACGGCATCACTCGCTACTTCGATGAGGTCGATCGTCGCGAAGCATAGCCTTCATCCTGTGGTAGAATCGCGGCAAATTTCCGGAACGAGTGACTGATGAGCAATCCCGATATTTCCCGCGTCAAAGCCTTTTTGCTGGCGCTGCAAGATGATATTTGCGCCCAATTAGCGGCGGAAGATGGCAAGGCGAGCTTTGCCGAAGATGAGTGGCAACGTCCCGGCGGCGGCGGCGGACGCAGTCGCGTATTGCGTGATGGCGCGGTGTTTGAACAAGCCGGCGTTAACTTCTCGCACGTGCACGGCGATCAAATGCCCGCGTCCGCCACCGCGCATCGTCCTGAACTGGCCGGGCGCAGCTTTGAAGCGATGGGCGTATCGCTGGTGGTGCATCCATCCAATCCTTACGTGCCCACCAGCCACGCCAATGTGCGCTTCTTTATTGCGGAAAAACCGGGTGCCGATCCGGTGTGGTGGTTTGGCGGTGGTTTCGATCTCACGCCCTATTACGGCTTCGAACAGGATGCGCTGCACTGGCATCAAACCGCACACGATCTGTGCCAGCCGTTTGGTGAGGAGGTTTATCCGCGCTACAAAAAGTGGTGCGACGATTACTTCTACCTCAAGCATCGCGACGAGCAGCGCGGCATCGGCGGCCTGTTTTATGACGACCTGAACACGCCCGATTTCGATTACTGCTTCGATTTCATGCAGGCAGTCGGCAACGGTTTCGCCAACGCCTACCTGCCGATTGTGGCCAGGCGCAAAGCGCTGCCGTGGGGCGATCGCGAGCGCCAGTTCCAGCTCTATCGTCGTGGTCGCTACGTCGAGTTCAATCTGGTGTGGGATCGCGGCACGCTGTTTGGGCTGCAAACCGGCGGCCGCACCGAATCCATTTTGATGTCGATGCCACCGCTGGTGCGCTGGGAATACGATTATCAGCCAGAAGCCGATTCCCCCGAAGCCGCCTTGTACCGCGATTTCCTGCCAGTCAAAGATTGGTTGAAGCTACATAATTAACAAACCGGACACCCCGTAGCGGCGCGATTTATCGCGCAATGAATTGCGCCGCGACAAGGTGTGCAGAATTTCATTGCGGCGCAACACATTCGCCAATCAAGTCGTTACAACGGCTCGGTCTGCGCCTCCACCACCGCTAACGCCACCATATTCACGATGCGCCGCACCGAGGCGATACGCGTCAACACATGCACCGGCTTGCTGATCCCCATCAACACCGGGCCCACCGTGACACCTTCGGAGCAGGAGACGCGCAGCAGGTTATAGCTGATACGCGCCGCTTCGACGTTCGGCATAATCAGCAAATTCGCAGTGCCTTTCAGCGGGCTGTCCGGCATCAGTTCACGGCGAATGCTCTCGACCAGCGCCGCATCACCGTGCATTTCGCCGTCAATCTCCAGATCCGGGGCGCGTTGCTGAATCAACGCGAGTACGTCGCGCATTTTGCGCGCGCCCGGGGCATTTGAGGTGCCAAAGCTGGAGTGCGACAGCAGCGCCACGCGCGGTTCAATGCCGAAGCGTCGCACCGTTTCCGCCGCCAGCAGCGTGATATCCGCCAGCTGTTCCGCGCTGGGATCTTCATTAACGTAGGTGTCAGCTATAAAGGTATTGCCGCTCGGCAATAGCAGCGCATTCATCGCGCCCGCTACCTTCACGTCCTCTCGCAGCCCAAACACTTTCTCCAGCACATCATAATGTTCCTGATAATCGCCGATGGTGCCGCAGATCAGCGCATCGGCTTCACCGCGATGCACCATGATCGCGCCAATCAGCGTGGGATTGCCGATCACCGCGCGCTGGGCAGTTTCCGGCGTAACGCCGCGCCGTTTCATGATCTGGTAATACTCATTCCAGTACTCTTTAAAACGTGGATCGGATTCGTTATTGACGATCTCAAAATCTTTGCCCGCCTCGATCTTCAAACCCTGCTTTTGCAGACGCATAGCGATGACATTCGGCCGGCCAATCAGGATCGGCTTCGCCAGCCCTAACGTCACCAGCTCCTGCGTGGCGTGCAGCACGCGCACCTCTTCGCCTTCGGCCAGCACCACGCGTTTGGGATCTCTACGCGCCTGCGAAAAGATCGGCTTCATAAACAGGTTGGTTTTATAGACGAACTCGGTGAGCTGCTCACGATAAGCATCAAAATCCTCAATCGGTCGCGTGGCGACGCCCGATTCCATCGCCGCTTTCGCCACTGCGGGCGCGATCTGCACGATTAAACGCGGATCAAACGGTTTGGGGATCAAGTATTCCGGGCCGAAGCTCAGATCCTGATCGTCATACGCCGACGCCACCACATCGCTCTGTTCCGCCTGCGCCAGCGCCGCAATCGCATGGACCGCCGCCAGCTTCATCTCTTCATTGATCGCGGTGGCACCCACGTCCAGCGCGCCACGGAAGATAAACGGGAAGCACAACACGTTGTTCACCTGATTGGGGAAATCAGAGCGCCCGGTGCAGATAATCGCGTCGGGCCGCACCTGTTTGGCCAGCGGCGGCATGATTTCCGGTTCGGGATTGGCCAGCGCCAGAATCAGCGGATCCTGCGCCATCTTCTGCACCATCTCCGGCGTCAGCGCTTTGGGGCCGGAACAGCCAAGGAAAATATCCGCGCCGCCAATCACCTCGTCCAGCGTGCGTGCGCCGCTGTCGGCCACCGCATAGGCCGCTTTGGTCGGCGTCATATTCGGCTCACGATCGCGATAGATCACGCCTTTGGAATCGCACACCACAATGTTGTGCTGCTGCATGCCGAGCGCCACCAGCAGATTCAGGCAGGCAATCGCCGAGGCACCTGCGCCGGAAACCACCAGCCGCACCTCGCTGATGGCTTTTTTAACGATGGTTAAGCCGTTGAGCACCGCCGCGGTACAGATGATCGCCGTGCCGTGCTGATCGTCGTGGAACACCGGGATCTGCATGCGCTCACGCAGCTGTTGCTCAATATAGAAACACTCGGGGGCTTTGATATCTTCCAGATTGATGCCACCAAAAGTGGGTTCCAGCGCGGCAATCACCTCAATCAACTTATCGGGATCTCGCTCATCGATTTCGATATCAAACACGTCAATGCCGGCGAACTTTTTGAACAGCACGCCCTTGCCTTCCATCACCGGCTTACTCGCCAGCGCGCCAATGTTACCCAGCCCCAGCACCGCGGTGCCGTTGGAGATCACCGCCACCAGATTGCCACGCGCGGTATATTTGCGCGCCGCCAGCGGATCGGCGGCAATTTCCAGACAAGGCGCAGCGACACCGGGCGAATAGGCCAGCGCCAGATCGCGCTGCGTGGCTAACGGTTTGGTGGGTGAAACCTGAATTTTTCCGGGCGTGGGAAATTGATGAAAATCGAGCGCGCTTTGCTTGAGTTGATCGTCCATTGGGCATCCTTTGGCATCGCTAAATAGGCATTCAGTATAGGAATGTGCGGCACAAAAGAGGGTGAAGGCGCTCAAAGAACGCACAGACTGAAAGGCACGGATTGCCACCGCTTCGCCTGCGGGATCGGCACAGCCTGCTATCCTTATTGATGGCAAAAAGCGTAGCTGAACCGTTTAGGCCAGTCCTCCTTTCACTATCGCACCTCTTAAGCGCCACGACGCCACAATCAGAGAAAACGCATTTTCTTCGTGTAACGTCTGTAGCACTGTGTTGGACCAATACTTAACAGGAATGGGTGCAACACCTTTGCCCACATTATTGCTAATCAAGGAGTTAAGTGATGAACCAGCTAGATGCATTGAAACAATACACCACCGTGGTGGCGGACAGCGGCGATATCGAATCCATTCGCCATTACAATCCAGAAGACGCGACCACCAACCCCTCATTGATTCTGAAAGCCGCCGGTCTTGAGGGTTATAAACATCTGATTGATGACGCCATCGACTACGCGAAAAAACAGGGCGGCAGCAAAGAGACGCAAATCATCAACGCCAGCGACAAAGTGGCGATCAACCTCGGTATGGAAATTCTGAAAAGCATACCGGGCCGTGTTTCGACCGAAGTGGATGCGCGCCTCTCCTTCGATCGTGGCATGTGTGTCACCAAAGCCGAGAAGCTGGTGCGTCTGTATGAAGAGCACGGCATCGACCGCTCACGCATTCTGATCAAACTGGCGTCAACCTGGGAAGGCATCAAAGCCGCCGAGGAGCTGGAGAAAAACGGCATTCAGTGCAACCTGACGCTGCTGTTCTCCTTCGCTCAGGCGCGTGCCTGTGCCGAAGCCGGTGTGTTCCTGATCTCGCCATTTGTTGGCCGTATTTACGACTGGTACAATACCCGCAAACCGATGGATCCGTATGTGGTTGATGAAGATCCGGGCGTGAAATCTGTGCGCCGTATCTACGATTACTACAAGAAGCACCGTTACAGCACCGTCATCATGGGCGCCAGCTTCCGCAAAGTGGAACAGATTCAGGCGCTGGCCGGCTGTGACCGTTTGACCATTTCCCCTAACCTGCTGGAAGAGCTGGCCAACAGCGACGCGCCGCTGGAGCGTAAGCTGGAGCCATCAACCGAAGGTTTCCATCAGCCGGCTTCACTTTCTGAAGCGGAATTCCGCTGGGAACACAATCAGGATCCGATGGCGGTAGAAAAACTGTCAGACGGCATCCGTCAGTTCGCCGTCGACCAGCAGAAACTGGAAGACGTGCTCTCTTCTCGTCTGTAATCCGCACTCACTCTTATGGCGGATGGGCATTTGCTCATCCGCTATCGCCAAATCACAAGGGAGAACCTTATGTCTTCACGCAGAGAGTTGGCTAACGCAATTCGTGCACTCAGCATGGATGCGGTACAAAAAGCAAATTCCGGGCACCCAGGTATGCCGATGGGCATGGCAGATATCGCCGAAGTGTTATGGCGCGATGTGTTGAAACACAATCCCAACAATCCGGCGTGGGCCGATCGTGACCGCTTTATTCTTTCCAACGGTCACGGCTCGATGCTGCTCTACAGCCTGCTGCATCTCACCGGCTACGACCTGCCGATGGAAGAGTTGAAAAACTTCCGTCAGCTGCACTCTAAAACGCCGGGGCATCCCGAACTCGGTTACACGCCAGGCGTGGAAACCACCACCGGTCCGCTCGGCCAGGGCCTGGCCAACGCGGTAGGTTTAGCGATTGCCGAACGCACGCTGGCGGCGCAGTTTAACCGTCCCGGTCACGACATCGTCGATCACCACACCTACGTGTTTATGGGCGATGGCTGTTTGATGGAAGGCATCTCGCACGAAGTGAGCTCGCTGGCCGGCACGCTCGGCCTCGGCAAACTGATTGGCTTCTACGATCACAACGGCATCTCCATCGATGGTGAAACCGAAGGCTGGTTCACCGACGACACGCACAAACGTTTCGAAGCCTACAACTGGCACGTCATCGGTAGCGCAGAAGGTATCGACGGCCACGATTCGGCAGCGATCGCTGCGGCGATTAAAGAGGCGCAAAGCGTTACCGACAAGCCGTCACTGATTATCTGTCGCACCACTATCGGTTTCGGCTCGCCGAACAAAGCCGGTAAAGAGGAGTCGCACGGCGCGGCGCTGGGCGAAGAAGAAGTGGCGTTGACGCGGCAGAAACTGGGCTGGCACTATCCGCCGTTTGAGATCCCGAAAGAGATTTATCAGCAGTGGGATGCCAAAGAAGCGGGCGCGCAGCGCGAGAAATCCTGGGATGATAAGTTTGCCGCTTATAAAGAGGCACACCCCGAGTTGGCGCAGGAGTTTACCCGTCGTCTGAGCGGTGAAATGCCGGCTAACTGGAGTAGCGAAGTGCAGAAGTTTGTTGAAGAGCTGCAGGCTAATCCACAGAAAATCGCCAGCCGTAAAGCCTCACAAAATACGCTGGAAGTGTTTGGCAAGCTGCTGCCGGAATTCCTCGGCGGCTCAGCGGATCTGGCACCCAGTAACCTCACCATCTGGTCGGGCTCAAAATCGATCAAAGAGGATACTGCCGGTAACTACATTCACTACGGCGTACGTGAATTTGGTATGACGGCGATCGGCAACGGCATCGCGCATCACGGCGGCTTCGTGCCATACACCGCTACCTTCCTGATGTTCGTCGAGTACGCGCGTAATGCGGTGCGCATGGCGGCGCTGATGAAGGCGCGTCAGGTGCTGGTCTATACGCATGACTCCATCGGCCTCGGCGAAGATGGTCCGACACACCAGCCAGTTGAGCAGATTGCCAGCCTGCGCGTTACGCCAAACATGAGTGTGTGGCGTCCGTGCGATCAGGTGGAAACCGCCGTGGCGTGGCAAGCCGCCGTTGAGCGCCATCATGGGCCAACCGCGCTGATCCTGTCGCGTCAGAACCTGCTGCAGCCAGAGCGTAGCAAAGAGCAGGTGGCGAATATTGCGCGCGGTGGCTATGTGCTGCAGGACAGCAACGGCACGCCGGATGCGATCATCATCGCCACCGGTTCGGAGATTGAAATCGCGCTGGGCGCGGCAGATAAACTCACCGCTGCTGGCCACAAGATTCGCGTGGTTTCGCTGCCGAGCACCGACGTGTTTGATAAGCAGGACGTTGCGTATCGCGAATCGGTGCTGCCATCCGGCGTGAAAGCGCGCGTGGCGGTCGAAGCCGGTATTGCTGATTACTGGTACAAGTATGTTGGTCTGGATGGCGCGATTGTCGGTATGACCACCTTTGGTGAGTCAGCCCCCGCCGGCAAACTGTTCCCGGAATTCGGTTTCACCGTCGAGAACATCGTCAGCCATACTGAAGCTTTACTCAAGCCGCACTAATCGATCTGGCCCTGCGTCATTTTGGCGTAAGGGCCATTTTTTGATCACAGCCTGAAACAGAAAAAAATCCGCCCTGCCCCCTTCACGCCTCGCGCAAACTGATTACTATAAGCTTTCCTCCGATTCTTATAGCGGACGCTTTCCCGTTGAAAAAACGTACTCCTTTTTTACTGGCCTTAATGGTTACAGTGCTTCCATTAAAAAGCATGGCGCAGTCGTCGCCCGATCCGCTGTTGGCATCGCAAATTGTTGATCGCTACGCCGAGCACATTTTCTATGGCAGCGGCGCAACCGGCATGGCGCTGGTGGCGATTGATGGCAATCAGCGGGTTTTCGCCAGCTTTGGTGATACGCGCCCCGGCAACAACGTGCGTCCGCAGCCCGATTCGGTGATTCGTATTGCCTCGCTCAGCAAGCTGATGACCAGCGAAGTGATGGTGAAGATGGCCGAACGCGGTCAACTGCGTCTTGACGATCCGCTGAGCAAATACGCGCCGCCTGGCGCGCGCGTGCCAAGCTATAACGGCCAGCCGATTCGCCTGATTAACCTCTCCACCCACACCAGCGGCCTGCCGCGCGAGCAGCCCGGCGGTAAACCGCATCGTCCGGTGTTTGTCTGGCCGACCAAGTCCGATCGCTGGCAGTGGCTGAGCGGAGCGGCATTAAAGGCCGCGCCAGGCACCAATGCCGCCTATTCAAACCTGGGCTTTGATCTGCTGAGCGATGCGCTCGCCAAAGCGGCGGGCATGCCCTATCCAGCACTGTTCCAGCAGTTGATAACGCGTCCGCTGGGCATGAAAGACACCACCTTTACGCCGTCACCGGATCAGTGTCAGCGTCTGATGATTGCCGAGAAAGGTGCCAGTCCGTGTAACAACACGCTGGCGGCCATCGGCAGCGGCGGCGTTTACTCAACGCCAGACGATATGGGCCGCTGGATGCAGCAGTTCCTTAACTCGGCGGTGAATCACCGCACGCCGCAAATTGATCGCCTGCAAACGCTGATTTATCGTCGTGACCAGCTAACCAAAGTGGAAGGCATGGATGTGCCGGGCCGCGCCGATGCGCTGGGCATGGGTTGGGTCTATATGGGGCCGAAGGAAGGTCGTCCGGGGATTATTCAGAAAACCGGCGGTGGCGGCGGCTTCATTACCTATATGGCGATGGTGCCGCAGCACAACGTCGGCGTGTTTGTGGTGGTGACTCGCTCGCCGTTAACGCGTTTCACCCCGATGAGCGATGGCGTGAATAATATGCTGACCGAGCTGGTGGGCAATCAGTCGGGTTCACCGATGACGGTGCAAGCCATCCGCTAACTGGGTTGTGGTGCAGGCTGTAGCGGCGCAATTCATTGCGCGATAAATCGCGCCGCTACGGAATGTGCAATGATTTAATGCTGCACGTGGTATTAACGCGACTGCGCCGGATTTTGCGATTCAGTGACCCAGAGTGTTGGCCAATCCTCACTGCTGTGCCACGCATCGCAGGTCTTCTCTTCCGCATACTCCGCCAGCACAAACTCGTTGCCGTCATACTGCCAGCGCGTTGCCACGCCGCAATCCCCCAAACCACGTCCTTTACTGAAGGTGTAGAGCAATCCATGGCTGGCATCAAATTCCGCGTTCACCAACTCCAGCTGATTATCTCCGCGTGACGGCGGCGTAAACGGCAGCGTTAAGCTCAGACCGCGCGACACATAAGGCTGCGTGCGCGTCACTTCAAAGGCCAGATCGATCACGTTATACGCACCGGTTTCGCAGCTGATCAGCAGCAGCGCTTTGCTGTCGGTCAGCGGCGACACGCTCACTTCACGCCGCAGTGGATCGAGCGAGCAGTTATCGGTATTCACCCGCCAGGTACCAAAATCAATTAAACCGCTGGTCTCTTCCTGCGTCAGCGGCGGCGGCGGCGGTAATGGCGAAGGTAACGCCGGCAACGCTGGCTGCGGCGGTACATCCCACTGCACGCGGTCGCCACGCTTCACCCAGGCGCTGGCACCGTTGACGCGGCCCTGCACGTCATCCATCAACAGTAATGCCGCCTTCATACCGCTGAGCGGAATGGTGGCGTTGGCTTTATAGGTCAGCTGCAGATTTTGCGCATCCAGCGTCTGCGCCAGAAACTCGTCGATGGCGATAGCATTACTGGTCGCCAGATGATGCGGTTCCACCGTCCAGTGTTTAAGGTCTGGTGTGAGACGGCGTTGATCGAGTAGCAGGTTATCCTTGAGCGGGCCGCCCGGCAGCTCACCGCTGTAGGCGCTGCCGTAATCAATACGCAGCAAGGGACGATCGTTGACGCCAGCATGACGTGAGAGCGTCATTACTAAGCCGTTGTCACCGGGAAAACTGCGTGCCACGCAAAAAGCCGCGTTGTTACAGGTCAGTTGCCAGTCGGAAAATGACTTTTGCAGTGGCTGAGCCTGAACGCACGCGACAAAAAGAAAGGGCAATAAAAGCAGTAACTTCATCCAATACGACATCAAAAAATCGGTCCCCAAATTCCTGGAAAGAAAATAATAGCGCAACGGGAACGCTGTCAGCAGGCCTAAACTGTGAGCCGGCCCTAAAAGCGAGGTTAACCGCTGAAAAAGCCGTCACCTGTGGCGAACGGGTACTGGATGGGGCAAGCGCTCATCATCCGTTTTGACCGATTACTGCTCAATCGGATTCGTCGGACTCTTGTTAACTCATCACAAAACGGTCAAATACACACAAACGGTCATAAGCGGTCATGTTAGGTTAAATCCATGTTTTGGATTTGCAACGCGCGTAGAACGCGGATTTCGCGCCATTAGGCTTATTTAAGTGAGACATATCACTTAATTTTGATAACCAGACATCTCATTTACATATAAGAAAGATCCAGATCACTCTAATCAGCTAAGGCGTTTTGGTGACTGTGGACTCGTGCGCAGCCCACACTTTCCAAATGCGCTATCCAGTAATTTATAGCCATCGGAGGTTAGTTATGTTGCCGATTGAAAGACAGCAGCGAATTATTGACGAATTAAATTTAAATGGTCGGGTCATTGTCGCTGAATTAGTCACGTTATGTCAGGTTTCACAAGAAACTATTCGGCGTGATTTAACGCAGCTGGAGAAACGTGGTCTGTTACAACGCAGTCACGGTGGTGCGGTACCAGCAAAACGACAGGCCGCCAACATTCAGGGAAATACGCGAGGTGTTAACGAGTATGAATTATCTTTCCGCCAGAGAGTCAATGAACATGTTGATGCAAAAATGGCTATTGCCAAACGCGCACTCGATTTCATTAGCCCCGGCGATTGTATATTACTCGATAGCAGCACCACTTGCTGGTATTTAGCGCGACAGCTGCCGGATATTGAATTAACGGTATTAACCAATTCCATCAGGATTGTGCAAACCCTTGCGGCGCGCGGCAGCATCCGCACCATCTGTCTGGGGGGAGAATATTCTGACCGTTATGAAGATTTCCACGGCGTCGTCGCCGAGCAACCGCTCAGGGAATTTCAGATCAATAAGATCTTTTTCTCCTGTAGCAGTTTAGGCAATGACGGTTATTTACGTGAAGGTAACGAAAACAACGCACATTTAAAACAGCAAATGTTATTAGCAGCGGAAAGAAAACATCTGCTGCTGGACGGAAGTAAATTCCTGCGGCCCTCATTCGCGCGTATTTGTCATTATCGCGATGTGGACTTTCTCATTACTGACCAATTAAAAGACAAAGAGCTGGAACAAGAATTAGCGTGGAACGGCGTCAATATTATTGATTGCTCCCAGCGCAGCCATTCTATGCAGCTAATAAAAAATTAAATCGGAGTCTTTATGAAAAAACATCTTATCGCCTGTTCTCTGCTCGCCCTGTTTGCCGCCTCCGGCGCGCAGGCTGCTGACAAATTACGCATGGGCATCGTGGTGAAAATTGGCGGTATTCCGTGGTTCAACGCCATGGAAGCGGGCATCAAGAGTGAAGCAGCGAAACGCGGCATTGACGCGTGGATGGTGGGACCAACGGCGGCCGATCCGGCTCTGCAGGTGCGCGCTATCGAAGATTTGATTGCCCAGAAGGTCGACATCATTGGCGTGGTGCCGAATGACCCGAAAGTGCTGGAACCGGTGCTGAAGCGCGCCCGTGATGCTGGCATTGAAGTGATCACCCACGAATCGCCGGATCAGAAAGGCGCTAACTGGGACTTCGAACTGGTGGATGCGCCGACGCACGGCATCAACCATATGAAAGCGCTGGCGAAATGCATGCATGGAGAGGGCAAATACGCCATGTACGTCGGCAGCCTGACCGTGCCATTGCACCAGCAGTGGACCGACGCCGCGCTGAATTATCAGAAAGAACACTATCCGAAGATGCAGATGGTCACCGACAAGTTTGGCGTCGGCGAATCGCTGGATGACTCGATTCGCACCACTAACGAACTGATGTCCAAGTATCCGGATTTGAAAGGAATTATGGCCTTTGGTTCACAAGGTCCGATTGGCGCCGGTCGCGCGGTGATGAACCGTAACAAGATCGATCAGGTCTGCGTAATTGGCGCCTTTAGTCCTGGCCAGGGCGCATCGCTGGTGCAGCGTGGCGCGATCAAAGGCGGCTACATCTGGAATCCACAAACCGCAGGCGAAGTGTTCGTACGTATCGCCGACATGATGCAGAAGAAAGAGCCAATCACCGACGGAATGACCATCGAGGGTTTGGGCAAAGTGAAAGTTGACGAGGCGACCCACACCATCCTCGGCAACAACACCGAAAGCCTGGACAAAGAGAACCTGCCAAAACTGGTGAAAATGGGGCTGTAATAATGAATGAGGTGATCCCACAGACGCTGATTGCGCTCGACAACCTGTCGAAAACATTTGGTGGCAACCGCGCACTGAGCGATATCTCGCTGACCTTACTGGCTGGCGAAGTGCACTGTCTCGCTGGCACCAACGGCTGTGGCAAGAGCACCTTAATCAAAGTCATTTCCGGGGTGCACGCCCCGGATAGCGGCAGCCGCATCACGCTGGGCGAAGGCCCGAGCTTTCCGCGTCTGACCACTCGCCAGGCGCGTGACTTCGGTATCCAGGTGATTTATCAGGATCTGTCGCTGTTCCCCAACCTTAGCGTGGCGGAAAACATCGCATTCGAGCACAACCTGAATAGCCTGCTCGGCTGGCATCGCAAAGCCAAACTGCGTGAAACCGCGCAGCGCATCATTGATGAACTGAAGTTTGAACTCGATCTCGATGAGAAAGTGGCGTCGCTGTCGATTGCGCAGCGTCAGCAGGTGGCGATCTGCCGCGCGCTGGTCGCCGATGCGCGGCTGGTGATCATGGATGAGCCGACGGCGTCGCTGACGCGCACCGAAGTGAATCAGCTGCTGCGCACCGTGCGTTACCTGAAAGACAAAAACATCTGCGTGGTGTTTGTCAGCCATCGACTGGATGAGGTGCTGGAGATCTCAGATCGCGTGACGGTGATCCGCGACGGCCGCAAAATGGGCTGCTGGCCCGCAAAAGCGATGACGCCGCACCATCTGACCGAACTGATGACCGGCCTGAAGCTCGACTATCAGCTGAAAACGCCGACGCGCCATGACGATCGCCTGATCCTCGAAGTCGAAAAACTGACGCGCGCCGGACAATACAATGACGTTAATTTCAAACTCTATCAGGGCGAAGTGCTGGGCCTGTGCGGCCTGCTGGGCTCGGGCCGCACCGAACTGGCGCTGTCGCTGTTTGGCATGACCAAACCCGACAGCGGCAAGATCTGGCTCGACAGCAAACCGGTGCGCTTCCGTGGGCACGAAGATGCGATCAAAGCCGGCATCGGCTACGTCTCCGAAGATCGCTTAACCCTGGGTTTGGTGCAGCAACAATCGGTGGCCGACAACATGGTGCTGCCGATTCTCGACAAGCTGCAAAACCGTTTCCACCTGATTGATGAATACCGCAAGAACAAGCTGATCCTGCAGTGGATTCAGCAGCTTGGCGTGCGTGTTGCCGATCCCAATCTGGCCATCTCCACGCTCTCCGGCGGCAACCAGCAGAAAATCGTGCTGGCGAAATGGGTGCTGACCCAGCCGCGCATCCTGATCCTCGATTCGCCCACCGTTGGCGTGGATGTCGGCGCTAAAGCCAGCATCTATCAGCTGATTCATCTGCTGGCGAAAGAGGGTTTGTCGATCATCCTGATTTCCGACGAAGTGCCGGAGGTTTGGTACAACTGCGACCGCATCCTGCACTTCCGTGATGGCACCGTTCATGCCGAATACCAACCCGATACCGTTGAGCAACAGCAGCTGGCGGAGGTGATCAATGCCTGATTTTTCTCGTTTACGTCCGAGCTCCAGCCAGGGCTGGCTGGCCTGGGTTTTGCTGGCGTTCATTGTGTTTTTCTCTGCCGCCAGCGATCAGTTCCTGACGGTGCAAAACCTGCTGGATCTGGCAGAAAGCTACGCCGTGACCGGCATCTTTGCCCTCGGCCTGTTTGTGGTGCTGGTGACCGGCGGCATCGATATCTCCTTTGCTGCGGTGGCGTCGGTGGTGCAATACCTGATCGCCTCGCTGTTTGTGCAGTTCCAGTTTGATAACGCCCTGCTCAGCATCCTGCTGGCGGTGGTGTGCGGCACGCTGTTTGGCGTGATCAACGCCCTGCTGATCACCACGCTGCGAGTCGTCTCAATCATCATCACCATCAGCATGCAGTCGCTGCTGTTTGGCCTGTTGATGTGGGTAACCGGCGGCAAAAGCCTCTATTCGCTGCCGGACTGGTGGATCACGCTGCGCAGCGTGCTGCCATTCACCTGGCAAGGCAACAGCTTCCAGATTGGCTTGCCGCTGGTGACCATGCTGGTGATTGCCGGACTCACCGCGCTGCTGCTGAACAAAACCAATCTCGGTCGCCAACTGTATGCGGTGGGCGGCGATGCGGAATCGGCGCGCCGCATCGGTATTCGCGTCGGTCTGATTCATGTCTTCGCCTATGGCTGGCTGGGTGCCATGGCGGCGATCGGCGGCTTGGTGCAGGTCTATCGCATGGGCGAAGTGGTGCCAAATGCGCTGGTCGGCGGCGAGCTGGATGTGCTGGCCGCCACGGTGCTGGGCGGTGCCAGCCTGATGGGCGGCAAAGGCACGGTGAGCGGCACGCTGATGGGTGTCTTTCTTATCGCCATCCTGAAGAACGGCCTCAACCTGATTGGCGTCTCCAACTACTTCATGAACATCGTGGTGGGCGGCGTGATCATGGTGGCTATCGCCGTGACTCACTACAAAAAACGTAAAGAAACTGATGTCAGTTTCGTCTAACGGGAGCCGCATCAACATGAAATCACTCTCTGCTCTGCGTCCGGACGGCACCAATATCGGCCTGATGCTGTTAATCGCGCTGGCGCTGGCGATCTTTACCGTCATGTTGCCGGGCCGCTTTCTCACTGATTCGACCTTTATGAGCATGGCATTTCAGCTGCCCGAACTGGGCTTGCTGACGCTGGCGATGTTTATCGCCATTCTCAGCGGCGGACTGAATCTGGCAATCATCGCCACCGCCAACCTGACGGCGCTGTTTATCGCCTGGACGCTGATGCGCGCCCTGCCCGCCGATGCGGGAACCGGTATGCAACTGTTGTGGCTGTTCATCGCCATCATCGGCGCGATGCTGATTGCGGCGGTGATCGGCGTGATTACCGGCGTGATGGTGACGCGCATCGGTGCGCACCCGATTCTGGTGACGCTCGCGACCATGATGACGCTGAACGGTATCGGCATCTGGCTGACCAAAGGCGCGGCCGTGAGCGGCATGCCGTCGGTGGTGCAGGCGCTCGGTTCCAACACGCTGCTCGGCGTTCCGCTGCCGCTGTGGGTGTTCCTGTTTGCCGCCGCGCTGCTGGCGCTGTTCCTCGGCAAAACCCGCGCCGGTAAATGCATCTATATGGGCGGCAGCAACATCAACGCCACCTGGTTTAGCGGCATCAATACGCATCGCATGGTGATTCTGGTGTACGTCATCTCCAGCCTGCTGTGCGTGTTGGCCGGTTTGATCATGATGGCGCGCTTCAACTCGGCGCGTATGGGTTACGGCGATGCGTATCTGCTGCTGACGGTGCTGGCCATCATCCTCGGCGGCACTGACCCGAATGGCGGATTTGGTCGCGTGACCGGCGTGGTGCTGGCGTTGATCGCCCTGCAAGTGCTCTCCACCGGCTTCAACCTGATGAACATCAGCCAGCACGTTAGCCTGGCAATGTGGGGCGCGGTGCTGATTGTGGTGTTGGCCTTCAAACAATTCAAAACTCGCTTTAACGAACATCGTGCCGTCAAGCTCAGCAAACTGGCGGCGGCGCTTAACCCTTTGACCGAAAAAAAGGAAGTATGATGCGTATTCAAGTCTCCCCGTCGTTGATGTGTATGAATCTGATGGAGATCAAGCACCAGCTCGCCGTGCTGGACTCCCGCGCCGACTTCCTGCATATCGACATTATGGATGGTCACTACGTGAAAAATATCACGCTGTCACCGTTCTTTATTGAGCAGATTCGCCCGTTCACCAAAGTGGCGCTGGATGTGCATTTGATGGTCGAGCAGCCCACCGATTTCATTGAAGTGATTGCCAAAGCGGGTGCCGATTACATCTGCCCGCACGCCGAAACCATCAACCGCGATGCATTCCGGGTGATCAATATGATCCGCAGCTTCGGCAAGAAAGTTGGCGTGGTGCTTAATCCTGCTACGCCGGTCTCCTTTATTCATCACTACATTCATCTGGTGGATAAGATCACCGTGATGACGGTAGATCCAGGCTACGCCGGACAACCGTTTATTCCGGAAATGGTGCAGAAGGTACAGGAGCTGAAAGCGCTGAAGCAGGCCAACGGCTATCAATATCTGATTGAGATTGACGGTTCCTGCAATACCCGCACCTACAACACGCTGGTCGGCGCGGGTGCAGAAGTGCTGATTGTCGGCACCTCCGGCCTGTTCAATATTCATGACGATCTGGAAACCGCCTGGAATATGATGCGCGAAAGCATTGATGAGGCTCAGGGATTGGCGCAGGTATCCGCATGAAAAAATGCTGGCTCGGTATCGACATTGGCGGCACCGGCACACGTCTGCAGCTGATGGAAGAGGAGCGCGTTTGGTCGAGCTTCCGGAAAGTGCCGACGGCCAGCTGGGCGCAGCAGCCTGATGCACTTAACGCGTTGGGCCAGTTAATCAGCGAAACGCTGGAGCAGCAGCCAGTTAGCGGCGTGATGCTCGGGTTACCCGGCATTCTCAGCCGCGACCGCCAGCAGGTGATTTCGCTGCCGTTTATTCAGGCGCTGGACCAGCAACCGGTCGCCGCGCGGCTCACCGAACGCCTTGGCGTACCGGTGGCGATGGACAAAGATGTTAACCATCTGATGCTGTGGGATTTACTGCAGCTGGAGCAGCTGCCCGACAGCGCGGTGGGTTTGTATCCCGGCACCGGCATGGGCAACAGCCTATGGCTTAACGGCCAGTTTTATCATGGTCAACACGGTGGCGCGGGTGAGCTTGGTCATGTGCCTGTTGCCGGCAACGATCTGCCCTGCCCGTGCGGCAATCGTGGCTGTGCGGAAACCGTGACGTCGGGCCATTGGCTGAGTCGCTGGGCGAGCACCCATGTGCCGGAAACCAACATGTCGGCGCTGTTTACCCAGCATCGTGAGCATCCGGAGCTGCAGGCTTTTGTACAGCGGCTGGCGCAACTGATTGCCACCGAGATGAACATCCTCGATCCGGAATACCTGATTCTGGGCGGCGGCGTGCTGGCGATGGCGGACTTCCCGCTGGCACAGCTGCGCAGCCAGATTCAGCAGCATCTTCGTCCACCCGCCACGCGTGAGGGTTTGAAGATCGTGTTTAGCCAATCCACCGACCACACCGGTTGTCGCGGTGCCTGTTTAGCCGCCGAACGTCTGTTCAGGAGTGCATGATGAAAGGAAAAGTGTGTGTGTTTGGCTCGTTCAACCTCGACGTAGTCGCGGTAATGAACCGCTTTCCGATGCCGGGCGAATCGCTCACCGCCCATACCAGCATGATGGGACCGGGCGGCAAAGGCGCGAACCAGGCGACGGCCGCGCTGCGCGCCGGCGCGCGCGTGCACTATATCGGTAAGATTGGTAATGATGACTTCGGCATGTTTGCGCGTCGCCATCTGGAAAAGACCGGTTTCGATGCCATTACCTTGTTTACCTGCAAGGAGAAACCGACCGGCAATGCGCTGATTTATGTCGCCGGGGACGATGCCGAGAATATGATTTCAGTCTATCCCGGCGCGAACACCACCGTAACAGCCGCCGAGGTGACGCGCTGCCAACCCACCGTTGCGGCAGCCGATATTCTGCTGGTGCAGCTGGAGAATAATCTCAGCGCCATCCAGCGCATGATCGACAACGCGCGCGCCGGTGGCACCTTTGTGATTATGAATCCTGCGCCGTGGCAGAAGGTCACCGATGCGCTGCTGGCAAAAGTGGATTTGCTGACGCCTAACAGCACCGAAGCGATGCAGCTGACCGGCGTGAAGGTCACCGACTTCGCCAGCGCGCAGCAAGCCGCAGAGAAGCTGCATCGCAAAGGGGCGCGTCAGGTGATTATTACGTTGGGGGTTTGCGGTGCGTTGCTGTCAGTAGCAGACCAGCCGCCGCTGCGTATTCCGCTGTTCCCGGCTCAGCCGCTGGATACCACCGGCGCGGGCGATGCGTTTAATGGCGCACTGGCGGCGCGGCTGGCTTCCGGCGATGAACTGCCACAGGCGGCGCTGTTTGCTTCAGCTTATGCTTCGCTGTGTGTGGAACGCTCCGGTGCAGCGCACTCGATGCCTTCGTATGCCGAAGCGCTGGCAAGATTGCAGGCGTATCCGCAATGTGTCCCGGAAACGTTGGGAGAGTGTGTGTAAGGCAAGATGGCCACACATTCCTTTAGCGGCGCAATTTATTGCGCATTTTCACCTCGATGAAAAGGTCAAAAGAGCGCAATAAATTGCGCCGCTACGGTCAAAACTACGCCTGCAACCAACCGGCGATCTGCGCATGCTGCAGCAGCATAATGGCTTTACCGTCACGAATGCGGCCATCTTTCACCATCGCCAGCGCCTCCGGGAAACTCAGCTCCAGCACGGTAATCTCTTCATCCTCAACGCCACCGCCCTTGTTGGCGCGCTGTGCATCGCTGTATTCCGCGGCGAAGAAGTGGATCAGTTCAGTCACGCCGCCCGGCGACATGTAGGCTTCAAAAACTTTATCGACCTTACCCACCTGATAGCCGGTCTCTTCTATCGCTTCTTTGCGGATGCAATCTTCCGGCGAGTCGTCATCCAGCAGCCCGGCGCAGGTCTCAATCAGTTCGCCACTTTCATTGCCATTGACATAAGTGGCAATGCGGAACTGACGCACCAGCAGCACGCTATTTTTTTCAGTGTTGTACAGCAGGATGGTGGCGCCGTTACCGCGATCGTACACTTCGCGCTTGTGACGCACGACTTCGCCGTTGTTGCGGGTGAGTTCGTAGGTGAAGTTGCGCAGCACAAACCAGTTTTCTGACAGCAACTTGTCTTTGATGATGTTGATCTTTAACGACATAACCGCTCCACTGCTAAATTGAGGGAGCCTGAGATGATAGGCCGAAGCGGCGGGGAAAACTATCTGAATTGTGAGGCCGGTCGCCGTGATGGGCGCTCCTGGCTCAGTGCACAGAGATTGTAGCGGCGCAATGGGTTGCGCGTTAAATCGCGCCGCTACGGATTGTGCAGTGGTTTGATGCGCTGCGGTAGTGATCGGCATTACGCCAATTCATGCCGCGTTGTTAGGCCTCAAAAACCGTTGGGTTGGTCTTTCATATCGGGCAGATGGTGCGCGATACCTTTGTGGCAATCGATACAGGTTTTCCCTTCCTCAACTGCTTTGCTGTGCATCTTCGCGGCCACGGTCTTCTGCGCGGTGAAATCCATATAATCGAAGTTGTGGCAGTTACGACACTCCTGCGAATTGTTGTTTTTCATCCTGCGCCACTCGTTTTGCGCCAGCTTGATGCGATGATCCTCGAACTTTTGCGGCGTATCGATGATGCCGAAAATCTTGGCATACACCTCTTTGCTCGCCTGGATCTTACGCAGCATTTTCGGGCCCCACTCGTGCGGCACGTGACAATCCGGACAGGTGGCGCGCACGCCGCTGCGGTTGTTGTAGTGCACCGTCTGCATATATTCCTGATAGACGTTATTTCGCATCTCATGGCAGCCAATACAGAACTGCTCGCGGTTGGTCATCTCCATTGCGGTATTGAAGCCGCCCCAGAAAATGATGCCGCCAGCAAAGCCCAGAATCAGTAGCGTACCGAGCGCCAGACGGCTCGGACGCCGCCACCAGCGCCAGATGCGCAGAAGTTTCTCTTTCATCATGTCCTCACTTACCGAAGCCGTCAGCCGGTTTGAAGGTGTTTTCCACCACCGGTTTGGCATCGGTTTGCGGTACGTGACACTGCAGGCAGAAGTAGCGACGCGGCGACACGGTGCTGCTCACCAGTCCATCGCGATCGGTGAAGTGCGTTGGGCTAACGCGTGGCGCGCCGGTGGTGAGATAGCTCTGCGTGCCGTGACACTGCAGACAACGGTTGACGTTTTTCGTCACCTGATAGCCATCGACGCTATGCGGGATCACCGGCGGCTGATTCACATAGTTCAACGGCTTGCGGCTCTGCTCTTTGGGCTGATGAATGGTGCCCTGTTGCGTGGCCGTCACTTCCGGTGACTGATTGAGATCGACGCCGTTGTGGGCGTAAACCGTGCCGCCCAGCATCAGGGCGGCCAAAGTAACAAGTGTGATTAAGGGTTTCATTGCATCCTGCCTTAAATTTTTACCAGCTTGACGGCGCATTTTTTGTAATCGGTCTGCTTCGACAGCGGATCGGTGGCGTCCAGCGTGACGTTGTTGGCCAGCACGCCCGCATCAAAGAACGGCATAAATACCAGACCTTTGGGCGGCTGATTGCGACCGCGCGTTTCCACGGTGGCAAGGGTTTCGCCACGACGCGACACCACGCGGACCTTCTCGCCGCGGCGGAAATTGCGCTCTTTGGCATCCAGCGGATGTATATAGAGTAGCGCCTGCGGCACTGCGCGGTGCAGCTCCGGCACGCGACGCGTCATGGTGCCGGTGTGCCAGTGTTCCAGCACGCGACCGGTACAGAACCACAGGTCGTACTCTTCATCCGGCGATTCGGCTGGCGCTTCGTAGGGCAGCGCGAAAATGGTGGCTTTACCATCCGGCTTGCCGTAGAAACGCACGCCTTCACCGGCTTTGACGTAGCTGTCGTAACCTTCGCGATAGCGCCAGCGCGTCTCTTTGCCATCCACCACCGGCCAGCGCAGGCCGCGCGCCTGATGGTAAGCATCGAACGGCGCAAGATCGTGGCCGTGACCGCGACCAAAGCTGGCGTACTCCTCGAACAAGCCTTTCTGGATGTAGAAGCCAAACTCGCGCGCTTCATCATTCAACTGATCATCTGCCACTTCACTCAGTGGGAATTGGTTGACCTGGCCGTTGGCGTACAGCACATCAAACAGCGTTTTGTCGCGCAGCTCCGGATTCTGCGCCAGCAGCGCTTCCGGCCACACTTCCGCTACCTTGAAACGTTTGGAGAAATTCACCAACTGCCACAGATCGGATTTCGCGTCGCCCGGCGCTTTCACCTGCTGATGCCAGAACTGAGTGCGACGCTCGGCATTGCCATACGCGCCCTCTTTCTCCACCCACATCGCAGTGGGCAGAATCAGGTCAGCTGACAAGGCGCTGACGGTGGGATAGGGATCGGAGACTACGATGAAGTTGCGCTCATCGCGCCAGCCCGGCATACGCTCCTGCGTCAGGTTCGGACCGGCCTGCATATTGTTGTTACACATCACCCAGTAGGCGTTGAGCTTGCCATCTTTCAGCGCGCGATCCTGCGCCACGGCATGCAAACCAATTTTGGCCGGCACCGTGCCCTGCGGCAGCTTCCACAGCTTCTCGGCGGTAGCGCGGTGTTTGTCATTATTAACCACCATGTCCGCCGGTAAACGATGTGAGAAGGTGCCGACTTCACGCGCCGTGCCGCACGCCGACGGCTGGCCGGTGAGCGAGAACGGACCGGTGCCCGGACGTGAAATTTTGCCGGTCAATAAGTGCAGGTTGTAGCACAGGTTATTGGCCCACACGCCGCGCGTATGCTGGTTGAAGCCCATGGTCCAGTACGACACCACGTTGACTTTCGGATCGGCATACAGCTCGGCGAGGGCGATGAGTTGATCTTTCTCCACACCGCTCATTGCGCTGGCTTTTTCCACCGTGTACTCAGAGACAAACTTCGCAAACTCGTCAAAGCTCATCGGCGTGGATTCGCCGCTGTCCGGGTTCTTCGCCGAAGCCTGACGCGGATCGGTGGGGCGCAAACCGTAACCGATGTCGGTCACGCCTTTGCGTAGCGTAACGTGATTCTGCAGGAAGGTTTTATCAACCTTGTTGTTCTGAATAATGTAGTTGGCGATGAAATTGAGGATCGCCAGATCGCTCTGCGGTGTGAACACCATCGCGTTGTCGGCCAGCTCAAAACTGCGATGACGATAGGTGGAAAGCACCGCCACTTTGACATTCTCACTGCTGAGACGACGCGCGGTGATACGTGACCAGAGAATCGGATGCATCTCCGCCATGTTCGAGCCCCACAGCACAAAAGCGTCGGCCTGCTCGATGTCGTCGTAGCAGCCCATTGGTTCGTCCATGCCGAAGGTGCGCATAAAGCCCACCACCGCTGAAGCCATGCAGTGACGCGCATTGGGATCGAGGTTGTTGGTGCGGAAACCGGCTTTCATCAGCTTGGAGGCCGCGTAACCTTCCCACACCGTCCACTGACCGGAACCGAACATGCCGACCGAATCCGGGCCGTTGGCTTTCAGTGCCGCTTTGAACTTCTCTTCCATGATGTCGAAGGCTTGATCCCAGCTGACCGGGGTGAACTCGCCCTCTTTGGCATATTTACCGTCGGTCATGCGCAGCAGCGGCTGGGTCAGACGATCTTTCCCGTACATGATCTTCGGCAGGAAATAGCCTTTGATACAGTTGAGACCGCGGTTCACTTCTGCCTGCGGATCGCCCTGCGACGCCACTACGCGGCCATCCTGGGTGCCAACCAGCACGCCACAGCCGGTGCCGCAGAATCGGCACGGCGCTTTTTCCCAGCGAATTGGCGCAGCCAATGAGGTCGCGGCTTTGGTGACGGTGGGAATGGTGAGTCCTGCAGCCGTTGCAGCAGCAGCCGCCGCATTGGCCTTCATAAAATCACGACGACTTATGCTCATGATGCTTCCTTACAAGGTTCTTCAATTTCGTCTTGCTGGTGATAGACCAGCGATACCGCCAACACGCCAGCGATGTTGCGGCTCTCTTCAATATTGCGCAGCAGCGCGGCGCTATCCGTCGCACCCAGCGTCACCGCCAGCGTGCCGCGCGCGGCGTCTTCCGCGGCGATGTCGCAATCGGCAAAGGCCAGCAGCGCACTTTTAACGGCGGGAATCGACGCCGGCCGCGCCTGAATCACCAGGCCGCAGACGTGCCAACTGTTTTCATGGTTCATGATGTAATCCTGTGGCTGAGACCGGGCAAGGCGCGATGCAGGCGCCGCAACCGGTGCAATGCTGCGGAAGGGTTTCAGGCTGTGCGATGCCGTTCGGCATCAGCTGGAAACGGATGGCTTGCTGTTCACAACTCTCCTGGCAGCTGCGGCAGTTCACGCCCAGGAAGGTGATGCAGCGGTTGTCGATGCGAATGCGCTGTGGAAACGGCTCGGTTTCACGCGCGTGGAACAGCGGCTGCGGGCAAGCGTCTATGCACGCGGCGCAAAACGTGCATTCGCCCTGCAGAAAATCGAGGTGCGGCACTTCACCGGCAGCCAAGCGGATGATGTGGGTTTCGCAGGCCGAGACGCATGTGCCGCAGCCATCACAACCCTTCTCTCCCCGCCACCATGGCAAAGCGATGCCGTCAGCAGACGCTACGCGCTGCCCGGTAAAGAGTTCACGTCGCGACAGCGCCATCGGTTCACCTTAAACGGGGGAAAGAGAGATGGTGCGTAAAATAACCTGACTCTAAAGAGGGCTATATCACCCCAAAGGGGTAAATCCCGACGTGGGATCAAGTGAAGGGGAATTGAAATAAAAACGGGGGCCAAAAGGCCCCCGTAGATGAGAATCGCTACGATTAACGCGCGTTATCGTCCGCCAGTTTCGGCGATACATCATCCTGGTCGTCAGCATGATGTTCGTGCTCTTTCATCGCTTCGGCATTAACGCGTTTGCGCACGCCAAACCAACCCAGCACGAGCACCACGGCAATCAGGGGAATCGAGGCGATGGTGTACGTCCCGTTCGGATAGTCGAACGCCATCAGCACCAGCACGCTCACCAGGAACAGCAGCGTCAACCAGGAGGTGAACGGCGCCCACGGCAGCTTGAAGCTGACATCTTCGGCTTTACCCTCTTTGATCGCTTTGCGCAGACGCATCTGGCACACCACGATAAAGGCCCACGACGAGATGATGCCGAGTGACGCCACGTTCAGAACGATTTCAAACACCTGCGACGGCACATAGTAGTTCAGCACCACGCCGATGATGTAAACGGCAACGGTGACCAGAATGCCGGCATACGGCACCTGCTGCTTGCTCATCTTCGACATAAACTGTGGCGCAGAACCGCCCATCGACATGGAGCGCAGAATACGGCCGGTGGAATAGAGACCCGAGTTGAGGCTCGACAGCGCGGCGCTCAGCACCACGATGTTCATTACGCTACCGATATAAGGCACGCCCAGTTTGGAGAAGAAGGTCACGAACGGACTTTGCCCCGCCTGATAGGCATTCCACGGCAGCAGCAGTACCAGCAGCACCACGGAACCGACGTAGAACAGGCCGATACGCCAGATCACGCTGTTGATGGCTTTTGGCAGCATGGTCTTGGGATCTTTACATTCGCCTGCTGCGGTACCTACCAGCTCAATCGAGGCGAAGGCGAACACGACGCCCTGCACCAACACCAGCGCTGGCAGCAAGCCGTGCGGGAAGAAACCGCCGTTATCGGTGATCAGATGGAAGCCGGTGGTATTGCCGTCCAGCGGTTTACCGCTGCCGAGGAACACCACGCCGACAATCAGGAACACCACGATAGCCAGCACTTTCACCAGCGCGAACCAGAACTCCATCTCCGCGAACCACTTCACGCCGATCATGTTCATGGTGCCGACAATCGCCAGCGCGCCTAGCGCAAACACCCACTGCGGCACATCGCCAAACGCGCCCCAATAGTGCATATAAAGCGCGACTGCGGTGATATCGACGATACCGGTCATCGCCCAGTTAACGAAATACATCCAGCCCGCAACGTAAGACGCTTTTTCCCCAAGGAATTCACGTGCATAAGAAACAAAGCTGCCGCTGGAAGGACGATGTAACACCAGTTCGCCCAACGCTCGGAGGATAAAGAAGGAGAAGATACCGCACACCAGATAAACCAGCGCCAGTGCAGGACCGGCCATTTGCAGGCGCGCGCCAGCACCGAGGAACAGACCGGTACCGATAGCACCGCCGATGGCGATCATTTGTACCTGGCGGTTACCCATTGCTTTGTGGTAACCGCTGTCGTGCGAGTTGAGCCAGCGTCTTTTCGCAGCGCGTTGTTCGGCTGCGGTTTTTTTAGTTGATTTCATAGCTATCCTGTTTGTCCTGACCATCAATCACCGCGTAACCAAACGATTGCGTATGGCGGTGCGAAATGGGGTAAAAACCCGGTGTCACAGCGGCGGAACGATGTCGCGTGGCGGGCTGGGAATTTACGGCGATGAATCCTACCCGTTCTGCAAGAACGAAGCAAAAAATACCGCCAGGCTGCACAAGATGAATTGTAATAATCCGTCGCGGTGCACAAAAAAACCGGCCAGAGGGCTGACCGGTAAAGGGATGGCTACAGGGATAACTACTGGAGGGAATTAACGATAAATCTCTGCGGTGCCGCTCCACAGGCTGGAGTCGCCCGGAGTTTGTACACCAATAACACGATAGCCGCTGGCACCTTCCTCTTGCGCTTTTTGCGACAGATGGCGCGTTGCATCATCCAGCGAGCCGCGTACGCCGCTGATGGAAACGGTGCCCGCGCTTTGCAGGTTTTGCGCTTGCGTGGCGCTTACGGGCTGGGCCGCCAACGTCGAGAAACTTGCGGTGGCAAGCAGTGCAGCAGTCAGAACGGCATAACGTCTCTTCATGTGATGCTCCTGTTGTCTTCCGTTAAGGGTTAAGCGTTACAGGACTTATTATCACGCAGGGAATGAAAACCAGGTTGAGCAAGCCGTAAAGCCGTTTAATAATTCGCCAGCTTAGCGCGGGTTATTTAGAGAAAGGTAAAGAGAAAGGGTTTTCTCTGTTAAAAGTAACCTGATGTGACGAGATGACACTCGCCGTCACCGCACGGCTGCCCTATAATCCCCCGCTCTTACAAGGGTTATTACTGTGATTGTGAAACGTCCCGTTACTCGTACCATTGCGCGCGCACTTAGCGTGATTGTGCTGCTGTCGCTATTGACCACCGGGCTGGCGCTGATGACGCTCTCCAGCAGCCTGCGCGATGCCGAAGCAGTGAATGTCGCCGGATCGCTGCGCATGCAGATATACCGTCTGGCATGGGACAGCACGCGCGATCCGCAACAGTTGGATCATCACATCCAACTCTACCGGCAAACGCTGGAATCCCCGGCGCTGCAGCATCTGGAGCGCGCGTGGGTACCGCTTGAAGTGAGTAGCCGCTATCGCTATCTGCGTCACAGCTGGCCGATGCTGCAGGAAACGTTGCAGCCCAAGCGGGCACAAATCTACCAGCAGCGTGTCGCGGGCTACGTCAGCGAGATCGACCGCTTCGTGCTGGCATTACAGCATTATGCTGAACTGAAGATGCATCTGGTGGCCGCCAGCAGCCTGTTCGGTTTTCTGGCGATTGTGGCGCTGGCGTTGTGGACGATTCGCTTTATCCGCCGCAACGTGGTGCGACCGCTCAACGCGCTGGTGACCGCCAGCCAATATGTTGAGCAGGCGAATTTCGCTTTTCCGCCGCTGCCGGTGCAACAGCCGAATGAACTGGGCGTGCTGGCGCAGGCTTTTACTACCATGGCCGAACGGCTGCATTCGCACTATCGCCTGCTGGAGTGCGCGGTGCGTGATAAAACCGAAGATCTCACTCAAGCCAATCGCACACTTTCTCTACTGTATGAAAGCTCACAAATTCTCACCAGTAGCCCACCCAATCCCGAACTGTTTCAGGGATTGCTGCGTCTGGTACAGCGCCGTGAAGCGCTGACGGTGCTGAAAATTGTCAGCGAAGGGATTGAGTTTCAGGCCGGTGTGGCGGCGGATGAGGTGAGCTGGCAGCGTTTGCCGTTGATGCAGGAAGAGCAGCGGCTGGGCGAACTGTGCTGGCAAACCCACCGCGCACCGCCCGCCGACGAATTGATGCAGAGCCTGGCGAACATGCTGGCGCGCGCACTGTGGATTTGGCAGACGCAAAAGCAGTATCAGCAGATGCTATTAATAGAAGAGCGCGCCACCATTGCGCGTGAACTGCACGATTCGCTGGCGCAGTCGCTCTCTTTCCTGCGCATCCAGCTGGCGCTGCTGCGACGCAATGTCGATGGGTCGCAACCGCAGGCGCTGGCGATTATCGCTGATTTCGATCGCGCGCTGGCCGAAGCCTATCAGCAGCTGCGCGAACTGCTGACCACCTTCCGTCTGACCATCGAACAGGCTGATTTAGTGCAGGCGATGCAGGCGATGATTGCGCCGCTGCAGGAGCAATCGCAGGCGGCAATCGACTTCGATTATCAGCCCGGCTTGCAGATGCTGGATGCGCAGCAGCAAGTTCATGTGCTGCAGATTGCGCGCGAAGCGCTGCTTAACGCGATTCGCCATGCGCAGGCGCACAATATTCAGATTCACTATCAGCGTGTCGCTGATGAGGACCACTTACTGACCATCGAAGACGATGGCTGCGGCATCAGCAGCCTCGAAGAGCCGCCAGGACATTATGGTCTCACCATCATGGCGGAGCGCGCCGCGCGATTATCCGGCACGCTGATGATCACCCCGCAGGCGCAAGGCACGCGCGTCACGCTGCGTTTTCCACCGCGCCCGACGCACCGGTTGAGCTGACAGATTATAGAGCGCACCTGCTGTAGCGGCGCGATTCATCGCGCAATAAACTGCGCCGCTACGGCAGATGCGTTAATGAAAGAAAGTTGCCTTTGATACTGGAGACATTATGGCTAACCCTTCCCTGACAATTATGATCGTTGACGATCATCCACTGATGCGCCGTGGTATTCGCCAGCTGCTGGCGCTGGAGCCCCGGCTGGACGTGGTAGCGGAAGCCAATAACGGCACCGAAGCGCTGGCCGAAGCACGCCGTTTGTCGCCGGATGTCATTCTGCTGGATCTCAACATGAAAGGCATGTCCGGGCTGGACACGCTGAAAGCGCTGCGTAACGAAGGCATCGCCGCACGGATTCTGGTGCTGACGGTTTCCGATGCGCGCAGTGATATTTATGCGATGGTGGATGCTGGTGCCGATGGCTATCTGCTCAAGGACAGCGAACCCGAACTACTGCTGGCGCAAGTGATGCGCGGCGCTAAAGGTGAAAACGTGTTTAGCGAGGTGGTGGCCGATTATCTGGCGACGCGCCAGCCGACGACAAATCCGTTCAAACAGCTCACCGAACGCGAACTGGATGTGCTGCAGGAAGTGGCGCGTGGCTTATCGAATAAGGAAATTGCTGCCACCTTGCATATCTCCGAAGAGACGGTAAAAGTGCACATTCGCAACTTGCTGCGCAAGCTGGATGTCCGTTCGCGCGTTGCCGCTACGGTACTGTGGCTCGAAAGCCGACATCTGTAGTCGCGCACAAAAAACCGTCACTATATTTACACTTTCTCCATAATTTACTCACGATTCTCTAATTTGTGCCGCGTAGAGTGTCTGCAGCAGGAGTCTTTCGAGAGAGCAGTTTGCACTCCGCCAGCGTGACGCCGTCCGCGCATCGCGCTCATCATAATAAAAGTAAAAAATACGCAGTTGAGGAGTGTCGGTTTCATGTCGAATTTCTTTATCGACCGGCCCATTTTTGCCTGGGTTCTGTCTATTCTGCTCTGCCTGTGCGGTACGTTGGCGATCGTCTCGCTACCGGTTGAGCAATATCCCGACCTCGCGCCGCCTAACGTGCGTATCACCGCCAACTATCCCGGCGCATCCGCGGAAACGCTGGAAAACACCGTTACGCAAGTTATCGAACAGAACATGACCGGCATCGATAATTTGATGTACATGTCCTCCAACAGCAGCAACACCGGCCAGGCCCAGATCACCCTCACCTTTACCGCTGGCACCAACCCCGACGAAGCGCGCCAGCAGGTGCAAAACCAATTGCAAAGTGCGCTGCGTAAATTGCCTGCGGCGGTACAGTCACAAGGTGTGACGGTGAATAAAACCGGTGACAGCAATATCCTGATGATTGCCTTCGTCTCTACCGACGGAAGCATGGACAAACAGGATATTTCAGATTACGTCGCCAGTAACATTCAGGATCCGCTCAGCCGTGTTGATGGCGTCGGCCAGGTGGATGCTTACGGCTCGCAATATGCGATGCGTATCTGGCTCGATCCCAACAAGCTGATTGCCTACGCGCTGACCACCGAAGACGTGGTGAGCGCGATTGAATCGCAAAATGCGCAGGTGGCGGTGGGTCAGGTAGGCGGATTGCCGTCGGTGGACAAGCAAGCGCTCAACGCCACGGTGAATGCGCAGTCGATGCTGCAAACCCCGGCGCAGTTCAAAGCGGTGACGCTGAAAACCAACAGCGACGGCTCGGTGGTGACGCTCGGCGATGTGGCGGATGTGGCGATGGGCGCGGAAAAATATGACTTCCTCAGCCGCTACAATGGTCAGGCGGCATCGGGGCTCGGCATTAAGCTGGCTTCCGGTGCCAATGAGATGAATACCGACAAACTGGTGCGTGAGCGTATTGCTGAGCTGTCGCATTACTTTCCGCACGGGCTGGAAGCCAAAGTCGCTTACGAAACCACGCCGTTTGTTAAGGCCTCGATTAAAGACGTGGTGAAGACCCTGCTGGAAGCGATCCTGCTGGTGTTCCTTGTGATGTATCTGTTCCTGCAAAACTTCCGTGCCACGCTAATTCCGACTATTGCCGTGCCGGTGGTGCTGCTCGGCACCTTTGCGGTGCTCTACGCCTTCGGCTACAGCATCAACACCCTGACGATGTTCGCCATGGTGCTCGCCATCGGCTTGCTGGTGGATGATGCCATCGTGGTGGTGGAAAACGTCGAGCGCATCATGAGTGAGGAAGGTCTGTCGCCGCGCGCAGCCACGCGTAAATCGATGGGCCAGATTCAGGGCGCGCTGGTTGGCATTGCGCTGGTGCTGTCGGCGGTGTTTGTGCCGATGGCGTTCTTTGGCGGCACCGTCGGCGCCATCTATCGCCAGTTTTCAATCACTATCGTTTCGGCGATGGTGCTTTCGGTATTGGTGGCGATGATTCTGACGCCCGCGCTCTGTTCCACGCTGCTGAAACCGCTGGAGCAAGGCCATCATCACGGTCGTCGTGGCTTCTTCGGCTGGTTTAACCGCACCTTCAACGCCAGCGCAGAACGTTACGAGCGCGGCGTCGCTAAAATTCTGCGTAAAGGCGGCCGCTGGCTGCTGCTCTATCTGGCGATTATCGGCGTGATGGCGTTCCTGTTTATTCGTCTGCCCACCTCGTTCCTGCCGCTGGAAGATCGCGGCGTGTTCCTGACGCAGGTGCAATTGCCGGCCGGTTCGACGCTGCAACAAACCTCGAACGTGGTGGCGAAGGTCGAAAATTATTATATGACCCAGGAGAAAGACAATGTGGTTTCGGTGTTCTCCACTATCGGAGCGGGTCCTGGCGGTAACGGTCAAAACGTCGCGCGCCTGTTCGTTCGCTTGAAAGATTGGGAGGAGCGTCCGGGCAGCGATCGCACCTCTTTCGCCATCATTGAGCGCGCGACTAAAGCCTTCCACAAGATCAACGAAGCGCGCGTTATCGCCAGCAGCCCGCCCGCGATTACCGGCATGGGCAGTTCGTCGGGCTTCGATATGGAGCTGCAGGATCACGGTGGCATCGGCCACACGCGACTAATGGCAATGCGCGATAAGTTACTGGAGATGGCTGACAGCAATCCGGCGCTGTCGCGGGTACGTCACAACGGCCTCGACGACAGCCCGCAGTTGCAGATTGATGTCGACCAGCGCAAAGCGCAGGCGCTTGGCGTGTCGCTGGATACCATCAACGACACCTTAACCACCGCGTGGGGCTCAACTTACGTCAATGACTTCCTCGATCGCGGTCGCGTGAAGAAAGTCTACGTGCAGGCGGCGGCAGAGTTCCGCATGCTGCCGGAAGACGTAAATAAGTGGTATGTGCGTAACAACAGCGGCAGCATGGTGCCCTTCTCTGCCTTCGCCACCAGCCATTGGCAAACCGGTTCACCGCGTCTGGAGCGCTACAACGGTTACTCTGCGCTGGAGATTGTCGGTGAAGCGGCGAACGGCGTCAGCAGCGGTACCGCGATGGACGAGATGGAGAAACTGGTTGGGCAGCTGCCGCTGGGCGTAGGCTTCCAGTGGACCGGCGCCTCCTATCAGGAACGTTTGTCCGGTTCTCAGGCGCCGGCGCTGTATGCGATTTCGCTGCTGGTGGTATTCCTGTGTCTGGCGGCGTTGTATGAGAGCTGGTCAATTCCATTCTCAGTGATGCTGGTGGTGCCGCTCGGCGTGGTGGGCGCGCTGGTGGCAACCTGGATGCGCGGGCTGGAGAACGATGTCTATTTCCAGGTGGGCTTGCTCACGGTGATTGGCTTGTCGGCGAAGAATGCCATTTTGATTGTCGAGTTCGCCAATGAGATCAACAGTAAAGGCCGCGAGCTGATGGAGTCGACGCTGGAAGCCTCGCGTCAGCGTCTGCGCCCGATTCTGATGACTTCGCTGGCGTTTATCTTCGGCGTGCTGCCGATGGCCATCAGCAGCGGTGCCGGTTCCGGCAGCCAGCACGCGGTGGGTACCGGCGTGATGGGCGGGATGATTTCTGCCACCGTGCTGGCGATTTTCTTTGTGCCGTTGTTCTTTGTGGTGGTACGCCGCCGCTTCCCGCTGAAAGAGAAGCCGCACGATTAAGCAGGCCATTGCGCCGCTGAGGCTTGTGCGGACATCAGGTTCCGCGCATATCAAGTGCACACACTTGTCGCGGCGTGATTCATCGCGCGCGGTTAAATGAATAAAAAAGCCGCCATGAACATCCATGGCGGCTTTATTGTTGTGTGTGGTAAGAATTACAGCAAGTTGGGAAGTGCCCTGCTTTTCTCTTCACGCGTTACTTACGTAACATCGCTTCGATGAATTCTTTCCAGTTTCCCATTTCGGTGTCGACCATAAAACCCTCTCTTATTGTAGCGGCAATTCTACGCCGTTTTTTTCTGGTGGTGAATACGTTTCCACCTGTTATCACTATCGGCAAAAGCGTAGAAAAGCTTCAATCTTTTGAAATTGCGTACTGACGCACATTTCAGCAACTCTATAATGCGGCAGGAAAAATGGCTGACTTAAATCGGGTAGCAGAAATCTGCATTTAGGATAATCCTTAGTGGCTTAATGATATCGCAGGCAATTATTAAGTGCGTAAGTGAAAGCGCTTCCTGGCCCTAAGTAATAAAATTTATAACGGCTTAAGGGTCATGAAAAATGGGTGAATAAGGCCGGCTTTCACCGTCAGCGCTCACAGCCCTTAGAGCGCTGTGGTAAACTCGCGCTTTATTTTTTACTCAACGGGAATAAGCGATGACAGCGCAGTGGGTGATGTACGGAATTAAAAATTGCGACACGATTAAAAAAGCACGCAACTATTTAGCGTCTTCCGGTATCGACTACTGTTTTCACGACTATCGCGTGGAGGGCATTGACGACGCGCTGCTGCAATCGTTTATCGATCAACTCGGTTATGAGGCGCTGCTGAATACGCGCGGTACCACGTGGCGCAAGCTGCCGGAAGCCGAACGCGACGTGGTAAACGATGCCGCCAGCGCCAAAGCGGTGATGCTGGCGCAGCCTGCCATCATCAAGCGTCCGGTGTTAGCCGCGCCGAATGGCGATCTGCTGGTCGGCTTCAAAGATTCCCTTTATTTCGCCTTTATCCAGGAGAAGTCATAACATGTTCTGTCCGGTTATTGAGCTGGCTCAGCAGCTTATCCGTCGCCCGTCACTCAGCCCGGATGATGCCGGTTGTCAGGCGCTGCTGATTGCGCGTCTGGAAGCCATCGGCTTCACGGTTGAGCCAATGCACATTGGCGATACGCTGAACTTTTGGGCGACGCGCGGCCAGGGCGAAACGCTGGCGTTTGCCGGTCATACCGATGTGGTGCCGCCGGGCGACGCCAACCGCTGGATCAGCCCGCCGTTTGAACCCAGCATCCGCGACGGCATGCTTTTTGGCCGCGGTGCCGCCGATATGAAAGGTTCGCTGGCGGCGATGGTGGTGGCAGCGGAACGCTTTGTGGCCGCTAATCCGCAGCATAAAGGTCGTCTGGCGTTTCTGATTACCTCCGATGAAGAAGCCAGCGCGGTTAACGGAACGGTGAAAGTGGTTGAGCGCTTGATAGCGCGCAACGAACGCATGGATTATTGCCTGGTCGGCGAACCGTCGAGCACCGAGATTGTGGGTGACGTGGTGAAGAATGGCCGTCGCGGCTCGATGACCGCGAATCTCACTATTCATGGCGTGCAGGGCCACGTAGCCTATCCGCATCTGGCGGATAATCCGGTGCATCGCGCCATGCCGGCGCTGAATGAGCTGGTAGAAACCGTGTGGGATGGAGGCAACGAATTCTTCCCGCCGACCAGCATGCAGATCGCCAACGTGCAAGCCGGAACCGGCAGCAACAACGTGATTCCTGGCGAATTCTTTGTGCAGTTCAACTTCCGTTTCAGCACGCAGTTGACCGATCAGATGATTAAAGATCGCGTGGCGGAGCTGCTCGATCGTCATCAGCTGCGCTATACGCTGGAGTGGAATGTTTCCGGCCAGCCATTCCTGACATCACGCGGTAAGCTGGTGAATGCCGTGGTGAACGCTGTGGCGCACTATAATGAAATTAAGCCGCAGTTGCTAACTACCGGCGGCACCTCCGATGGGCGCTTCATTGCGCGCATGGGTGCGCAGGTGGTGGAACTGGGCCCGGTGAACGCCACCATTCATAAGATCAATGAGTGCGTGAAAGCGTCAGATTTGCAGATGCTGAGCCGTATGTATCAGCGCATCATGGAACAGCTGATCGCCTAAGCGCGAAAGGAGAAAGGGGATGGAATTCTTTAAAGAGTACTGGTGGATCCTGGTGATCCTGCTGATGGTTGGTATTTTGATGAACGTTTACAAAGACCTAAAACGTATCGACCATAAAAAATTCATGGACAACAAACCGACGTTACCGCCGCATCGTGATTTCAACGATAAATGGGATGACGAGGACGACTGGCCGAAAAAGAAATAATCGTCATATCGCAAACGGCGCGATAACTCGCGCCGTTACGCATCCTGCTACATCATCATCACCACATCATCATCGCCCGGCTTCGCACCGCTCAGCGCCTCATCGAAGTAACGACGCGGCACAGTATAACGCAGATGATTCAGCGCCAGTTCCATGCTGCGATCGTTAATCGCGTGCGGTAAATCTTCCACCACATCCAGCGTGACATCGCCGCCCAACGAAATCAGACGTTGCTTCGCCTCTTCAGCGTGCTGCAGCGGGATCTGTTCGTCGTAATCGCCATGAATCAGATGAATGGTGTTACGCGTGCTGGCCCGCAACGGCAACGTGGCATAGCGGCCGCTAAACACAATCGCGCGTCCAGCCAAATCCGGCTGCGCTTTCATGCCTTCCAGCACCATGATGCCGCCCTGGGAAAAGCCCACCAGCGCCGTGGCTTCGGCACGCACGCCGCTCTCTTGCTGCCAGTGACGCACCGATGCCACGAACTCTGGCATGATCGCATCCACGCCCTGCTGTTCCGAACGATCGTGCGGCGGTATATCGGCAAACCACTGACGTCCTTGCGGCACGCTGCCCGCGTAAGGTGCGCCGACCGACACCACCAGCGCTTGCGGGAACGCTTTCGCGAACCAGCTACCAATCTGCGCCATCGAATCCGGGTTGTCGTTGATGCCGTGATACAGCAGAAACAGCTGTGCTGCACTGCTGGGTTGCTGAACAATTACATATCGTAGTGCCATAAGATCCTCCTCAAATCACTATACGCCGCTGCTGGCACAGAGATATCGGGAAAATTTGAACGAGATAATGGATTTATTGCAATGAACGCAGCCGCTGCGCCGCGTCGGGATTGAGGCGAATCAGTGCTGCGCCAGCTTCCGATCGCAGCTGGTTTATCAAGGCTTTACGACCGCTGAGACCGGCATGTTGCGCGGCATCGGTTAGCGTCTGTTTTTGCAGCAGGATGGCATTCAACAACGGTGAAGGAGACTGGCGCACCAGCCGCTGTAGCGCCGCGTAGCTGGCTTCGAACGGGCGCTGCGCCCAGGCAAAGCCGGCCAGCAGCGCCCAGTCATCCTCGTTTAGCTGCTGGCTGGCATCGCTTACCAGCGTTAACGGTAAATCTATAATCGCTTGCAGCCACAGCCAATCACGCGCCAGGCGCTGCGCTGCCTGCTGTTGTAGCGCTTCACCTGCCGCCGAGATTGCCAGCAGCGCCATCGCGGCATAGCAGCCGCTGCTGGCTTCGCGCTGCGAGCCAATCCGCACCAGCGTAAAACCGCAGGCGCGCCAGAAGCGCCACAAGGACTCGGTGTAGCCGAAACTCACCGAGAGATAATCACAATTCTGCGCCTGCTGACGCGCGGTGGCCACTAGCGCTTTGCCGATCCCACGCTGACGCTGTGACGCCTGCACCGCAATCCGGCTAATGCGCAGTGAGCGCAGCGTTGCCGCCTGCGCGAAACCGGCATGGGCCGCCAGCGATTGCGCCACCAGATTGCCACGCGGCCGACGATGACCGGCCCACACCGCGTCAGCCAATGGCTGATCCAATCCGCCCTCTTCCACCAGCCACAACGCGCCGGTTACCTGTTCGGCTGCACCCGCCAACCAAAAACGCATGCCGGGCGCATCCAGCATGCGCCGCAAATCCAGTGGCGAGGTGCGATAGTGCGCGCTGGCAAGCAGGCGATAGCCCGCTTCCAGCGCCGTTATGTTGTGTTCCGGCGTTGCCGGATAAATCGCGATCTCACCGCTTGCGCGGCTCTCCTGCGCCTCTTCAAACAGCAATGCCTGGCTGAGCCATTGCTCCAGCGGATCGTTCGGCGACCAGCGCAACGGCTCGTCGAGCTGGAAGAGGCGCACATCCGGCAAGGTGGCGCAGAAGCGCAGCATAAAGCCGCGTCCGGTGCCTTCGTAACCTTGCACGGTGGTGATAAGTAGCACGCGCGGGAAACGTTGCACCAGCTGTTGCAGGATGGGCGCGGGAATGGCGGCCGCTTCATCGACAATCAGCCACTGCGCCTGAGGCGTCGCTTCCTGCGCGAGAACGGCATCGGGAGCCATGAAACTGAAATGCTCACCAGCGAATTCTGCCAGCACCGCCGTGGAGACTTTGGCCGGTGCCGTGACTAAACAGTGTTGGTTGCGCTGCGCCAGCATGCCGGCCAACGCCGATTTGCCGCGACCGCGCGCGGCGGTGATCACTGCCACGCCCGGCGGCATCGCTTCAAGCTGTTCAAGGATTTGCGCCTGCTGCTGCGGTGCCTGACAGCGCCAGTCGGGCAGATGCGCTTCCACCGGATAACGCACCGCTTGATGCTGACGTTGCAACATCACCTGCGCGTCTTGCCGCATCAGCGATTGCAGATGGTGGATAAAATGCGGCGTGGCAATCGGTTCAGCGACATCCGCCCAGCGCAGGCTGTCGGCATCGGTCTGATTGGGCCAGCGTTCCCAATCAGGCGTTAACAGCAATAACCAGCTGCCCGCGCGTAAGGTTCCGGCCAGTGCTGCAAAAGCTTCGGCGTGAAAACCGCGGCGGGCATCAAATATCGCATGCTGGAATTCACGCCCCAGCAAGGTGCGTAAAGCCGCGGGCGCAACGGCGTGCGGAAAATCGGTGCTGTCGCTCACCTCCAGCCAGTCGCCGGGCAGCGCGGTGTGCCAACCTGTGGCCTGCTGCTGCGCCCACTCCACATCACCCGCTATCACGCAAAGGCGGCGAATGCCTGCACGCTGCATCGCCGCCGTTTGTTCAACCAGGGAGATCACTTGCTAGCGAAGGTGTTGCACTGGCCAGGATCGCCGCTATCGAAACCGCGTTTCAGCCAGGTGTAACGCTGCTGAGAGGTGCCATGGGTGAAGCTATCCGGCACTACGCGGCCCTGACCTTTCTGCTGCAGACGATCGTCGCCAATCGCTTCAGCTGCGTTGAGTGCTTCCTGCAGATCGCCCACTTCCAGAACGTTTTGCTGCTCCATGTAATGGCCCCAAACGCCGGCGAAGCAATCCGCCTGCAGCTCCATTTTCACCGACAGCTGATTCGCCTGCGCCTGGCTCGCGCCCTGCTGCATCTGACGCACTTTTGGCTCAATGCCCAGCAGCTTTTGAACGTGATGCCCCACTTCATGCGCAATCACGTAGCCTTGCGCAAAGTCGCCACCGGCACCGAGTTTGGTTTTCATGTCATCGTAGAATGACAAATCGATATACACGGTTTGATCGGCAGGACAGTAAAACGGCCCCATCGCCGATTGGCCGGTACCGCAGTTGGTGCGCGTTGCCCCGCGATACATCACCAGCTTCGGCGGCACATACTGTTTGTTCATCTGCTGGAACAGCTTGCTCCAGGTATCTTCGGTGGTCGCCAGAATCACCGAGGTGAATTTGGCATCTTCGTTGCTCTGTGCGGTGTTTACCTGACGCTGCTGCGACGTTGGCGCGACACTGCCGCCGCCTTCCAATAACGCGGTGAGGTCGTAGCCGTAATAGCCGGCAACAGCGACCACCACCAGCAAGATAAGGCCGCCTTTGCCGCGTGGAATGCGGATTTGCCGTCCCCCGCCGCCGCCAAGGCCAGGTGAATCATTGCGTCGATCTTCTACATTGTCGCTTTCACGACGCCCTTGCCAGCGCATGGTCTAACTCCTTTAAACATGTTTGGCATGATTTTAGTTGGCGGCAGCGGTAAGCACCAGTGTTGTAGTGACAGCACGGTAAGAATGAGAGAAACGGTGTGATAAAGGAGGAAGGAATTTGTAGGGGCGCGATTTATCGCGCAATGTCTGGAAGGTGCACCGACCGTAAAAGAGCGCGATAAATCGCGCCGCTACGGGCCGGTGCAAACAGGACTTAATCCAGCTTCACACCCAAACGCTGTGCAACTTCTTCGTACGCTTCAACCAGGCCGCCAAGGCTCTGACGGAAACGGTCTTTGTCCATTTTATCCATGGTGTTTTTGTCCCACAGACGCGCGCCATCTGGCGAGAACTCATCACCCAGCACCACTTCGCCGTTGAACAGACCAAACTCCAGCTTGAAGTCGACCAGGATCAAACCTGCGTCATCAAACAGTTTACTCAGCACATCATTGGCTTTGAAGGTCAGCTCTTGCATGCGTGCCAGATTCGCTTTGCTCACCCAGCCGAAGGTTTCGCAATAGGATTCGTTGACCATCGGGTCGTGTTTGGCGTCATCTTTCAGGAAGAGATCAAACAGCGGTGGATTGAGCACAATGCCCTCTTCCACACCCAGACGTTTTACCAGCGATCCTGCCGCTCGGTTGCGCACCACGCACTCCACCGGCACCATCTCCAGCTTTTTCACCAGCGCTTCGTTATCTGACAGCAGCGCTTCCATCTGGGTCGGAATGCCCGCTTCCTGCAATTTGGTCATGATGAAATGGTTAAACTTGTTGTTTACCATTCCTTTGCGATCAAACTGCTCGATTCGTGCACCGTCTCCTGCTGACGTATCGTTGCGGAATTCAAGTACCAGCAGATCCGGATTATCGGTGCTGTATACGGTTTTCGCTTTACCGCGATACAACTCAGCTCGCTTTTGCATCTTGTTAACTCCAAACATGAAAGAACCCGTGTTCAGCGGTGTTTCACCGCGCGCCGATTGCGTGACGCAATCGTTTACTTCGCCGGGCGCTATTATGCCAAATCCAAAACAAAAAGGCCGGAGAATCTCCGGCCCTTTGGCAATTTATTTCAGCGCGCCTTGAATCACCTGCACCAGCGCGTCGTTCTGCGCCTGGGTTAGCACGTGACCTTTCGGATCGATGAACTGCAGACTGCTGCGGTTATCCAGATCGCCAACCTGCAACTTGTAATCGCCGTTTGGCAGTTCTGGATCTTTGGCGCCAATCTGATCCCACACGCCGCTGCCCGGCTGTTTGTAGGTCACTTTCAGGCTGCCCTGCGAACGGTTGTCATCCGTGATTTCCATGCCCACGCGTTTCAGCGCCGCTGGCAAACGCTGCCAGGTGACGTTAAACGGTGCGCGCAGAATCAACAGCGGTAAACCGGTGTCGTCCGCGCCGCTCTGCACATCAATCTGTCCGGTGGCACGGTTGGCCGCCGCATCCTGGCTGGCAGAATCGACTTTATCCAGACCGGTGCTGATGTCGTTCAACATCTGGCCGGTATAGCGTTGAATCTGTGCCGGAGAAGTAACGGCTTGACCAGACTGCTGCAGTTCCAGCAAACGTACGGTCAGCACTTGCTGATAGCTCTGATTCTGCACGCTGATCTGATAGCGACCGCGATACTGGTTATCTTCGTCAGCACGGTTCCACTGCACCCAATCGGTGGTCAGCTGTTGCGAAGCGTCATCACGCTGGGCAATCGGGAACTTGTAAGACTGAATCACACCCACAACCTGCGACCAGATAGAACCGCGACTGCTTTCCACGGCCAGCACGCCCGTATTACCGGTGAACTGCGCACGCGTGCCGTTCAGCAGCGCCAGCGGCTGGGCTGGCGGACGAATATCCAGCTCTTTGCCAACCGCGCCTTTCGCCACGCTGTGCGGAACATCGTAATCGCCATTCTGCAACGGCAGAATCATGCCCGCTGGGGCTTTTAAATCATGCAGCTCAGGCGCCTGCAGGTAAGATTCATCCCCGCTGACCTGGCGCTTATAACGCTGATCGTTGGAACACGCTGTGAGCAGCATCAGGGTGGAAAGGCCCACTACCGTTGCCAGCGTCGAGCGCTTAACTGAATAACTCATTGATTCTCCCTAAATTATCGCAGACCCGCTTTAATCAACGCTTGCGCCGTTTTCGTCTGACCAGCTTCGGTCAGTGGCGTCATTGGCAAGCGCAGCGTGTCATCCGCGATTAATCCTAGCTGTTTTGCTGCCCATTTCACCGGGATTGGATTGGGTTCACAGAAAAGCGTCTGGTGCAGGTGCATCAGACGCTGATTCAGGCGACGCGCTTCGGCGAATTTGCCCTGTTGCGCTAAGGCACAGAGTTCAACCATTTCACGCGCTGCAATGTTAGCCGTGACCGAAATTACGCCTTTGCCGCCCAGTTGCATGGAGTCCAGCGCCGTAGCGTCATCGCCGCTGACGATGATGAACTCATCATTAACCAGCTCTTGGATCTGTGAGACACGCGATAAGTTCCCGGTGGCCTCTTTGATTCCGATAATATTTTTAATTTCGGCCAGACGCGCAACGGTTTCCGGCAGCATGTCGCAACCGGTACGCGAAGGAACGTTATACAGCATCTGCGGCAGATCGGTACTTTCCGCAATAGCTTTAAAGTGCTGGAACAGACCTTCCTGCGTCGGACGGTTGTAATAAGGCGTGACCGTTAAACAGCCCACCACACCGCTGCCGGTAAAGCGTTTGGTCAGAGAGATGCCTTCAGCCGTGGCATTTGCGCCGGTGCCGGCTATAACCGGAATACGGCCATCCGCCAGTTCCAGGGTTTGCATAACCACATCACCGTGCTCGTCATGGCTGAGCGTGGCTGATTCGCCGGTGGTGCCAACAGAAACAATCGCCGCGGTGCCGCTGGCAACATGATAATCAATCAGTTTTTTCAAACTTTCGCGGCAGACATTACCTTTTTCATTCATTGGCGTAATGAGCGCAACAATACTTCCGGTGAACATGGGCTATCCCCTCGACAAACAAGTGCCTCATGTTACGTTTTACATTGAAAGAAAAGCAAGCGAGCCACGCCATTCCCGCGCTTGTCAGCAGTTTTTTTTATGTTTACCTTATAGTTATTAGCGAACGTACAGGAAATGCCATTTTGTCGCAGTCACAGCCTCACCATCTGGTGATCACCGCACTGGGCGTTGATCGTCCGGGTATCGTCAATACCATCACCCGTCACGTCAGCAGCTGCGGCTGCAATATCGAGGACAGCCGTTTAGCAATGCTGGGCGATGAGTTCACTTTTATCATGCTGCTGTCCGGTAGCTGGAACGCGATCACCCTGATTGAATCGACGCTGCCGATGAAAGGTGCCGAGCTGGAGTTGCTGATTGTAATGAAGCGCACCAATGCGCGCGCCACGCCACCGATGCCCGCCACCGTGTGGGTGCAGATTGAAGTGCCGGATTCACCGCATATCATTGAGCGCTTCACCGATCTGTTCGATAAACATCAGATGAATATTGCCGAACTGGTGTCCAGAATTAAACCGGCGCAGGATGACGTGGCACCGACGCTCTATATTCAAATAACGGCGCACAGCCCGGCCAATCAGTTCAGTGCGCCCATCGAGCAGGCTTTCAATCAGCTGTGCGAAGAACTGCATGCACAAGGCTCAATTCGTCTTTATAGTGTCACCGACGATGCTAACAGCACCGTTTAATCAGGCTCCGGGTTATTTCGCCACACACTCTGCCGCTGCGGCAAACCGTGTGGTGAAATAACCCTGACGGTAAACACCACCTGGCACTTTTGCTCTTGATGGTGTATTACCCACAGCATGTAAAAAAATGGAGAGTTGTGATGAATCCACTGAAAGCCGGTGATACCGCACCGAAATTTAGTTTGCCCGATCAGGACGGCGAACAAGTAAATTTGGCCGACTTCCAGGGACAGCGCGTTCTGGTCTATTTCTATCCGAAAGCCATGACGCCGGGTTGCACCGTGCAGGCTTGCGGTCTGCGCGACAACATGGATGAGTTGAAAACTGAAGGCGTTGTTGTGCTGGGTATCAGCACCGACAAAGCGGAGAAGCTGTCACGCTTTGCCGATAAAGAGCTGCTGAACTTCACGCTGTTATCGGATGAAGATCATCAGGTGTGCGAGCAGTTTGGCGTCTGGGGCGAGAAAACCTTTATGGGCAAAACCTATGACGGCATTCACCGCATCAGCTTCCTGATTGATGCCAACGGCAAAGTTGAGAAAGTGTTCGACGATTTCAAAACCTCCAATCACCACGACATCGTGCTGGATTATCTGAAGTCAGCCTGAGATAAACGGGTGCGCAGGCCGCACCCGGAGCGTTAATGCGTAATGCTGCTGACCAACGCATCCTGACCGGAGATCATCACGCAGTTGCGTCCGGCATTTTTCGCCTGATAAAGCGCGGCATCGGCCTGCTTGAGGCTCTGCTCCTGCGAACCACTTTCCGGCTGCCAGTCGGCAATGCCCACCGACAGCGTGACATTGCCAACCTGATCAATCCAGTTTTCTGCAATGCTGATGCGCACGCGCTCGGCCAGAATGCGTGCGTCTTCCACCGACGTCGCAGGCAGCAACATCAGGAACTCTTCCCCGCCGTTACGGCACACCACATCGGTTTGACGGGCGCTGCTGCGTAAGGTTCGCGCCACATGTTTAATCACCTCATCGCCGACGTCATGACCGAAGGTATCGTTGACCCGTTTGAAGTGATCGATATCCAGCGCCAGCACCGAGAACGGTTGGCGCATGGTGGCGAAGTAGTCGAGCACCGCGCTCAGGCCTCGACGGTTAAGCAGATTGGTCATGGGATCGCTCTGCACTTCCGATTTCAGGCGACCAATCTTATCCTGCACTAAACCAATACCGGTGAGCAGCGCGCGTTTGACCTGCGCCGCTTCGAAATACCAGGCGCGAATGCCGCCAATCTCGTTCGACACGCCCTGGGAATCCATCTGGCTGGCTTTGCGCGCCAGTTGCCACAGCGGCAGCGCAATCAGACGCGCCAGAATCACCGCCACCAGCAAGGTCAGCAGCGCAAATGGCACGGAGTTTTTCAACACTTTCAGCAGCAAGCCGGTGAGCGGCGCCAGCGTCACATCGGTGGGTTTCAACGCCACCACCATCCAGCCGGTGGTGGGCACGATGGCGTAACCGGCCAGCTTAGGCACGTTCTCTTCCGTCAGTTGCACTTCACCGTTGGTTTTCTCCTCGCGTTGGCGATCGCTAACGATGCCCGGCACGCTTTTACCAATCAGCTGGGTATTCTGGTGGTACAGCACCTGATTATTGCGATCCAGCACGTAAACATGCGTGCCATCGCGATAGAACTGCTCGCCGAGCAGCGCGTTGAGGATGCTTTTCTTCTTCAGATAGATGGTGCCGCCGACGTAGCCAAGGTAACGTCCGTCTTTGCTCCAGATCGGCCAGGAGACAAATACAATCAAATTATTGGCGGCGGAGATGCTGGGTTTGCTGACCATCGGCTGACGCTGCGCCAGCGCTTCACGCGAAGCCTGGCTGGTGAGCTGCATGCCTTTCAGCATCAGCGATTCGGGTGAAATGGCTTTCACGATGCCGTTGCTGTCCACCACCGCCACCGAGTTGAAGCTATTAGTTTGCTCACGCAGGCGATTGACTTCCTGCTGCGCTAAATCGGCATCATCAAAATCATTGCCCAGCTGCGTCGCGCTGTAGTGCAGCTGCGACTGAGCCAGCTGAAAGAAGACCTCCGTCGTCGCCGCCAGTTTAGTGGCGTAAGCGCGATTGGCTTCGAGGGTGCTTTCGATCAGGACCATACGTTGCACGCGCCAGGTGGCGTACAGCGTGTTGGCAAGTGTGATGACGATGCTGGTGATCGCCAACAGCGCGATCAGCGTGCGCAGGTCAGTTTTTGGCCGCAGGCGCGTTAGCATAGCGCACCGACCTTAGTGAATAGATTCATCGATATGTGTGCCTGACAGTCTTGTTATAGTTGGATGCACTTGCCCTGGTGAGCTAACGGGCGATTGTACACCCACAACGCAAATTGAGCACGAAGCATCCTGTCAGCCTCACACAATTCTTTCTCTGCGCTGGCGCTAATCGATCAAACCGTTGGCATCGTAAAACGGCCACGGACCGGGATAATCGCCGATAGCACACAAATGCGTGCTCATGCCCTGCTGCGCATGCCAGCGATGCAGCAGAAAACCGGGCGGCTCCAGCACAAAATTCGCCGGTGCATTTTCCGCGAGATCAAACGCCACCTGATGCGATACGCCCGGCGCCACGCACGCCAGCGTACCGGCAAAACGCGCCTGCACCGAGCGGTGCAGATGACCGCTCAGCACGCGTTCCACCTGTGGATGGCGCTGGATAATCGCCGCCAGCGCCGCCGGATTGCGCAGCGGCTGGTTATCCATATGTTCGATGCCGCAAAGAAACGGCGGATGATGCAGCATCACCAGCGTCGGCAACTGCGGCTGGCGCTGCAACTGCTCATCAAGCCAGTGCAGCTGCGCTTCATCCACATAGCCCCACGGCTGCTGCGGCACGCTGGAATCGAGCGCCAGCAGCTGCACGCCTTTCACCTGCATCTGCCAGTTCAGGGTTGCTCCGTGCTGCAGATAGTGATGATCCGGAAACGCCGCACGCAGCGCCTGGCGATCGTCGTGGTTGCCCGCCATCAGCAGAAACGGCAGCTGCAGCTGACGCAGCGCCTGCTTTAACGTTTGATACTCTGCCGCGGTGCCGAAATCGACCAGATCGCCGGTCATCACCACCATGTCGGGGCGCGGCGCAAGGCGGTTTAGCGTCTCAATCACCCGCAGTAGCGCGGCTTGAGTGTCGACTTTTTTGTAGGATAAACGGCCGTTGGCCTTGATGTGTAAATCGCTGATTTGCGCGATGAGCGTCATTGCTTCAGACACGAATTTTTTCCTTTGGATGTTTAAGCGCGGCGGTCGCCATTTATGGCAATCGGGCCAATTAAGAAAACTGCAGCGCGGCGTCCTGCGCCAACGTCCAGCTCACCGCTTGTCCGGCATGCCAGGCTTCACGCGCGTGGCGATCCACCTGAATGGGCGTCGCCAGCCCGATGTCGATCATCAACCGCTGCGACGCGCCCAGAAAGGTGCTGGCAACAATAAAACCCTGGCGCGGATAACGCTCATCGCTGGCCAGCAGCACATCTTCCGGGCGGCAAAAGCGCTGCGGATGGCCGCGCGTATCCACATCTACGCAGTTAATCGCACCCACAAAATCGGCGACAAATTTTGACGCCGGATGCTGATAAATTTTCTGCGGCGTATCGATCTGCACCAAACGTCCCTGCTCCATCACCGCAATACGGTCGCCGAGCGCCATCGCTTCCTGCTGATCGTGCGTCACGTAAACGGCGGTGATCGCCAGCTTCTTCAGTAGCGCGCCGATCTCCAGACGCAGACGATCGCGCAGGCGCGCATCCAGCGCCGCCAGCGGCTCATCAAACAGCAGCACTTTGGGCTGCGCGGCTAACGCGCGCGCCAGCGCCACACGCTGCTTCTGGCCGCCGGAGAGTTTGTCGATGCTACGCTGCGCCAGCGCGGTGAGATCCACCAGCGCCAGCATCTCCTGTACGCGCGCTTCCCGTTCGGCACGCGCCACGCCCTGCACTTTCAGGCCGTACGCTACGTTCCCGGCCACATTGAGATTCGGGAACAGCGCGTAGTTCTGGAACACCATGCCGACGTTGCGTTTTTCAATCGGTAAAGCGGTAACGTTGCGATCGTCAAACCACACTTCGCCGCCGACATCGCAGCTCTCCAGCCCGCTGATAATGCGCAGCGTGGTGGTTTTGCCGCAGCCGGACGGCCCCAGCAGCACCAGCGTTTCGCCGGCATGCACTGTGAGATCGAGCGGTTGCAGCGCCTGATGATGATTAAAATGACGTGCGCAGCCGCGCAGCGTCACGGTAACGGCCGCAGGGTTCATGCTGCCTCCTTGTGTTGGCGCGAAACCGCGCGGTTAAGCCAGTGATTCACGGCATTGAGCATCAGCAGCAGCGGCAGAATCATCAGAATGAAAATCAGCGTGTAGGCGGAACCCACTTCCAGCCGCATTGAGGCATAGCTGTCGGCAAGGCCAACCGGCAAGGTTTTGGTCAGTGGCGTGTGCAGCATCCATGTAATGTTGAATTCACCCACCGACAGCGTGATCATCATAAACGCGCCAGCAAGAATGCCGTTGCGGCAGTTCGGCACCACCACGGTAAAGAAGCGCTGCCACAAGCTGGCGCCGAGGCTGGCCGAGGCTTCTTCCAGGCGCGGCATATCCACCGCCTGCATCACCGCCAGCACCGGCCGCATCATAAACGGCAAGGTAAATAGCACGTGACCAATCAGGATGAACAGCCAGCTATCACGCAAGCCGGAAAACTGGCCGTAGAGCAGAATGATGCCAAGCGCGGTTGCCAGACCGGGCAGCGCCACCGGCAGCATCAAGCACTCTTCAATACGCGCCGCCCAGCGGCCCGGCGCTTTCAGCAATCCCCACGCAGCGGGAACGCCAATCACCAAGGTAACCAGCAGGCAGAACAGCGCGATCAGCAGCGACAGCCAGAAAGTATCGGCGTACATCTGCCACACTTGCTCCACCCACTTCAGCGTGAAGCCGCTGCGCAGGCCGATGAAATAGTTATTGGTGACGCCCGCCAGCATTGACAGCACCACCGGCACGATCATAAACAGCGCGGTGATGGCGGTGATCAGCAGTTGCAGGCTAAACAGTCCACGACGTTTCATGATTGCGCCTCCTTAGCCTGCGCCAGACGGCGCGCCAGCATCAGTGCCAGCCAGGCGAATCCGCCCATCAACACTGACAGCGCGGCGGCGGTGGCGAAGTTGGCGTAATTGGTGAACTCGCCGTAAATGGTCAGTGGTAGCACCGCCAAATCGGTGCCGAGCGTAAAGGCGGTGCCAAAAGCGCCCATGCTGGTAGCGAAGCACAGCGCGCCGGTAGAGAGCAGCGCCGGTTGCAGGCCGGGCACAATCACGTCCCAAGTGATGCGCCACTGGCTGGCACCGAGCGAACGCGCCGCCTCTTCCAGCGAGCGATCGAGTTTTTCACTGTCAGCTACCAGCGTGACGATGGCGCGCGGCAGCGAGAAATAGAGGTAACCGATAAACAGACCCGCCAGCGAATAGGCCAGCGTCCAGCGTTCATGCAGCAAACTCATGCTGATTTGCGCCAGCAATCCCTGACGTCCAGCCAGCATCACCACCAGAAAACCCACCACCACGCCGGGAAACGCCAGCGGAAAGGTCAGCAACGCCAGCAAGGTGCCGCGCCCGGCAAAGCGCTGGCGTGCCAGAAAGCAGCCGACGATAGCGGCGATGAGTAACGTCACCAGCGTCACCGCCAGCGACAGCAGCACGGTGTTCAGCAGGCTCAGCAGATAGTGCGGTTGCGTGATCACCGTCCAGTAACCGCTGTGCTGGGTGCTGCGATCGTTCTGCATGCCGATTTGCAGCAGGCGGGCAAACGGCAGCAGCCAGAAAGCGCAGAAGAACAGCAGCGCGGGCAGCGTCAGCCACAACCAGCGGCTGCCCGGTTGCGTGGGTGTCTGGCGGCGCGAGGCCGCCAGCGTGTCAGCCATCGACATTAACGCATCTCGCTCAGGTATTTCGCCGAGAAGGCCTTCTGTGCATCGGCCATCTGCTGATAGTTTACGGTTTGCGCACGCGCATAATCGCTGTCTGGCAGGAAGAATTTCTTAGCGTCAGCGGACATCGCCGAGGTGCGTACCGGACGCAGGAAGGCATTGGCCCAAATCGCCTGACCTTTATCCGACAACACGTAGTCGATCACTTTCTTGCCGTTGTCTGCGTGCGGCGCGTTCTTCACCAGGCTGATGACGTACGGCACCGTAACCGTGCCCTCTTTCGGGATCACAAAGGCGACATTGGCGTGATCTTTATATTTGGCGCGGTAGGCGTTGAAGTCGTAGTCGAGCAGGATCGGAATCTCACCGGAGATCAGGCGCGCGTAGGCGGTCTGCTTCGGTACGATCGGCTGGTTAGCCTGGAGTTTTTTGAACCATGTCAGCGCGGGTGTGAAGTCCTGCATGTTGCCGCCCTTCGCCTGGTTGACCGCCACGGCCGCCACGTAACCGACAAAGGCGCTAGCCGGATCGAGGTAGCCGATCATGCCTTTGTATTCAGGCTTCAGCAGATCGTCCCAGGATTGCGGCACCGGCGCGCCGCCCAGCGCATCAAGGTTAACCATAAAGCCCATGGTGCCGGAGTGCAGCGCCACCCATTTGCCGTCGGGATCTTTCATTCCGGCTGGGAGCTCGTCCCAATGCGCGGGCTTATAGGCGCTGATGACACCGGCGCTATCCGCCTGGATGCCAAAACTGACGCCGTAATACACCACATCTGCCACCGGATTACCCTGCTCCGCCACCAGCTGCGCCAGCGCCTGGCCGGAGTTTTTATTGTCCTGCGGTACCTGAATGCCAGTGTCTTTAGCAATGGCGTTAAGCTGGGTTCCCCAGTCCGCCCATTCGGGAGGACAGTTGTAGCAAATCGCCGTATCGGCGGCCTGCGCCAGCGAACTGAACAGCGAACCGGCGGACAGTGCGAGCGCCCCGGCAATCATTGTGACTTTTTTCATGATGGTTCCCTGATATTGGCAATGGAAGAAAAAGAGGTTGCTGGCGCGGCGATACTGGCGCCGAGCCTTAATCGATGTGGCAGCACGCGCGTGCCGCGGCTGGCTTGTTGTAACAGCATGTCGATCGCACCGGCGCCGAGCATGTCAGCTGGCTGGCTTACGCTCGCCAGCGACGGCGCGATGTGCTCGCCGATATCGATGCCATCAAAACCCATCACCGACAGCTGCTGCGGAATGCGCACTCCGGCGCGCGCCGCCGCACCAATCAGGCTGATGGCGAGCAGATCGTTGGTGCAGATCACCGCGCTGAGCGGCGTGTCGCCACTCAGCTGCGGCTGCAGCAGCGCGAAATCAGATTGGGTATGGCTGGGCATTTCGAGTACCGGCAGCGCACGCAATCCGGCCTGCTGCATGGCATCGCAATAGCCCTGATAGCGCAGACGGGCGCGATCCGATTGCAGCATGGGACCGGCCACCATACCGATGTGGCGATGGCCGAGCTGCAGCAGGTGTTCGGTGGCTTGCTGCATCGCCTGGCGGTTATCGACGCAAATCGCGGGCCAGTGCGTGGCTTGCGGCACGTTATGCGTCAGGACAAACGGCATGCTGGCTTGATGCAGCGTATGCAGGATGGCGCTGTTGTCGGCGTCGGCGACGGTAAGAACCAAACCGGCAACGCGCTGGTTCAGCATGTGCTCCACCATCGCCGCTTCCCGCTCGGGCTGATAATCGCTGGTTGCCACCAGCAGACCGTAACCGGCGGCACGCGCCTGACGCTCCATCGCTTGCAGTTGACGGGCGAAAATCGGATTCAGCAGCGACGGCAGCAGCACGCCGAAGGTGGTTGAACTTTGGGTACGCAGTTGGCGAGCAATGTGATTGGGGCGAAAGCCGAGCTGCTCAGAGGCGCTCAACACCTTTTCCAGCGTGTCAGCTCGCAGCAGATGCGGATCAGAGAATGCGCGGGCGGCGGTAGCGCGAGAAACGCCAGCCAGTTTGGCCACGCTGATTAAATCGGACATGTTCGCCTCGTAAAGTGCCAATGAGATCGATCTCATTGGCGCTTAAAGTAGCGGCGAACTGTGACAGCAACATCGCGGATAAATGACAGCGGGATGACAGCAGCGCGAACTGCTGTCAGGCAGAAATCAGAGCATCAGGAAGGCGTAACCTTCGTTCTGCAGCGACGCCACGGTGGTGCCGCTCGACAGCGTGTGAGTGACGCGCGTGTCGATCCAGTTGCGCTCCAGCTGATGGAAAGCCACCGACTGATCGCAAATGGTCACCTTCACGCCGGCTTTTTTCAGCTCATCAATCAGCTTGAGATTGGGATTATCGGTGCCGTAGGTTTTACGGAACTGCTCATTATTCAACGCCGCAGGAACCGCATCGCTGTTAATCGACACCACAAATTTCAGCTGATCGAGCGGTACGCCCGCCGCGTAATAGAGATTGGTGACGCGTGCCACGCGCTCCAGCCCAAGGTTCGGCTGACGCACATCGCCTTCATTACGGTTGATCTGGAAAACGATTTTATTGCTCAACCCTGGCGTGGTGGCCGGATTGTAGTCCGGCACATTCACAAAGTGGATTTTGCCGTAACCTTCGATCGCCGGCGTGCTCCAGAAATCCGCCGGTTCACTTTTCTTGTCAGCAAATTTGTCGCTGACCTTGTCGACCAAATCGGGGAGCTGTAATACATTGCCGCCGACAAACCCTGCCAGAGCCGCAATAACGATATAGGATGCTGGACGCATTTCACTTCTCCTGTGCCTGAAATTTACATCTGTAAGAGTGCATAACCCTGATTTTCCAGCGTCGACACGGTAGTCGGGCTGGAGAGTGCATGAATCACCGATGGGTCAATCCACTCTCTCGGGAAGTGATGGAACGCCACCGACTGATCGCATACGGAAACCTTCACGCCCAACTTATTCAGTGCGCCGATCAGCGCCAGATTGGGGTTGTCCGCCTGGTAGAACTGCTGGAAATGCGCGTTATCCAGCATCGCTGGCGTGGCATCACCGGTGACCGATACCACAAAGTGCAGGTCGTCAGCGGGCACGCCCGAAGCGATATAGAGATTGACCACGCGCGCTACGCGCTCCAGTCCAAGATTTGGGCGCGTCATCTCCCCTTCACTGCGGGTAATTTGAAACACCACTTTGTTGCTTAAACCGACCACCGGTTTGAAAGCCGCATCCGGTTCGTAATGGATTTTGCCGTAGCCGTCGACGGCGGGCGTGCTCCAGAAGCCGTCGGGATCGGCGGGTGCAGAGGAGAAATGGCTGACAACACGCTGATACAGGTCATCACCTTTACTCACGGTGGCGCCAACAAAGCCCCCGACAATTGCGATAAGGGCGTATGAAACTACAGAACGCATAAAAACTCTCCGGCTTACACTGCGCGTCAATTCACAGTCCGTTTGAATAAAGTGCCTTATCTATACCACAGCGTGAGCAAGGCAAAAGTCCTGTAGTGACGGGCTGTCCGACGTTTTCATTGCGTGAAAAATAATTAGCAAGGTTAATTGAAAAAGGGTTTCGATTGTCGCTTTGGCAGGAGTTGAGAAATGCGTGGCCGTGAAATTGTGATCCTAATACAGAGGGGATAAGTTTACGTGCGTTTAAAATCCGTCCGATGATAACTGTGTAGCATGCTCTGCGCGTCGTCTTCACGATTAAAAACACTGATGGATAAAGCGGGCCAACACCGCTGATTTGCCGCCGCTTTTCAGAGTAAACCTGGAAAAGTTCATGCCAAATTCAATAATTTTGAGCAACTTTACGTAACTTTAACTTTTACGAGTGAAGAAGCCTGTTTAAATCGCGGCGTGCTATTCAATTTTTTGCTGCAATTTCGTCATGCTGTAACCCTTTTTTCATTTAAAGCGCATGAATCTTCATCGTTTGCTTGTCGCCGCAGTCTGGTTAAGATAGAGCGCGTTCCGCAAAGGGAAAAATAGTGCAGAACATTTGAACCACTTACCTGTCCAATTTCGGGTGACTTTTACAGGATCAAGGCATGTTTAACCGGTTGAAAAAATCAGTGCTGGCGGCCCTTATTCCTACGCTGCTGCTGACGCCTGCGCTGAGTGCGCGCGCTGACGTTAGTGATACGCTGCCCGACATGGGCACCACAGCAGGTTCAACGCTTTCGATTAATCAGGAACTTCAGATGGGCGACTTCTACGTGCGCCAGCTGCGCGCCAGTGCGCCTCTGATTAACGATCCGCTGTTGAATCAATACATTAACGAGCTTGGTCAGCGACTGGTGGCGCATGCCAACTCGGTGCGGACGCCGTTCCACTTCTTTTTGATCCAGAACGACGAACTCAACGCCTTCGCCTTCTTTGGCGGCAACGTGGTGCTGCATTCATCGCTGTTCCGCTATACCGATAACGAAAGCCAGCTGGCGTCGGTGATGGCGCACGAAATCTCGCACGTCACGCAGCGCCATCTGGCGCGCGCCATGGAAGAGCAGCGACGCAATGCGCCGCTGACCTGGGTCGGCGCATTGGGATCGATTCTGCTGGCAATGGCCAGCCCGCAAGCCGGCATGGCGGCGTTGACCGGTACGCTGGCGGGTGCGCAGCAAGGCATTATCAGCTTTACCCAGGGCAACGAGCAGGAAGCTGACCGCATCGGTATTCAGGTTCTGCAACGCGCTGGATTCGATCCGCAAGCGATGCCGACTTTTCTGCAGAAGCTGGCGGATCAGAGCCGCTTCTCCTCCAAGCCGCCGGAAATTTTGCTGACGCACCCGTTACCCGACAGCCGACTTGCCGATGCGCGTAACCGCGCCAACCAGATGCGTCCGGTGGTGGTGCAGTCGTCGCAGGATTTCTACATGGCGAAAGTGCGCTCGCTCGGCATGTACGCCACTGGCCGCAATCAGCTGACCGATGACCTGCTGAACGAATACGCCAAAGGCAACGTGCGCGAGCAGCAGGCGGCACAGTACGGCAAAGCGATACAGTTCCTGCAGGCCAAAAGCTTTGATAGCGCCAAACGGGTGATCGCCCCGCTGCTGGCGAAGCAGCCGGATAACGTCTGGTTCCTTGATATCATGACCGACATCGACATCGGCCTGAATCAGCCGCAGCAGGCGATCGCCATGCTGAGCAGCGCCAAAGGCAACAGCAGCAATCCGGTATTGCAGTTGAATCTGGCTAATGCCTATGTCGAAGCGAAGCAGCCCGCCAACGCCAGCCGCATCCTCAATCGCTACACCTTTGCCCATCCGGACGATGTTAACGCCTTTGATCTGCTGGCGCAGGCCTCTGCGGCGCAGGGTTTGCGCGATGAAGAACTTTCGGCGCGCGCGGAAGGTTTGGCGCTCAACGGTCAACTCGATCAGGCGATCTCCACCTTGAGCAGCGCCAGCGCGCAGGTGCCGCTCGGCAGCCTGAAACAAGCGCGCTATGACGCACGTATCGACCAGTTCCGTGAACTGCAGAAGCGTTTTAAGGTTTATCAAAAAGGATAAGAAGATGGTCAGCATTTATCACAACCCGCGCTGCAGCAAGAGCCGCGAAACGCTGGCGCTGTTGCAGGAGCGAGGTATCGAGCCCGATGTGGTGCTTTATCTTGAGACGCCGCCCGATGTCACTACGCTAAAACGTCTGTTGAAACAGCTCGGCATGCACAGCGCGCGCGAACTGATGCGGCGTAAAGAGGACTTGTATCAAGAGTTGGCTTTAGCGGATAGCGCGTTAAGCGAGGCTCATCTGCTGCAAGCGATGGTGGATCATCCGAAACTGATCGAACGCCCGATTGTGATCAAGGGCGAACAGGCGCGTATTGGTCGTCCACCCGAAGCGGTGCTGGAGATTATCTAAAGCTCCAGCGCTTCTTTAACAAAAGGAATGGTGAGTTTGCGCTGGGCGCTGATGGAGGCGCGATCGAGACGATCCAGGGTATCAAACAGCGTGCGCATCTCACGGTCGAGGCGTTTCAACAGGAAGCGCCCGACATCTTCCGGCAACTCAAAACCACGCAATCCGGCACGCAGCTGCATCGCCTGTAATTTGTCGTCATCCGAGAGCGGCTGCAAACGGTAAATCTGTCCCCAGTCGAGACGTGAAGCCAGATCCGGTAAGCCGAGATTGAGCTGGCGCGGCGGTCGATCGCCGGTAATCAGCAAACGCGTTTTACCGATTTCCAGAATACGATTGTAGAGATCAAAGATCGCCATTTCCCACTCCGGATCGCCCGCGATGCACTCGATATTATCGATGCACACCAGCGCCAGATTCTCCATGCCTTCCAGGACTTCCGGCACAAACCAGGTGCGCTTATCCAGCGGCACATAGCCCACCGCTTCGCCGCGCGCCGAGAGTTCCGCACAGGCGGCATGCAGCAGATGACTGCGGCCACCGCCTTCGCGCGACCAGAAATAGAGATAGCTACCGTGTTGCTGAGAGAGTGCGCCTTGCAGCGCCGCCAGCAGAGACGTGTTTTCCCCCGGCCAGAAACTGGCGAAGGTTTCATCATCGGGTAAATAGAGTGGCAATGAGAGCTGTGCCGGCGTGTTCAGAAGTACCTCAACGGATGAGCGGGCAGAAAACCGCGCAAGTTTATCACGATCTTTGCCGGAGATGAACCGGGCTTCCCTGCCCGGCTTGCAGCCTTAACTTTCGCGCTTCTCTTCAGCGTCCAGCACCACCTCTTCCGGGCGCAATACGCTGATTAAACGGAAGATCAGCGCCAGGCTGACGCCTACAATAGTCGCCAACGCCATGCCTTTCAGCTCGGCCGCGCCGATGTGCACTTTGGCACCGCTCACGCCGATGATCAGGATCACCGAGGTCAGGATCAGGTTCTGCGCTTTGTTGTAATCCACTTTCGACTCGATCAGCACACGAATACCGGACGCGCCAATCACACCGTATAGCAACAGCGATACGCCGCCCATCACCGGCACAGGAACCGCCTGAATCGCCGCCGCCAGCTTGCCGACGCACGAGAGCAGAATGGCAAAGATCGCCGCGCCGCCAATTACCCAGGTGCTGTACACGCGGGTAATCGCCATTACACCGATGTTCTCGCCGTAAGTGGTGTTCGGCGTGGAGCCGAAGAAACCGGAGATCATGGTGGATAAACCGTTAGCGAACATCGAGCGGTGCAGACCCGGATCGCGGATCAGATCTTTCTTCACGATATTCGCGGTGACCACCAAGTGACCCACGTGCTCGGCAATCACCACCAGTGCGGCTGGCAGAATGGTCAGCATCGCCACCCATTCAAAACGCGGCGTGTAGAAGGTTGGCAGCGCAAACCACGGCGCATTTTCCACCGCGGTCCAGTCCACAATCCCCATCGCGTAAGAGAGCGCATAGCCGACCAACACGCCGACTAAAATCGGGATGATGGCGAGGAAACCACGGAACAGCACCGAACCAAACACGGTCACCGCCAGCGTCACCATCGAGATGATCACGGTTTTGCTGTCTGGCGATGTGCCGTCAGCAGGCATAAGGCCGGCCATATTCGCCGCCACGCCCGCCAGTTCCAGACCGATAACCGCGACAATCGCGCCCATCGCTGCCGGTGGGAACATCACGTCCAGCCAGCCGGTACCGGCTTTCTTGACGATTAGCGCCACCATACAGAACAGCAAACCGCAGAGAATAAAGCCGCCCAGCGCCACTTCATAACCCAGCGGCAACAGCAGCAGCACCGGCGAAATAAAGGCAAAGCTCGATCCGAGATAAGCCGGGATTTTGCCTTTACAAATAAACAGATAGAGCAGCGTTCCGACGCCGTTAAACAGCAACACCGTGGCCGGGTTGATGTGGAACAGAATCGGCACCAGCACGGTTGCGCCGAACATGGCGAACAGATGCTGTAAGCTGAGTGGAATGGTTTGCAACAGTGGCGGACGTTCGCCCACACCAATAGCACGACGAGTCATTATTATCCCCTATCCTCTTCGTTCTTCGAGCCATGGCTGCGTTGGCTCGAATAACTCGAGGATGACAATGTTGTGTTTTTGCCAAAAAAAAGCCGACTCTCTGGCCGGCTGGTTTCTTTTATTTGGTTCCGAAAATCTTGTCCCCTGCATCTCCCAAGCCAGGAATGATGTAGCCCTTCTCGTTCAATCCCTGATCGATAGATGCGGTGTAGAGCTCCACATCCGGATGCGCTTTCTCCAGCGCGGCAATACCTTCAGGTGCGGCCACCAGCACCAGCACTTTAATGCTGGTACAACCGGCTTTTTTCAGCAGATCGATGGTGGCGATCATCGAACCGCCGGTTGCCAGCATCGGGTCGACCACCAGCGCCAGGCGCTCTTCGATGTTCGAAACCAGCTTCTGGAAATAAGGAACCGGCTCCAGCGTCTCTTCATCACGATACACGCCAACCACGCTGATGCGTGCGCTGGGAACGTGCTCAAGCACGCCTTCCATCATGCCAAGACCCGCACGCAGAATCGGAACCACCGTGATTTTTTTACCTTTGATCTGATCGATTTCAACCGGACCGTTCCAGCCTTCAATCGTGACGCGCTCGGTTTCCAGATCGGCGGTGGCTTCATAGGTCAGCAAGCTGCCCACTTCCGAGGCCAGCTCGCGGAAACGCTTGGTGCTGATATCATGCTCACGCATCAGGCCCAGTTTATGTTTGACCAGCGGGTGTTTGACTTCCACGATCTTCATGATTGTTCTCCCGGAATTGAGTTGAGCTAAAAAAAATCGCCGGATTATACCGCCTTTTCGCTGCTGCGCCACTTGTCATCGGTCAATAGCCTGCGTCATCTAAGGATTGGCGAAAATCTGAGGCGATGCAAAGGCAGCATGAGATGGGACTCGCAAACGTTTGCCTGCGCTGTTAGAATTGCCGCGCTTAATTTTTGCCACCAACCGCAACTCGCGTGGGGATTCCGCAGTGACCGACAAAACCTCTCTCAGCTACAAAGACGCCGGTGTTGATATCGATGCTGGTAACGATCTGGTTGACCGTATTAAAGGCGTAGTGAAAAAAACCCGCCGCCCGGAAGTCATGGGTGGATTGGGCGGATTCGGCGCGCTCTGTGCGCTGCCGCAGAAGTACCGCGAGCCGGTGCTGGTCTCCGGAACCGATGGCGTCGGCACCAAGCTGCGTCTGGCGATGGATCTCAAACGCCACGACAGCATCGGCATTGATCTGGTCGCGATGTGTGTTAACGACCTGATTGTTCAGGGTGCTGAGCCGCTGTTCTTCCTCGATTATTACGCGACCGGCAAGCTGGATGTGGATACCGCGTCATCGGTGATCACCGGCATCGCCGAAGGTTGCTTGCAGTCGGGTTGTGCGCTGGTCGGCGGTGAAACCGCTGAAATGCCGGGCATGTACCACGGCGAAGATTACGACGTGGCGGGTTTCTGCGTTGGCGTGGTGGAAAAATCAGAGATCATTGACGGTTCGAAAGTGCAGGACGGCGACGTGCTGATCGCGCTGGGTTCCAGCGGCCCACACTCGAACGGTTATTCACTGGTGCGCAAGATTCTTGAAGTCAGCCAGACCGATCCGGCCACCAAACAGCTGGATGGCAAATCACTGGCCGATCACCTGCTGGCGCCAACCCGCATCTATGTGAAAAACATCCTTAGCCTGATCGAACAGGTTGATGTGCATGCGATTTCGCATCTGACCGGCGGCGGCTTCTGGGAAAACATCCCGCGCGTGCTGCCAGACAACACCCAGGCGGTGCTGGAAGAGAGCAGCTGGCAGTGGCCGTCTGTGTTCAGCTGGTTGCAGCAGGCGGGCAACGTTAGCCGTCACGAAATGTACCGCACCTTTAACTGCGGCGTGGGCATGGTGATTGCGCTGAGCCCGGCAGAGGCCGATAAAGCGGTACAGCTGATGACCGACGCGGGCGAAAAAGCGTGGAAAATCGGTGTGATTAAAGCGTCTGATTCCGAAGAGCGTGTGGTTATCAATCCATGAAAAAACTGGTTGTACTGATCTCCGGCAACGGAAGCAATCTTCAGTCCATCCTCGACGCCTGCGCAAGCGGGCGTATAAACGGCAGCGTCGCTGCCGTTTTCAGTAATAAAGCCAGCGCGTTTGGTTTAACGCGCGCGCGGGAAGCCAATGTCCCGTCACTTGCGTTAGCCGCCAGTGATTTTGCCGACCGCGAAGCCTTTGATCGCCAGCTGATGCAGGAGATTGATGCTTACGCGCCAGATCTGGTGGTGCTGGCCGGTTATATGCGCATCCTCAGCAGCGCTTTTGTCGCGCACTATCACGATCGTCTGGTGAATATTCATCCGTCGCTGTTGCCGAAATATCCGGGCTTACACACACATCGTCAGGCGCTGGAAAACGGCGACGAGGAGCATGGCACCTCAGTGCATTTTGTCACTGACGAGCTGGATGGCGGACCCATTATTTTGCAAGCGCGTGTGCCGGTGTTTGCTGGCGACAGCGAAGACGAGATCAGCGCGCGCGTGCAGCATCAGGAACACGCGATCTATCCGCTGGTGATCAGCTGGTTTGTTGATGGGCGTTTGCAGATGCGTGAAGGTAAAGCATGGCTGGATGGTCAGTTATTACCGACGCAAGGCTATGCTCACGATTGAATGTTATGCATATTCCGAAGCGGCGCGATTTATCGCGCATTTCGATGGCAACATCGTGCCCATCCGGGCATTGCGCAATAAATTGCGCCGCTACAAATCGCAGACTTTTTTAACCAAATCTTCCCGTAATATAATCTTCGGTTCGCCGCGCTTTCGGTGAGGTGAAGATTCTGTCGGTTTCGTCAAACTCTACCAACTGACCGTTGTGCATAAACGCGGTGTAATCCGACACGCGTGCCGCCTGCTGCATATTGTGCGTCACCAGCACCAGTGTGAAATGCTGCTTCAGCGTGGTCATCAACTCCTCGATCACCAGCGTTGAGATCGGATCAAGTGCCGAAGTGGGCTCATCCAGCAGTAACACTTCCGGCTCGATGGCAATGGCGCGCGCAATCACCAAACGCTGCTGCTGGCCGTTAGAGAGCGTTAACGCGTTCTGCCCCAGCTGATCTTTCACTTCGCCCCACAACGCCGCCGCGCGCAGCGCACGCTCACAGGCTTCATTCAGCACGCGACGATCGCGCACGCCCTGCAAGCGCAGGCCGTAAACCACGTTTTCATAGATCGATTTAGGAAACGGATTCGGCCGCTGGAACACCATGCCAATGCGGCGACGCAGCGCGGGAAGATCCTGATTCGCCTGCATCACCGCGTAATCACCGAGCAGAATCTCGCCTTCAATGCGGCAGCGATCGATCACATCATTCATGCGATTGAAACAGCGCAGCAGCGTCGATTTGCCACAGCCGGAAGGACCAATCAACGCCGTGATGCGGTTCTTCGGAATCTGCAGATCAATGTTATTCAGCGCCTGGCGTTCGCCATACCACAGCGAAAGCTGATTAACGCTAAGGGCAATGTCGTAATCGGGCGTCATCAGAAACCTTTTTAGTGCGTCATAATCCGGTAACGCTCACGCAGCCGATGGCGCAACGCCATCGCCAGCAGATTGAGCGACAGGATGATCACCACCAGCAGCAAAGCGGTGGCGTAAACCAGCGGTCGATCAGCATCGATGTTGGGGCTCTGGAACGCCAAATCGTAGATCTGAAAACCGAGGTGCATGAATTTGCGATCGAGGTGCAGATAAGGGAACACCGCATCAACCGGCAGCTCAGGCACCATCTTCACCACGCCCACCAGCATCAGCGGCGCGGTTTCTCCGGCCGCACGCGCCACCGCCAGAATCAAGCCGGTGAGCATGGCCGGTACCGCCAGCGGCAGCACCACGCGCCACAGCGTTTCCGCCTGCGTTGCGCCCAGCGCTAGCGATCCCTGACGCAGATTATCCGGAATGCGCGACAATCCCTCTTCGGTGGCAACGATCACCACCGGCAGCGTCAGCAGCGCCAGCGTCAGCGCGGCCCACAGCAAGCCCGGCGTACCAAAAGTAGGATTGGGTAAGGCGCTGGAGAAAAACAGCTGGTCGAGGGTGCCGCCAATCAGCCAGACAAAGAAACCGAGGCCAAACACGCCGTAGACAATTGACGGCACGCCCGCAAGATTTACCACCGCGATGCGCACCAGCCGCGTCAACGCATTGCGTCCGGCGTATTCGTGCAGCCATACCGCCGCGATGACGCCGAGCGGCATGACGATGATCGACATCAACAGCACCATTAGCACGGTGCCAAAAATCGCCGGAAACGCCCCGCTCTCGCCGCCACCGGAAGTCGGTGAATCGCTGACGAATTGCCAAATCTGACCGAAGAAGTGCAGCGTTTTGTTGGTTAAGGTCATGGCATTCGGATACCACGCATCCACCACCTGCGCCAATGGGATGGTGTGATCCACGCCGTTCACATCGCGCAGCACCAGCGTATCGCGCTGACTTTCGTGCTGCAGATGAGTTAACTGCTGCGCCAGCGCGTTAAAGCGGCGCTGTAACGCCGTGCGATTGGCATCAAACTCAGACTGCACTTCCAGGCTGAAGCGGCCGTTACGCTGCTGCTCATCGGCCTGCTGCTGCAGGCTTTCCAGCTGTGCATTAAGGCGCGCCATCTCAATGCGGCGGATGTTACTCGCCTGGCGCAGCTGCTCATGTACCTGCTGCAAACGCTGATGCAGCAAGGCATCGCGGCTTTGGGCGGTCATGACTTCGTTATCCTGGCGCAGCTCCACCAGCCAACCATAGGCGTTGCCGCCGTTGCGGCGCTGCAGCACCAACACATCAGCAGGACGACGGGTTTTCGCCTCGCCCTGACTGTAGAGCACGCGGAAATCCGGCGCGGCAAAATCACGGTTGCCGGTTTTCACCACATAGCGCCACTGTTCGCCCTGCTGCTGCTTTTGCAAGGTTTCACCCAGCACCATCACCGGGCTGCCTTGCGGCGGCTGGAACTGATATTGATCGACCGGCTGCGGCCAGAAGGCACGCACGCCCTGCCAGCCGAGCAAACCAATCAGCAAGGTAAACGTCAGCAGGCAAACCGCGACGGCGCCGGCGGTGAGCCAGCGCCAGCGATCGTTTTGTTTCATTGCCGTCATCCGTGGCCCTCATGCTGGCTGTAGCGTTGGCGCAAGCGCTGACGAATCAACTCGGCGATGGTGTTGATCACCAAGGTGAAGATCAACAGCAACAACGCACTGAGGAACAGAATGCGATAATGCGCGCTGCCCGCTGCGGCTTCGGGCATCTCAATGGCAATGTTGGCGGAGAGCGCACGCATGCCAGCAAATAAGCCGCCTTCGCTAACCGGCGTGTTGCCAGTGGCCATCAGCACAATCATCGTCTCGCCGACGGCGCGGCCAAAGCCAATCATCAAGGCGGCGAAGATGCCCGCGGAGGCACCCGGCAGCACTACACGCGTCAGGGTTTGCCACGGCGTGGCGCCCAGCGCCAGCGAGCCCTGCCCCAGCGCGCCCGGCACGCTGAACAGCGCATCTTCCGATAAGGTGAAAATCAGCGGCACCAGTGCAAAACCCATCGCCAGTGCAGCAACTAATAAGTTGCGCTGTTCGTAATGCGCTAAACGCTCGCCAATCTCCGGCCAGAACAGCGTTGGCAGCCACAGCGTCAGCAAGGTCACCACTAACAGTAGCGGCAGCAGCAGAATCACTTCAAAACCGGGACGTCGCCAGCTGGCCGGCAAACGCGGACTCAGCACGCCGCACAATAATAAGGTCGCGGCCAACACCGGCGGCAGTAATAGCACGCCAACCAGCGCGGTGCTGATGTGCGGTGCCAGCCACACGCCAGCGATTAAACCAATCACCACGCTGGGCAGCGCGCCCATCATTTCGATCGCCGGTTTCACCCAGCGACGTAAACCCGGCGACATAAACCAGGCGGTATACATCGCGGCGGCCAGCGCCAGCGGCGTGGCAAACAGCAGCGCCAGACTGGCGGCTTTTAGCGTGCCCAGTACCAGCGGCATCAGGCTGAACTTGGCTTGATAGCTGTCACCCGCCGCGGTGGATTGCCATACCCAATCGGCCTGCGGATAGTTTTCGTACCAGATTTTTTGCCACAGGTTGCGCCAGGTGAAGTCCGGCCACGGGTTATCCAGCGCAAACTGTTGCCACTCCCCGGCGCGTTCAATGATCAAGGCATCCCCGTGCGGCGCGAAGGCCAGTGCCTGAATGCCCGGTGCCAGCTGACGCGTTAAAATCGCGCCCTGCTGCTTGCTGGCGAACAGCTGAACCGTGCCCTGCGCATCGTAAGTGGCAAACACGCGGCGCTGCGGCTCCGGCGTTATTCCGCGCGCCTGCTGGCTGCCGTTGAAGGTGTGAATCTGTTGTAAGCGCGGCCCATTATTACTGGCGATAGCGAACCATTGCTGCACGCCCTGCGCATCCTGAATCAGCAAGGTGCGTCCACCGGCCAGCATATGCAGGCTTTGCGGCGGCAGATTGAGGGTTTGCGTTTCACGTAACTGTGCGCCATCAGATGTGATTTGCCACACGCGCAGTAAGCGCCCGCTGCTGGCGTAGAGCAAGGTGCCATCCGGCGACAGCAGCAGATGATCGGCCTGCTGCTGGGGCAACAGGATCTGATTCACTTTTTGCTGATTTTCCAGCGTCAGCAGGCTGATGCCGGCTGCGGTTTGCGCCGCGATCAACCATTGATGGTCGTTGAGCGACGTCAACGCCATGTTACTGACCGGGCCTTGCGGTAAGCGCAGTGGACGATCGCCGAGCGGGAAGCCCCATTCGCCGCTGCCGTTGCGGATAACCGGTTGCATTAACAGCAGTTCGCCCTGCATATTGAGCAGCACGCTGCGGTTATCAAAGCTTGCGATCGCCGCATCGGGTTTGCCATTCAGCGCCAGTGCGGGAGCGGCAGGTTGACCATCAAGCGGAATAAAGCGCGCTTCGTTGCGGCTGATGCGCCAGCCTAAATGGCCGTCGCTGCCCATCGCCAGCATTGGGGCTTTGTCCCACAGCTGAATATTGGTGGTGGCATGCATTCCCGGCGCGCTAAACAGCGGCAACACCACCCAGATCAACCAGAAGAACAGCAGTAACATCAGCAGCAAAATTCCCACGCCGCAAGCTGTGACGACGCGGCGCACTAAATTATCAGTGGCGCGTCGACGACGGTCGCTAAAGTGGACGGGAATACGATTTATGCTCATGCAGGCCAGGTTACCGGTGGAAACAAGTCGCTATGTTGCCCGTAGCTGATTGATAAGACAACCTTTGACGTTGGACAAGCCTGCCATACTCTCGCCATAATGGTGACGGACACTGAGCGGTAACGCATTTTTGCGTCTTTTCCGCCGGACATTCCGTCCAGCATCAGCATCTCGGAGTCAGAATGGGTCAGGATAAGCTGTATATAGAAAAAGAATTAAGCTGGTTAAGCTTCAATGAACGTGTGTTACAGGAAGCCTCGGATAAAAGTAATCCGCTGATTGAACGCATGCGCTTCCTCGGGATTTACTCCAATAACCTCGAAGAGTTCTATAAAGTGCGCTTTGCCGATCTCAAGCGGCGAATTCTGATCAGCGAAGAGCAAGGCAAACCGACCTCTTTGCGGCATCTGTTAAAGAAAATTCAGCTGCGGGTGCAGAAATCGGATCAGGAGTTTGATGCGCTCTACAACGATCTGCTGCTGGAAATGGCGCGTAATCAGATCTTCCTGATTAACGAACGTCAACTGTCACCGAATCAGCAAGAGTGGCTGCGCTACTACTTCAAACATCAATTACGCCAGCACGTCACGCCGATTCTGATTAACCATGACACCGATCTGATCGAATTCCTGAAAGACGATTACACCTATCTGGCGGTGGAGATCATTCGCGGCGACGATATTCGTTATGCGCTGCTGGAGATCCCGTCTGATAAAGTGCCGCGCTTTATTAACTTGCCGGCTGAGTCGCCACGCCGGCGCAAGCCAATGATTCTGCTGGATAACATCCTGCGCTATTGCCTCGATGAAATTTTCAAAGGCTTCTTCGATTACGATACGCTGAACGCCTATTCGATGAAGATGACGCGCGACGCCGAATACGATCTGGTTACAGAGATGGAATCGAGCCTGCTGGAGCTGATGTCGTCGAGCCTGAAGCAGCGTCTCAATGCCGAGCCGGTCCGTTTCGTTTATCAGCGCGATATGCCGGATGCGATGGTGGAAATGCTGCGCCATAAGCTGTCGATTTCGAACTACGATTCGATTGTGCCCGGCGGCCGCTACCATAACTTCAAAGATTTCATCGGCTTCCCGAACGTTGGTAAAAGCAATCTGGAAAACCGTCCGCTGCCGCAAATTCGCCACATCGGCTTTGACGGCTTCCGCAACGGCTTCGACGCCATCCGCAATCGCGATGTGCTGCTCTACTATCCGTATCACACCTTTGAGCATGTGCTGGAGCTGCTGCGTCAGGCCTCGTTCGACCCGAACGTGCTGGCGATTAAGATCAATATTTACCGCGTAGCGAAAAACTCGCGCATCATGGATGCGATGATTCACGCCGCCTATAACGGTAAGAAAGTCACGGTGGTGGTGGAACTGCAGGCGCGCTTCGATGAAGAGGCCAACATCCGCTGGGCGAAACGCCTGACCGAAGCGGGCGTGCATGTGATCTTCTCCGCGCCGGGTCTGAAAATTCACGCCAAGCTGTTCCTGATTTCGCGCCGTGAAGGCGAAGAAGTGGTGCGTTATGCGCATATCGGTACCGGGAACTTCAACGAAAAAACCGCGCGCATTTATACTGACTATTCATTGCTGACCGCCGATGCGCGCATCACCAATGAAGTGCGTCGCGTGTTCAACTTCATTGAGAATCCGTATCGTCCGGTCACCTTCGAGCATTTGCTGGTGTCACCGCAGAACTCGCGTGACGTGCTGTATAAGTTCATTGATGCCGAGATCGCCAACGCGCAGCAAGGCAATCCTGCTGGCATTACGTTGAAGATCAACAACCTGGTGGATAATGGTTTAGTTGATCGACTTTACGCCGCCTCGTCGGCAGGCGTGAAAGTGAATCTGCTGGTGCGCGGCATGTGTTCGCTGATTCCTGATTTACCGGGCATCAGTGAAAATATTCGCATTACCAGCATCGTTGACCGCTATCTCGAACACGACCGCGTCTATATTTTTGAGAACGGCGGCGAGAAAAAGGTGTTCCTCTCTTCCGCGGACTGGATGACGCGTAACATAGACCACCGCATTGAAGTAGCCGTGGCGATTCTTGATCCCCGCGTAAAGCAGCGCATATTGGACATCATCGCCATTCTGTTTAGTGATACGGTGAAAGCCCGCATCGTCGATAAAGAGCTGAGTAATCGTTATGTGCCGCGCGGCAACCGTAAAAAGGTGCGTTCGCAACTGGCCATTTATGACTACATCAAGAAACTGGAACAACCCGAATAACGCCTATGCCAATCTCACATAAAAGTACGCCGAAACCTCAGGAATTCGCGGCAATCGACCTCGGCTCGAACAGCTTCCATATGGTCATTGCCCGCGTGGTGGATGGCGCTTTGCAAGTGCTGGGACGCCTGAAACAGCGCGTGCATCTCGCCGATGGGCTGGATGCGCATAATCGCCTGAGCGAAGAAGCGATTGAGCGCGGGCTGAGCTGTCTGGCGTTGTTCGCCGAACGTTTGCAGGGCTTCAGTTCCGCCAACGTGACGATCGTCGGCACGCACACGCTGCGTATCGCCAGCAATGCGGAAGAGTTTCTGCAGCGCGCGGCCGAGGTGATTCCCTATCCGATCGAGGTGATCTCCGGCAACGAAGAAGCGCGTCTGATTTTTATGGGCGTGGAGCACACGCAGCCGGAAAAAGGCCGCAAGCTAGTGATCGATATCGGCGGCGGCTCCACCGAACTGGTGATTGGGGAAGACTTTGAGCCGCAGCTGGTTGAAAGCCGCCGCATGGGCTGCGTCAGCTTCGCCAATCTCTTCTTCCCCAAAGGCGAAATCACGCCAGAAAACTTCCGCCGTGCGCGCCTGTCCGCTGCGCAAAAGCTGGAAACCATGGCGTGGCAATATCGTTTGCACGGCTGGCAATATGCGCTAGGCGCGTCGGGCTCCATTAAAGCGGCCTGCGAAGTGCTGCTAGCGATGGGCGAAAAAGAGAAGCTGATTACGCCAGAAACGCTGGAATTGCTGACCAGCGAAGTGCTGAAGCATAAGTCGTTTAATGCGCTGAGCCTGCCAGGCTTGTCGGAAGAGCGTAAGGCGGTATTTGTACCGGGCTTGGCAATTTTGTGTGGCGTGTTTGATGCGTTAGCGATTCGCGAGCTGCGTCTCTCTGACGGCGCACTGCGTGAAGGCGTGCTGTATGAGATGGAAGGCCGTTTCCGTCATCAGGACATTCGCAGCCGCACCGCGCAAAGTCTGGCAAATCACTATGCGATTGATAGCGATCAGGCGCGCCGTGTGCTGGAAACCACCGAGAAGCTCTATTTGCAATGGCAGGAGCAGAATCCAAAGCAAGCTAATCCACAACTGTCGGCGCTGCTGAAATGGGCCGCGCTGCTGCATGAAGTGGGATTGACCATCAATCACAGCGGCATGCAGCGCCATTCGGCTTACATCCTGCAGAACTCCAACATGCCGGGCTTTAATCAGGATCAACAGATGCTGTTGGCCACGCTGGTACGTTATCACCGCAAAGCGGTGAAGCAGGATGAGATGCCGCGTTTCACCTTGTTTAAAAAGAAACAGTTTCTGCCGATGGTATTCCTGCTGCGTCTTGGCACGCTGCTGAATAATCAGCGCCAGGCGACCACCAAACCGGATTCTCTCAAGCTCAGCACCGACGACGGCCACTGGACGCTGACCTTCCCTGCCGGCTTCCTGAGCCAGAATACGCTGGTGCAGCTGGATCTGGAACGCGAGCAAGCTTACTGGAATGATGTCACCGGCTGGAAACTGATGCTGGAAGAAGAGGAGTAATGCGGGCAGCTGGCCCGCAATCTGGTTATGACTACACGCCCCGATAACTATTACGCTGAAAAATACGGCCTCACGCCGACCCATTCTGAAGTGCTGGCGGCCCTGCCTCATCTTGAAGTAGGGAAAGCACTGGATTTGGGCTGCGGCCAGGGCCGCAATAGTCTGTTTCTCAATCAGCATGGCTTTGACGTGACGGCCTGGGACAGCAATCCCGCCAGTCTGGAGCGCCTGAACAGCATCATTGCGGAAGAGAATCTACAGAACATTCACACCGAGCTGTGCGATCTCAATAGCGTGCGCTTCAACGGCGACTATAAGTTTGTGCTGTCGACCGTGGTGATGATGTTCCTGCAGCCGGCAACCATTCCGCAGCTGATTGCCGATATGCAGGCCAGCACGCGTAAATATGGCTACAACCTGATTGTGGCGGCGATGGATACCGATGATTATCCCAATACGCAAAACTTCCCATTTGCGTTTAAATCCGGTGAACTCAGCCACTATTACCGCAACTGGCATATTGTGAAATACAACGAAGAGGTCGGTGAACTGCATCGTCGTGATGAAAACGGTAACCGCATTAAAACCCGTTTTGCCACGCTGCTGGCGCAGAAAGCCAGTTACTGAATTAACGGCCGCTTTGTGCGGCCGTTAGATTGTCTGATGTCGATCAGTGCGCTGAATCTTTTTTGCTCATTTTTCACACAGCGATTGCTTTAGCGATCTAAGTGTGACTAAATATTGCCTCCGCCCATCGGGCATTTACAGGAACCACCCCGCGTGAACAGCGCTATCTCTGCACGAAGACGTCGCAAAACTGGCACCATGACCCGCATTGTTTTACTGGTCAGCTTCTTAATTTTGTTCGGCCGCCTGCTTTTCATCATTCCCGGTGCCATCGAGCATCATCAGCAAAAGAAAGCCATCCCTGAACCGGTCACGCTGAGCACCAGTGATTCGCGCTAAATAATCTGCGGGTCGGCTGTCGCTGCTAAACATTGTCCTTTGAGACAATGCTGCTTTTTACGTCCTGTTACCCGCAACGCGCTACACTGTGAGCTGACTTTACAGACACAAGGAACGCGTTATGTCTGCTTCGCATTCACAAAAATTAGCTGAAACCCGTCATCACATTCTCAACCTGCTGCTCAACGAGCACGATCTGGTTGATGTTCTGCTGGATAAATCCGTCGATCTGAATGCCGCCGAACTGCGTGATATCACCGACTGGCGTTATGAATTAGAGCTTGAGCTGCAGCAATTGCACGCCGCGGATTTAGCCGACATCCTCGAAGCCTTGCCGGAAGAAGAGCGTCAGGCGCTGTGGCGTTTAGTGCCGACGGCACAGCGCGGTCACGTCCTGGTTGAGGCTTCAGAAACCGTTTGGGCCAGCCTGACGGAAGAAATGTCTGATCGCGATATTCTGCACGCCATCGAGCCGCTGGATATCGACGATCAGGTATATCTGGCGCGCTACCTGCCGCGCGATTTAACCGGACGTCTGCTCACCACCCTTGAACCTAGCCTGCGCGCGCGACTGATGAGCGTGATCGAGCTGGATCGCGATCGCGTCGGGCAGATCATGGATTTCAATATCCTGACGGTGCGCTCTGACGTGACCTTAGCCACGGTGCAGCGCTATCTGCGTAAAGGCAAAAAAATGCCTGACGGCACCGATAAGATCTTTATCACCGACGAACAGAATCAACTGGTAGGTGAGTTAACGCTCACTGATATTCTGCTCAACAAACCGAAGATGCTGGTCGCAGAAGTGATGAATTCGCATCCCACCACGTTTCAGCTCAACGATAAAGCGGAAGACGCTGCTAGCGCGTTTGAACGTTATAACCTGATCTCCGCTGCGGTCACCGATGCTCAAGGCAAACTGATTGGCCGTATCACCATTGAAGACGTGGTCGATTTGGTGAACGAAGAGAACGAAAGCAACATCCGTAAAATGGGGGGTATCAGCCAGGGCGAAGACGTGTTTGCGCCGGTGCGCAAAGCGGTGGGCAAACGCTGGGCCTGGCTGGCGGTTAACCTGTGTACCGCATTTGTCGCTTCGCGCGTGATTGGCCTGTTTGAAGCCACCATATCGCAGCTGGTTGCGCTGGCAGCGCTGATGCCAATCGTCGCCGGCATCGGCGGCAACACCGGCAATCAAACCATTACCATGATTGTGCGTGCGCTGGCGCTGCATCAGGTTGAACCGGGTAATTTCTCGTTCCTGATCATGCGTGAACTCGGCGTGGCATTGATTAACGGCCTGTTCTGGGGCGGCATTATGGGCGGCGTCACCTGGCTGATGTACGACAACCTGCAACTCGGCGGCGTGATGATGCTGGCGATGGTGCTGAACCTGCTGCTGGCCGCGCTGATGGGCGTGCTGATTCCGTTAATCATGACCAAAATGAAACGCGATCCCGCCGTTGGCTCTAGCGTGCTGATCACCGCGATCACCGATACCGGCGGATTCTTTATCTTCCTTGGTCTGGCGACGATATTTTTGCTGCATCATTAAGGCTTTAAACAGTGTGCGTAACGTTGCAGCATCTGCTGTAAATTGAGTTGCAACGTTGCGCGCGCCAGTTCACTCATTGCTGGATTGACCCGCGTTGAACCACGCTGATTTAACCACTCCAGCACATCGATTAAATGCCATATGGCTGTTTTTCCATCATGAATCGGGCGCGGAAACTGCGGGCTATGGCTGAGCATCAGCTTGCGCATGTTCTGCCGCGAAACACCAATTAACTCTGCGATATCCGTCAGCCCGACTAAATCTGGCGCGGCTTCAATCAGTTCCGCATCTGGCAATGCCTCAAAAACATCCTCCAACGCGCTGCGCACCGCGTCCTGTGCAGTGCTGGCTTCGCGGCAGAACGTCATGCTTAATTTTCCCGCCACACCCGCGCCAATTAACGCATCAGTGCAGCCTTGCGAACCGAGCCGTTCGATCACTTCATTGATGTCGCTCTCATCATTGAGCTGAAAACGCAGCGTAAACTCAAATTCCATGTTTCACTCCTCGTCACTTAACCCGCTGAGGGCTTTCACTGCAGTTATCCACCACGCGCCGTAACAGTTTGGCATGCGTTTCGGGATTTTTTGGCGTACTCCAGATGCAGGTAATGCAGTAATCCCCACATCGACACTCTGTCGAATTATCTGGGCAGTACATCTTGCCCCACGCATGGTGACCGCCAACTGCAATCTTCCAACCTCTCGCTTCTGCATATCGCAAAGCTCCTTCGACCGCTTTATGCGGATGCCGCTTCCTGTATGACATCGCTGGCTACCTTATGCTCACCGCAATAAGTTGTCAACTGACAACTGCGAAGTGTTTCGGTACTATTTCAGCGGCGAATGCTGCAGAAAATAACCAGAACGGTCTCAACGCGCTTTGATTCAGTTTTGTGCTGGAAGACAGCGCACAAAATCAAGCGCACAGCGCCTGAAGTGCATATAGACTCTGTTGTTATCACTGACCTGACGGAGAAGAAGCATGTTTAACGTGGATGATTTTGTGCAGTCTAAGACCGGTGGCCCAAAGATGCAGGTGCTGCGCGTGGAAGGCGATATGCTGTGGTGCGCTCGCGTTGACGATCACATCAAACGTGAAATTGAAGTCAGAGCCGATAGCGTGAATCTGTATCACGAAGACGGCGATTTCGGCGTCTGTTAAAAAAATGGCCCCAAATCGGGGCCATTTTTAGGGATTGTCTCGCTGCACATTATTCTGACCGATGCCGCCGATAAACGGCAGACGCAGCCTAAATGGTGTGAAATCCAGCCCCATGTTTAATCCCAGCAAGTTCACTTCCAGCCCCTCTTCCGCGCCAACCGTCACACCCAACACGCCCAGCAGGGAAAGCTGCACGCCGCGACCTGAAGGTGGTAAACCTACCGGATTAAGCAGCGAGCGATAATCTTTGCCGAGCGCGTTAGCCGGCAGGTCGAGCTTCAATGCCGGAACCTCGCGGCCGATATGCGCCATAAAAGTATTGCTGTTGGGTCCCGGCCAGGCGTGATACGTGGTCGGCCAGGGATAGGATTTAATGGCCGCTTCGATCTGCGGAATCATCGCTTCTGCGCTACTGCCGCGATGGTCAACCAGCAGACGCGGCTTCGCACCGTACCAATAACCATCGGGAAGATTGCTGTTACGACGCACTTTATCGCCGCTGCCCCAGCTAATCACTTCGTAACGGTTATAGCGGGTTTCACCGGCGCGCTTGAAGATAATCCACGGATGCACCGCCACCGCGCCCTTCCAGCCATAAGTCGGCGCAGCATAAACCTGCACGATAGCTTCTGCCGCATAACGCTGCGGATCCGGTGCGATACCGGCCGAATCGCGCCTTGCTGATGCCCAGCCACCGCGTTCAGAGGTGAGCTCACCGCTTCGCGTTGCCTGCGCCAAGCTCGCGCCTAATGAAAGCAAGATGATGCAAAGAAAAGAGATCAGTACGGCTTTGAAAGGCAACATCGACGGCATCCTGATGAGTAAAAATTACTCGCTATCTTGCATCGAAACGGGGGCGTTTGTATTCACGAACTATGCGATACATTTAGCCGCATGATTTGCCATCAGAAGGTTTGAAAAAAAAGCCCGCAATTAAGCGGGCTTCGTTTTTACGCAGTAATCAAAGCAGGATTTATTCCCACTCAATCGTCGCAGGTGGTTTACCTGAAATATCATAAACCACGCGGGAAATGCCGTTAACTTCGTTGATGATGCGGTTAGAGACGCGGCCGAGGAAATCGTACGGCAGGTGCGCCCAGTGCGCTGTCATGAAGTCGATGGTTTCCACCGCACGCAGTGAAACAACCCAATCATATTTACGACCATCGCCCATCACGCCAACAGAACGTACTGGCAGGAACACGGTGAACGCCTGGCTGACTTTGTTGTACAAGTCAGCTTTATGCAGCTCTTCGATGAAGATAGCGTCTGCACGGCGCAGCAGGTCGCAGTACTCTTTCTTCACTTCGCCCAGCACGCGCACGCCCAAACCTGGACCTGGGAACGGATGACGATACAGCATGTCGTACGGCAGGCCGAGTTCCAGACCGATTTTACGCACTTCGTCTTTGAACAGCTCTTTCAGCGGCTCAACCAGGCCCATCTTCATCTCTTTCGGCAAACCGCCCACGTTGTGGTGCGATTTGATCACGTGCGCTTTACCGGTGGCAGAAGCCGCCGATTCGATCACGTCAGGATAGATGGTGCCTTGTGCCAGCCACTTCACGTCTTCCAGACGCAGCGCCTGCTCGTCAAACACCTCTACGAATACGCGGCCGATGATTTTACGTTTGGCTTCGGGATCGTTCTCGCCCGCCAGCGCATCAAGGAAGCGCGCTTCTGCCGCAACGTGCACGATGTTCAGACCGAAGTGGTCACCGAACATTTCCAGCACCTGCTCAGCTTCATTCAGACGCAGCAGGCCGTTATCCACGAACACGCAGGTCAGACGCTCGCCGATGGCGCGATGCAGCAGCATCGCGGTCACAGAAGAGTCCACGCCGCCAGACAGACCGAGAATCACTTTGTCATCGCCAACCTGCTGACGAATACGCTCAACCGCATCTTCGATGATTTTGGCTGGCGTCCACAGCGCTTCACAGCCGCAGATGTCACGAATGAAACGCTCAAGCATGCGCAGGCCCTGACGCGTGTGCGTCACTTCCGGGTGGAACTGCACGCCGTAGAATTTCTTCTCTTCGTTAGCCATGATGGCAAACGGACAGGTTTCGGTGCTGGCAACGGTTTCGAAACCGGCTGGGATGGCGGTGACTTTGTCGCCGTGGCTCATCCAAACGTCCAGCAGCGGTTTACCTGCTGCGCTAATCGCATCTTCGATGTCACGCACCAGCGCGCTCTGAGTCAGCACTTCAACCTGCGCATAACCAAATTCGCGCTCGTTAGAGCCTTCAACCTTGCCGCCCAACTGCATCGCCATGGTCTGCATGCCGTAGCAGACGCCCAACACTGGCACACCCGCGTTAAACACGTATTCCGGCGCACGCGGGCTGTTCAGCTCGGTGGTGCTCTCCGGACCGCCAGAGAGAATGATGCCGTTCGGGTTAAACTGGCGAATTTGCTCTTCGGTGACATCCCACGCCCAGAGTTCGCAGTAAACACCCAGCTCGCGCACGCGGCGCGCAACCAGCTGCGTATACTGAGAACCAAAATCGAGGATCAAAATGCGATGTTTATGAATATTTTCAGTCGTCATTGAGGCGTTTCCATTGGGATGGACTTAATAATAAAAGCGCCCGGCGGGTGCCGGGCGCTAAATTTTACGGGATTATGAACCCATGCGGTAGTTTGGTGACTCTTTGGTGATGGTCACGTCATGCACGTGGCTTTCATTGATGCCCGCGCCGCTGATACGCACGAACTCCGCTTTGGTGCGCAGATCGTCAATGGTCTGGCAACCCGTCAGGCCCATGCAAGAGCGCAAGCCGCCCATTTGCTGGTGCACGATCTCTTTCAGGCGGCCTTTATAGGCCACGCGGCCTTCGATACCTTCCGGTACCAGTTTGTCAGCGGCGTTATCGCTCTGGAAGTAACGATCTGAAGAGCCTTTAGACATCGCGCCCAGTGAACCCATACCGCGATAAGACTTGAACGAACGGCCCTGATACAGCTCGATTTCGCCCGGAGACTCTTCGGTACCAGCCAGCATAGAACCGACCATGACGGCCGCTGCGCCTGCTGCAATCGCTTTAGCGATGTCGCCAGAGAAGCGGATGCCGCCATCAGCGATAACCGGAATGCCGGTGCCTTCCAGCGCGGCAACCGCATCAGAAACCGCGGTGATCTGTGGCACGCCAACACCAGTGACGATACGCGTGGTACAGATTGAGCCAGGACCGATCCCCACTTTCACCGCGCTCACGCCGGCCTGCGCCAACGCCAATGCGCCTGCGCCGGTGGCAACGTTGCCGCCGATGATTTCCAGGTTCGGGTATTTTGCACGGGTTTCACGAATACGCTGCAGCACGCCTTCAGAGTGACCGTGTGATGAGTCAATCAGCAGCACGTCAACACCGGCAGCAACCAGCGCATCAACGCGCTCTTCATTGCCCGCACCGGCACCAACAGCAGCGCCTACGCGCAGACGGCCTTCCGCATCTTTACACGCGTTAGGTTTACGTTCGGCTTTTTGGAAGTCTTTAACGGTGATCATGCCCAGCAGGTGGAAGCTGTCATCAACAACCAGCGCTTTCTCAACACGTTTTTCATGCATTTTGTGCAGCACAACTTCGCGTGCTTCACCCTCTTTCACCGTTACCAGGCGCTCTTTAGGGGTCATCACCGCGGAAACTGGTAAGGTCAGGTCGGTAACAAAACGCACGTCACGGCCCGTGATGATGCCCACCAGCTCGTTGTCGGTGTTCACGACCGGGTAGCCGGCGAAGCCGTTACGTTCGGTCAGCTCTTTCACCGCCGCCAGCGCGGTGGTTGGCAGCACGGTTTGTGGATCGGTAACGACGCCGCTTTCGTGTTTTTTCACCTTACGAACTTCATCCGCCTGGCGCTCAATTGACATGTTTTTGTGAATAAAGCCCAAACCACCTTCCTGCGCCAGCGCAATTGCCAGACCGGCTTCGGTCACGGTGTCCATTGCAGCGGAGAGCATGGGGATGTTCAGACGGATGTTTTTCGTCAGTTGAGTGCTGAGATCAGCGGTGTTCGGTAAGACAGTGGAGTGAGCGGGAACGAGCAGAACGTCGTCAAATGTGAGGGCTTCTTTAGCGATTCTTAACATTGCAATATCTCCACCTGGGGGCGATTAAAACAGATAAAATATTGCCGCGGCATTATACAGGCCGAAACCGATTGCCTCCAGTGTTTTTTCAGAAAAAGTCTTGATCCTCGGGGCAAGCAATGTAGTATCAGTTGATTAACCCTCTGATTTAAAATTTGATCTACATCACATGTCGCTACCGCCAACCGCCAATATTTTTACCGTCAGCCGCCTGAACACCACGGTGCGCCAACTGCTGGAAAATGAGATGGGCCTGGTGTGGCTCAGCGCTGAAATTTCAAATTTCACTCAGCCCTCTTCCGGTCATTGGTACTTCACGTTGAAGGATGATGGCGCACAAGTGCGCTGCGCGATGTTCCGCAACAGCAATCGTCGCGTCACCTTCCGTCCTCAACATGGCCAGCAGGTGTTAGTGCGCGCCAGCATCACGCTGTATGAGCCGCGCGGCGATTATCAGCTGATTATCGAAAGCATGCATCCGGCCGGTGAAGGCTTGCTGCAGCAGCAATTCGAGCAGCTGAAAGCGCGTTTAGCCGCGGAAGGCTTATTCGATCAACAGTTCAAACAGCCGCTGCCGGATCCAGCGCGTCAGGTGGGCGTGATTACCTCCGCCACCGGCGCGGCGCTGCACGACGTGCTGCGCGTGCTGCATCGACGCGATCCTTCACTGCCGGTGATTATCTATCCCACCGCGGTGCAAGGCGTGGATGCGCCGGCTGGCATTGTGCGTGCCATTGAGCTGGCTAACCAGCGCGATGAGTGTGACGTGCTGATTGTCGGTCGTGGCGGCGGTTCGCTGGAAGATTTGTGGAGCTTCAATGACGAGCGCGTGGCGCGGGCGATTTTTGCCAGCCGCCTGCCGATTGTCAGCGCCGTTGGGCATGAAACCGATGTCACTATCGCTGACTTCGTAGCGGATTTACGTGCGCCGACGCCGTCTGCTGCGGCAGAATTGGTGAGCCGTAATCAGCTTGAACTGTTGCGCCGTTTGCAGTCGCAGCAGCAGCGCATGGAGATGGCGATGGATTTCTATCTGGCTCAGCAGCAGCGTCGTTTCACGCGCATTCAGCACCGCTTGCAGCAGCAGCATCCACAGCTGCGTCTGGCACGCCAGCAAACCGCGCTCTTCCAGCTGCAGCGCCGTCTCGGTGAAGCGATGGACCAGCGCATGCGTGTGGCCAATCGTCAGCAGGATCGCCTGCTGCAACGCCTTAACGCCCAGCAGCCGCAGGGACGTATTCTGCGCGCTCAGCAGCAGCTCCAGCAATGGCATTATCGCTTACAGCAGGGCATGGAGAAGCAGCTCAATCACAATCGTCAGCGCTTTGGCACGCTGGCGGCACAGCTGGAAGGCGTGAGCCCGCTGGCGACGCTGGCGCGTGGCTTCAGCGTAACCACCGACACCCAAGGTCAGGTGGTGAAGAAAACCCAACAGCTGAGCAAAGGCGACTTGCTGCGCACCCGGCTGGACGATGGCTGGGTGGAAAGCCAGGTTACCGCACTCGAACCGCAGAAATCCCGGAGCCGCAAAGCGCGTTCATAGCGGGAAAACTATACTTCTGGCATGTACCTCAATGGCCAGGAGTTTTTTTATGTCTTACAGCGTTATTCCTCCCTACATTCTGCGCAATATCATTGATAACTGCTCCGGCGCGCAGCAAGACTATGCGCGCCGCACCCTCACCCACGTCCAGCACTTGATGGGCGAACATAACGCTAAACCAGCAAGCACCGCCACCGCTCAGCCAGGCACGGTGCTGCGTGCTATCTATGACGCCGAAGGGACGCAAAATCTGCCCGGCACGTTGGTGCGCGAAGAAGGCCAGCCGGGAAATGGTGATGTTGCAGCAGAAGAAGCCTGGAACTATCTCGGCATTACCTACGATTTCTTCTGGCAAATCTACCAACGCAACTCGCTGGACAATAAAGGCCTCAAGCTCGATGGCACCGTGCATTACGGCAAGGAGTATCAGAACGCCTTCTGGAACGGGCAGCAGATGGTGTTTGGTGACGGCGACGGCGAGATTTTCAATCGCTTTACTATCGCGCTGGATGTGGTGGCACACGAGCTGACGCACGGCGTGACAGAAACCGAAGCGGGATTGATCTATTTCCAACAGGCAGGCGCGCTGAATGAATCGATGTCTGACGTGTTTGGTTCGCTGGTGAAGCAATTTCACCTCAAGCAGAGCGCCGATCAGGCCGACTGGATTATCGGCGAAGGGTTACTGGCGCAGGGCATCAACGGGCGCGGATTGCGCTCGATGTCGTCACCGGGAACGGCCTACGATGATCCGGTGCTGGGTAAAGATCCTCAACCGGCCGATATGGCGCACTATATCGAAACGCGTGACGACAACGGCGGCGTGCACCTCAATTCTGGCATTCCCAATCGCGCTTTTTACCTCGCCGCCAAAGCGCTGGGCGGCTTTGCGTGGGAGCAGGCCGGTCAAGCCTGGTACGACACGCTGTGCGACAAAACGCTGCCACAGGATGCCGATTTCAGCACCTTTGCGCGCTTTACCGTGCAGCACGCCAATCAACGATTCAACAGCTCAGTGGCGGAAAAGATCCAATCCGCCTGGCAGCAGGTAGGCGTAACATGGACATCCAACTGACCGATGACGCAATCATCGAGCTGGCGCGGGAAGGCGGAATCGCTTTTATCCCTAAACTGCGCGGCGAACGGCGCTTTGCGCTGGCGGAACTGCCGGAACCGCAAAAGCAGCGCGTCTGCGAAGTACTGGAACAGGCAATGCCCTTGGGGGAAACGGAAGATCAGGCGGCAAATGTCGGTCGTGGCGATCAGCGTTACTACCGCATTCAAATCACCTATGCTACCCATCGCGAAGCGGGAAGTTTCGTGATTTTAATTCCCGAACAACTGGCGCCCCCCGAGCTGCAATCGCTGTGGCGAGACGGTGAATAGGTTATCGGAGATCTCTCAAGGCAGAGCGTAACTGATTGACTATACTCATTATGTGGCTAGCTAGTCCACGTCGAAGAAAACACCCTTAGATGAGGTCTCTGCTATGACACAAAAAAAGCAACGAGGTGGTGCCGGGAACTTTGCAGAGGACCCGGAGCGCGCCAGGGAAGCCGGTAGCGCTGGCGGCAAAGTCAGTGGGGGTAATTTCAGAAACGATCCTGAAAGAGCCAGGGAAGCTGGAAGAAAAGGAGGTCAAAAAAGCCGTCGCCCTTCTAAGCAGCAGTAATTAAGGTGCCTTAAAGGAAGAGATGTGCCACGGAGGGTGATAAAAAAAAGGCCGACATCATGATGTCGGCCTTTCTCTTTTTTTAACTTACTTGCTGTCTGGCAGCGCGTAAGCAATCACGTAATCACCACGGTCTGGCGACTGACGTGCACCGCCTGCGGAGATCAGGATGTACTGTTTGCCGGTTTTCGGCGAAACATAGCTGATTGGCCCCCCCTGGCTGCCGACTGGCAGACGTGCTTTCCACACCTCTTTACCGGTTGAGCTATCGAAAGCGCGCAGATAGTAATCCTGCGTACCCGCGATGAACACCAGGCCACCCTGCGTTGCCAGCGTGCCGCCTAAGGTCGGCATACCAATTGGCATTTTCGCGCGCATTTTGATACCAAACGGACCGGTATCTTCTACCGTACCCACTGGCACCTGCCACACGATCTGACGGGTTTTCATGTCAATCGCTGACAGCGTACCGAACGGCGGAGCCTGGCACGGAATGCCCAGCGGCGACATGAAGCGGTTTTTGTTCACCGCGTACGGTGTACCTTTCAGCGGAACCGCACCCATACCGGTGTTGATGGCTTCACCACCGTTGCTGGCCGCCGTTTTGCTGGTGTCTTGTGGGATCATCTGTACCCACAGGCCCAGACGCATGTCGTTAACGAACATGTACTGGTTGTTCGGGTCAAACGAGATACCGCCCCAGTTCATACCACCCAGTGAACCTGGGAAGCTGAGGGATTTATCGGTATCCGGCACGGTGAACAGACCATCGTAACGCATGCCTTTAAAGGCAATACGGCACGCCAGCTGATCAAACGGTGTTGCCCCCCACATATCCGATTCCGTCATTTTCTGGTTGCCGATATTTGGCATTTCCACAGAGTGCGGCTGAGTTTTGGTGTACTGCTCGTTCGGGATGTGACCCTGCGGCATCGGCAGCTCTTCAACTTTGGTCAAAGGCTTGCCGGTCAGGCGGTCCAGCACCCAGATCATGCCGGTTTTCGCGCCGATAACGACGGCTGGCTTGTTAGTGCCATCCTTCATCGGGAAGTCGACCAGGCTCGGCTGCATTGGCAGGTCGAAGTCCCACAGATCGTTATGCACGGTCTGATAAACCCACTTCTGCTTACCGGTGGTGGCATCCAACGCCAGGATTGATGCGCCGTAAGTGTGATCCAGTTTGGTACGGTTCGCACCCCACAGATCCACTGACGAGCTACCCATCGGCAGGAACACGGTGTTCATTGCCGGATCGTAAGACATTGGCGCCCATGAGTTTGGCGTACTGCGGGTGTAATTTTTACCCGGCATCAGCACCGCATTGGGGTCGTCGTTGCCTGGGTCAAACGCCCAACGCATCTGACCGGTGATGACGTCAAAACCACGCAGCACGCCGCCAGGCATGTCGGTCTGTACGTTATCGGCGACACGACCACCCACAACAACAGTGGTACCGGCCATCGCTGGCGGTGACGTCAACTGATATTGCGGATCTGGCGCACTGCCCAGACCGGTTTTCAGGTCAACCACACCGTGCGTACCGAAGGTGTCGCACAGCTCACCGTTGTCGGCGTTGATAGCAATCAGACGCGCATCAATGGTGTTCATCAGAATACGACGCTGACAGGTGTCGCCAGCAGGCAGCACAGCGGCAGTAACCGGCGTTGAACCCGGCTCGGTTGGCTGCTGCAGGGGTTTAGTCGCATCGAAATAGGCTAAGCCACGGCAGCGGTTCCACACTTCTGCCTGCGCGTTGATTTCGCGTTTCCAGATTTCCTTACCACTGTCTGCGGCAACCGCAATCACATTGTTATGCGGGGTGCACAGGAACAGCGTGTTGCCCACCTGCAGCGGGGTTTGCTGATCTTCCGCACCGTTACCGGTTGGGCTGATTGGCGTATCGCCAGTGTGGAAAGTCCAGGCAACCTGCAGATCTTTCACGTTATCGCGGGTAATCTGATCGATGGCAGCGAAGCGGTCGCCACCCGGCGTACGGCCGTAGCTGCTCCAGTCTTGCTGAGGTTTTGATTTATCGACCGGAATCAGCGGCAGCTGTTTACCGTCAAATGCCACGGTAGGATGCGGCTGGAACATCTGCACGAAAGTCGCCACCATGCCCACCACGATCACCGCAGACAGCACATAAGAGACTTTTGCCAGGGAGCTTTTGCCTTCGCTTTTACGCAGGGCTGGCCAGGTGAGGAATGCAAACAGCATCAAGCCGGCCGGCACCATCAAGCGCGAGACCAGCGGCCAGAAATGCAGGCCTGCATCATACAGTGACCAAATCAGCGTGCCAGCAAACACCAGAATAAACAGGGTGACGGCGGATGATTTGCGACGGAAGAACTGAATGGCCGCCAGCAACATAACGATACCGGCGATGAGGAAGTACCAGCTGCCGCCCAGCGCGACCAGCTTGCCGCCGCCGATTGCGAAGAACAAGCCGATTGCCAGCAAGACCAGGCCAAACAGTACGGACCAGATGCTCAGCCCTTTGCCGGGACGAGCGGAATTTTCTGCCATAACAAAAACTCTCCTGAAAAAATAAAGCGCTGGCGCCGATAAATCTGTGGCAGCCGATGACAAGGCCCCAGCCGCAGCGGGAGACAGGAACTATTCCGTTACGCTTTATTTTATATCTATTGATACGGGTGCAATGCCCGTGATTCGGCGCTTGTGAGCGAGGACACAACGTAGGTGAGAGTGATTCTCGCGACAAGGCGGCAGGATTGTACCACTTGGTACAATAAAAAGTGAATATCCATAACGCGGCAGTCACTGGTTAATAGCATTTTTGCTACAAATCCAGGCGTAACTGGTTAATAACTCTAGGCGTGGAATCCGGAGTTTTTAATCTGCGATGAAGGCAGGCGTAAATTCGACGCGCTTTTTCGAGATTAGACCGTCGCCGTGCTGACAAAAGTAGTCGACAGCGCCACAGGCTTTCAGCACTTGTAACGGCTGATGGCAATCCGGGCATAAGGCGATACGATCGAAATGACGTTCACAATTGGGGCAGTCAAAACCGGTTTCACTGAGAGTGAGTGGTTGCTGACAGGTTGGGCAGGAAAAGTTCATCCATTATCCTCTGCGCTTTGGATGGCGGCCGCCATAAATGGCGCCACTACAAGTTACAGGTGAAAAAAAAGGGCCCTGCTGGGCCCTTCTCATCTTAACGCTTGTTCTTCTTCAGATGCGACATCAGACGCTGACGTTTACGCTGCTGCGTTGGCGTCAACAGGTTGCGTTTGCCCGCGTACGGGTTATCGCCTTCTTTGAACTGAATGCGAATCGGCGTCCCCATAACGTTGAGTGAACGACGGAAGTAGTTCATCAGGTAACGCTTATAGGAATCAGCCAGATCTTTCACCTGGTTGCCGTGAATCACCACAATTGGCGGGTTATAACCACCGGCGTGCGCATACTTCAGCTTCACGCGGCGACCCCGCACCAACGGCGGTTGGTGATCGTCGGCGGCCATGGTCATAATGCGCGTCAGCATTGCGGTGCCCACACGTTTGGTAGAGCAGTCGTACGCTTCGGTCACCGATTCGAACAGGTTGCCGACGCCGCTGCCGTGCAGGGCGGAAATAAAGTGGATGCGCGCAAAATCGATAAAGCCCAGGCGGAAGTCCAACATCTCTTTGACTTCATCTCTGGCTTCCTGCGTCATGCCATCCCACTTGTTGACCACGATCACCAGTGAGCGCCCACTGTTCAGGATAAAGCCGAGCAGCGAGAGATCCTGATCGGAGATTCCGGCACGGGCATCAATCACCAGCATTACCACGTTAGCATCTTCGATCGCTTGCAACGTTTTGATAACTGAGAATTTTTCGACGGTTTCGGTGATTTTACCGCGCTTACGTACGCCAGCGGTATCAATCAGGACATACTCACGTCCGTCACGTTCCATCGGAATATAGATGCTGTCGCGCGTGGTGCCCGGCATGTCGAAGACCACGACACGGTCTTCGCCAAGAATGCGGTTAGTTAGCGTTGACTTACCCACGTTCGGGCGGCCAACGATAGCGAGTTTGATTGGCAGTGTGGTTGGGTCGAAATCTTCTTCTTCCTCTTCCTCCAGCGCCTTCTCACTCTCTTCTTCTAAATCGGCCCAATAAGCAGCGTTCTCTTCTTCTTCAGTGAGCTCGACTTCTGGAACGATTTCTTCCATCCACGGCAACAGTGCGGTTTCCAGCAGGCTGTTAACGCCGCGGCCATGCGAAGCTGCAATGGCGTGAATCTCGCCTAAGCCCAGCGCATAGAAATCCAGCACCGCCGCTTCCGGGTCGATACCGTCAGTTTTGTTGGCGACAACAAAGGTGGCTTTCTCACGGGCACGCAGATGATTAGCGATTTGCTGATCCGCCGGCATTACGCCCGCGCGCGCATCCACCATAAACAGCACCACATCGGCTTCTTCAATCGCCAGCAGCGACTGCTCCGCCATGCGGTTTTCTACGCCCTCTTCGGTGCCATCAATACCGCCGGTATCAATAACAATGAATTCGCGCCCTTCCACTTCGGCGCGACCATATTTGCGATCGCGAGTCAGTCCAGGAAAATCCGCCACCAGCGCATCACGTGTGCGTGTTAAACGGTTAAATAGCGTAGATTTTCCCACATTGGGACGCCCAACCAGCGCGACCACAGGTACCATAACACTTGCCTCAGTTTTTAAAATAATTCGCCCGAATGGCGTGATTATAACGACATTTGACGCCAGGCGTCAGGCTGAAGGCGCAAAGAATACCATGCCTGACTAAAAACGAAACGGCCCCTGACGAATCAGGAGCCGTGTAAGCGAGCGGGAAACGCGTTCCCGCAGAGCCATATCCTTAACGGGTGATGGCGTAAACTTCTCCGCCTTTCGCCTGGATCAGCAGCTTGTCACCGGCAACCACCGGTTCAGTCTGGAAGCCATCGCTGTCCAGTTTCTGCTGCGCCACGAAGCGGCCGTCAAGGGTGTTAATCCAGTGCAGATAACCTTCGCTATCACCGACAACCAGATAACCGTTGAACAGCACCGGCGAGGTCAGATTACGATGCAGCAGATCGCTTTGACGCCAGATGGCTACGCCACCATCAGCATTCAGGGCAATCACGCGGTCATCCTGATCGACCAGATAGATACGACCCGCATCCACCACCATGTCTTTCACGCCGCCAATCTCACGTTTCCACAGCACCTGACCAGAACGCAGTTCCAGCGCGGTGAGGTTACCGTTATACGCCAGCGCATAAACCACACCGTTTACTACGACTGGCGTAGTATCGACGTCGCTCAGGCGATCGATTTCCGTGGCGCCGCTTGGCTGCGAAATACGCTGCTGCCAAATAAGCTGACCTTGATTGACGATGACTGCGCTCACGCGGCCATTATCGCCACCCACAATTGCGCCACCAAAGGCCACGGTCGGGGCTGATTCACCGCGCAGTGACAGCGCAGGCATATCAAGATTAACGGTCCATTTGATCACGCCAGTGCTCTGATCAAGGCCTTGCAACATACCGTTGCTGGTGTGAACCAGCACTAAACCGTCGCTCACCACCGGACGCGACAGCGCTTCACCGGCGACCTTGGTCTGCCAGGCAATGCCACCATCGCTGGTATTCAACGCAAATACCTGACCACGTTCGCTACCGATGTAGATGCGATCGCCGCTGGCGGTGACGCCGCCAGAGAGCAGTGCCGAGATGTTTTTCGAGAAGAAGCCGGTTTTCTCAGAGAGATCGACTTTCCATTTCTCTTTACCATTGCTGGCATCAAGCGCTTTAACCACACCAAAACGATCCGCAGCATACACGGTACCGTCCAGCCAGGCTGGATGCAGATTGGAATAGAAATCACCAACGCCATCGCCAACCGAGGTGCTCCACGCGGTCTGCGGCGTAAACTGGTTTTCCACTTTAGGCAGCGGGGCCATTTTCACTACATCTTCTTCGCCGCTGAACAGCGAGCAACCGCTGAGCAGAGTGACTGAAATCAGCCCTGGCAGCAGGTATTTACGTAATTCCATGTGCGCTCTCTTGACTGGCTTAACTTAAGTTATTCATCTTCATCTGCAGCATTTGCTTCAGCGCAGGAGAGGCCTGCGATTCAGCACCTTTGCTCCAGGCATCACGCGCGCCCTGCTTATCGCCTTTGCTCAGCAGTGCTTCGCCACGAATGTCCGCCACAATGGCTGTCCAGCCATCACCTTTAACATTGTTAAGGGTAGAAAGTGCGGCATCGGCCTGACTTTGCTGCAACTGAATGCGAGCCAGACGCAGGTTAATCACCGCCTGCAGGTTGGCATCTTTGGTATCTTTCAGCCCACTCTGTAACAGAGTGATAGCTTTATCGAGCTGATTAGTTTCAACATACTGCTTAGCCAGATCCAACGAAGCCAACGCACCATAGGTGTTGTTGTTTTCGCTGGCGAAAGTGGCGACCGCTTCCAGCGAATCAGGCTTGTCCGCCTGCATCGCACTGGTCAGCTGTTGATATTCGGCTGATGCCGCTTTATCGGTGCCTTCCTGATGACTGGACCAGAAACGCCAGCCACCCAGCGCAGCGATACCGATGATTACGCCAACGGCCAGGAATTTGCCATTGTTGGCAAAGAACTGACGCAGCGCGTCAACTTGTTCGTTTTCGTTGCTGTAAACTTCCACGCAATCCCTCTCTTTAAAATGGCTGTTGCAGTGCTGCGCTTACTGCAGCAGCGTGCGCAACGTTGCTGCGGCGTCGCTCTGAGCCAGCGTCTGTTGATCGCCGGTACGCAGGTCTTTCACCACAACCTGGCCCGCTTTCACTTCATCTTCGCCCAGCACCAGCGCAATGCGTGCGCCCCACTTGTCTGCACGGGCAAACTGCTTCTTGAAGTTACCGCCACCAAAGTTGGTCATCATCTTCAGTGCCGGATCAGCATCACGCAGTTTTTCCGCCAGTTGCATCGCGGCGGACTGAACGCCCTGCCCCGAAGCGATAACATAGACATCAACAATGCGCGTCGGTTCAAATTCTGGATTAACCGCTTGCACCAGCAACACCAGACGCTCCATACCCATCGCAAAACCAACCGCTGGCGTGGCACGTCCACCCAGCTGTTCAACTAAACCATCGTAACGTCCGCCGCCGCACACGGTGCCCTGCGAACCGAGGCTGCTGGTCACCCATTCAAACACGGTACGGTTATAGTAATCGAGGCCGCGCACCAGACGCTGGTTAATGCGATAGTTAATGCCCGCGTCGTCCAGCAACGCACACAGGCCGCTGAAGTGCTCGCGTGACTCCTCATCGAGGAATTCGCCTAGCGTTGGCGCATCGTTTAACAGTTTCTGGATGTCAGGATTTTTGCTGTCGAGCACGCGCAGTGGATTGGTGTACATGCGGCGTTTGCAATCTTCGTCGAGTACGTCCTGATGTTGCTCAAGGAATGCTACCAGCGCGCTGCGATAGTTGGCACGCGCGTCCAGCGAACCGATAGAGTTCAGCTCCAGATCAACGTGCTCGGCAATACCTAACGCTTTCCACCAGCGCGCGGTCATCATGATCAGCTCAGCATCTACGTCCGGGCCTTGCAGGCCGAAGACTTCGACACCCATCTGGTGGAACTGGCGATAACGACCTTTCTGCGGGCGCTCGTAGCGGAACATCGGGCCGGTGTACCAAAGACGCTGTTCCTGATTGTACAGCAGACCGTGCTCGATACCGGCGCGCACGCAACCTGCAGTGCCTTCCGGACGCAGCGTCAGGCTTTCGCCGTTGCGGTCTTCAAAGGTGTACATCTCTTTCTCAACCACGTCGGTGACTTCACCGATCGCGCGGCTGAACAACGGGGTGTGCTCAACGATTGGCAGACGGATTTCACTGTAACCATAGCTGGCCAGCACCTGCTTAAGGGTGCCTTCAATAAGCTGCCAAATCGCGGTATCTGCAGGCAGGTAATCGTTCATCCCGCGAATCGCTTGAATATTCTTCGCCACGTTAGAATCTCTTAAGACAAAAAAACCTGAGCGGCATCATACCTTATGAGGATGAAACCGCACAGGTTCAATCACAAACTGGCACGCGACAGGCGCGCACCACGATTATTTTTCCAGCTGCTGCACGTTGATACGGCGGCTTTCATCCAGCATGCTGGCTTTAGCGCGAATACGCGCTTCCAGCTGGTCGATCATGTCGTTGTTATCGAGACGATCGCGCTGGCGCACACCATCTTCGTAGAAGCCGCTTTTCTTGGCTCCGCCGGTCACGCCGAGGGTAGAAACTGTCGCTTCACCCGGACCGTTCACCACGCAACCGATAATGGAAATATCCATCGGCGTAATGATGTCTTCCAGCCGCTCTTCCAGCGCATTGACCGTTCCGATGACATCAAACTCCTGACGCGAACAGGTCGGGCAGGCAATAAAGTTGATGCCGCGGGAGCGGATGCGCAGAGATTTGAGGATATCGTAGCCGACTTTCACTTCTTCAACCGGATCGGCCGCCAACGAAATACGCAGCGTATCGCCGATGCCTTCGGCCAGCAGTAAACCTAAACCGATCGCCGATTTCACGGAACCCGCACGCGCGCCGCCCGCTTCGGTGATACCGAGGTGCAGCGGCTGATCGATGGCTTTCGCCAGCAAACGATAAGATTCAACGGCAAGGAAGACGTCAGAGGCTTTGACGCTCACTTTGAACTGATCAAAGTTGAGGCGATCGAGGTGATCCACATGGCGCATCGCGGATTCGAGCAGCGCCTGCGGCGTTGGCTCGCCATATTTTTCCTGCAGATCTTTTTCCAGCGAACCGGCATTAACGCCGATACGGATCGGAATATTGTAATGACGCGCACAATCCACCACCTGGCGAATGCGCTCATTGTTACCGATGTTGCCTGGATTGATACGTAAACAATCCACGCCATATTCAGCGACTTTCAGTGCGATGCGATAGTCAAAGTGAATGTCCGCGACCAGCGGCACGTTGACTTGTTGCTTAATCAGTTTGAAGGCTTCAGCCGCATCCATAGTGGGAACGGAGACGCGCACGATATCAACCCCGACGCGCTCAAGCTGGCGAATCTGGTTAACGGTGGCGTCCACGTCAGTGGTGCGGGTGTTGGTCATTGACTGAACGGCGATGGGCGCACCATCGCCAACTGGCACCTTGCCGACGTAAATCCGTGTTGATTTGCGACGGATGATGGGTGCTTCGTTATGCATATTCTCTCTCCACAATTACCCGGAAAGCGCGCTGCGCGTTATTGCGCACCCAGCGTCAGACGGGCAACCTGGTTATTACGGATAAAACGACTTAAATCAACGGGCTGATTCTGATATTGCACGTCAACCGCACCCGGTGCGCCAATTTTCAGACGATACGGAGCCGTTCCGGACAAACTCAGCTTACCGCCGCTACGTTGCAAACCGCTGAACAACTTCTTGCCGGTCGCATCGCTGACTTCCAGCCAGCAGTCGGCTTTGAAGTTCATTACGATGGCATTCGGATCGCCTGCCGGTTGGCTGACTGCCGCATTCGCGGTAGGCATTTGACCAGCAGGAACGCTGTTCGCTGGCGCCGGAGAGGTCGCCGCAGGCGGCGCTGTATCAATCGGAGCCTGGCTTGGCGAAACCACGGCGTTGTCGCTGCCGGTGGTTTGCGCATTGTTGCTCATGCTCGACGCAGGTGCGCCGGCGTTGCTTTCAGGCGTGGCCGCTGCGCCAGCACCGTTATCGACTGGCGTACCGGCAGCGTTAGTGTCCGCATCGGTATTGCTGTCGGTGCTGTTGTCGCCCAATGGAATGGACTGGCTATTGTCGCCGCTGCCGTTTTGATCGGCCATCGACACCAAATCAGCCTGTGATGCTTTATGGTTCTGCCACCACCACGCACCGGTCAAACCGACTACGACGAAAACCACCAACCAGGTGAAGATCATCAGCCAGCCATCGCGCTTTTTACGACGCTTACCCAATGAGAAGCTCTGCATCGGCTCGATCCTGGCAGCGCGCACCGGAGCCTGTTTTGCCATCATCGGCAGCAGGTCATCTTCCGGCACATGCACCAGACGGGCATAAGAGCGAATGTAACCGCGCAGGAATGTCGAAGCCAAATCAGCTGGTGATTTATCCTCTTCAATATCACGCACGGTAGTAAGTTTCAGGCACAGGCGTTCAGCGACGTTTTGCTGGGTCAGCCCCATCTGCTCACGGGCCAGACGCAGGCGTTCACCTGTGGAATGTACTGCAGAATTCTCTTGAGTGGCTTCAGTATTCATTAGCTAAATAACGCTGGTACTGTATCGATTGTGGAAAACTTCGCGCCAACCGGTCGCCATAACGTGTAACGTCAGCAGCGTTTCCCTGTTGCGCGGCGAAACGTATCTGTAACCACAGGCTCTCTGCCGTTGCGGGCAAACGCTGGTGGTACACTTCTAAAAGCAGCGGAACCGACTGCTGTTCCTGCTGTTCAAGCCGCCTTTCCACTTCCCTCAGCAGTTGACTGCCCTGCTCCGGTGCGGCATCCAGCGCGTAACCTAACTGCTCGCGCGCTGCGGCACTCTCATCAGCCTGCAGGTAACAATAGCCCGAAAACAGGAATGCATCCTGACGAGCATCGATTTCCTGCGCCTCAATTGCCAGCTTAAACTGTTGATGCGCTTCGTCATACTGCCTTAAACCGCAGAGAAACGCACCGTAATTGTTAGCCACATAACCATTCAGCGGCGCTAACTGCTGCGCCTGCTGATAGTGCCAGCGGGTTTGTGCGCTGTTCTGCTGCGCCTGCGCCACACGGGCCAGGGCCAACGGCACGCGATAATCTTTCGGCGCTGCCTGCTGAGCACGCAATAAATTGCGCTGTGCAGCGGCATAATCCTTCACCGCCAGATAATGCAATCCGAGCTGCAGACGGATATCCGCTGCACTCTGCTTAGCAGGGTGATTGACACAACCGGTTACAACAAAGCCAACCAGAATCGCGGCGGGTAATCCTTTACGCATTTCAGTCTCTCCATGAAAAATATGTGGAGAGACTGACATGAGTTACGCCCGCTGAATATCAGCAGGCGCTGGCTTTCAGAGCGCCTTCACAGAGATGGCTTCGCCCGCCATTTTCTTACGTAGCGTGCGCTTGGTACGGTCAATCACATCGCCCGCCAGCTGACCACAAGCGGCGTCGATATCATCACCACGGGTTTTACGCACGATGGTGGTGAAACCATAATCCATCAGTACTTTGGAGAAGCGGTCAATACGGCTATTGGAGCTACGGCCATACGGCGCGCCCGGGAACGGGTTCCACGGAATCAGGTTGATTTTGCACGGCGTCTCTTTCAGCAGTGCCGCCAGTTCATGCGCGTTGTCGGTGCTGTCATTGACGTGATCCAACATCACATACTCGATGGTCACACGGCCCTGATTGGCGTTGGACTTGCCGATGTAGCGTTTGACCGCCGCAAGGAAAGTCTCGATGTTGTACTTTTTGTTGATCGGCACGATCTCATCACGAATCGCATCGTTCGGCGCGTGCAGTGAAATCGCCAGCGCTACGTCGATCATGTCGCCCAGCTTATCCAGCGCCGGCACCACGCCTGAGGTTGACAGCGTAACGCGACGTTTTGACAGGCCGAAACCGAAGTCGTCCAGCATGATATCCATCGCCGGCACCACGTTGTTCAGATTCAGCAGCGGTTCGCCCATGCCCATCATCACCACGTTGGTGATCGGGCGCTGACCGGTAATTTTCGCAGCACCGATGATTTTCGCGGCGCGCCATACCTGGCCGATAATTTCTGATACGCGCAGGTTGCGGTTAAAGCCCTGCTGCGCCGTCGAACAGAATTTGCACTCCAGCGCGCAGCCTACCTGCGAGGAGACACACAGGGTTGCGCGATCCGCTTCCGGGATGTAGACGGTTTCAACCAGCTGGTCGCCCACGCGAATCGCCCATTTAATGGTGCCATCGGTGGAACGCATCTCTTCCGCCACTTCCGGCGCACGGATTTCAGCGCGCTGCATCAGCTTACCGCGCAGCACTTTGTTGATGTCGGTCATCTGCTCGAAATCATCGCAGCAGTAGTGGTACATCCACTTCATGACCTGATCGGCACGGAACGGCTTTTCGCCCATCTCAAGAAAGAATTCGCGCATCTGCTGACGGTTAAGATCCAGCAGGTTAATTTTTTCGTTTTTTGGGGAAACAACCACGGGGGAAGCGGACGACGGCGTCACAATCTGTTCGGACATAATGTTCTCTGGCCTCGTTGTTACACGTTACGGCTCTGGTTAATAGTAGGAAAAAAACAGCGCCCTCGCTGAGGCTGGCTCAACAAGGGCGCATAATTGTACTACATCTGCTGCATGATGCCAGGGGAACCGTTTAACAGAGGTTGAACAGCTGTAAAGACGGGTGTCCGCTCAGGCCATCAACGCACTTAGCGAGTGCGTGGGCAGACTTCGTTTTCTGCGAAGAAGTAGGCGATTTCGCGTGCTGCAGATTCAGCAGAGTCAGAACCGTGGGTCGCGTTCTCGGTGAAGCTGTCCGCGTAATCCGCACGCAGAGTCCCTGCCAGCGCGTTGTCTGGGTTAGTTGCACCCATCAGATCGCGGTGACGCTGAACGGCGTTTTCGCCTTCCAGTACAGAAACCACAACCGGACCAGAAGTCATGAATTCAACCAGACCATCAAAGAATGGACGGCCGTTGTGCTCAGCGTAGAAGCCTTCAGCCTGCTCTTTAGTCAGGTGCAGCATTTTTGCGCCAACGATTTTGAAGCCCGCGCTTTCAAAACGGTTATAAATTGCACCAATCACGTTCTTAGCGACGGCGTTTGGTTTCACGATTGAGAAAGTACGTTCGATTGCCATGTTGACCTCTAGTTAGCATCCTGAAGAATCCGGGAGCTCCTCCCGGTAAGAAAACGCGCCGATTATAGGGATATCGCAGCGCGTTGCCTATTAGCGATTTGCGGAATTATTGAAAATAATTGATTTTTGTCGGGGCGCGCAGGCAAAAAGTATGCCATATCCATGCACTTAACCGCGGATAAATGACACCGATGAGAGTTGCCCCGCTTCATCCATCACCACCAATTGATAACTGCCCGGCTCATCCAGCACCAGCGCCGCACTCTTATTACTCGCGTCCCGCTCAAGCGGCTCTCCGTTTAAGAACCACCAGCGCTGCTCACCTTGCCCGCCCTGCACCGCAACCGGCATCACCAGCACTACTTTACCCGGCAGCGGCTGTACGCGCTGGCCGTTGATCACACCAGTAATCACCATCGGTGGCGCATTGCCCTGATTGCGCGGCGGACAAGCGGGATCGATCGGCGGCAAGCGCTGCGCACGGCGTTCAGCAACCGGCAGCCAGGGTTCAAGCGGCAGCGGCCACATCAGGCGCTCCCTACTTTGTGCATCCGGGCAATCGGCCGCCACACGCCATCCCCGGCTGTTCTGCCAGTAGCGCTGACGCAAGCCATTGACGCCTTCCTGCCCCGGCGCCAGCAGCGTCGGTGGCACAGTTTGATTCAACACCCAACTCTGACGACGCTGGCGACAGTTCTCGTCGCCGGGAGGCAACGGCTGACCGCCAGGCCAGCAAATGCTCATGGCGCTGACCGCAAGCGGACGCGGATCGCGCGGCGCACCGCTCACCGGCATGTGTCCCGCCAGCACATTATTGACCTGATTCATCACCGGCACCGCCGAGGCAAAACCAAATTGCCCGGCGACCGGCGTGGCATCCGGCCGCCCAACCCACACGCCAATCAGATAGCGCGACGTGATGCCAATCGTCCATGCATCGCGATAGCCGTAGCTGGTCCCGGTTTTCCACGCCAAAGGCGCGATCTCCGGCACCGCGCCGCTGGCCGGAGGTTGCGCCGCGCCAGCCAGAATGCGCCGCACAATCCATGCTGCGCCCGGCGACAACAGCGGCCTCTCCTGCAGCGGCTGTGTCGTCAGCCAGCGCAACTGCGCCGCATTGCCGTGACGGGCAAAGGCGCTGTAGGCCGCCACAATCTCATCCATGCGCGCGCCGGTGCCGCCCAGCACTAGCGACAGATTGGGCTCTGCGCCAGCGGGAAAGCGCAGATTCAATCCCACGTTACGCAAGCGCGCGGCGACGCTTTTGGGCCCCAGCGCATCCAGCAACTGCACCGCCGGGAGATTGAGCGATCGCTCCAGCGCAGCGCTGGCGCTCACCGGTCCGTGAAAGCCCGAGTCAAAGTTGCCGGGACGATAGTCACCGAAGCGGCGCGGCACATCCTGCAGCAGTGATTCGCCATGAATCAGCCCATCATCCAGCGCCATGCCATAGACAAAAGGCTTCAGCACCGATCCTGGCGATCGCACGCTCGAGATCATATCGACGTGACCAAAACGGCTGTCGTCATTGAAATCCACCGATCCGACATAGCCGCGCACTTTCATGTTTTGGTGATCCACCACCAGCAGCGCCAGCGAGGTGCGCGGCGGTAAGTTGTTTTTCAGCGACGTCGCCAGATTCTCCAGTTCGCGCTGCAGCGACACATCAATGGTTGAGGTGATTTTGGTATCGGGTGACAGCGACAATAGGCGTCGGGCCAGCAGCGGTGCACGTTGCGGCATTTGGCGCGGCGGCAGCCACACCGCTTCTTGTTTGATATCGGCGACAACCTGCGCTGACCAGACGTGATATTGCGCGAGGCGATCCAGCACTTTATTGCGTGCTGCTTCGGCGCGCTGAGGCCAGCGGTCCGGACGCAGGCGGCTTGGTGCCTGTGGCAACACCGCCAGCAGCGCCGCTTCACCTTGGGTGAGCTGGGACGGCGGTTTCCCCAGCCACATCCAGCTCGCCGCGCCAACGCCCTCCACCGTGCCGCCAAAAGGGGCGCGATTGAGATACAGCGTGAGGATGTCGCGTTTTGAGAGATGATATTCGAGCTGCAGCGCGCGCCACGCCTGCACCACTTTGCCGCGCAGAGTGCGCGGTTGCGGATCGATAAGTCGCGCCACCTGCATGGTGAGCGTGCTACCGCCGGAGACCACGCCGTGATGCAGCACGTTCTGCCCGACGGCACGCACAATCGCCATCGGATTGATGCCGGGATGATGCCAGAACCAGCGATCTTCGTAGGTCAGCAGCGCCTCGATATAGGCAGGCGAGACATCCTCCAGCGTCACCGGATAGCGCCAAATGCCTTGCGGGTCAGCAAAGCGCCACAGCGGCGTACCGTCTTCGGCCACCACCACGCGCGCCGGCTGTAACTCATGCAGCGGTAGCGGTGTAAGGCGATCCAGTAGCCACAGCGCGGCCAGCAGCAGCAGTAAAAAAAGCGGCAGCCAGCGCCACCGCTTTAGTCGCTTACTTCCAGACATCAATGCTTAACGCACATTGAGTTTTTCCGGCGTGCTGCCAATCGCGCGCCATTCCGGCACATACATCGATTCCACCTGCGGCGGCGGCAGGCGATAGCTGCCCGGCGTCACCGCTCGCGCCAGATACAGCAGCGTGCCCGGCGTGTAGCCATCGAGCGCCAGCGCGGCGACGAAGCGGTCGTCACGGAATTCGATGTGCTTGATGTTGGCTTGTTGCATATCCATCATGCTCTCTTTCAGCGCATCGGCACTGTCGCCTAAACTGGCGCTGCTGTCGCTCAGGTTCTGGTTTTCCAGCTCCAGTCCGGCAGGCAGCAGATCCACCACCAGCGCATCACTGACGCGCTCGCTGGCCGCGACGTTAAGCCGCACCACCAGCAGCTCGCCACTTTTCAGGTTGGTGAGATCCGCCGGCTTACCCTCCAGCGTGAAGTACTCACGACTGATCTGCAGCACGTTGCTCATCGGCGACGGTGCGGTGCGCGGATACCCCACCACATTCAGCGTGCCGTAAAGCGGCGATGCGTTGTCGCTTTTCACCGACACGCCCTGACGCAGCTGATCTTCCGTCATGGCAATATTGAGCGGCTGATCACTGCTGAGCGGTTCCGCTTTACCCTGCAGGGTCGCCTGCCAGCTTTCGCCTTTGTGCTGCTGTAAGGTGCGAGCGGCGAGGAACAACGCGTTGTTTTCCTGGGTCGAGAACCAGCGCTGTCCGTGCACGGCTTTTGCTAGCTCGATCAACAACGGACCTTGCATCTCCGGCAGCAGCTGGTTTTCTGTCAGCAGCGACAGAATCAGCGCGCGATCTCGCACCGGGCTGCCGTAATCGCCGAGCCAGCTGTTGGGTTTACGTTCCAGGCCAATGCCCTGCGCCAGCGCCAGTTGCGCGCGCTGTTGATCGCCCATCAGCTTCAACGCCACGCCAAGTTGCACCATCGCCAGGCTCGATTTAGCCCGATCGCGCTTTTCATACAGCGCACGCAACGCACCGAGCGGCGCCTGCTGCTGACGCGCCAGCACCAATCCGGCATAAGCCTGCACGCTGAAACGCAAGCCATCGGCATCGCTGCTCCAGCTGGTTTCGATCTGCGCGGGATCCTGCAGGTAGCGCAGCAGACGTTCGTCGGCACGGGTAATCACGCCATCCGGCACGCTGTACCCGGCTTCGCTGGCGCGCAGCAGGAAATCGGTGACGTAAGCCGTCAGCCAGAACTCTTCCTGACTCTCCTTGCTCCACAAACCAAAGCTGCCGTTGCCGCGCTGCATGCCGGCAAGACGCGCGATGCCGGTATCAATTGAGGCGCGACGCGCTTCATCGTTACTGGTTTTGATGCCCATCGCCGTCAGCTGCGCATGATTGGTGAACACCGACGGCCAAATACCGCTGGCGGTCTGTTCAAGGCAACCATAAGGATAGGCATACAGCGAACGGATATAGCTGGCGATATTCAGCGGTGGACGGTTACTGAGCGACAGCTGTCCGCTCAAGGTATCCTGCTGCAAGCCATTGAAGGCGCTGGCCATCACCTGCCAGTTCTGGCCGGTTTGCATCACGTTATCGAAACTCAGCGTTTGTGCCGGATACGCCGGTCGCACACCAATTTTCCATTTACGCTCGCTCGCTGCCAGCGTTTCACCCGGCAAACTCATGCCGGAAACCCTGACCTGTACCTCGCCTTCACCGAAGCCGCCCAGCGCTTTGACTGGAATTTGCAAGGTGGTGCGCGCGCCTTGCGCCAGCTGCACGCTGGCAGGGATTTTGCCGTTCAGGACGATCTGGCCGCTGGCGCTGACGTTGATTTTCAGCGTTTGCGGTTGATCGGTGAGGTTAGTGAGATCCAGCGCCAGCGTAGATTGATCGCCGTTGGCCAGGAAGCGCGGCGTCGCCAGTTCACTGATCAATGGCGCGGCAACCACCAGCTTACGATCGGCCGACCCGAAGCTGTCGTCACTCCACACCTGCGCCATCAAACGCAATTCGCCATTAAACGCCGGAATCGGCAGTTCCAGCATGCCTTCGCCATTGCCATCCAGCGTTACGGGCTGCAACTGCTGCGCCACGATCTGCACGTCGGTGACCGGTTTTTTGCCGCCGCGCGACAGCGCATCCGCATCGTCGGCGTCACCACCAAAGCGCAGCGCGGCCAGTTTGCCACCGCCTTCAATCAGTTGACCAAACACATCGTATTGATCGGCGTTATAGCGCTTGCGGCCAAAGAACGCTTCCCACGGATTCGGGGTTTTGTAGTCAGTGATGTTAAGCACACCGCTGTCCACCGCCGAGAGTAATACCTGAACCTGCTTCGGTAATGCGCCACCTTCACGGCTGGCTTTGACCTGCACTTTTAGCGTCTGCTCAGGACGGATTTTATCCGGCGCGTCGAGCGCTAAGCTGAGGCGGCGCGCTTCGGTCGCCATCGGCAGATGCAGTAACCCCACCGCGCGCTTCGGCGTGACGCCGCTGGCCTTGTCGCCGTCGCGCACCACGATGGCGCTGAGATAAAGATCGTGTCGCTTCCAGCTGTCCCTAATCGGTACATCAATGGTTGCGCCGCCCGCCGGAACCTCCAGCGGTTGCCACCACAGCGTGCCGCTGCTGGATTCCACCATCAGATAGCCTTTGCCGGCAGCAGGCGACTCCACCTGTACGTGTGCGATGTCGCCCGCCTGATAGGCGGTTTTATCAATTTTCAGTTTGACCTGATCCGGACGCAGCGCGCCGGTGCCGTTGGTATTGTCCTGCCACCCATATCCGGCCTGGAAGCGTACGCTGCTAATGATGTTGTCGCCGGCATGCACTTCCAGGCGATAGGTGCCCCACTCCACCGGGAAACTCACTTTCTGGCTGCCGCCCGCCGCAATAGAGATGCGCTGCTGATCCTCCTGCAGATCCTTTTGATCGAAGCGCGATTGCCAGCCTTCGCTGTCAGAGAAGCTCCAGTAATAGTCGCGGCGTTCGTGGATCAGGCGCACATCAAGATCTGACGCCGCCAGTTTTTCGCCCTGCGGATTGGCGTAGACCACGTCGAATTCCGCGAGGCTGTTTTCTGCCACGGTCGGCTCATCGTGATAACGATCGCTGCGATAGTCATATACCGATTCACTGCTAAACAGCGGACGGATGCCGGGCAGCGCCGCTGCCGGCCAAATCGCCTGAGTCGCGCGGCGCGTCACCGGACGGCCGCCGGTTTCCAGCAGGCTGGCTTGCAGAATCAGATTGAGCGGTGAATGGATCTCTTTCCAGCTGCTCTCAACGTTAAGCTGCAGCTTGCCGCTCTCATCCAGCTTCTCATCCACATCATCGAGCGAACGTTTCAGCTCTTCAGTGATGTCGCCAAATTGATAGCCGGGCAGCGCGGCCACCGCTTCACGCGCGGGACGCAGCAACAGCTGCCCTTGCAGCTCGTTACCCGCAGCCGGCGCGCCGTACAGATAGCGGCCTTCAACAACAAAGGTGACGTCCTCATCCGGCGCCACCGGCTGCGCGCTGTTGGTCAAATCCAGCGCCATGCGCTCCGGCAGGAAATCTTCGACGTGGAACGTCCAACTGCGCGGCTGGTTGTCGCCACTGTTGATACGCAGCGTCCATTCGCCGGTCATTGCGGAAGCCGGTATCGCGAAGCGATGTTGATAGATGCCGTTCTCCGGCTGCCAGACAAAGGTCTGCGACACTTCGCCATTCGGCTGCACCACGTCGGCTTTCACCGGCTGCGGCGGCAACGGTTTGCCATCAGCATCACGCAGCAGCGCGTTGACGATCACCGTTTCACCCGGACGATAGAGATCGCGCGGACCAAATACGAACAACTGTTTGTCGTAGCCTTGCGGTCCATCAATCGGGAACTCCGCCAGATCCAGCGCCGGACGATTAAGATCGATCAGCGAAGTTTGGTCCTTTTGTGTCGCCAGCAGCAGCTTGCCTTTAGCATTCGCCGGTAAACGCAAATGACCGTAGCTGTCGCTGGTGCCACTGGCGAGTTGTTTGCCTTTCTCATCCAGCAGCTGCACGCTAACGTCATCAAGTGGCGCGCCATTGGTCAGGCTTTGGGCAAACAGTTCCAGCTGTTCAGGGAATTGGTGCAGCGACAAACCGATGTCGCTCAACGTAAACAGCGTCGCCGGTTGCGTGTAGTTGTAGGTTCCGGCCTGTTTCATCACCGCCAGATAAACGCCCGGCTGCTTCAGCGCATCGACATCGCCCAGCGGCAGCTGCATTTTCTCGCGCGTGTTGCGTGCCGGATTAAGATCGAAGCGGGCGCCGTAAACCAGATCGGCATTTTTCAGCAGCTCGCGTGATTCCCAGTACGACATATTGTTGCCGTAATTCCACTGCGCCAGAAAATCGGCCAGCGAGGCGTTTTTCACGCGGAAGAAATCGACGTCGACGTTATTCACATTCAGCGCCAGCACCGGCAATCCCTGCGTCAAACGCAGCGGCAGTAGCGATCCGCGACTGGCAAAACCCACCATCGGCTGGATATCGCGCGTGGTGAGCGATTGGCTAAAAGATTTCGATAAGGTGCTGCCATCTGCTGCTTTGAGACCGGCATCGACATTAACCGTCAACTTGCGCGACGGTTCAGGATGACGAAAACGCAACGCTTTACCGTTTGGCGCCAGCTCCCAGCCGCCATCAACCTTGCCGCTTTTCTCATCGATAATCTGCACGCGCGCAGCGAAATCCTGCTTCGCTTCAAGCGGCGTGTTGAAGGTCAACACCAGCGCGGCGGCGCCGTCGAGTTGCAGCTCGGAGAGATCGATAACCGACAGCGATTTCTGCGTTGCTGTTGCGGTTGCCGCTTCCTCCGCGTGTATCGTCAAGGTCCCGCCGCCCAGTAATCCAGCACCGAACAGCGCGCTGAGCAGCAGCCGGTTAAAACGTTTTGCCATGGTAATTCCCTCACCAGTCCCAGAAGTTAAGAAAACGTCATTCCGCGCAATTTCACATCAACCCGCCAACTTTAGCAATCACACCCTTGAGATAGCGTTCACATTCCCGGAGACTGGTCGTTTCCCGTTTGCTGAGAAGAGGTTGCTATGACAGCCATGTTTGTGTCCGCTGATTGGTTGAAAGAACATTACACCGAGGAAACATTGCAGGTGCTTGATGCCCGCATGTTACCGCCTGGCCAGGAAGCCGTACGTGATGTGCAGGCTGAATATCTGGCTGGTCATCTGCCGAATGCGCCGTTCTTCAATATTGAAGCCTTGTCCGATCACACCAGTGCTTATCCACACATGATGCCCCGCGCCGAATCCTTTGCGGTGGCAATGCGCGAATTGGGCGTCAGCCAGGACAAACATCTGGTGGTGTATGACGAAGGCAACCTGTTTTCGGCTCCGCGTGCGTGGTGGATGCTGCGCGCCTTTGGCTGCGAAAACGTGTCGATTCTGGCCGGAGGATTACAGGGCTGGAAGGCAGCCGGTTTCGATGTCGCAACCGGCCCGGTTAGTTTGCCGGAAGGTGAATTCGAAGCGACTTATGATGGCGCACAGGTGAAACGTCTGACCGATGTGCTGCTGATCAGCCACGAAGGCGGTGCGCAGATTGTCGATGCCCGTGCGGCGAACCGTTTTAACGCCGAAGTGGATGAACCGCGTCCGGGCTTGTTGCGCGGGCATATTCCCAACAGCCTGAACGTGCCGTGGAACAGTTTAGTGGTAAATGGTGAATTGAAACCGGCAGCGGAACTGCGCGATCTGTTTGCTCAGGCAGGGGTAAAACTGGATCAGCCGGTGATTGCCAGCTGCGGTTCGGGTGTCACGGCGGTGGTGGTGATTCTGGCGCTCACCTCGCTGGGTGTGCGGGATGTGACGCTGTACGACGGTTCGTGGGGCGAATGGGGCAGCCGCGACGATTTACCGATCGAGAAGTGATAGCAGGTCGCCATCAATGGCGACCGCGCATTATATAATCCGCTGACTGCCCTTAAAATCGCGCAGGAAACTGCCCCAGCGACGTTCATAGAACGGCGTGATGTGGGCAGTAAAGAAGTGGCTCACGCCACGATCTTCATTAACCACTTCACAGATATCAATGGGCGCATCATCCGCAAGCGTATCCGTCGCTACACCGCCCGCCGCCTGAATAATCTCATCGATATCGCTATCAGCTTCGATACCAATCAGCAGGTTCGGTGCTTCGCTAGCGCTTTCACGAATGCTGGCGATGTAAGCACGGCGTACCTGTTTGTACTTGGCAAACAGTTGCGTTAACGAATCAATCATCTGCGCTGGCGGCTCGGCCACTTCGGACAACAGCAACGCATGACCACCTTCCAGCACGGTTTGCTGGCTCAGCGCACTGCCCTCTTCGCCAATCAAATGGGCGATTTCACCCGGCGAAAACTCTTTACCCGCAGGCAGTTTCGGATTGAGGAACAGCGTTTCGCCTTGCGTGATCTCAAACAGCGTGCGCACCGGCATGCGCAGGTAAGGCTGTTCATCTTTGATGGCCTCGCCCATCGCCTCTTCCGAGGTGAAGAACGGGATCACGCTGCCGCCACCCTCTTTTTCCCAATGCTGTAATTCGACCGGCGAAGTCGCATCAAACTGTTCGGCGGGACTTTCGCCTGGCACCCATACATCGGCTTCCAGCAGCAGCTGGAAAAATTCCGGACGGTGCGCAGGCTCAGTAGCCGCCAGCTTCAGCACCTCTTCAAGACGGTTACTCATTTATCGTATTCCAAAAAAGACGGCAAGCTTGCGCCTGCCGTGATGAGGATTATTTCAGTAACAGATTGGCGACGGTGCGCACACCCAAACCGGTCGCACCCGCGGACCACTGATCCACCGCGCTTTTGCGGTACGTCGCGGAGCAGTCAATGTGCAGCCAGCCTTGCTGATATTTGCTGACGAAATGCGATAGGAACGCCGCCGCACTGCTGGCACCCGCCGCATGTGACGGGCTGGCGATGTTATTCAGATCGGCAAAGTTTGAAGGCAGATGGCTGCGATGGAACTCGGCCAGCGGCAGACGCCAGAAAGCTTCGTTTTCGCCGGTTGCGCTGCCAAGCAGCGATTCCGCCAGCACATCGTCAAAGGTAAACAGCGCGTGATAATCGTTACCCAGCGCGGTTTTCGCCGCGCCGGTCAGCGTTGCCGCATCGATCAGCAGTTCAGGATTTTGCTCGCTGGCATCGATCAGGCCATCGGCCAATACCAGACGACCTTCCGCATCGGTGTTCATCACTTCCACGGTTTTACCGTTGCGATAGCGAATGATGTCGCCCAGACGGAAGGCGTTGCCGCTGACCATGTTGTCTGCGCAGCATAGATACAGTTTCACGCGCTTATTCAGACCGCGCGAAATCGCCAGCGCCAGCGCGCCAGTCAGCGTTGCCGCGCCGCCCATGTCGGACTTCATTGAGTCCATGAAAGCGCTCTGCTTCAGGCTGTAACCGCCGGTATCAAAGGTGATGCCTTTACCGACCAGACAGGCGTAAACCGGCGCATCTTCATCGCCAGTTGGATTGAAATCCAGCGCCAGCAACACCGGTGCGCGCGTGGAGCCGCGGCCCACGGTGTGGATACCGGCGTAACCCTGAACACGCAAATCGTCACCTTTGGTGATGCGATAGCTGACTGCTTTGCCGCCCACTTCGTTGATCAGATCAACCGCGTTGTGCGCCAGCTGTTCCGGGCTAAGATCTTCCGCCGGCAGGTTGATGGTGTCGCGCACCCAGTCAACAATCTTCAGACGACGTGCAAATTCAGCCTGATCGTCTTCATTGAATTCCGGCCACTCGACCTGACGTTTGCCTTTCGGGCTGCGGTAGCCTTGCCAGAACGCCCAGCACTTTTCCACATCCCAGCCTTCGCCCTGCAGCGAGACGTGACGAATGCCCTGGCCGTCCAGCTTGCGCCCCGCGCGCTGGATGCTCATCAGCGCGTCTGCGCCAGTCAGGTGAACGGTCATGCCACTTTCGTTGCTGCTCAGCAGCGCTTTGTCACCCCAGCGCGCATCGGCGGCCTGGGAGCTGAGCGTAATTATCATCGGTTGTGTTGTCATCGCGTGGCTCCGTTTGCGTTAGGTGTCACCTTGCGCCAGAACCGGCGCAAGGGGTGCATGAATTAGCGGGCGTTTGCCGCAGGCGAAAGTGCCCGCAGACGTGTTACCGCTTTGTTGACCAGCTCGATAGCGTACTCAATTTCCTCTGCGCTGGTGAAGCGTCCGAGCGAAAAACGCAGCGAGCTGTGTGCCAGCTCCTGCTCAACGCCCATCGCGCGCAGCACATAGGAAGGTTCGAGACTGGCCGAGGTACAGGCGGAACCGGATGACAGCGCCAAATCTTTCAGCGCCATAATCAGCGATTCGCCATCGACGTGGGCAAAACTAATATTGAGGATGTTCGGAGCGCCCTGCTCCAGCGAACCGTTGAGGTTCACGTTACCCAATTGACTAATACCGCGCCACAGACGCTGGCGCAGCTCGGCCAGACGCGCCATTTCGCTGCCCATCTCTTCACGCGCAATACGGTAGGCTTCGCCCATGCCGACAATCTGATGCACCGGCAACGTGCCCGAACGCATGCCGCGCTCGTGACCGCCACCGTGCATCTGTGCATCAATTTGCAGACGCGGTTTACGACGCACCCACAGCGCGCCGATGCCTTTCGGTCCATACAGCTTGTGCGCTGAGAACGACATCAAATCCACCGGCAGTTCAGTGACGTCAATCGGCAATTTGCCGACGCTTTGCGTGGCATCAACGTGAAACAGGATGTCACGCGCACGGCACAGCGCGCCGAGTGCGGCGATGTCCTGAATCACACCGGTTTCATTATTGACGTGCATCAGCGATACCAGCACCGTGTCGTCACGCAGTGCAGATTCGAGCATCTGCGGCGTAACGATACCGTCGCTGCCCGGCTTTAAGAAGGTGACATCAAAGCCTTCGTGCGCCAGTTGCTGGCAACTGTCTAGCACCGCTTTGTGTTCGGTTTGGCTGGTAATAATGTGTTTGCCGCGCGCCTGATGGAATTGCGCGGCACCTTTGATCGCAAGGTTGTCCGCTTCGGTCGCGCCGGAGGTAAAAACGATTTCACGGGGGTCGGCATTGACCAGCTCAGCAATTTGATTGCGAGCCACATCAACAGCTTCTTCAGCCTGCCAGCCAAAACGGTGGGAACGGGACGCGGGGTTACCGAAAGTGCCATCCATTGTGAGGAACTGCATCATTTTGGTGGCAACACGCGGATCCGCAGGCGTAGTGGCTGCGTAATCCAGGTAAATCGGTAATTTCATTGCGCTAAAACTCCGTATAAAAAATCATACGTCTTTATAGCACATTCGGCCTCGCCCGTATGAACAGGAAAGGCCGAAGGAGAACTGATTAAGCGCGCAGATTAACGTTGATGGTTTCTTGCACACGATGCTGCTGGAAACGACGATTGTCGACGGTATTCTGACGATCGGCCACTTCGAGGATTTCCTGATTATTCACCAGTTCCGCCAACGTGATGTTGTTGAGGAAGTCGCTGATGCGCTCACTCAGATCACGCCACAAAACGTGGGTCAGGCAACGCTCGCCGCCCTGGCAGCCCTCTTTGCCCTGGCATTTAGTGGCATCGACAGATTCGTCAACGGCGGTAATAACCGCGCCCACAGCAATCGCGCTTGAATCTTTGCCTAACAGATAACCGCCACCTGGACCACGAACGCTGGCCACTAAGCCGTGCTTACGCAGACGTGAGAATAACTGCTCCAGATAGGACAATGAGATGCCCTGACGCTCAGAAATGTCAGCTAGCGGCACCGGGCCCTCATTGGAGTGCAGTGCAACGTCCAGCATAGCGGTTACGGCATAACGTCCTTTGGATGTCAGTCTCATAGCATACAACCTCGTAAGCGTCCGTCCGGTTATCGGCGGGTTATCTGAAGAATTGACGCCAGTCTGACATTCCTGAGTAAAACGGTCAACTATTTAACCAAGTAAATTGCTCAACTATTTAACCAACTGTTTTACTCAACTATTATCCACATTACCTTTGCGCTTTTCGAACGATGCCATCATGCCGCGCAGGATGTTCAGTTCGTCGCGTTCGGGGCGCGCACGTGTATATAAACGACGCAGCTTGCTCATCACCTGGCTTGGCGTGCCTTCACGGATAAAGCCGCTGTTCAGCATCATCTGTTCGATGTGCTGATAGAAGCGCTCCAAATCGTCAACCAGCGGATACGGTGATTCGACAGGCTCTTCCGTCGGCGCGGCTTTTTCCTGCGCGTCCAGCCAGGCCATGCGCACTTCGTAAGCGATGATCTGCACCGCCATCGCCAGATTCAGTGAGCTGTATTCCGGGTTCGCCTGAATCGCGACGTGATAGTGACATTTCTGCAACTCTTCGTTAGTCAGGCCCACGCGCTCGCGGCCAAACACCAACGCCACCGGCGCCTGCTGGCCCTCTTCCACGCTTTTAATGCCGCACTCGCGTGAATCCAACATGGGCCACGGCAGTGAACGTGAACGTGCGCTGGTGCCAACCACCAAACTACAACCGGCAATGGCTTCATCCATGGTATCGACAATGCGCGCATTACCAATGACATCGCTGGCACCGGCGGCGAGGGAAATGGCCTGTGAATCTGGTTTCACCAGCGGATTGACCAGATAAAGGTTGGTTAAGCCCATGGTTTTCATCGCGCGTGCGACGGAGCCCATGTTGCCGGTGTGCGACGTTTCTACCAGTACGATTCGGATATTCTGCAGCATAATTAGAAGCGGTCAGGGAAATGATGGCGCGCATCCTAACATAAAAAGAGGACATTTGCTGAACACGCTGATATACTCCGCGCCGTTTTCCCCGTTCTTTAACATCCAGCGAGAGATACCGATGCATCCGATGCTCAACATAGCCGTGCGCGCCGCGCGCAAGGCCGGAAATTTAATTGCCAAGAATTATGAAACCCCGGACGCTGTCGAAGCCAGCCAGAAAGGCAGCAACGACTTCGTTACCAATGTTGACCGTGACGCAGAACGTCTGATTATCGAAGTAATTCGTAAATCGTACCCGAAACACACCATCATCACCGAAGAAAGCGGTGAGCTGGCGGGCGAAGATCAAGACATTCAATGGGTAATCGATCCGCTGGATGGCACCACCAACTTCATCAAACGTTTACCACACTTCTCAGTTTCTATCGCTGTGCGCATCAAAGGCCGCACCGAAGTGGCTGTGGTTTACGATCCAATGCGCAACGAACTCTTTACCGCCGTACGCGGTCAGGGCGCTCAGCTGAATGGCTATCGCCTGCGCGGCAGCACGGCGCGCGATCTGGATGGCACCATCCTGGCGACCGGCTTCCCGTTCAAGTTGAAGCAGCACGCAACCCCTTACATCAACATCGTTGGCAAACTGTTCACCCAGTGCGCTGATTTCCGTCGCACCGGTTCGGCGGCGCTGGATCTGGCTTACATCGCTGCAGGTCGCGTTGATGGTTTCTTTGAGATTGGCCTGAAGCCGTGGGATTTTGCGGCGGGCGAACTGCTGGTGCGTGAAGCGGGCGGCCTGGTGACTGACTTTACCGGCAACCACGGTTACGTGATGTCAGGTAACATCGTTGCGGGTAACCCACGCGTAGTGAAAGCAATGCTGGCATCGATGCGTGAAGAGTTAAGTGAAGCGCTGAAGCGCTAAATGCGAGAAGGCGGCTGAATCAGCCGCCTTTTTTTTGTTACCGACGTTCGTGGCTTAATACCTGACGCGGCTGCGTCCTGCGACCCACGCGCCCCAGCAATGCTGCCAGTACTGCTTCAATCACCAGCATAAAGAAGGTGAACCAGCTCGCTTTCGCCGTTGCCGCCGCCGCTTGCTCAGCCACTTCACGGGCTTTTTGCTCCGCCTGCTGTTTCAACTCCTGATACTGTTGCACGGCTTTTTTATAGCTCTCCTCGGTTTGAGTTACAATCTGCTCAACCTCTTGATCGCTTTTACCGGTGCGCGCTTTGATAATATTTTTCAGCGCATCACGATCGGCAGCTTGCAATGTATCTGAGTGACGATTCATAACGCCTTTCAACCAATTAGCCAGATCATTATCAGCATTCTGTGGATTTTGTGCCGTTTGCTCTGCTTGATTTTGCGCGTTATTGGCTTCGTTATTTACATCCTTTTGCAGATTCTCAGGTTGTAATTCTGTCTTGCCGGTTTGACGCAGCGTAGTTTGTAATTCGTTTTTTAAATCATCTAAATTGATATTACTTTCCTGCAGCTTCTCTTTTGCCATATTGGTTAGTGATGGCGCCGCTGCGGAAATTCCATTACCCACGGCATTTACGCCGGCGCCTAAAATATTAAACGCACCGCCAATAACGCCAGTCGCCAGGGTAATCGCGAGCCATAATGTCAAAATGGTGCTAACACCAAACATCAACAAACCATGCATCGCCCCTTCGCGCTGCGCCAGACGCCCCGCAACGTAGCTACCTACGCCCATGGCAATCAGCATACTCACGCCGGTCCAGATTAACGCGCCGGTTCCCAGATGCTGCAGCGGATTTTGTTCCTGTTGTGGATCGATGGTTGTTGCACCAATCGCTGTACCCAATATCCCCAATAAAATATGAATGATTAGCGCAGCGATAACGCCGGCAAATACTGCGCTCCATGAAATACGTTTTAATGGTAGGCCGCCATGCACGTCGTGCACCGTATCTACGCTGCCATTATTAATCCGAGTTTCAGGCATCGTTTTCTCCTCGCAGAATATTTCGCTGAAATTTTATAATTGCTAATCCACCAGGATATTGACTGGTGTAATTGAGCTTAGACAGAGAAATCTATTTTCACCAGCGCGCTAAGCGGAGATATTTAATTAACTGTTGAGGGGGAGAATACTTGCAACAGTGGAATATTTACACTACCCAAATATCCTTAATGTCAGAAAGGACGAATTCCACCGCCGATGCCCGGCGAGGCACTTTGCCATAATGCAACGCCCGCAACGATTAACAGCACGCTACCTAACATGGCGAGCAGCGGCACCAGCAGCCTGGTCGCAGGATGAGTACCGCCGGCCTGCCCTAAGCGCTGAGCCAGCAGACGGGAGCGCTGCACTAACAAGCCGAGCGCCGAAACCGTCACAGCAGTGCCCAACGCCATCGCCACGGCAGAGGCGACGCCCCACGCATACACACCAATCACTTTGGCAAACAGCAGCATCATGATGGCGCCGGAACAGGGCCGCAGCCCCATGGAAAACACCACCAGCGCCTGCGTTTTAGCGCTAACTGCCTGATCCATCTGCGCAGCGCTGGGCAGATGCGCATGTCCGCAGCCGCAGTGTTCATCGTGCTGATGCGCTGGGCGAATAGCGTGGATCTGCAACTTTGGCTGAGGACGCCATTGCTGACGCAGCGATCGCAATGCACGCCAACCGACCCAAATACCCAGCGCGACGACTAACAGATAACTGCCCTTCTCTAGCCAGTAACTGCCGAGATGCATCTGACGCGACGAGGTTTGCAGTACCACCAGCATCAGCGTTACCAAACCAATCGCCACGCCGCCCTGCAGCAAAGCAGCCAGCAACGTTAGCTTCATGCTGGTTTTCAACTTTGCCGGATGGGTGGCAAGAAAGGTAGTGATCACCACTTTGCCGTGTCCCGGCCCCAGCGCATGCAGCACGCCGTAAGCGAGGCTGAACAGCATCAGCGTCACGCCCGCCTGCTGCGGTTGTTCAGCCACCTGCTGCAAAAGCTGCGTCATTTCGCGATTGAGGATTTTTTGCCACAGCACGCTTTGCAGCAAAATCTGCGACCAGTGCTGCCACAGCAGCACGCCCGCCAGCAGCAATAACGCCGCCATCAGCCACAGCGGCCATAAACGACGTGAACGGGAGGGAAGCGAAATCAGTGACATGTCAGTGTCACCGTTTGGGCGAATTGCTGGCCAAGATCCATATCCTCTGGCGGCGCATCGGCTTTATCCAGCGACAGCGCATATTGCTTCAGCGAGTCATCCGGTTTCGGCGTATGCAGATCGATCTGGCAATGCGATTTAACGGTGTCGTCCATGGTTAATGCCTGTGGATTATCGTAATACATATCAACAAAGTAGCTGGGATCAAAAGTCTGAATGCGATACTGCTTCGCGCTCAATAACTGCGGCTCGCCAAACGGCACGATAAACTCCAGCACCGCTTTGTTGCCGTTGCGCGATAAGTTGTACTCTTTCGGCAGATTGAGAAACTTGACCCGATTTCTGTCCTGCCACACTTCGGTGAAATAGTGCTGACCGAGCACATTTGCCATCACCTGCGCCGCCAGCTTTTTCCACACCACATCACCGGGCTTGGCTTTACCTGCGTCGTATAACAGATCGGCGGAGGTTATCTCATCCATGGTCCACACCATTTTCATGCCGCTAAGATGTTGGTTGTCACTGATGAACTCGGTTTTCATGTCAATAAAGCTATGCGGATGTGACCAGGCTGCGGTGCTGAACAACAGCGTAAACGTAATGAGTGCAATTTTCATGTGTTATAAAGTAACAATTTTAAAGTGAAGTGTAGAGTGGCCCAGAAAAATTGTGACCCGCCCTAAAGCTCTGAACAAAAGTCACGACAAAGTGCAAGGTTACCGCGTGGAGTTAGCTATTCTTAGCTCAAAAGTGACCTGCGGATAAACCATTGATGAGTTCTGCACCCTCCTCTGCACCACTCTTCAGCCGTTCCCAGCGTCGTTGTCATCTGTTACTGCTGCTATTTCTGCCCGCTCCCGCGTTGACGCTTGAAAAGCTCTGCCAGTTAAATGGCGTGGCGCCTGTTGTCGCCCGACAGGATATCGCGGATGTGGGAGAGGAGATACAGCGTTACCATCAACTGGAGCTACACCAGATGGTCGATGGCAGCTTTCGCATACACGGGACGGAACTGGACAGGCGGCTGTGCCTGATCCATTGGCTGCGACGCGCGCTGCGTTTGTCGCAGGATTTTGTCTGCGAGCATTTTGCCCCGGTGCTGCGTCAGCGCCTGAAAGTCCTGAAAATCGAGAAAGCGTTGTGGGATGAAACTAACCTGCAGGCGCTGATTCAGCACTGCAGCCTGCGTCTGGCGCGCGACTTCAGCCCGCGCGACCGCCTGTTTCTGCAAATCTTCATGAAGTATGCGCTGTGCCAGCGCCAAAACGCCTTGTTCAATGACGGACAGCGCGCGTGGCTGGCGGAAAAAGTCGAACGAGCTGCCGCCGACGACGTCATCCATCACTGGCAGAAGCGCTGCCACTTAGCGCCGGATGTAAGCGAGACCGACTTCTGGACGCTGCTATTTAGCCTTATTCACGCGCCAACCGCTACGCAGCTGGAGCATCCGCAGGCGGTAAAACTGATGCAGTCCGTGGAAGCGCTGATTGCGCGCTTTGAGCAGTTGGCACAAACCACCTTCAGAAATCGCGCCGAACTCACTCAGCAACTCTTTACGCATCTGGCGCAGGCGCTGGATCGCAGTCATTTTGCCATCGGCATCGATAACAGCGTGGCGCTGGATGTCGCACGGCTCTACCCGCGTCTGCTGCGTACCACGGAACGCGCACTTGAGCATTTCAGCCGTAACTTTGCCACGCGCTTTAGTGCTGAAGAGATAAGTCTGGTGGCGGTGTTATTTGGTGCCTGGCTGATGCAGGAGAGTGCATTGCAGGAAAAGCAGGTGCTATTGCTGACGGGCGCGGATGCGGCGCTGGAGCAGTTGCTGGAGCAGCAGCTGCGGGAAATGACGCTGCTACCGATCAACATCAGCTATCAGGACGTCGTGCATTTTCAGCGTGAAGGCGCGCCGCGCGATATCGCGCTGGTGATCACGCCGTATGCCATTTCATTGCCGCTGTTTTCACCGCCGCTAATCCAGGCGGAGCTGCCGCTGAGTCGTCATCAGCAGCAGCGTATTCTCCAGTTGCTGGAGAGTTAAGCGGCGCGCGGACGCAGGAACAGCGCCGGCAGCGCCACTAACGCCATCACCCAGAACAGATGTCCTTGCAGATGCGTAAACAACACGCCGCAAATCATAGTCATCACCGCAATACCGCCGCCCATGGCCAGCGCCGAATAGAGCGATTGCAGACGAATCACTTCCGCGCCTTTGCGCGCGGCAATAAACCGCATCGCAGCTAAATGGCAGACGGTAAAGCTGCCGCAGTGCAGAATTTGCGCCACGATCAGCAACGGCAACGCGGTGCTGGATCCCAGCATTGTCCAGCGGATAATGGCGCACACGCCTGATAACAGCAGCAGATCGCGCGCACTCCAGCGGCGGAACAGTCGGCTGCTGAGAGCAAAAATGATGATTTCAGCCACCACGCCCAGCGACCACAAGTAGCCAATAATCGACGCGGAATAACCGCTCTCCTGCCACCAGATCGCGCTGAAGCTGTAGTAAGCCGCATGCGCGCCCTGCAACAATGTCACGCATAACATGAAACGCCACACCGCATTTTCGCGCAGCAAATCACGCCATGCCTGCCAGCCACCATCGGTTGACGTCTGACGTTCACTGCCCTGCGGCTTCGTCGCTGGCGTTAACATCATCCCACCTAACATGCCGATCGCGCCCAGTGACAGCAGCACCAGAATCGCCTGCGATGAGAACGCCGTGACAAGCATGCCGGTTAAGGCAGAGCTGATGACAAACGCCAGCGAGCCCCACAAACGAACCGGGCCATATGTCAGACCAATTTGCTGCGTCCAGGTGGCGGCCAGCGCATCACTCAGCGGCACCAGCGGTGAGAAAAACAGGTTGAAGCCGATCATCACGAACAGCAGCCACATCCACTGTTGTCCCAGCCAATAACCGATAGCGAACAGGCACGTCATCAGCGCCAGCAGGCGCAGCGCAGTGACCAGCTGTGAGGGATTTTTTACCTGCGAGGCAATCAGCAAACTGCCGACAAAGCGCGCCACCATGCCGCACCCCAGCAGCAGACCGATTTTTTCTGCATCAAGTCCGGTGCCTTTGAGCCACACGCTCCAGAAAGGAAGGTAAATGCCGTAACAGAAGAAGTAAGTGAAGTAGCCCAAACCGAGCCATTTGGCGGAGCCGATTGCCATATTCCCTCCAGCAAAAATGCTGCTGAGCAGCACGAGTGGGCGCTACTTTGTCAGAGCACTGCTGCGACGGCAATAAAAAAGGATGGCTTGCACCATCCTTTTTTGCACTGCATCGAGAAGCGTAACGCTTACGCGTACACCGGCAGACGGCTGCAGATTTCCAGCACTTTCTGTTTGGTACGTTCGATGGTCGCTTCGTCGTTGATGTTATCCAGCACGTCAGCGATCCAGCCAGCCAGCTCGCGAACATCAGCTTCTTTGAAGCCACGACGCGTCACCGCTGGGGTACCGATACGCACGCCAGAGGTCACGAACGGGCTCTTCGGATCGTTAGGTACGCTGTTTTTGTTCACGGTAATGTTGGCGCGGCCCAGAGCGGCATCGGCTTCTTTACCGGTCAGGTTTTTGCTGACCAGATCGATCAGGAACAAGTGGTTGTGTGTACCACCGGAAACGATGTTGTAACCGCGCTCCAGCAGAACTTCCACCATCGCTTTCGCGTTCTTAGCCACCTGCTGCTGATAAGTCTTGAACTCTGGCTCCATCGCTTCTTTGAACGCCACCGCTTTACCGGCGATCACGTGCATCAGAGGACCGCCCTGACCACCCGGGAACACCGCGGAGTTCAGTTTTTTATACAGCTCTTCGTCACCGTTTTTCGCCAGGATCAGGCCGCCGCGCGGACCCGCCAGGGTTTTATGGGTGGTTGAAGTCACGATGTGGGCATGAGGAACTGGGTTCGGATAGACGTCTGCGGCGATCAGGCCCGCAACGTGTGCCATATCGACGAACAGGTAGGCGCCAACGCTGTCTGCGATTTCACGCATTTTGGCCCAATCGCACACGCCAGAGTAAGCAGAGAAGCCGCCGACGATCATTTTTGGCTTGTGGGTTTGTGCCAGCTCAGCCAGTTCTTCGTAGTTGATTTTGCCGGTTTCATCGATGCCGTAAGGGATAACGTTGTACAGCTTACCCGACAGGTTTACCGGGGAACCGTGCGTCAGGTGACCACCGTGCGCCAGGTTCATACCCAGAATGGTATCGCCCGGCTGCAGCAGCGCGGTGTAAACCGCGAAGTTGGCCTGAGAACCGGAGTGCGGCTGTACGTTAGCGAAATCTGCGCCGAACAGCTCTTTAGCGCGATCGATCGCCAGTTGCTCAACGATATCGACGTATTCACATCCGCCGTAATAGCGTTTGCCCGGATAGCCTTCGGCATATTTGTTGGTGAGCTGTGAACCTTGGGCCTGCATTACGCGTGGGCTGGTGTAGTTTTCAGAAGCAATCAGTTCAATGTGCTCTTCCTGACGCACTTTCTCTTGCTCCATAGCCTGCCACAACGCGGCATCATAATCGGCAATGTTCATATCACGCTTTAACATCCGGACTCTCCTGACTCAGCTAACTTTTTAACGGCAGTTTAGGCCCCGGCTAGGGGGCGAAGGCGAACAGTGTAAACGGTTTTGACAGGTGACGGTAGCGTCAATCCCCTCTTTTTGCGCAAACGATTGGCATGGCGCTGGAACGGGTTTTTTACGCTTTTTTGCAAGCCAGAAAATCACGAAATTTGCTCACTTTCATGGCGAAAGAATTTCAGCTTTGCGCGTCAGCCCGCACCTTTCTTGCTTAATCCTTAATCACAACAAGGGATTTACAGGCGCTTCGATTACTCATAAGATGCATTTAAAATACATGTTTAAATTCACTCTGAGGATTTCACCATGCTCGACGCGCAAACCATCGCTACCATCAAATCGACCTTGCCCGCCATTGCCCAGGTTGGACCGCAGCTGACCGGCCATTTCTACCAACGTTTACTGACGCAACATCCTGAACTGAAAAACGTGTTCAACATGAACAATCAGCGCAGCGGCAATCAGCGGGAAGCGTTGTTCAACGCCATTGTGGCTTACGGCAGCAACCTGGAAAATTTGGCCGTGCTGTTGCCGGCGGTGGAGAAAATCGCGCAGAAGCATGCCAGCCTGAACATTCAGCCCGAGCAGTATGCGATTGTGGGTGAAAACCTGCTGGCGACGATTGATGAGCTGCTGCATCCGGGTGAAGAAGTGCTGACCGCATGGGGCAAAGCGTACGGCGTGCTGGCCGATGTGTTTATCCAGCGTGAAGAAGCCATCTATTCGGCCTCCGAAGAGAAAACCGGCGGCTGGCGCGGTGCGCGTGATTTTCGTATTCGCGCTATCAATCAGGAGAGTTCGGTGATCAAGAGTTTTGAACTAGTGCCAAACGACGGTAAGCCGGTGGCAACCTTTCTGCCAGGGCAGTATCTGGCCATCAGCCTACAACCGGCAGGCTGTGAAAATATTCAGCATCGCCAGTATTCGCTGACGCACCAGCCAAATGGGCAATTTTATCGCATCGCGGTTAAACGCGAAGCGCTGGGCAGCGTGTCGGGCTGGCTGCATGATCGTGCGCAGGTGGGCGATATCGTGCAATGCGCGGCACCAGCCGGTGATTTCTTCCTGCAGGCTGAAGCCGCTACGCCGATTACGCTGATCTCTGCTGGCGTCGGCCAAACTCCAATGCTGGCGATGCTGGCTACTCTGGCGCAGCAGCAACATCCGGCGGCGGTTAACTGGCTGCACGCCGCGGAAGCCGGTTCGCAGCATGCGTTTGCTGAAGAGGTGAAATCCTTCGGCGCACGCCTGCCAAACTTCACCAGCCACGTTTGGTATCGTCAGCCGGAAAGTGCCGATGCCGGACGTTACGACGCGCAGGGCTTGATGGATCTGGCGAGCGTGTCCTCCGCGCTGAACCAGTCCGATCGCCAGTTCTGGATCTGTGGTCCGCTGCCGTTTATGCAGTTTGTCGCACGTCAACTGGTCGATGCCGGCATCAATGCCGATCGCATCCACTACGAAGTATTTGGCCCGCACAAGGTGCTGTAAAACAAAAAAGCCTGCGCAAGGCAGGCTTTTACAGGCAATGCGCGAAGGAGCTTAAATCGCCTCTTCGTCCTCTTCACCGGTACGGATACGCACTACGCGCGCCACGTCAAAGACGAAGATTTTGCCGTCGCCGATTTTGCCGGTCTGCGCGGTTTTCATAATGGTTTCTACGCAGGTATCGACGATATCGTCACCTACCACCATTTCGATTTTCACTTTTGGCAGAAAATCGACCATGTACTCAGCGCCGCGATACAGCTCAGTGTGACCTTTCTGGCGACCAAAGCCTTTCACTTCACTGACGGTCATCCCGGTGATGCCCACTTCCGCTAAGGCTTCACGTACATCATCGAGTTTGAATGGTTTGATAATTGCATCGATCTTTTTCATGACAGATCCTTTTTTACTCCCTCCATGATGGACGGATACCGTTAGTATAATTGTTCCTGACGCTGCCGCAGCAAGCTACTCTTTAAATTCGCTGGCGTCCAATTCATGGCGCGACAGCAGCTTATAGAATTCAGTGCGGTTACGTCCAGCCAGACGCGCAGCGTTAGTGACATTTCCTTTGGTCATCTGCAGCAGTTTACGCAGATAGTTCAGCTCAAACTGATTTCGTGCTTCGACGAAAGTCGGCAGCGCGGTATTTTCCCCCGCCAGCGCCTGTTCAACCAGGGCATCACCGATGACCGGCGCGGTACTCAAGGCGACGCACTGTTCAATCACGTTGACCAGCTGACGTACATTGCCCGGCCAGGCGGCGCTGACCAGCCGCTTCATCGCATCAACCGAAAAGCTACGCACGAAAGGTTTATGGCGATCGGCGGATTGGCGCAGCAGATGATTCGCCAGCAGCGGGATATCTTCAGCGCGCTCGTGCAGCGCGGGAATTTTCAGATTCACCACGTTAAGACGATAGTAAAGATCTTCGCGGAAACTCTTCTTCTCCATCGCTTTGGGCAAATCGCGATGCGTCGCGGAAATAATCCGCACGTTGATATCCAGATCGCGGTTGCTGCCTAACGGCCGCACTTTGCGCTCCTGCAGCACACGCAGCAGTTTCACCTGCAGCGCCTGTGGCATGTCGCCAATCTCATCAAGAAACAGCGTGCCGCCTTCAGCTGCCTGGAACAGACCTTCACGCGCGCTGACCGCGCCGGTAAAGGCGCCTTTAGCATGACCAAACAGTTCAGATTCTAAAAGTTGTTCCGGCAGCGCACCGCAGTTGATGGCGATGAACGGCTTGGTGGCGCGCGGGCTGGCGGCGTGTATCGCCTGCGCCAGCACCTCTTTACCGGTGCCGCTTTGACCGTTAATCAATACGCTGACGTCAGATTGCGCCACCATGTGCGACTGCTCCAGCAACCGCAGCATTTGCGGATTGCGCGTCACAATCGCTTCGCGCCAGCCGTCATCGCTGATCGGTGCGCGCTGGGCCAGCGCTTCATCTATCGCTTTATACAAAGCGTCACGATCGACCGGTTTGGTCAGAAAGCTGAACACGCCTTGTTGCGTGGCGGATACCGCTTCCGGGATCGAACCGTGCGCGGTGAGAATGATCACCGGCAAGCCCGCATGACGTTTTTGCACTTCGCCGAACAGCGCCAGACCATCCATTTCGTCCATGCGCAGGTCGCTGATCACCAAATCGACCTTCTCTTTCTGCAGATGGCGCAGGGCTTCCGGCCCGCTGGCGGCCGTCGCCACCTGATAGCCTTCGCTGCTCAGACGCATGCCGAGCAGTTTCAATAAGCCCGGATCATCATCCACCAGCAATAAACGTGCGGCTTGTTTCATGGTTACTGATCCTCACTTTGCACATCGCTGCCGCCGTGCGATGTGTCGCTGCTATCAGGCGCTTTACGCGACGACAGCTGGCGTTCAATGTCGGTTAAACGCTCTAACTTGCGTTGGGTATCGGCCAGCGACTGACGCATTTTGGTTTGCTGCTGGCGCAGGTTATCCATCTCCGCGTCATTACTCTGCTGCAAAGCGGCGTAGCGTCCGCGCGCTTCGCTCAGCTCCAGTTGGGCCGCCTGATTGCTGCGCCACAGCTGGAGCAGCGGACGCACCGATGCCGGATAAGCCGCGCTGTAACCGTCTAAGGTAGTGACGAAATCACGGCGCTCAACTGGCGTGACGTTACCGTTCGCGAGCAAGATGCCCTGCTTGAAGGCGCGCGCCCAGCCTTGCACCGGCCAACGACGCGCTTCTGCACGCGCTTCGGCCGGCGATAAGCGCTCGGCGCAATCCATGGCGCGCTGCCAATAGAGCGGATTGCCTGCGGCGGCTGGCGTTTCGATTTGCCACACGTTTTGGCAATCGGTCGCCAGATAATCCGGCAGGCGTACCTCCGGTTCAGGGACGCTAACGCCATTATGCTGCGTACGATCTTGTGACGGTGCCTGGCAGGCGCTGAGGCCGAAAACCAGCACTGCACTGGCCACAAGTTTGAATAGGGTTAATTTCATTAATCAGGCATTCCCGGCGCTGGTCGTCAGAATGATACGAAAACAGACATCCGCATCCTTGCGCGTTACCAACTGCAGATCGCCGTGCATCCTGCGCAGACAATCTTTGGCGATGCTTAAGCCCAGCCCGCTGCCTTTGACCGGCCCTTTGCGCTGTTGGCTGCCCTGATAAAAGGGCTCAAAAATCATCGCCTGCTCTTCAGCCGGAATCGGTGTGCCGGTGTTTGCCACCTCAATCCATACCTGGTTGCCCTTCTGCTGGCTCTGCAGCCAGATGTTACCGGATTCGCTGCCGTAGTTCACGGCGTTCGAATAGAGGTTATCGATCACCCGCTGCAGCAGCGTCGCTTCAGCCAGACAATGATGCACTTGCAGATCAACGTGGGTGGTCATTTCACGTGCATTGGCTGGCAACGAGTGCACTTTTACCACCGAATCAATGATCTCATTTAGCGCCACGGGCTTCAGCGCCATCGGTCCATCGGCCAGCTTGCGGTTGTAATCGAGCAACTGCTCAATCAGCCGCTGTAAATGACGGCTGCTGGTATCGAGAATCGCCACCACTTCCTGCTGCTCGGCATTCAGTGGTCCAGCGACCTGATCGGCCAGCAGTTCTGTGCCTTCACGCAGACTGGCAAGCGGCGTTTTCAGCTCATGCGACAGGTGGCGCAAAAATTCGTGGCGCTGCTCTTCCAGCCAGCTTAACCGCTCACTCAGCCAGACGATGCGCTGCCCCAACGAACGGATCTCACGCGGACCACGGAAACTGCCGCTATCGCCCAGCGCCTTACCTTCGCCCAATCGATTGATCATGCGTTCAACCCGCTTCACCGGACCGATGATCATCCCCGTGAACAGCAAAACCAGCACCAGGCTAATCAGGAACAGAATCAGCGCCTGCCAGCCAAAAAACTGACCGCGATCGGCGATTTCACGCTGCAGCTGTAAGCCGCGCGAAAATACCACTTCACGCGTTGCCTGCACCATTTGCGTGTTGGTATCGGAAAAACGCTCCAGCGCGCTGGCGGCTTGCGCCTCAGGATTGCCGTTATCGCACTGCAGTTGCTGCAGCGAAGGCAAGGTGGTTTGCAGCACTTTGAAGGAAGGCAGATCGGGCAAACTGGCAGCGTGACTGCTGAGCATTTGGCCGTAGCGCGTCCACTGCGTTTGATACAGCTTCGCCAGCGACGCATCGCCGAGCACGCAATATTGGCGGTAGCTGCGCTCCAGCTCCAGCGCGGTACGCGCCATCGCTTCGCTGCGACGCACATCGGTAAAGGTATTGCGGTTGGTATCCGCCGCCTGGTTGCTTAACGCCGAAAGACTTTCCCACGCTTGCCACGCCAGCACCAGTAACGGTAGCAGTACCAGCAGGAAAGCCATTAACACTAACTGCCGCAGGGATCGGGGAAACAGACGCCATTTCATCACAACCGCGCTTCCTTAAATGTGAGCTGCAGGCATGCTAGCGAAGTATCAAAACGGAAGAAAGGCCAGATATGAAAACGGCAGGCCTTTTGGCCTGCCGTGAGAGCGACGCCGCAGCATCGCTTGCAAAATAGGTGGAGCCTAACTCAACGTTGCGCCCGATGTTTGATAACGTTGCAAAGCAAACGATTATCGGTGAGGTGGACGACAGGCTCCGTTTGGTGCGTCATTCGGTTTTTATGAGCTCAGCCGCTGAAGCGGGGCAATCATAAACAGGTGAATGAGCCACGCAAGGAGTATAGCAAGTATCGTGCCAATAAATAAATAGCGTTTATTATCAGAGGAATGCCAGAGACGAAGCACTCTCCCAGAGAAAAGCGGACCGGACGGTCTGTGAAAAGTGTCGCTGATTAGCAACGTGTTTGTCGTGGTAATTTACTGGCTATATAAATCAATGAGTTAAATGTCACCTTTTGACGACAACGTATTGGCGGGATTGTCGTTATTTTCCGACAGTTTAGAGATTATGCGGATTTCAGTAAGGTCGCCATGAATGGTGGACCTGCAAAACGCGCAGAATAAAAAAGGCCGCTATTTAGCGGCCTTTGTTTTGCTTATCCCAACTGCTTACGCGCGTTGCGGAAGATACGCATCCACGGGCTGTCTTCGCCCCACTCTGCCGGATGCCAGGAGTTGCTCACGGTACGGAACACACGCTCTGGGTGCGGCATCATAATGGTGACGCGTCCGCTCTCGTTGGTTACCGCAGTGATGCCGTTAGGCGATCCGTTCGGGTTAGCCGGATAGCTTTCTGTCACTTTGCCGAAGTTATCGACGAAGCGCAGCGCCACCAAACCTTTGCTCTCCAGCTGTGCCAGATGCGCGCCGTCACGCACTTCGACAAAACCTTCACCGTGCGATACCGCGATTGGCATATGCGATCCGACCATGCCATCCAGCAGCAGCGATGGGCTCGCCGCTACTTCAACCAGGCTGAAACGCGCTTCGAAACGCTCGGACTGGTTGCGCACAAAGCGTGGCCACAGCTCGCTTCCCGGAATCAGCTCGCGCAGGTTCGACATCATCTGACAACCGTTACACACGCCAAGTGCCAGCGTTTGTGGACGATGGAAGAAGTTTTCGAACTCATCACGCACGCGACCGTTGAACAGGATGGATTTCGCCCAGCCTTCACCCGCGCCCAGCACGTCACCGTACGAGAAGCCACCGCAGGCGACCAGCGCCTGGAACTCTTCCAGACCGCGACGGCCCGCCAGCAGATCGCTCATATGCACGTCAACTGCAGTAAAGCCCGCACGATGGAAGGCGGCGGCCATCTCTACGTGTGAGTTAACGCCCTGCTCACGCAGCACTGCCACACGCGGACGTGCGCCCGTCGCAATCATCGGTGCCGCAACATCTTCTTCTGGCTTGAAGGTCAGATGGACGTTCAGACCTGGGTCGTTATCGTCTTTCTTCGCTTCATGCTCCTGATCGGCACAGGCTGGGTTATCACGCAGACGCTGCATCTGCCAGGTGGTTTCTGCCCACCAGGTACGCAGCGTGCTACGGCTTTCGCTGTACACCGCGCTGTCGCCAGAGCGGATCACGAAGCGATCGCCTGGCAGGGCTTTACCAATCACGTGCAGGTTAGCGCTCAGATCGTGGTCAGCGAACACCTTCTCGACGGCTGCACGATCCGCTGCGTTAATCTGCAGCACCGCGCCCAGCTCTTCGGTGAACAATGCGGCTAACGCATCGCTGCCCAACGCGGCAATATCGGCTTCGATACCGCAGTGACCGGTGAAGGCCATCTCCGCCAGCGTGACCAGCAGGCCGCCGTCAGAACGGTCGTGGTAAGCCAGCAGTTTCTGCTCGGCCACCAGCGCCTGAATGGCGTTGAAGAAGCCCGCCAGCTGCGTAGCATCACGCACGTCGGCAGGCTTATCGCCCAGCTGACGATAAACCTGCGACAGCGCAGTCGCGCCAAGGGTGTTCGCGCCGTTGCCGAGATCCACCAGCAGCAGCAGGTTGTCTTGATCCGCCTGCAACTGCGGCGTCACGGTGCGACGCACATCTTCCACGCGCGCAAAGGCGGTGATCACCAGCGACAGCGGCGAGGTCATTTCGCGCTGCTCAGTACCTTGCTGCCAGCGGGTTTTCATCGACATTGAGTCTTTGCCTACCGGAATGGTGATACCCAGCGCGGGACACAACTCTTCGCCGACCGCTTTAACCGCCGCGTACAAGCCCGCGTCTTCGCCTGGATGACCGGCGGCGGCCATCCAGTTCGCAGAGAGCTTAACGCGCTGTAGCGAACCAATGGAGGTTGCGGCGATGTTGGTCAGCGCTTCACCGACGGCGAGGCGACCTGAAGCCGCGAAGTCGAGCAATGCGACGGGTGCACGTTCACCAAGCGAGAAGGCTTCACCGTGATAGCTATCGAGGCTGGCGGTGGTGACGGCGCAGTTCGCGACCGGAATCTGCCACGGTCCTACCATCTGATCGCGCGCCACCATGCCGGTTACGCTGCGGTCACCAATGGTGATCAGGAAGGTTTTTTCCGCCACGGTCGGCAGGTGCAGCACGCGATTCACCGCATCCGCTACGCTAATCCCGTCACGCTGCAGCGCTTCGCCGTTGGCCTGCTGGCTGGCAACATCACGCGTCATCTTCGGCGTTTTGCCCAGCAGCACGTCGAGCGGCATGTCGATTGGCTTATTGCCGAAATGGCTGTCGGCGAGGTTCAGATGCAGCTCTTCGGTGGCTTCACCGATGACCGCATATGGCGCGCGTTCACGCTGACACAGCTCGTCAAACAGCGCCAGTTTCTCCGGCGCGACCGCCAGCACATAACGTTCCTGCGACTCGTTACACCATACTTCCAGCGGACTCATGCCTGGCTCATCGCTGAGGATGTCGCGCAGGTTGAAGTTACCGCCACGATTACCGTCGCTCACCAGCTCTGGCATGGCGTTCGAAAGACCGCCCGCGCCGACGTCGTGGATGAACAGAATCGGGTTGGCTTCGCCCAGCTGCCAGCAGCGGTCGATCACTTCCTGGCAACGACGTTCCATCTCTGGGTTGTCGCGCTGTACTGACGCAAAGTCGAGATCGGCATCCGATTGGCCTGATGCCATTGACGATGCCGCGCCGCCGCCCAGACCGATGTTCATAGCCGGGCCACCCAGCACGATCAGCTTGGCGCCGACCACGATCTCGCCTTTCTGCACGTGATCGGCACGGATGTTACCGATGCCGCCCGCCAGCATGATGGGCTTGTGATAGCCGCGCAGCTCCACGCCATTGTGGCTGTTGACGCGCTCTTCGTAGGTACGGAAGTAGCCGTTCAGGGCTGGACGACCAAATTCGTTGTTGAACGCCGCGCCGCCCAATGGACCTTCGGTCATGATATCCAGCGCAGTGACGATGCGATCCGGCTTACCGAAATCCTCTTCCCACGGCTGTTCAAAGCCTGGAATACGCAGGTTCGATACCGAAAAACCGACCAGACCGGCTTTTGGCTTCGCGCCACGTCCGGTTGCGCCTTCATCACGGATTTCGCCACCAGAACCGGTCGCGGCACCCGGCCACGGTGAAATGGCGGTTGGGTGGTTATGGGTTTCGACCTTCATCAGGATATGTGCGGCTTCCTGATGGAACTCATATTCGCCCTTCTGCGCATCGGCGTAGAAGCGGCCAACCTCAGAACCTTCCATTACCGCAGCGTTGTCTTTATAGGCAGACAGCACGTGCTCAGGATTGTGTTCAAAGGTGTTCTTGATCATTTTAAATAGCGACTTCGGCTGCTTTTCGCCGTCGATAATCCAGTCGGCATTGAAGATCTTGTGACGACAGTGCTCGGAGTTTGCCTGCGCAAACATGTAGAGCTCGATGTCGTTTGGATTGCGGCCCAGCTTAGTAAAGGCATCAAGCAGGTAGTCGATCTCATCATCGGCCAGCGCCAGACCCAGCGTGGTGTTGGCCTGCTCCAGCGCGCTGCGGCCTGCGCCCAGCACGTCAACGCTTTTCAGCGGCTGCGGCTGATGGTGAGCAAACAGCTGCTGCGCATCGTTGAGATCAGCGAACACCGTTTCCATCATGCGGTCATGCAACAGGCTCGCCAGCTGCTGCCACTGTGCTTCCGTCAGCTCAGGTGCCTGCACATAGAAGGCCATACCGCGCTCAAGACGCAAGACCTGTGGCAGATCGCAGTTATGGGCGATGTCGGTGGCTTTCGATGACCACGGTGAGATGGTGCCGGGACGCGGCGTTACCAGCAACAGACGCCCTTGTGGCGCATGTTCGGCGAGAGAAGGACCGTATTTCAGCAGGCGTTGCAGGCGGGCTTGCTCGTCCGCGCTGAGCGGTGCACTAACATCGGCAAAATGGACGTACTCGGCGTAAATATCACTCACCGGAAGGTGAGCGTCCTGAAAGCGGGTCAGCAGTTTGTTTACACGAAATGCCGACAGAGCGGGCGAACCACGCAGAATTTCCATCATTAAAGATCTCTCGTCTTTGAAGTGCCGGGCGACGCTTCATTGGGCGCAACAGGGGAAAACGGGCGGTATTATAGAGAAACAGCTCGGGTTACGAAACCGTTTGCGCATAAATTCTGGCACCTGGCGTTTGGCTGAATTTTGCACAATTCTTGCTATAAAAGTTGCCCTGCCCCTTTTTGTTGCGCAAAATGCCCCTCGCTCTGGGAGTTAAAACAACATAAATACTGCCTTTAAAAGACAGAGGCCTGTGAGCCATTACGAGACAACTATTTGAAACGCCTAAAAATAAACTATCTGTTTATCGGTCTGATCACCGTGCTACTTGCGCTAGCATTGTGGCCTTCAATCCCGTGGTACGGGGGCGGAACAGACGCGCTATCACAGATCAAATCACGCGGAGTGCTGCGCATCAGTACCGTTAACTCTCCGCTGACTTACTACACCATTAACAATGCACCAGCCGGTATGGATTACGAGCTGGCGAAGCGCTTCGCCGATTACCTTGGCGTGAAACTGGAAGTTGAGGTGCGTCCTAATCTCGGCGATCTGTTTGACGACCTCGATGACGGTAAAGCGGATTTGCTGGCCGCCGGCTTGATCTACAACAGCGAGCGCCTCGCGCACTACCAAAGTGGCCCGAGCTACTATTCGGTGTCGCAGCAGCTGGTGTACCGCATTGATAAGCCTCGCCCTAAGAATCTCGGCGATCTCAAAGGCCGCCTGATTGTGCAGTCCGGTTCGGCATATCTGTCAACTTTACGTTCCGCCAAAGCTGACAGCTATCCCGATCTCGACTGGGCGATCTCCACCGATCAGGGTCAGAAAGCGCTGCTTGAAGCAGTTGCTGACGGCAAACTCGATTACACGGTGGGCGATTCGGTTACCATCGGCCTGCTGCAGCGCATTCATCCGCAGCTGGCGGTGGCGTTTGATGTGACCGACGAAGAGCCGGTCACCTGGTATTTACCGCGTAACGAAGACGACAGCCTGAGTGCGGCGATGCTCGACTTCTACAGCCAAATGGGCGAGGAAGGCACGATGGCGCGGCTGGAAGAGAAGTATCTCGGCCACGTTGGCACCTTCGATTACGTTGATACCCGCACCTTCCTGCGCGCCATTGATAACACTTTGCCGGATATCAAACCGCTGTTTGAGAAATATTCCGCCAGCATGGATTGGCGTTTACTGGCGGCAATATCTTATCAGGAGTCGCACTGGAATCCGCAGGCCACATCGCCAACCGGCGTGCGCGGCATGATGATGTTGACGCGTAATACCGCCGACAGCCTTGACGTTAACGATCGCCTCGATCCCGAACAGAGCATTCGCGGCGGCAGCGAATATCTCAAGCGCATGATGGAGAAAGTCCCGGAAACGATTCCTGAAGATGAACGTATCTGGTTCGCGCTGGCGGCATATAACATGGGTTACGCGCACATGCTGGACGTACGCAAGCTGACGGCGAAACAGGGCGGCAATCCCGACAGCTGGGCCGATGTGAAGCTGCGTTTGCCGATGTTGAGCCAGAAGCGCTATTACACGCAAACCACCTACGGCTACGCGCGCGGCCACGAAGCTTATAACTACGTGGAGAATATCCGTAAATATCAGATCAGTTTGGTGGGATATTTGCAGGAACAGGAGAAGCGTTTAGCTCAGCAGTCGGCACTGGAAGCGGAGTTAGGCGCCGGTTACCCGGCGGTCGAACCGAAAATTGCCATGAATTAACCGGTGCGCTGCGCCTGACGCAGCGCCTTCTTCTGTTCGCGACGCATGCGGAAAAAGTCACTCAGCATCCCGGCACACTCTTCCGCCAGCACACCGCAATCAATCTGAATTTGATGATTCATGCCGGGATGACCAATCACATCCAGCAGTGAACCGGCCGCGCCGGTTTTCTCATCTTTAGCGCCGTACACCAGCCGCGTGATGCGGCCGTGCACCATCGCACCGGCGCACATCACGCAGGGTTCCAGCGTGACATACAGCGTGGTATCCAGCAGACGATAGTTTTCCAGTACTTTGCCGCCCTGACGCAGCGCCATGATCTCGGCATGTGCGGTAGGATCGTGCTGGCCAATCGGCCGGTTCCAGCCCTCGCCAATCACCTTTTCGCCCTGCACCAGCACCGCACCAACCGGCACTTCGCCCTGCTCCCACGCGCGCTTCGCCAGTTCCAGCGCATAACGCATCCAATATTCATCAGTTTGTGGGTTCACCGGGCAACTCCTGCGGGCAGTAAAAGGCGGCGCATTATAGCGATGCTGCTGCCGGAATCGAAGCGTTATTCCAGTTGTTGCAGCTCACCGCGCGGCGTGACGCGCCAGCGGTGCTGACAGAAGAACAACAGCGGGTTGTCCTGTTTGCTGTCGCTGTAGCCGCTATACAGTTGCAGCGGCGTGCCGATTTTCTCCTCCAGCTGCGCCACCTTTTCATGGCCGAGGCAGCGCATCGACAGCAAACGTCCGCCGCAGCCCGGTTTCATCTGGCTGGCAATCAGCTGTACGCGCGGCAGGAAGGCCGAGTCGAAATAGACTTGCTCCACCAGCGACTGCGGCGAACCGGTAATCAGCCAGACATCGGCATCGCTGCTACTGAGATAGTCGGTGAGTCGCTGCTGCACCACCGGAAACGCAGTAACACGCTGGCGGAACCACTCAGCGAATTCCGCCTCACGCTGGCGCAGACGTTTTTCGCTGTGGCCAAAGGTAATCGCCCACAGTAACAAACTCATTGGCCAGCGTGCGGCGCGCCCTTTGATCAGCATGCCAAGACCAATCACCGGTAACAGCGGTACCACCAGCAGCAGATTGATCGGCTGACGTCGCAGCAGATAGCGCATAAAGGTGCCAAACATGTCTTGCTGATGCAGCGTGCCATCGAGATCGAAAAATACCACGCGTCGTTGTGTACCCTTTGTCAAACAGCACTCCTTCTCTATCCTTCGTGGTTTCTGCACTACAGTGTAGCCAGCTTCGGCGTTCAGGGCGAAAGCTGCTATTTTTAATTCCAGTGACTACAATGCCATTTGAATAGTTTATTCTTCGCGTTTACGCGCTGTTTGCGGATAAAGGAATTAAGGATCGAACCATGAGTTCATTGCTGCGCATTCGTCAGCTCTACCCTCGACTGGCGCTAAATGAGCGCCGGCTGGCGGATTTTTTGCTGTCGCAGCCGGATCGTGCACGGCATCTCAGTTCACAAAAACTCGCTGAGGAATCGGGCGTTAGCCAGTCCAGCGTGGTGAAGTTTGCCCAGAAGCTGGGCTACAAAGGGTTTCCAGCGCTGAAGCTGGCGCTGAGCGAATCGATGGCCGATCGCGATGCGATTACCGTGCATAACCATATTCTCAGCGACGATCCGCTGAAAGTGGTCGGCGAAAAGCTGCTGACCGAAAAGATCTCGGCGATCCGCGCCACGCTGGACATCAACAGCGAAGAGAAGCTGCTGCAAACCTTGCAGCTGCTGAAAAATGCCAATCGGATTTTGCTGGTTGGCATCGGCGCGTCCGGTTTAGTGGCGAAAGATTTTTCGTGGAAGCTGATGAAGATCGGCATCAATGCGGTGGCGGAGCAGGATATGCACGCTTTGCTCGCCAGCGTGCAAGCGATGGCGCCGGGCGATGTGCTGCTGGCGATTTCCTATACTGGCGAACGTCGCGAAATCAATCTGGCGGCGCAGGAAGCGGCGCAGGTCGGTGCCGATGTGCTGGCCTTTACCGGCTTTACGCCGAATGCTCTGCAGCAGTGCGCCACGGTTTGCCTCTACACCGTGGCGGAAGAGCAGAGCACGCGCAGTGCGGCGATCTCGTCGACCAGCGCGCAGCTGGCGTTGACCGATCTGCTGTTTATGGCGCTGGTACAAAACGATCCTGAACGCGCCTCCAGCCACATTCGCCACAGCGAAGCGTTGGTGAAAAAGCTGGTCTGATGAGATCAGGCGCGTATAATACCCGCGCCTTTCCTGCTGTTATTGGACTTCTGCTATGGCCTTGCTCATCACCACTAAATGCATCAATTGCGATATGTGCGAACCTGAATGCCCAAACCAGGCAATCAGCTTAGGCGACGCGATCTATGAAATTGATGTCGACCGCTGCACCGAGTGCGTGGGCCATTATGATGTGCCGACCTGCCAAAGCGTCTGTCCGATTGATAACACCATCATTACCGATCCACAGCACCCGGAAAGCCGCGAGGCGCTGTGGGAGAAGTTCGTGGTGTTGCATCCTTAGTTCTCGATAATCACCGTTGCGCAGGCGTAATGGCGTTCATCCGCTAACGTCACATGCACATGCTTCACGCCGAGCTGGCTGGCGATCACCCTGGCCTGCTCAAAGAAACGTAATCCCGGTTTGCCCAGCGCATCGTTGTACACTTCGAACTGATTGAAGGCCAGGCCACCGCGAATGCCGGTGCCAAACGCTTTCGCTGCCGCCTCTTTCACCGCAAAACGCTTAGCCAGAAAGCGCACCGGTTGCTGGTGCGCCTGATATTGCTGCCACTCGGCTTCGCTTAATACGCGACGCGCCAGACGGTCGCCGGAGCGCTCAATGACGCCAGCAATGCGCTCGATCTCTACGATATCGCTGCCGAGCCCGAGAATCGCCATTAGCGACGCGCTTCCCGCATCAGCTGCTTCATTTCGCTGACCGCATCGGCCAAACCGCTGAACAGCGCGCGACCAATAATCGCATGGCCAATATTCAGCTCGTGCATTTCCGGCAATTCAGCAATCGGCTGCACATTGTGGTAAGTCAAACCGTGGCCGGCATTGACTTTCAGGCCCAGACTGGCGGCGAAAGTCGCGGCTTTGCGGATGCGCGACAGCTCAGCCTGGCGCGCGAGACCTTCGGGCGCTTCGGCATAGGCACCGGTGTGAATTTCGATATAAGGCGCGCCGCTGGCAACCGCCGCTTCAATCTGGCGGTGATCGGCATCGATAAACAGTGACACCAGAATGCCGGCGTCGCTTAACAGGCGCACCGCAGCATTGATTTTATCCTGCTGACCCGCCACATCCAGCCCGCCTTCGGTGGTCACTTCCTGACGCTTTTCCGGCACCAGACAAACGAAGTGCGGCTTGATTTCGCAGGCAATGTCGATCATCTCGTCCGTTACCGCCATCTCCAGATTCATGCGCGTCTGGATGGTGTCACGCAAAATGCGTACATCGCGATCGGTGATGTGACGGCGATCCTCACGCAGATGCACGGTAATGCCGTCAGCGCCGGCCTGCTCAGCAACAAACGCGGCCTGCACCGGATCGGGATAGTTTGTACCACGTGCGTTACGTACGGTGGCAATGTGGTCAATGTTGACGCCTAACAGCAACTCAGCCATGACAATCCTTAAATGTGTTCAGTGTGTTTGCAGTGTACCGCGCTGAATATATCAGGCGGTACGACCAGCGCTAGTCGTTTGCCACATCGGGTTTCTTTTTTGGCACAAACTGGCGAAACAGTTCCTGACTCTTCAGCGGTTTGCCGCCAAGATAGGGCTTCAGCGCCATGCGCGTAAAGCGTTTAGCGGCGCGCAGAGTATCAGCATCGGGAAATTCGCGCTCCCACAACGCACGCAGCTGGCGGCCGGTAAAGCTGCGTTGATTGACCACCAAACTGGCAATAAAACCCTTCTCTTCGCGGTAGCTGTAGGTCATGCCATCGGCCACCTCTTCGCCGCTGCCGGCACAGTGCAGAAAATCCACGCCGTAACCGAGATGCCCGAGCAGCGCCAGCTCAAAGCGGCGCAGCGCCGGTTCAGGCGAGCCGTTGCCTGCCGCCAGCGTTTGGATGCAATTCAGGTAATCAAAGAACATATCAGAGAAGGGAATTTGCTGCTCCAGCACGCGCGACAGCAGCTCGTTGACGTAGAGCCCGCAATAGAGCGTAATGCCGCTGAGCGGCAATGCCAGCGAAACGGCTTCGGCATTGCGCAGCGTTTTGACATCACCGCGTCCACCCCAGCGCACCAGCAGTGGCGTAAAGGGTTGCAGTGCACCTTTTAGTTGGGAGCGGCGCGAGCGGGCGCCTTTGGCAAGGACGCGGACGCGCCCTTCGCTTTCGCTGAACAGATCGAGGAGTAGGCTGGTTTCGCTGTAAGGGCGACTATGCAGCACAAAGGCGCGTTGCCAGCCTTCCATTACTTAACCTTCGTCAGAGTAACCTAAGCTGCGCAGCGCACGTTCATCGTCCGCCCAGCCCGATTTCACTTTAACCCACAGTTCGAGATGCACTTTCGCTTCAAACATCTCTTCCATGTCTTTACGCGATTCAATGCCGATGGTTTTGATCTTGGCGCCTTTATTGCCGATGACCATTTTCTTCTGGCCTTCACGCTCAACAAGGATCAGGCCATTGATGTCGTAGCCGCCGCGATCGTTCGAAACAAACTGCTCAATTTCGACGGTAACGGAGTAAGGCAGTTCAGCACCCAGGAAGCGCATTAACTTTTCACGGATGATCTCAGACGCCATAAAGCGCTGCGAGCGGTCGGTGACATAATCTTCCGGGAAATGATGCTCAGATTTTGGCAGGCATTTGCGCGCAATCGCCGCAATCGCGTCGACATTTTTGCCGCTTTCCGCTGAGATAGGGACGATTTCAAGGAAGTTCATCTGCTGGCTAAGGAACTGCAGATGCGGTAACAGAATGCTCTTATCCTGGATGTTGTCGACTTTATTGATCGCCAATACCACCGGAACTTTGTTATCACGCAGCTTGTTGAGCACCATCTCGTCGTCTGGTGTCCAGCGCGTGCCTTCAACCACAAAGATCACCAGCTCAACGTCACCAATGGAGCTGCTGGCGGCACGGTTCATCAGGCGGTTGATCGCCCGTTTCTCTTCCATGTGCAGCCCTGGCGTATCCACGTAGATCGCCTGATAAGCGCCTTCGGTGTGGATGCCCATAATACGGTGACGCGTGGTTTGCGGCTTGCGTGACGTGATCGACACTTTCTGCCCCAGCAACTGGTTCAGCAAAGTGGATTTACCGACGTTTGGTCGGCCTACAATCGCGACAAAGCCGCTGTATGTTTCGAGTTCGCTCATTCGAGTCCTGACTTGGGCAGCGCCGCTTTCGACGCTGCAATGTGACTATTTATTCGAGGCCAAGCTTTATTAACGCCTGTTCGGCGGCTGCTTGCTCGGCTTTACGGCGGCTGGAGCCAATGCCCACCACCGGTTCTGCCATGCCACTCACCTGACAGTGAATGGTGAATTCCTGATCGTGGGCTTCGCCACGCACCTGCACCACCAAATACGACGGCAGCGGCAGATGACGTCCCTGCAAATACTCCTGCAGGCGCGTTTTCGGATCTTTTTGCTTATCGCCCGGACTGATCTGTTCCAGTCGTGAGTGATACCAGTCGAGAATTAACTTTTCGACGGTTTGAATGCTGCTATCGAGGAAGATGCCGCCAATTAAGGCTTCAACGGTATCCGCGAGGATCGATTCACGACGGAAACCGCCGCTTTTCAGCTCTCCCGGACCGAGGCGTAAACATTCGCCAAGGTCGAACTCTCGCGCCATCTCTGCCAGCGTATTGCCGCGCACCAGCGTGGCACGCATACGGCTCATGTCGCCTTCATCCACACGCGGGAAGCGGTGATAGAGCGCATTGGCAATCACGTAGCTGAGAATAGAATCGCCAAGAAATTCAAGACGTTCATTGTGTTTGCTACTGGCGCTACGATGCGTCAGTGCCTGCTGCAATAAATCCGGATGAGTAAAAGTGTAGCCCAGTTTGCGCTGCAGCTTGTTAATGACGATGGGGTTCATGCTATTCCAGTTGTTCTGTGCGCCTATCACTGCATACGAAACAGGGCTGAGGTTCCAACCTGTTCTGTTTCGTGTGCACTGGCCTCCCGAAAGAGAGGCCAACCTTTTTTAAAGCTAATTAGTGAATTCCACCAATGCGGCTAAAGCGCACGCCGGTCGGCCACTGTCCTTCTTGTTTCTCGAAGCTCATCCAGATGGCCACCGCTTTGCCGACCAGATTCTTCTCGGGCACAAAGCCCCAGTAGCGGCTGTCGGCGCTGTTATCGCGGTTATCACCCATCATGAAATATTGCCCTTGCGGCACAATCCAGGTCGATTGCGGCTGGCCCGGCTGCTGATAATACATGCTTGCCTGACTTTGCGCTTCGTTTACCAGCAAGATATCGTGCGTTACGTTGCCCAATGTCTCTTTGCGGGTGCCGAGACGCAGGCCGCCCTTCATGGTTTCGCCCTGCGGCGCCTGGAAGAAGCCGTTGCCGGTTTCATTGCCATCAAAGCCGCTGAAGGTTTGAATGAAGTTGCTTGGCTCAACGTTAGTGTAAGTCACCGGCAGCGCCGTGTCGCAACTGCCGCTGCTGCAACCAGGATTGATGGTCAGGGTTTTGCTGTAAGGATCAAACACCACTTTATCGCCCGGCAAGCCAATCACGCGCTTGATGTAGTCCACGCTGGGATCTTTCGGGTATTTGAATACCGCGACATCACCGCGCTGCGGATGGCCAGTTGGTATCAGTGTGGTTTGGGTAATCGGATCTTTAATACCGTAAGCAAACTTCTCCACGAGGATGAAGTCGCCAATCAGCAGCGTTGGCATCATTGAGCCCGAGGGAATCTGGAACGGCTCAAAAATAAACGAACGCACGATCAACACCACCGCCAGCACCGGGAACACCGATGCGGTGGTTTCAACCCAACCCGGCTGCGCGGCTACTTTCGCCAGCGTTTTACTGTCGAGTGCGTTGCCGGCCTGCGCTTGCGCGGCAGCCTGCTTCGCACGACGCGCCGGTGCCCATTTAAAGCGATCGATACACCAGATAACGCCAGTGATCAGCGTTGCGATCACTAAAACCAGGGCGAACATGTTAGCCATTAAAAATCCTTATTTGCTGTCTTTACCGACATGCAGAATGGCAAGGAATGCTTCCTGCGGCAGCTCAACGTTGCCGACCTGCTTCATTCGCTTCTTACCGTCTTTCTGCTTCTGCAACAGTTTCTTCTTACGGCTCACGTCACCGCCATAGCATTTCGCCAGGACGTTTTTACGCAGCTGTTTTACCGTTGAGCGAGCGATAATGTGGTTGCCGATTGCCGCCTGAATCGCAATATCGAACTGCTGACGTGGGATCAGATCTTTCATCTTCTCCACCAGGTCGCGGCCACGATATTGTGAGTTATCACGGTGAGTAATCAGCGCCAGCGCATCAACACGTTCTGAGTTAATCATCACGTCGACACGCACCATGTCAGAGGTCTGGAAACGTTTGAAGTTGTAATCCAGCGAAGCATAACCGCGCGAGGTTGATTTCAGACGGTCGAAGAAGTCGAGAACCACTTCCGCCATCGGAATCTCATACGTCAGCGCAACCTGCTTGCCGTGGTAAACCATGTTGGTTTGCACGCCACGTTTTTCGATACACAGCGTAATGACGTTGCCGAGGAACTCCTGCGGCAGCAGCATGTGACACTCAGCAATCGGCTCACGCAGCTCGGCAATATTATTCAGCGGTGGCAGCTTCGACGGGCTATCAACATAGATAGTTTCACCGTCGGTGGTTTCCACTTCATACACTACGGTTGGTGCAGTGGTGATCAGATCCAGATCGTATTCACGCTCCAGACGTTCCTGAATGATCTCCATGTGCAGCAGACCAAGGAAGCCGATGCGGAAACCGAAGCCCAGCGCCGTTGAGCTCTCTGGCTCGTAGAACAGTGACGCATCGTTCAGGCTCAATTTGCCCAGCGCATCACGGAACGCTTCATAGTCGTCAGAACTGATTGGGAACAGACCGGCGTAAACCTGTGGCTTCACTTTCTTGAAGCCAGGTAACACTTTCTCCGCCGGATTGCGCTGCAAGGTTAGCGTATCGCCCACCGGTGCGCCGAGGATGTCTTTAATCGCACACACCAGCCAGCCTACTTCACCGCAGTTCAGCTCGTTGCGATCAACACGCTTCGGCGTGAAGATGCCGAGACGGTCAGCGTTGTAGCTTTGACCGGAGCTCATGACTTTAACTTTGTCGCCTTTACGCAGCGTGCCGTTCTTAATACGAATCAGCGATACTACGCCAAGGTAGTTATCGAACCAGGAATCGATGATCAGCGCCTGCAGCGGGCCTTCCGGATCGCCTTCTGGCGGCGGGATGTCACGCACCAGACGTTCCAGCACGTCGGGCACGCCGACGCCGGTTTTCGCCGAGCAACGCACCGCATCGGTGGCGTCAATGCCGACGATATCTTCAATCTCTTCCGCTACGCGTTCTGGATCGGCGGCAGGCAGGTCGATTTTGTTCAGTACCGGTACCACTTCCAGATCCATTTCCATTGCGGTGTAGCAGTTTGCCAGCGTCTGAGCTTCAACGCCCTGCCCTGCATCGACCACCAGCAATGCTCCTTCACACGCCGCCAGCGAGCGGGAAACTTCATAGGAGAAGTCAACGTGACCAGGAGTATCGATAAAATTGAGCTGGTAAGTTTCACCGTCCTGCGCTTTGTAATCGAGCGTCACGCTCTGCGCTTTGATGGTAATGCCGCGCTCGCGTTCCAGATCCATGGAATCCAGAACCTGCGCCGCCATCTCACGATCGCTCAGGCCACCACAAATTTGAATCAAACGGTCAGAGAGCGTTGATTTGCCGTGGTCAATGTGAGCGATGATGGAGAAATTTCGTATGTGCTTCATTTATATGAATATCTTCACGTAGAAAATCAGTGGGAAACTTGAGCACGAACACATTCAGGAAAGTGAGCTTAACCCGGAACCCTGTCGGCCTCATTAATGACGACGCATATTACACTGTTAACGCCGCGCGTTAAAGAATGGAACTGTGGGGAATCGCAACAGATTTCAGCGGTTAAGCTGATTGGGAAAGGCCGCATCAAACGCGGCCTGGACGGGGATCAAGCTTCGCTTTCCACGCGCAACGCATCAGGCGGTAACGCAACGCTGAGAATCACCGGCTGGAAAGCCTGGCGATCGCCGAAGAGTTTGGATACCCCTTTCGCCACGATAAAGCCGCCAATGCCGCCCAACAGCGCGCCACAGGCCGCAGCCAGATCGCTGGCGAACAGCATCTGGAAGATGCCAGCCACTAAAAACAGGCCAAACAGCGGCGTCATGTAAACCAGCAAGGCAGAACCCAGCAGGCTGCTTTCGCGAATGCCTAACTCAATGCGCTGGCCGGGTTGTAACGGCTCCGCACTGGCGATAGTCATCACGTGGGCATTTTTCGGCCCCAGCTGATTAAGCGCATGGCTGCCGCAGCCTTTACGCGCCGAGCAGCTGTTACAAGACGTTTTCGCTTCCGTGTGCAGAGTGGCAATGCCTTCTTTCCACGCCACCACGGTGGCCCATTCTTTCATCATTTTGGTGAACCCGAATCTATGCTGTCCGCAATACGTTTGGCAGTGGCTGGCGGTAACTCGCCCACCACCGTGATTTCGTTATTATTGCGCACTTCTGTCTGCACCGTGCGACGTCCAGTGCGCAATGCCTGCACGCTGCTGCTTTTATCTGCTGGCGTAACGTTGATGGCGAAGCTAAACAGGCCATCGCTATACAGGCGCGATTCGACAGTTTTGTTCATCGACGGAATATCGCGGCGACTTTGTGAGATCAGTTTCATGCCCGCCGGAAGCCAGTTTGGCTGCCAGCTGAGTTCCACTTTGTCACCGGCCGGTAACGACAGCGATGGCGGCAAGTTGGCCTTCTCCAGCCCTTGCATCAGATTGCGTACGCCTTCGTCGACGGCAAAGCTGATGACGCGGAACTGTTCCAGCGTTTCACCGTCCCGATCAAGCAGATCGATACGCAGCGGCAATTTAGTGTCCACATCCAGCCACACGACATAGCTGTAACGCGTGCCATCACGTGACACGATGCGCACCACTTCGCACATCTGATCAGCCATGCGCGAACGGCCCACCGGAATGAAATCGTAGGCCTCACCCAAACGGGAGAAGTCGGCAAACATCAAACCAGGTAACGCATCGATGATGTGATTGCCCGGCAGCGAGAAGGGATCTAATCCCGGCTCGAAATAGCTGATGTCGTTTCCGCGCTGAATCACTTCACGGCGCGGTCCGTCCATCTGCAACAGTTGGGCGAAGATACGATTGTCGATAACCGCGTGACGATAACGCAGAGATTCAATGCCGAGACGCGAGACATTGATGTAGGCAAATTCGTAGTTGAGGTTCTGGCTTGCCTGCTCCATCTGTTGCAACAACGCCCCGGACGCAGAGGTCTGCGCCGAGGCGATAGATGAGCAAAACAGGCTGCCTGCCAGCAGGCTAACGGCACACCAAAGCTGCTTCATTACTGCTGCTGAGTTCCTAACGACTGATTTCCGGGAACATTAGCCTGAGCCTGTTGCGGATCGTTTTTCTCAAACTGAACCTGATCGGCATGCAGACGACGTTGCAGTTCATAATCCTGCAGCATGGCATTCACGCGGCGACGCTGTTCCTGCACCTGCTGATTAGAGCTGTTGGTGTCGAAGGCTTCAGAAGGCACGCCTAAGCTGACCGGCGACGCTTTACCCATCATCGGCAAGGTGTTGAATGCCGGTGAATCAGACGCTTCAGTCGCGCTGCCGGTTGGTGAACTGTTGTAGTGCTGAACACCGACAATCACCGCCAGTGAGACGCACGCAGCCACACCAACTTGCGTCAGCTGTGCCGCCCAACTGCCACCACGACGCCAGAACGGCATCTTCTCGTAGCGCGACGGTTCAGGCTGCGCTTCAGGGATCAGCGGAGTGACTTTGCGTGCCGGCTCGTTTTCGATGGCTGCCGCCACACGTGCGGAGATATCAAAATGCAGCACTTCTCCGATATCACCGCGTAAGGTGTCGCGAATGAGATGGTAGCTTTCCCAGCTGTGCTGAAGATCCGCATCCTTCGACAACGATGCCAACAGCTCGTTATCTAAAGTTTCACCATCCATTAAAGCGGAAAGTTTTTCTTTCTGCATGCCTTGGTACCCTTCCAGTAGCCGTTATCACTGACGTTGGATAAGCGGTTGAACTTTATTATCAATAGCCTCTCGTGCACGGAAGATACGCGAACGTACGGTACCGACCGGACAATCCATGATGACGGCAATTTCTTCGTAACTCAGACCATCCAATTCCCTGAGGGTAATGGCCATACGAAGATCTTCGGGAAGCGCCTCAATGGTACGAAAGACGATTTGTTTCAGTTCTTCAGACAACATTAAGTTCTCAGGGTTCGAAATTTCTTTCAGTGCACCCGCACTTTCGAAATTTTCCGCATCGATAGCATCCACATCACTGGATGGCGGACGTCGCCCCTGAGCAACCAGATAATTTTTCGCTGTGTTTACCGCGATGCGGTACAGCCATGTATAAAAGGCGCTGTCGCCACGGAACGATTCCAGTGCGCGATACGCTTTAATAAAAGATTCCTGAACCACATCAGGCACATCGCCTGACGGAACATAGCGTGAAACCAGGCTCGCCACTTTATGCTGGTATCGAATCACCAGTAAATTAAAGGACTTTTGATCTCCCTTCTGAACCCGCTCAACGAGAACCTGATCCGTTAACTGCTCGCTCATCCGAGGTAATATCTCCCCAAAACTTTTTTATGCGTAAGTGAACTGCCAGCACATCTCATTGTTCTGAGCAAGCATGCGCTTAGAGTGGCCCTTTGGCCCGAAGTTCACTACGACCAGAATTTTCCGTATCGGAACCACGACATCATTGTTGTTGATTGTCTTTCAGTGTAGCGACTTGCCACGCTGGTGGTGTCTTTTGCGGCACCGATAATCGCTGGCAGAGTACCTTATGACGCCGTCATTTTCACCTTTATTCCCTGAATTTTCAGAGTGTTTGATATAAAAAACACATTGTGCTCAATTTCAGAGTTAACTCACTGAATTCACGCTACTATCTCTACCCGCTGAATAATTTTTCCGCGCAGTTGGTTCAAAATACTTCACAGCACCCCCATCACGGCTTATGCTCAAGCCACCTTTTGTTTAGTAAATTAAACATCATGACTTCTCTCCCGGAATATCAGTGTGATGTCCTCATCGTCGGCAGCGGTGCGGCAGGTTTATCGTTAGCGCTGCGCTTAGCGCCGCATTATCAGGTTACCGTGCTGAGTAAAGCGCAGGTGAATGAGGGCTCAACGCTGTATGCGCAGGGCGGGATTGCGGCGGTGTTTGATGAAACGGACAGCATCGAATCACACGTTGAAGACACGCTGGTTGCGGGTGCCGGCTTGTGCGACCGCGATACGGTGAGCTTTATCGCCAGCAACGCGCGTCACTGCGTGCAGTGGCTGATTGATAACGGCGTTGCCTTCGATAAAGAGCCGCAGGCTGAGGGTGAAGCGCGTTACCACCTCACGCGCGAAGGTGGGCACAGCCATCGCCGCATTCTGCATAGCGCCGATGCCACTGGCCGCGCGGTGGAAACCACGCTGGTAAGCCAGGCGCTGAGCCATCCTAACATCCGAATTATTGAACGCACCAATGCGGTGGATTTGATCCTTTCCGATAAGCTTGGCCTGCCCGGCAAGCGCCGCGTAGTTGGCGCGTGGATCTGGAACCGTAAACGTGAACAGGTGGAAACCTGCCGCGCGCGCGCCGTGGTGTTAGCCACCGGCGGCGCAGCAAAAGTCTATCAGTACACCACCAATCCGGACGTGGCCTCTGGCGATGGCATTGCCATGGCGTGGCGCGCCGGTTGCCGCGTAGCGAACCTCGAATTTAATCAATTCCATCCCACCTGTTTATTCCACCCACAAGCGCAAAACTTCCTGCTGACTGAAGCGCTGCGCGGTGAAGGTGCCTGGCTGTTGCGTCCTGACGGCACTCGCTTTATGCCTGACTTTGATGAGCGTGCCGAGCTGGCACCGCGCGATATTGTGGCGCGCGCCATTGACCATGAGATGAAACGGCTGGGCGTCGATTGCATGTATCTCGACATTAGCCACCAGCCGGAAAGCTTTGTGCGCGCGCACTTCCCGATGATTTACGAAAAATTGCTGACCTTTGGCCTCGATCTCACTAAACAGCCGATTCCGATTGTGCCAGCCGCGCATTACACTTGCGGCGGCGTGATGGTCGATCAGCAAGGCCGTACAGATGTTGACGGACTGTATGCGATTGGCGAAGTGAGTTACACCGGCTTACATGGCGCAAACCGCATGGCGTCCAACTCCCTGCTCGAGTGCCTGGTTTACGGTTGGTCTGCTGCTGAAGATATGATCGCCCGCTTGCCGGACATCGCGGCGGTAGAACATCTGCCCGCGTGGGATGAAAGCCGCGTTGATGATGCCGATGAGCGCGTAGTAATCCAGCATAACTGGCATGAACTGCGATTATTCATGTGGGATTACATGGGAATTGTGCGTACTACCAAGCGTCTGGAGCGCGCACTGCGGCGCATTAATTTGCTGCAACAGGAGATTGACGAGTACTACGCGCACTTCCGCCTCTCTAACAATCTTCTTGAGCTGCGCAATCTGGTGCAGGTCGCCGAACTGATGGTGCGCTGTGCGCTGGAGCGCAAGGAGAGCCGAGGGTTACACTTTACCCTCGACAATCCCGATCTGCTGGATGAAGCGTTACCGACCATCCTGCAGCCCGAAGCTAGCGGAACAGGTAAAAGTCTTTCACCAGGCTGAGCCAGTCGGCTGAATAGCTTTTATCTTCATCACGAATGGCGAGACGTTCCAGCAAGGTTTCGCCGGCGGAGGGAGAAAAACCTAACACCACGCGATTGGGCGGGCGCTGCGCATAGGCGGCGACATCGTAGCGATAACGCAAATGCCAGCCATCCGCCAGCGCCAGTGAAATCAATGCTTCGCCAGCTTCAGCCGGCAGCACCACGCAAAATAGCCCTTCTTCTTCAATCAACTGGGCGGCACAACGCAGCAGCGTCAGATGGTCGAGCGTGGCGGTGCTGCGTGCGGTATCGCGCGCGACACTGCCGGTTGCCATACCGGGCGCAAAAAAAGGCGGATTACTGACGATGAGCGAAAAGCGTTTTTCACACTGTTCGCTCCAGGTGACAATATCCTGATGGTGGACGTGGATGCGATCCGCCCACGGCGAAGCCTGCATATTTTCCTGCGCCTGCTGCGCTGCGCTGGCTTCCAGTTCGACGGCATCAATCTCTACCGAATTGGGCGTACGTTGCGCCAGCATCAGCGCAATCAAGCCACTGCCGCAGCCAATATCGAGGATGCGACGCGCGCCGGCTACGGGCGCCCAGGCCCCGATTAACACGCCATCGGTGCCGACTTTCATCGCACAGCGATCGTGCGCCACGAAAAATTGCTTAAAGGTAAAACCGTCTTTTCTTAACGTCGGCCGCGCGTGCGGCTGGTCCTGAGACATACTTCACTACCATTGAATTTTTTACTGCCGGAAGTGTAACGTGGTGGCGATGGGAATTCACCTGCGCCGGTAATACCTACACAAACAGATGAAGATTATATTCGTTCTGTCTATAATCAGCGCCCCAAACTGAGGTAGACCATGACCGTAACCACATTCTCCGAACTCGAACTCGACGAAAGCCTGCTACAAGCTTTGCAGGAAAAAGGCTTCACTCGCCCTACTGTTATTCAGGCCGAGACCATTCCTGCCGCGCTGGAAGGCCGTGACGTTCTGGGTTCGGCTCCAACCGGGACGGGGAAAACTGCAGCGTTTTTGCTGCCCGCTTTACAGCATTTGCTCGATTTCCCGCGCAAGAAATCAGGCCCACCACGCATTCTGATCATCACCCCAACGCGCGAACTGGCGATGCAGGTTGCCGATCACGCGCGCGAGCTGGCTAAACACACGCATCTGGATATCGCCACCATCACCGGGGGCGTGGCGTATATGAACCATGCCGAAGTGTTCAGTGAAAACCAGGACATCGTCGTCGCGACCACCGGCCGTTTGCTGCAGTACATCAAAGAAGAGAACTTTGACTGCCGCGCCGTAGAAACGCTGATTCTCGATGAAGCTGACCGCATGCTCGATATGGGCTTTGCGCAGGACATCGAAACCATCGCCGCAGAAACCCGCTGGCGCAAACAGACGCTGCTGTTCTCGGCGACGCTGGAAGGTGATCACATCAAAGACTTCGCCGAGCGTTTGCTCAACGAGCCTGTGTTTATTGAGGCCGACCCAAGCAAAAGCGAACGCAAAAAAATCCAGCAATGGTATTACCGCGCCGATAATTTAGAGCATAAGAACAAGCTGCTGATTCACCTGTTGAAACAGCCAGATGCCACGCGCGTCATTGTGTTTGTGCGCAAACGTGAGCGCCTGCATGAGCTGGTTACCTGGCTTCATGAAGCGGGCATCCGCACCAGCTACCTCGAAGGCGAAATGGTGCAGGTCAACCGTAACGAAGCCATCAAGCGTATGAATGATGGCCGCGTGAAGGTGATGATTGCCACCGACGTTGCTGCGCGCGGTATCGACATCGACGATATCTCGCACGTAATTAACTACGATTTGCCGCGCACCGCAGATACCTATCTGCACCGCATCGGCCGCACCGCGCGTGCGGGCCGTAAAGGTACCGCGATCTCGCTGGTTGAAGCGCACGATCACGTGCTGCTGGGCAAAATCACCCGTTACATCAACGAGCCGTTAAAAGCGCGTGTGATTGATGAGCTGCGTCCAGAAAGCCGTGCGCCAAGTGCTAAAGTGACGGGAAAACCGTCGAAAAAAGCACTTGCGAAGCGTCAAGAGCGTAAAGAGAAAGAACAAGAGAAACCGCGCGTCAAGCAACGTCATCGCGACACCAAAAATGTGGGTAAACGCCGCAAGCCAAGCGGTAGCGATGCACCAAAGTCTGGTGCGGAATAAAACAGCACTCGCTGTAATTAATCGCCTCTTTTGAGGCGATTTTTTTGTTTTAAGCGTAGCGAAAACGCGCTCTCGCTATCATCCGCCCTGAAGAACCGTTCTTTTAAACTCGCCAGATAAAAAAAGCCGCGCCAATCAACATTGGCGCGGCTTGTATTGCTGTGTGTCTTTTCGTCAGCGCTGCAATTACAGGCTTTCGGTGAATGTACGTGTAATCACGTCACGCTGCTGCTCTGGCGTCAGCGCGTTAAAGCGCACGGCATAGCCAGATACGCGAATGGTCAACTGCGGATATTTTTCCGGATGATTGACGGCATCTTCCAGCGTTTCGCGGCGCAGCACGTTAACGTTCAGGTGCTGACCACCTTCGATGCGCACCTGCGGTTTCTGCTCAAGTGGAATTTCACGGTAAGCGATTTCGCCGAGATCGCTGATAGCAACAACCTGATCTTCTGCGAAATCCCCTTTGGCGCACAGGCAGCGCGCTTCGGCTTTATCATCGTCCAGCAGCCAGAATGAGTTCAACAGCTGTGGATTATTTGCCTGAGTAATTTGAATACCGGTAATCATAGTTGGTCTCCAGGGCTTTACGCTGTCGCAACTGGGCAGCGAGGTTCATAAGGTTTTGGAATGCTGTGGTATATCACTGCAGGAAATGCGCCGTTTTGACCTGTATCAATTTCGTCCAGTCACGATTACACGCTTAAAACCTAACAAATTGATTCATAAAAACTTTGCTAATTAAAATTTTACGTAAATATTCAAATTATTTTTACCCTTCTGCTGTTGAGTCCGACACGTTAAGCTAAGCGCACTATTTTGCAGGGAGTCAACGATGGCTGAGAAGCTGACCTGGCACGACGTGCTGGCTGAAGAGAAAGAGAAACCTTACTTCGTGGAAACGCTGAAAGCGGTGGCCAATGAACGCGCTGCCGGCGTAACGGTGTATCCGCCGCAGAAGGATGTGTTTAATGCCTTTCGGCTGACCGAACTGGGCGATATCAAAGTGGTGATTTTGGGGCAGGATCCCTACCACGGCCCGAATCAGGCGCATGGTCTGGCATTCTCTGTGCTGCCCGGCGTGGCGATCCCGCCGTCATTACTAAATATGTACAAAGAGCTGGAGCAGGATGTACCCGGCTTTGTGCGTCCTACACACGGTTTTCTTGAAAGCTGGGCAACACAAGGCGTGATGCTGTTGAACACCGTGTTAACGGTGGAAGCCAGTAAGGCGCATTCGCACGCGCGCTTTGGCTGGGAAACCTTTACCGATAACGTCATCAGCGCCATCAATCAGCATCGCGAAGGGGTAATTTTCTTGCTGTGGGGTTCGCATGCGCAGAAGAAAGGCAGCATCATTGATACGCAGCGTCATCATGTATTGAAAGCGCCGCACCCTTCTCCGCTCTCCGCGCATCGTGGCTTTTTTGGCAGTAAACACTTCTCGCAGGCGAATGCGCTGCTGAGCCAATCGGGCCAGTCACCCATTGACTGGATGCCGGTGTTGCCTTAATAAACAAACGGCCGCATTAAGCGGCCGTTGTTATTACAGCGACAGATTAGCCTTTGGCTTTGGTCACTGCCACCATCGCCGGACGCAGCAGGCGACCATTGAGGGTGTAACCGCGCTGCATCACCATCAGCACGTGATTTGGCGCCATATCTTCTGATTCCATCATCGACATCGCCTGATGGATCTCTGGATTGAATGGCACATTGGTTTCGCCCACCACTTCCACGCCAAACTTACGCACCGCGCCCAGCAGCGACTTCAGCGTCAGCTCGATACCTTCGATCATCGAAGCCAGTTCAGCGTTCTCTTTGTCTGCCACTTCCAGCGCGCGCTCCAGGCTATCGATCACGGGCAGCAGCTCGTTGGCAAATTTCTCCAGCGCAAATTTATGCGCTTTTTCCACGTCCATTTCAGTACGGCGACGAATATTTTCGATCTCCGCCTGCGCACGCAGCTGTGCATCACGCACGCCGGTTTGCGACACGGCTAACTCGGCTTCCAGTTGCGCGATACGCTCATCACGCGGATCCACCTCAGCGGTTGTCTCTGCGTCCACGTACTGCTGATCCTGTTGAATTTCGTCTGAGACTTGCTCGTTTGGGGTGTTCTGTTCTTTACTACTCATGAATTTCTCCGCGTTTTGCACATTCATCTCGCTGGTTGGCTTATTATGGGGATCAGTTTGACGGTTTCAAGTAAACCCATCACATTGCCTGGCCGTTTTGGCTTATAAGGAACTCGCGCTAAATGAACAAACACTTTAACTGCATCGGGATTGTCGGCCATCCGCGCCATCCTACTGCGTTAACCACCCATGAAATGCTCTGGCGCTGGCTAACGGCAAAGGGTTATGAGGTGATCGTCGAGCAGCAGATTGCGCGCGAACTGGATTTGAAAAATGCCCAAACCGGCAGCCTTGCGGATATTGGTCAACGCGCTGATTTAGCTGTGGTGGTTGGTGGCGATGGCAACATGCTTGGTGCTGCCCGTGTGCTGGCGCGCTATGACATCAAAGTGATTGGCATCAACCGTGGCAACCTCGGTTTTCTCACCGATCTCGATCCGGACAATGCGCAACAGCAGCTGGACGATGTGCTGCAGGGCGATTACTTCGTCGAGAGCCGCTTCTTGCTGGAGGCGCAGGTGTGCAAAGAAGCGTGCTCGCCGCGCATTGGTAGCGCCATTAATGAAGTGGTGCTGCATCCCGGTAAAGTTGCGCATATGATTGAATTCGAAGTCTATATTGATGAGGTGTTTGCCTTTTCACAGCGTTCCGATGGTTTGATTATCTCCACACCGACCGGCTCCACCGCCTATTCGCTTTCGGCGGGCGGCCCTATTCTGACGCCGTCGCTGGATGCGATTACGCTGGTGCCCATGTTCCCGCATACGCTTTCTGCGCGTCCGCTGGTAATCAACAGCAGCAGCACCATCCGCCTGCGTTTTTCTTCCCTGCGCAGCGATCTCGAGATCAGTTGCGACAGCCAGATTGCCTTGCCAATTCAGGAAGGTGAAGATGTCCTGATCCGCCGTAGCGCCAATCATCTCAATCTTATCCATCCTAAAAATTACAACTATTTTAATACTTTAAGTTCAAAGTTGGGCTGGTCAAAAAAATTGTTCTGAAAATCAGCGCTGACTACTTTACTGTATAAAAAACCATGATATACTGTATGTAAAACCATATCTGTTTTTACATACAGGTGATTCTATGCTGGCACAACTGACCATCAGTAACTTTGCTATCGTTCGTGAACTGGAGATCGACTTTCATCGTGGTATGACGGCAATCACGGGTGAAACCGGCGCAGGTAAATCTATCGCCATCGATGCGCTGGGCCTGTGTCTGGGCGGCCGCGCTGAAGCAGATATGGTGCGTCAGGGTGCCAGCCGCGCTGATATCTGCGCCCGCTTCCAGCTCAAAGCTTCGCCTTCCGCACAACGCTGGCTGGTGGAGAATCAGCTGGATGAAGGCAATGAGTGTCTGCTGCGGCGTGTGATTAGCGCGGATGGTCGTTCGCGTGGCTTTATCAACGGCACATCGGTGCCGCTGTCGCAGTTGCGTGAACTGGGCCAGTTGCTGATTCAGATTCACGGCCAGCATGCTCACCAGTTGCTGCTCAAATCCGATCACCAAAAACATCTGCTGGATGCGTATGCAGCCCACGATGATTTGCTGTCTGAAATGCGCCAGCACTATCAGCGCTGGCATCAGAGTTGCCGCGCGCTGGCACAACATCAGCAACTTTCGCAAGAGCGTGAATCCCGTCGCGAGCTACTGCAGTATCAGTTGAAAGAACTCAATGAATTTGCCCCGCAGTTGGGCGAATTTGAACAGATTGATGAAGAGTATAAACGCCTGGCGAACAGCGGCCAGTTGCTGTCCACTAGCCAGCAAGCGCTGCAAATTCTCGCCGATGGGGATGACACCAACCTGCAGAGCCTTCTTTATAGCGCTCGTCACATGCTGGGCGAACTGGTGACGCTGGATAATAAAGTCAGCGGCGTGTTCAATCTGCTGGAGGAAGCCGCAATTCAACTCAGTGAAGCCAGCGATGAACTGCGTCACTACTGCGAACGCCTGGATCTCGATCCCAATCGCCTGCATGAGCTGGAGCAACGTCTGTCACGGCAGATTGCATTGGCACGTAAGCACCATGTCGCACCTGAAACCTTGCCGGTGCTTTATCAGCAGTTGCTGGATGAAGCGGAACTGCTTTCGCAGCAAGAGAGCGATCAGGAAACTTTGCAGTCTGAAGTTGTCGCTCACCACAAAGCCGCGTTAGCCAGCGCTGAAAATCTGCATCAACTGCGTGAGCATTCCGCTCAAGAATTGAGCCAGCTGATAACGCAAAGCATGCGCACGCTGGCAATGCCGCACGGCCAGTTTGCCATTGTGCTGGAGTTCAATGCCGATCAACTCACCGCAGATGGCGCAACGCGCATTGATTTCCGCGTTACGACGAATCCAGGCCAGCCGCTCCAGCCGCTGGGCAAAGTGGCTTCCGGCGGTGAGCTGTCGCGTATCGCTCTGGCGATTCAGGTGATTACCGCACAGAAAATGGAAACACCGGCAATGATCTTCGATGAAGTAGATGTTGGCATCAGCGGCCCAACCGCCGCTGTTGTCGGTCAAATGCTGCGTCAGCTGGGCGAGTCAACACAGGTTATGTGTGTCACGCACCTGCCGCAGGTTGCCGGCTGCGGTCATCAGCACTTTTACGTCAGCAAAGAGACCGATGGTGCGATGACAGAAACGCATATGCAGCCGCTGGATAAACGCGCGCGTCTGCAAGAGTTGGCGCGTTTGCTGGGCGGCAGCGAGGTGACGCGCAACACGCTGGCCAACGCTAAAGAACTTTTAGCCGCCTGATACCGCACTTTTTTCCCGGCTGGTGGTCATATGCTTGCTCTGTAGAGGTTTCAAATAGCGAAAAGGTTTATTATCATCGGCAGTTATGTCGTCTGAGTAATAAAGCCTGCCGCAGGCAGAGTTCAGAATTTGATGGCAAAAAAATAGCCTGCTGAAAGGCGTTTGGCCCCAGAAAAGGAATGTATAGATGCGCTGTAAAACGCTGACTGCCGCGGCAGTAGTAATGTTGATGATGACCGCTGGATGTTCCACCCTTGAGCGCGTTGTGTATCGTCCGGATATCAATCAGGGGAATTACCTGGTCGCCAACGATGTGTCGAAAATTCACAACGGCATGACGCAGCAGCAGGTTGCCTACACGCTCGGTACGCCGATGATGCGCGATCCGTTTGGCAGCAACGTTTGGTATTACGTGTTCCGCCAGGAACCAGGCCATGAAGGTGTGAAACAGCAAACGCTGACGCTGACCTTTGACAGCAACGGAACACTTACTAACATCGACAATAAGCCGAAGCTCTCAGGCAAAGAAGGCTAAGTGAACGGCAATAAAAAAGGCGCTTAAGCGCCTTTTTTCGTTTTTACATTCCGACTATTTCTTCTCAGCTGACCGCTCTGCGCGTTGACGCCGTAACTCTTTCGGGTCGGCAATCAGCGGACGATAGATCTCAATGCGATCACCATCCTGGACGGCATCACCCAATTTTACCGGGCGGCTATAAATCCCAACCTTATTCGAGTTCAGGTCAATATCTTTACGCAGTGACAGCAACCCCGAAGCCTTGATCGCTTGTTCAACGGTTGCGCCTTCTTCAAGCGTTACGGCACGCATATACTGCTTGTCTGGCAGTGCGTAAACCACTTCCACGCTGATATCAGGCACGATAAACCTCTTTTGCGCGCTGACTGAACGCCTGCACCATGCTATTTGCCAGCTCTTTAAAGATGCGGCCGAACGCCATTTCTACCAGCATATTGGTGAACTCAAAATCGAGGTTCAACTCAACCTTGCAGGCATCATCACCTAATGAAGTGAAATGCCAGCCGCCGGTCAATTTACGAAACGGGCCATCAACCAACTGCATCAATATGCTTTGGTTGCTGATCAGCGTGTTGCGCGTGGTGAAAGTTTTACTGATGCCCGCTTTCGAGACATCAACGGCCGCGGTCATTTGATCTCCGCTGTTATCCAGCACGCGACTGCCGGTGCAACCCGGCAGAAACTGAGGATAAGCATCCACGTCATTCACAAGACGGTACATCTGTTCAGCGCTATAAGGGACCAGCGCTGAACGACTAATCTGAGCCATAATGGTTCCTGTTCATCACAAAACCATTGAATAATACCATTTTCAGTCACCAAACAAAAATTCACGGCTTTGCTTGCTGTGCTAAAATGGAGTGTTTTTTACCGCCCTGCAGGACAGGGGATGCGCCCATAAACTGAGTGATGTAGACTACGCCGCACTATGACAAAGAAAAAAGTTAACAAACCCGGTTCAGCCACTATTGCCCTCAATAAACGCGCACGTCATGAATACTTCATTGAAGAAGAGTTCGAGGCGGGTATGTCGTTGCAAGGATGGGAAGTCAAATCACTCCGTGCCGGTAAGGCTAACATCAGCGATAGCTACATTCTGTTGCGCGATGGTGAAGCTTACCTGTTTGGCTCTACTTTCCAGCCGCTGGCGGTTGCTTCGACGCATGTGGTGTGTGATCCCACGCGAAGCCGCAAGCTGCTGCTGAAACAACGCGAACTCGATTCGCTGTACGGTCGCGTCAACCGCGAAGGTTTTACCGTGGTTGCGCTGTCGATGTACTGGAAAAATGCCTGGGCCAAACTGAAAATCGGTGTGGCGCGCGGTAAGAAAGAGCACGACAAGCGTGACGACGTGAAAGAGCGCGAATGGAAGATGGACAAAGCGCGCATTATGAAGAATTCAAAGCGTTAAGCGCTGGATTTTAGCGTCACTTGTCTGTAGTATTGAAATTTCTTGGGGCTGATTCTGGACTCGACGGGATTGTGAAGCCTTAGGAGCATGCCGAGGGGCGGTTTGCCTCGTAAAAAGCCGCAAAAAAATAGTCGCAAACGACGAAAACTACGCTTTAGCAGCTTAATAACCTGCTTTGAAGCCCTCTCTCCCTAGCTTCCGCTCTTAAGACGGGGATCAAGAGAGGTCAAACCCAAAAGAGATCGTGTGGATGCCTTGCCTGGGGTTGAAGCACTAAATCTAATCAGGCTAGTTTGTCAGTGGCGTGTCTGTCCGCAGCTGGCCAGCGAATGTAAAGACTGACTAAGCATGTAGTGCCGACGGTGTAGTAATTTCGGACGCGGGTTCAACTCCCGCCAGCTCCACCAAAATTCTCCATCGATGATTACCAGAGTCATTCGATGAAGTCCTAAGAGCCCGTATGGCGCAAGCCTTACGGGCTTTTTTGTATCTGGACTCTTTCAAGGCGACTCGCATGAAAATCCCAAACCGACTCCAGCCTCTTGTCGATGATGGCCTGGTAGATGAAGTACTACAAAGACTAAGAAGCGGCAAAGAAGCTGACGTTTATACCGTGTTAACGGGCGGCAAAATCCAGTGTGCGAAAGTGTACAAGGACGCCACACAACGAAGTTTCAAGCAGGCTGTGCATTATCAGGAAGGGCGCAAAGTCCGCAACAGCCGTAATTCACGTGCGATGCAAAAAGGGTCGAAATTCGGGCGCAAGCAGCAAGAAGAGACCTGGCAAAGCGCGGAAGTTGATGCGTTATTCCGCCTGGCGAATGCTGGCGTACGCGTCCCGCAGCCCTACATTTGCATCGACGGCGTTTTGTTGATGGAGCTGGTCACAGACGCAGAAGGTCTGGTTGCGCCACGCCTGAGCGATGTGTTCCTGACCGAAGAGAACGCCCTGAAGGATTTCGATACCATGATCCGCAATATCGTGCGCATGCTGTGCGCCGGCATTGTTCATGGCGATCTGTCGGAATTCAACGTGCTGCAGGATGCCAACGGACCGGTGATTATCGACTTGCCACAAGCGGTTGATGCCGCGGCAAACAACCACGCTGAATCGATGTTTGAGCGCGATGTGAACAACATCACCGCCTATTACGGGCAATATGCTCCGCAGATTTTGCAAACGCGCTATGCGAAAGAGATCTGGCAATTATATGAAGATGGAAAGCTGACGCCAGAAACGCCGCTCACCGGTCTCTTCGTAGAAGAGGTGCATGAAGTGGATATGAACTCATTGATGGATGAGATTATCGCCGCCGAAGATGAGTTCTATGATCGTCAGCGCGCCGCTAAAGAGCGCGACGAAGAGTAGAGGCGGCTCCACAGCTCAGGCAGGCTGGCGATAAACGCCTCGGCTATCGCGTGTTTATTGCCACCCGGATTCCACAACGTTACCAGCGTAACGTTCAATCCCTGATTGCCAACCTCGGTACGCAACCGTTGCACGTTGCGCCACTGCTATGCTGCGCCAGGCAGATAGCAGATTAATATTGCAGAGCCACAGCTCAGGTGGCTCTTATCCCTTCCTGCAACAACCTAAAATGCTATCTACTGGTGATTTTGCCAGCGAAACTAGACCTTTTTCATTCCTGGTTTATTCTTAAATCTTTCCATCCCGGCCTGTGCCAGGATGATTACCTGAGACGACATATTTCATGAAAGAGGGAATTATGAAAAAGACCATTATTGCACTGTCAGCCGTTCTGATGGCATCTTCGGCTTTTGCCGCGACCACACATGCAACTGATGAAACTGTCGCTAACGCGCAGGCCGGTGCGAACACCGCTAAAGAAAAACTGCATCAGGCGCAGAACGAAGGTAAAGAGCAGCAGCTGAAAGCGAAGCATGCGGCAGAAGGTAAAAGCGATAACCTGACCAGCAAAGCCAGCGAAGGTACGCAGAAAGCCTGGAATAAAACCAAAGAAGGTTCTGAGAAAGGTTGGGATGCCACCAAAGAAGGCACGCAGAAAGGCTGGAATAAAACCAAAGAAGGTGCCAGCGATCTGAAAAAGAAAGTGACTGAATAACGTTCGTCGCTCACTCCAGAGGCCGCGTTTGCGGCCTTTTTTATTGCCTGTTTTCCTCAACTTTGCATCTTTAACGCTATCCCCTTAGACTTTACCCAACACTCCATTAACCAATAATGCTCATGTCTGACACCTTTACCCGCCAGCCGCTGCCCTTACCCAACGGTCATAACAAAGTCCTGTTGCACTCCTGCTGTGCGCCCTGCTCGGGCGAAGTGATGGAAGCGATGCTGGCTTCCGGCATCGATTACACCATCTTCTTCTACAACCCAAACATTCATCCGCTGAAAGAGTACGAGCTGCGTAAAGAGGAGAATATTCGCTTTGCCGAGCAGTTTGGCGTGCCCTTTGTTGATGCCGATTACGATAAAGACAATTGGTTTGAGCGGGCACGTGGCATGGAGTGGGAACCGGAACGTGGCGTGCGCTGCACCATGTGTTTCGACATGCGCTTTGAACGCACCGCGCTGTATGCACATGAAAACGGTTTCCCGGTGATCACCAGTTCACTCGGTATTTCGCGCTGGAAGAATATGCAGCAGATCAACGACTGCGGCGTGCGCGCGGCGGCGCACTATCCCGATATGCTTTATTGGGAGTTCAACTGGCGGAAAGGTGGCGGCTCGTCACGCATGATTGAGATCAGCAAGCGCGAACGTTTCTATCAGCAGGAGTATTGCGGCTGCATCTATTCGCTGCGCGACAGCAATCGCCATCGCGTAGCTAGCGGCCGCGAGCGCATTGAGATCGGCGTGCAGTATTACCAGCCCGATGAAGAGTAAAGAAAAGGGCAGGAAATCCTGCCCTTTTTTCATTAACGAAACACCAGCGTTAACACCACCATGACAACCATCATCATTATCAGGTGAAACACCACCTTATTGAGATTGCGGTTACGCATTTCACCTCCATGTGTTTAAAACCACTGACCAAAGCGCTTGATGTAGAGCATTTTCATGCCCTGCGCGACCACGCAATAACCGAGCAGCGTTGCCACCAGCCATGGGAAGTATGACCATGGCAGCGGCACCAATCCCACCATCGCGCCCAGCGGTGAGAACGGCAGCAGAATGCCGGCGATCATCACACACGCAGTGGTCAGCAGCACCGGCAGCGCCGCACGGCTCTGGATAAATGGAATCTTTTGCGTGCGCAGCATGTGCACCACCAGCGTTTGCGACAGCAAGCCTTCAATAAACCAGCCGGACTGGAACAGCGACTGCATTTCTGGCGTATTCGCCGCGAACACGTACCACATCAGCGCAAAGGTGGTGATATCGAAAATCGACGACGTTGGCCCAATCCACAACATGAAGCGTTTGATATTACGCGCGTCCCATTTACGCGGTTTGCGCAGGAACTCGCGGTCCATTTTGTCCCACGGCAGTGCCAGCTGAGACAGATCGTACATCAGGTTCTGAATCAGCAGATGAATCGCCAGCATCGGCAGGAACGGAATAAAGGCGCTCGCCACCAACACCGAGAACACGTTGCCGAAGTTCGAGCTGGCGGTCATGTTCAGATACTTAATGATGTTGCCGAAGGTTTCGCGTCCCTTCATTACGCCCTCTTCCAGCACCATCAAATCTTTTTCCAGCAGGATGATATCGGAGGACTCTTTAGCGATGTCCGCCGCGCTATCAACGGAAATCCCGACATCAGCATCACGCAGCGCCGGCGCATCATTAATCCCGTCGCCGAGGAAGCCAACGGTGTGGCCCTGTTGCTGTAGCGCGCGCAGGATACGTGATTTCTGCAGCGGCGTGAGTTTAGCGAATACCGCACTCTGTGCGGCGGCGTCTGCCAACTGCTCGTCGCTCATCAGGGCAATTTGGTCGCCGGTGACGATCGCGCCGCTGTCGATGCCAACCTGCTGGCAAATGCGCGCGGTCACCACCGGATTATCACCGGTCAGCACTTTGACGCTAACGCCATTGTCGCGCAGCGCGCCGATGGCTTTGGCGGCGCTCTCTTTCGGTGGATCGAGGAAGGTCAGCAGCCCTTCTACCGTTAAGCCTTGCTCATCCGCCACGCTCAGCGGCTGCTGTAAACCTGGATCCGCCAGCACGCGGCTCGCCACCAGCAGCACGCGAAAACCCTGCTCATTGTATTGATGTGCCAGCGCCAGCAGTTCTGCACGACGCGTTTCGTTCAGCGGCTGCACCAGTTTGCCTTCACGCTCGGCAGTCGCGATGCTCAGCATCTCTTCCACCGCGCCTTTGCAGATCAGCATCTGTTGATTGAGACGACGATCGCGCACCACCACCGAGACGCGACGGCGAATGAAATCGAACGGCAGCTCATCCACTTTGATATAGGTATCGCTTACCGCTTCGCTGACGCGGTTTTTGCCGTACTGCAAAATGGCGCGATCCATCAGATTCAGCGTGCCGCTTTGATAGTGGCTGTTGAGCCAGCTCAGCATCAGCACGCGTGAGTTCTCCACGCCAGCACAATCCAGATGATGCTCCAGAATGATGTTGTCCTGCGTCAGCGTGCCGGTTTTGTCGGTGCAGAGAATATCCATCGCGCCGAGGTTTTGAATCGCATTCAGACGTTTGACGATCACTTTACGCCGCGACATGGCGATGGCACCTTTCGCCAGGTTGGAGCTGACGATCATCGGCAACATTTCCGGTGTTAAACCTACCGCTACCGCCAGCGCAAACAGTGAAGCATCCAGCCAGTCGCCTTTGGTTAGGCCATTAATCAGCAACACCACCGGCACCATCACCAACATGAAGCGGATCAGCAGCCAGCTCACGCTGTTGACGCCGCGGTCAAAGGCGGTTTGTGAGCGATTACCCACAATCGATTTCGCCAGGCTACCGAAGTAAGTTTCGCTGCCGGTTGCCACTACCACCGCTTTGGCGCTGCCGCTGGACACGTTGGTGCCCATCAGGCAGACGCTGCCCAGTTCCAACAGCGATGTGCCCTGTTCGCTGGCCCCGCTGCTTTTGCTGGTGACGTGGCCGGTGACGTCATACTTCTCAACCGGTAACGATTCGCCAGTCAAAATCGCCTGGCTGATAAACAGATCGCGTGAATCCAGCAGCCGCACATCGGCTGGCACCAAATCCCCCGCCGACAGATAGATGATGTCACCCGGCACCAGCGTGGCGATATCGACTTCCTGTTTGAGCGGCGCTTGTTGCGCTGACTCACGACGCAGCACCGTGGCGGTGGTGCGCACCATTGATTTCAGCGCCTGCGCCGCTTTATTGGTACGGAACTCCTGCCAGAAGCGCAGCAAACCGCTGAGCGTTACCATCGTCACAATGATGATGACACCGGTCAGATCGGTCTCCTCGCCGTTGCGCAGCGGCAGCCAGAAATCAGTGAAAAAGCTCACCAGCGCCAGCGCCATCAGGACATAGATAAACGGATTGTTGAATGCCTGCAGCAACTGCAACAACGCTGGTGGCGCTTTGTCGTGTTCGACCTGATTACGGCCATATACATTCAGGCGCGCCTCGGCTTCACGTTCACTCAGGCCAAGCGCATCGCTGCGCAGACGCACCAGCGTTTCGTCGGCAGTAAAACCGGCTTCATCTTCAATCAGGTAACGCGGTGTTTTTTGACGCGGCTGGCGCGTGGTGTTCCAGGCTTTTTTGTCCTGGTTGAGTTTCATGTCAGTCATAGTGACATTCCTCTTTATTACGGCAATAAAAATCCCTGCGTGCGAGGCACACAAATTAAATTAACGGCAATGCGTTTGTTAAATTAAAAATAACCTGTCGGGAATTTCCATATCACCTCCCGGAAATTAAAGACGAAAAGAGTCGCTCGCAAAATAACGAGTAATAAATAAAGACGAAGGTAAACACCACGCAATCGAACAGCGAAAAGCCGTCTAATGTGCAGCGCTAATCAGCACGCTGAGGTTCAGCGCGCGTATCGAGGCGGAGGGAAAAGTGTGTTAAAAATCATGTGCATGATGATATCCCCACGGGCTTTGGCCCATTACAATGTCGTTTAAAGGGAACAATCATCAGAAAAGAGAGGATTGCTGCCCGCCGTGTTGGCAAGCAGCGACAAAAAAGTTCGCGCGTCAGCTTGCCTTGTGATGCCAACTAAAAGGGTGACTGTCCAACTGAACTCTCCTGCTTTGAAATTGCGGCCATTATATTCTGGCAAGTAACGAAGTAAAGTTAATTATCGGTTAGTCACCCATCATTTATATTCCGTTGCAGTTGAGTTGATATTACCTCACATGCACATTCCGTAGCGGCGTGATTAATCGCGCGATTTTGCGTTAACGATCCTGCACCCAAAGCCCGTCCACACTTTGCGCAATGAATTGCGCCGCTACGGATTGTGCGGTTTCCCCTTATAACTGAACCACCCGTCTTAGATCATTAATGCATATGCATAGCCTGAAATTGACTATTCTTCACTGCTGCGCTCTCGTAAACTCGCGTTACTTTTTTTAGGCAAGGAAACAACATGAAAAAAATTATTCCATCACTGCTGGCGTTATCGCTGGTAGCCGCCTTCTCTGTTCAGGCAGCGACGCCGAAAGATACGCTGGTGATTGCCCAGTCTACCGATGATGCCGACAGCTTCGACCCTGCGCAGGGCTTCGAACTCACCACGGTGCAAGCGTTCACTAACATTTATCAGCGGCTGGTTCAGTCCGATCCCACCAATCCAACCGATTTGCAGCCAACGCTGGCCACGTCCTGGCAAGCGGGCAGCGATAATCGCAGCCTGACGTTTGAACTACGCAAAGGTGCTCAGTTCGCCAGCGGCAATCCGCTGCGTCCGGAAGATGTGATCTTCTCGCTGGGTCGCGTGGTGAAACTCAACCTCGATCCCTCCTTTATTCTTACCCAACTTGGCTGGAATAAAGACAACGTCGATACCTTCCTGAAAAAGGTTGATGACAACCACGTACAGATCAGCTGGAGCGCCAACGTCAGCCCGGCGTATGTGCTCAGCCTGCTCTCCGCGCCGGTCTCTTCGATTGTTGATGAGAAAACCGCGCAGGCCAACGCGAAGAACGGTGACTTCGGCCACGCGTGGCTCGGTACTCACTCTGCCGGTAGCGGCCCGTATCAGATTCGTAAAGTGGTGCTGCACGAAGCGATTCTGCTGAGCGCGAATCCAACTTCGCCAGCGGGCGCTCCGAAGCTGAAAAATATCCTGATTAAAAACGTTCCGGAACCGGCTGCGCGTCGTCTGCTGCTGGAACAGGGCGATGTGGATATCGCGCGTAACCTCGGTGCGGATCAAATCGCCTCGTTGAAAGGCAAAGCGGGCGTGAAGACTGAAGCGATTCCGATGGCTTCTCTCTATTACATCCAGTTCAACATCGGTGAAAACCCGGTGCTGAAGAACCCGGCGCTGTGGGAAGCCGCGCGTTACCTGTTCGACTATAAAGGTATCGCTAACGACCTGCTGAAAGGCCAGTTCGACGTGCATCAAACCTTCCTGCCGAAAGGCTTCCTCGGCGCAATCAACGACACGCCATACACTTACGATCCTGAAAAAGCCAAAGCGATTCTGAAGAAAGCCGGTCTGACCAACGTTAGCTTCACGCTTTCCACCAGCAACCAGCCGCCTTACCTCGATATCGCGCAGGCGCTGCAGGGCAGCTTTGCCAAAGGCGGCGTGAAGGTGGAAGTGCAACCTGGCCTGAGCTCTGAAGTCTCGACCCGCGTGAAGGCGCACAAATATGAAGCCACCCTGAACGCCTGGGGCGCAGACTATTTCGATCCCAACACCAACGCCGCGTCCTTCGCTTACAACCCGGAAGATGGCAGCAAAACCGTGGCTTACCGTTCCGACTGGCACATCCCGGAGCTGAACAAGCAAACGCTGGCCGCCACCGCCGAGAGCGATAACAAGAAGCGCGTCGAACTCTATCAGGCGATGCAGCGTGAAGTGCTGAAGAACTCGCCGTACGTGATTGGCTTGCAGGCGAAAAACCTGATTGCGCTGCGCGACAATCTGCAAGGCTATGTGCAAGGCATCAACCCGGACATGGTGTATTACTCGCAGGTTTCTAAGTAATGGCAGTGTCAGCTTCACAGGCCGGGTTCGCCCGGCCACTTTGGCAACGCGTTAGCCACATCGCCACCAGCCTGCTTTCGCTGCTGGTGACGCTGGTTGGTTTGTTAGCGTTCACTTTTATGCTGTCGCACCTGTCGCCTGTCGATCCGGTGCAACAGATCGCAGGCGATCACGCCAGCGAAGCCACCTACGCGCAGGTGCGCCACGATCTCGGCCTCGATCAGCCAGTGCTGGTGCAGTTCTGGCGCTATATCAGCCATTTGGCGCGCGGCGATCTCGGCTTATCGCATCTGACCAATCAACCGGTCAGCGCCGACCTGATGCGCACCTTCCCGGCCACCATTGAGCTGGCGACCTGCGCGATGATTTTTGCCGCGGTGTTCGGCATTGCCTTAGCGCTGCTGGCGGCGTGGAAGCCGGGCAGCATCATCGATAACGTGGCGCGTTTTGTTTCGCTACTCGGCTACTCGGTGCCGGTGTTCTGGCTCGGCCTGCTGGGTTTGCTGCTGTTTTATGCCGTGCTGCACTGGTCCGCCGGACCGGGCCAGCTTGATGACATCTGGATCTACACGCTGGAGCCAAAAACCGGCTTTGTGCTGATTGATAGCTGGATGTCCGGCGATCCCGAGATGTTCCGCAATGCTATTGCCCACTTGTGGCTGCCGGTGGTGATTCTCGGCCTGCTGGCGATGGCGGGTATCACGCGCCTGCTGCGCGCGGCGCTGCTGGAAGAGAGCAGTAAAGAGTATGTGGTGCTGGCGCGTGCGAAAGGTGCCAGCCGTGGCCGCATTTTACTGCGTCATATTTTCCCCAACGTGCTGGGCACGCTGATTACCGTTATCGCCCTCTCCTACGCCACGCTGCTGGAAGGTTCGGTACTGACCGAAACGGTATTTGCCTGGCCGGGCGTTGGTCGCTACATGACTAACGCGCTGTTTTCCTCTGATGTACCAGCGATTCTCGGCTCGACCTTGCTAATTGGCAGCTGCTTTATTCTGCTCAACGCGCTGGCCGATGCCCTGACCTGGTTAACCGATCCGAGAACCCGATGACTCAACAACTCTCTGAACTGGAAACGCTGCGTCCGCGCCGCCGCCGCGCGCGCGTGACCTCGCTTTCCATCGGCCTGACGCTGGTGCTGATTGTGGTGGCGATGGCATTGTTCGCGCCATTGCTGGCGCCTTTCGATCCCAATGCGCAGATCATCTCCCAGCGTTTGCAGGCGCCATCGGCGCTGCACTGGTTTGGCACCGATGGCTTTGGCCGCGATCTGCTGTCACGCGTGATTTATGGCGCGCGCCCCACGCTGCTGTTGGTGTCACTGATTCTGGTGCTGACCATTCCGGTTGGCCTGCTGGTCGGCATCACCGCCGGTTACGTGGGCGGCTGGACCGAGCGCGTGTTGATGCGCATAACCGATATCTTCCTGTCGCTGCCGAATCTGGTGATCGCGCTGGCGCTGGTCGCCATGCTCGGCCCCGGCTTGATGAATGGCGCACTGGCGCTGGCGCTCACCAGCTGGCCGCCATTTGCCCGTCAGGCGCGCGCGGAAACGCTGGCGCTGCGCCGCAGTGATTATCTCGCCGCCGCGCGCATGCAGGGCATCACCGGTTTACGCCTGATGTTTGGCCACATTCTGCCGCTGTGTATGCCAACGGCGGTGGTACGTGCCGCGCTGAGCCTCGGCGGAATCATTCTTTCAGCGGCGGGCCTCGGCTTCCTTGGCATGGGCGTGCAACCGCCTACCGCCGAATGGGGTTCGATGGTGGCAGAAGGCAGTAAAGTGATCTTCGACCAATGGTGGGTTGCCGCCGCACCCGGCGGCGCGATTCTGTTCGCCAGCCTGGCGTTTAACCTGACAGGCGATGGCCTGCGTGACCGACTGGATACTCGTCATGCCAAATGATCTGTTAATTGATGTACAAGGCCTGACGATTCGCAGCGATGATGCGCTGCTGGTCGATAACATTGGCTTCCAAATTGGCCGCGAGCGCGTGGCGCTGGTGGGTGAATCCGGTTCCGGTAAATCACTCACCGCACGTACGCTGATGGGCTTGCTGTCACCTTCGCTGCACTTGCAGGCCGATCGTTTGCAGATTGTCGACACCGATGCGCTGAGCCTGCGCGAGCGTGACTGGATCCAGCTACGCGGCAGTAAAGTGGCAATGGTGATGCAGGATCCGAAATATGCGCTCAATCCCACGCGCACCATTGGCTGGCAGGTGGAAGAACCGCTGGTGCTGCACCACAAATTGAGCGGCGCTGAACGTAAAGAGAAAGTTTGCGAGATGCTGGATGCGGTGGGCTTGCCCGACCCGCGTCAGCTGATGAAACGCTATCCGCATCAACTTTCTGGCGGCATGGGGCAACGCGTGATGCTGGCGATCGCCCTGATCACCGATCCTGAACTGCTGATCGCCGATGAACCTACGTCGGCGCTCGATCACGCGATGCGCGATCAGGTACTGGCGCTGATTCGTCGTCTGGTTGAACAGCGCAACATGGGTTTGCTGCTGATCAGCCACGATCTGCAACAGGTTTCCGAGCACTGCGAACGTGTGATGGTGATGTATCAGGGCCGCGTGCTGGATACCTTGCCGGCGTCCGAACTCTCCAACGCCAGCCATCCTTACACCAGCACCTTGTGGGCCTGTCGTCCGAGTAAAGCCACGCACTGCGAGCGTTTGCCGGTGCTGGATCGTGCCGCGCTGGAGAAGAATTATGATTGAGTTAGCGAACCTCAGCGTTTCGCACAAGCAAGGTTACGAGCTGCGCACCGTGGTGCACGATGTGTCGCTGCAGGTCGCGGCCGGTGAGTGTTTTGGTCTGGTTGGCCCGTCCGGCTGCGGCAAGTCGTCGCTGCTGTGGGTGCTGGCGGGATTGAATCCGCACTGGAGCGGCAGCATGTCGCTGGCGGGCACCGCCGTGCAGCCCGGCAAAGCGTTTACCGGCCAGCTGCGCCGCGATGTGCAGATGGTGTTTCAGGATCCCTACGCTTCGCTGCATCCGCGCCATCGCCTGCGTCGCACGCTGGCGGAACCGCTGAAAATGCTCAATCGTGATAACATCAACGACCGCATTAATGCTGGATTCCGCCATGTCGGGCTCGATCCGGTGCTGGCGGATCGCTATCCGCATCAGCTTTCAGGCGGTCAGCGTCAGCGCGTAGCGATTGTGCGCGCCCTGCTGCTGGAACCGAAGATCCTGCTGCTGGATGAGCCGACCTCGGCGCTGGACATGTCGGTGCAGGCCGAGATCCTCAACCTGCTCAACGATCTAAAGCAAAAAGATGGTTTAACCATGGTGCTGGTCAGCCACGATCCGGATGTGATCGATCACATGTGCGATCGCGCGGCGCGTATGGCGCAGGGCCGCATCGTGGAGCAACATTCAACAACAAGGAACACCGTATGACGGTTAAGTTACGTCCGCTGGAGCGGGAAGATTTACGCTTTGTGCACCAATTAGATAACAACGCCAGCGTGATGCGTTACTGGTTTGAAGAACCGTACGAAGCGTTTGTCGAGCTTTCAGACCTGTATGACAAACATATCCATGACCAAACCGAGCGTCGCTTTGTGGTGGAGCATGATGGACACAAAGCCGGGTTGGTGGAGTTGGTCGAGATTAATCACGTGCATCGCCGCGCTGAGTTTCAAATCATTATCGATCCTTCCCATCAGGGCAAAGGCTTAGCCACCAAAGCGGCAAAGTTGGCGATGGATTACGGCTTTTCGGTGCTGAATCTCTACAAACTCTATCTGATTGTCGATGAAGAGAATAAGAAGGCGGTGCATATCTACACCAAGCTGGGATTTGAGGTGGAAGGCGTACTGAAGCACGAATTTTTCATCAACGGCGAATACCGCAACACCATCCGCATGTGCATTTTCCAGCAGCAACATCTGGCGCAGCATAAAAGCGCCAATGCGATGGTGAAGCCTACCGCGCAGTAACTCAAACTGTTGAATGATTTGTAGCGGCGCAATTAATTGCGCTGTTTTTTTTCGCGGTAAGATTGCGCAATAAATTGCGCCGCTACGATCGGTGCGGGCTTATTAACCCCGCGCGCCGACGACGTTCAGCTTCGGCTGTGGATGTTCTGGTTTGAGATCGTACATGCCGCCGTAGAAGGGATCGACCAGCAGCCAGCCGGGGAAGCCCAACAGCGGAATATTGCCGAGCAAATACCACAGATTGGCATTGGCCTCGATCGGCAAGGTTAGCGGCACATAGCCCGGACTCTCCAGCATCACCTGATAGTGCTTCTTACCAAAATAATTCCCGGTCGATTTCGCCAGCTCGACGGTTTGCGGGGTATAGCCCTGCGCCACTGCGCGGCCGGTCTCATCCTGCACGGTGAAACGCGCGCCTTGCGGCAGGGAGTCGATTTTCACCGGTTGCGTTTCAGTGCCGACAATGGTGGCGCAGCCGCTCAGCAGCAGCGCACAGGCAGGAAAAAGAGGTCGCAGGTTCATAGCAGGTCCGCTTCAGCATCAGATAGGACAGTGTAAACTGCCCTTCTGTGCTTAATCGCGCTATCACTGATGATTTTCTGCGCTTTATTGCGGTTGACAACAGGCAGCAATCGCCGCGATATCCTGCGGCGTGGTACGGCAGCAGCCGCCAATCAGACGTGCGCCCGCCTGCTGCCATTCAGCGAATTTGTCATGCAGCGTGCAGCCCGACGGCGCGGAGTGCCAGGTTTTGCTGCTGGCATCGTACTGCTCGCCGGAGTTCGGATAGACCAGCAGCGGCTTATCACACAGCGCCTGGAAGCGGCGCAGAGCGGGCGTTACGCTCTCCAGCGCCACGCAGTTGATGCCAACCGCCACCACCTGCGGTGCCGCATGCACCAGCTCAGCCACTTTACTCAACGGCGTGCCGTCGCTGATGTGTTCGGCATCGCGCAGGGTAAAGGAGAACCACGCGCTGCTGGCAGGGAATTCAGCCAGTAAACTCACCAGCGCCTGCGCTTCGGTAAAGGACGGCAACGTTTCACAGGCCAGCAGATCGACACCCGCTTCCAGCAACGCCTTCACGCGCGGACGGTGGAACGCTTTCATCTCCTCTTCCGGCAGCGCGTAATCACCGCGATACTCCGCACCATTGGCCAGAAAAGCGCCATACGGCCCGACCGAACCGGCCACCAGCAAGGGCGCGGTGCTGGCGGAAGATGCGCGATAGTCATCACGCGCGCGCTGCGCCAGCTGTACGCTCTGGGTGATCAGTGCCAGCGCCTGCGCTTCATCTAAGCCGCGCGCGGCAAAACCCTGCGGCGTGGCCTGATAGCTGGCGGTAATCGCCACATGCGCGCCAGCGGCAAAGTAATCGTGATGCACCTGATAAATCAGCTCAGGATTTTCCATCAGCACTTTGGCCGACCACAACGCATCGGCCAGATTGCAGCCGCGCGCCTCCAGCTCGGTCGCCAGCGCGCCATCCAGAATCAACGTGTCAGTTTGGGTTAGAGCCTGCGCGATAGGATTACGCGACATCGTTGGCCTCCTCAGCCTTAAGGGATGACTTGCGTCGTTGCGTGACATGGTATGCGGCATAGCAGAACAGCACAAACGGAATGCCGCACCACAGCGCAATACGCTGCGATGGATCGAATGCCAGTCCGACGCACGCCAGCAGGCATAACAGGAAGCCCAGAATCGGCGTCAGCGGATAGAGCGGCGCGCGATACGCCAGCTGTTGTAAGCTGCCGCCCGCCTGCAGATGGCGACGACGGAACACATAGTGCGAGGCGCAGATGCTGAGCCACACCGCCACCACGGCAAAACCGGAAATCGCCGACAGCGCCACAAACACTGTGTCCGGCGCAATCACACTGGAGAACAGCGCCAGCAAGCCGCCAATCATGCTCACGGTCAGCGCCAGCACCGGAATGCCATGACGGTTGACGCGCGCAAAACAGCGCGGCAGCGTCTTCTCATTAGCCAGCGACCACAACATGCGGCCAGAAGCATACAGGCCGGAGTTGGCGGCGGAGAGAATGGCGGTGAGGATCACGAAGTTGAAAATATCCGCCGCGTACGGGATGCCGATCTTTTCAAACACCAGCACAAACGGGCTTTTGACGATCCCGGCCTGATCCATCGGGATCAGCGCCGCCAGCACAAATACCGTGCCGATAAAGAAGATGATCAACCGTGCGACGGTGGTGCGGATCGCCAGCGGCAGCGCTTTTTGTGGCTGCTCGGTTTCACCGGCGGCGATGCCGATCAATTCCGTGCCCGAGAAAGCGAAGTTGACCGCCACCATGGTCATCAGAATCGGCAGCGTGCCGTGCGGCAGCCAGCCGGAAGCGGTGAGATTGTGTAATCCCGGCGCAGCACTGCCGTCTTTCATCGGGATAAAACCAAAGATCGCGCCCGCTCCGAGAATGATAAAGGCGATGATGGTGATCACTTTAATGATGGAGAACCAGAATTCACCTTCGGCAAAGAAGCGCGTTGAGACGATATTCAGCAGATAAATAGCGATGCAGAACACCAGACACCATGTCCACACCGGCACGCTCGGGAACCAGTACTGCATGCAGAATCCGGCGGCGGTCAGGCTGGAACCCAGCGCCACCGTCCAGGTGAGCCAGTAAAGCCAGGCGACGGTATAACCGGTGGCCGGACTGAGATAGCGCGCGGCATAGACGTGGAACGCGCCGGTTTCCGGCATCGCCACGGCCAGTTCGCCGAGACAGACCATCACCAACCACACCACCAGCGCACCAATCAGATAGGCCAGCAAGGTGCCGGCTGCACCGGTGGTTGAGATGATGTAGCCGGTATTGAAGAACAGTCCGGTTCCGATCACACCGCCCAGCGACAGCATCACCAGATGCCGTACTTTCATGGTGCGCTTAAAGTTTTCCTGTGGAGGCGTATCCTGAGTTTGCATGATATTTATCCGTATGGACGTCTGAACATCTATATGGACACAAGGTTATACGCGTCAGCGTGCGGATTTGCAACGGGGCAGAAGGAGAGGATTGAGTCAGGGTTTGCGGCCCCGCGTGAAACGGGGCGCAAGTTCAGGCGCCAAATACGCCTTGCAGATAACGCTCAAGCGCAACGCGCGAGCTGAAGCCGTGCGGAATGCCGTAATGCTCCTGCGAATCGCCCATTAAATAGAGTGGGAATTGCGTGTAGTGATCGCAGGTTTTCATCTCTGAAGCCGGTTCAGCAAAGCTCTGGCTTTTCTCTTTCAGCGTCGGGTGAATGATTAAGGCGGTCCGTCCCATACGCGCTTCGCGATTGACGTACACATAGTTTTCGCCGCGACGATAACCGTAAATTTTTGGCGTTTGGGTATCCATTTCGAAGCCCACTTTCTCAAGTACGCGCGCTACCTCATCTGGTCGTAAATACATGCTTGCTCCTCTCTTCTCACAGCCCCGCAACCTTACAGCAGCAAGATGGCATGGGCATTCGGAATTTTCCCTAAAGCCTGGCACATCCCTGCGTTTAATCACGCTTCGTCTACACTAAGTATTACGTTTTAAATCAAAGGGAGCTAAAAAATGTTTAATCGAAGCGCAAAAAACGATGACATTGATATCAATCAGGATGTAAACGAACTGGCCGATTCGCTAGAGGCATTACTTAAATCTTATGGCAGTGAAGCTAAAGACGAAGTTGATAATGCCCGTAGCCAGGCGCAGGCGCTGTTGAAGCAGACGCGTGCCAAACTGAGCGGCGGACAGAGTCGCGTATCGCAAGCGGCACGTGATGCGGGTACGCAGGTTGATGCCTATGTCCACGACAAGCCGTGGCACGGCGTGGGCGTCGGTGCGGCGATAGGTTTAGTGCTTGGCGCGCTGCTGGTGTCTTCACGCCGATAAGCCTGTGTTCGTTGATGCAATGAGCCTCGCTGATGCGGGGCTTTTTTGTGGGCGCGAGATAGTGCGCGCTTTCCCTCACCCTAACCCTCTCCCGCAGGCGTGAGAGGGAATGTTGAGGTGGCGTTCAACTGTAACACCTATGCTGGATCGGCTCCTTCTCCCGCTTGCGGGAGAAGGCTGGGATGAGGGCTAAATCGCACAAAATCTAACCACTTCTCCCACCTCGTTCCCTTTACAAAAAATTTTTCCGGCCTGGAAGGCGCATGATCTCTGGCCTTAGCGAATATCCGAAGATCAAAATCACAAAACCCTATATCTGGTGGGCTTGACCCTTTTACCCACTACATCTAGTATTCAACCCATCAACTAACTACCAAATGTCGTCAAGGACGAAGTTCGATGCAAACAGGAATTTGCTTCGTATCTCGCAATCTGACCGCAATCAAAGGGAAATACGAATCATGCGCATTATTATTTACACCAAAGACAACTGTGTCCAGTGCAATGCGACAAAAAATGCCATGGACCGCAAAGGTATCGACTATCAGCTGATCAACCTTGATACCCAACCTGAAGCCATCGACAACCTCAAATCTCTCGGCTATCGCCAGGTGCCAGTGGTGATGACGCAAGACGATCACTGGAGTGGCTTCCGTCCCGACAAAATTGCCAGCCTGAGCCAGCTCGCGGCCGTCGGGGGATAAGCCATGTTTCCACTGGTCTATTTCTCTAGCCAGTCGGAAAACACGCACCGATTCATCACGCGTCTTGGGCTGCCTGCCCGCCGCATTCCGGTTGACGGCAAGCAGCGCCTGCATATCGAACAGCCCTACATTTTAGTGGTGCCGAGCTACGGCGGCGGCAGTTCGCGCGGTGCGGTGCCGAGACAAGTGATTCAATTCCTCAATGATGATGCCAACCGACGCGGGATTCGCGGGGTGATCGCTGCCGGTAACCGCAACTTCGGTGAAGGCTATTGCCTGGCGGGCGACATCATTGCGCAGAAATGTCAGGTTCCCTATCTCTACCGCTTTGAGCTGATGGGAACCCCCGACGATATCGCTAATGTAAAAGCGGGAGTGACCCAATTTTGGCAACGACAGACACCCTAAACAGCTCGCTGACGGATTACCACGCGCTTAACGCGATGCTGAACCTGTATGACGCCGATGGCCGCATCCAGTTCAGTAAAGATCACGAAGCGACGCGCCAGTTCTTCCTGCAGCATGTACAACCCAATACCGTGCAGTTTGCCTCGGCAGGCGAGCGCCTGCGCTATCTGGTGGCCGAAGGCTACTACGAAGCCGAGGTGCTGAATCAGTACGCTTTCGATTTCCTGTGTCAGCTGCACGATGAAGCTGATGCGGCAGGTTTCGCCTTTCACACCTTCCTTGGGGCGTGGAAGTTTTACACCAGCTACACGTTGAAAACCTTCGACGGCAAACGCTATCTGGAAACCTTCGAACAGCGCGCCTGCATGGTGGCGCTGACGCTGGCACGCGGCAATGAAACCTTAGCGCGCGAGCTGTTGGCGGAAATGCTGAGCGGTCGCTTCCAGCCGGCTACGCCAACTTTCCTTAACTGCGGTAAGCAGCAGCGCGGCGAGCTGGTCTCCTGCTTCCTGCTGCGCATCGAAGACAACATGGAATCGATTGGTCGCGCGGTGAACTCGGCGCTGCAACTGTCTAAACGCGGCGGCGGCGTAGCGTTCCTGCTCTCCAATTTGCGTGAATCAGGCGCGCCGATTAAGCGCATTGAGAACCAGTCGTCCGGCGTAATTCCGGTGATGAAGATGCTGGAAGATGCGTTCTCCTACGCTAACCAGCTGGGTGCACGTCAGGGCGCAGGTGCGGTGTGGCTGAATGCGCATCACCCGGATATTTTCCGCTTTCTCGATACCAAACGTGAAAACGCCGACGAGAAGATCCGCATCAAAACGCTGTCGCTCGGCGTGGTGATCCCGGATATCACCTTCCAGCTGGCGAAAGAGAATCGCGATATGGCGCTGTTCTCGCCGTACGATGTCGAGCGCATCTACGGCAAAGCCTTTGGTGATATCAGCATCAGCGAGCATTACGACGAGATGCTGGCGGACGATCGCATCACCAAAACCTACATCAAGCCGCGCGATTTCTTCCAAACGCTGGCGGAGATTCAGTTTGAATCGGGCTACCCGTACATCATGTTTGAAGACAGCGTGAACCGCAGCAACCCGATTGCCGGGCGCATCAACATGAGTAATCTCTGTTCCGAGATTTTGCAGGTTAACAGCGCCAGCGAATTCAATGATGATCTTAGCTATCGTCGCGTCGGCAAAGATATCTCCTGCAACCTCGGCTCTCTCAACATTGCGCATGCCATGGATTCGCGCAATCTGGCGCAAACCGTGGAAACCGCCGTGCGTGCACTGACCGCCGTTTCCGAGATGAGTGAGATCAATTCGGTGCCTTCGGTGGCGGAAGGCAATCGCCGCTCGCACGCGATTGGCCTCGGTCAGATGAACCTGCATGGTTATCTGGCGCGCGAAGGCATGGCGTACGGTTCAGAAGAGGCGCTGGATTTCACCAATCTCTACTTCTATTGCGTCACCTATCACGCCGTGCGCACCTCGAATCTGCTGGCGCAGGAGCATCAGGAGAGTTTCGACGGTTTCGCCGAGTCGAAATACGCCAGCGGCAGTTACTTCGATAAATATGTCGAACAGCGCTGGCTGCCGCGCACCGCGCGCGTGGCAAAACTTTTTGCCGATGCCGGACTGACTCTGCCAACGCAGGCCGACTGGCAAGCGCTGCGTGCAGCAGTGATGCAACATGGGCTGTACAACCAGAACCTGCAGGCGATTCCGCCCACCGGTTCGATCTCGTACATCAACCATGCGACCTCCAGCATTCACCCGATTGTGTCGCGCATTGAGATCCGTAAAGAGGGCAAAACTGGCCGCGTTTACTATCCGGCGCCGTTTATGACCAACGACAATCTCGACCTCTATCAGGATGCGTACTCCATTGGGCCGGAAGCGATTATTGATACCTACGCCGAAGCCACGCAGCACGTCGATCAAGGCCTGTCGCTGACGCTGTTCTTCCGCGACGACGTCACCACGCGCGATATCAACAAAGCGCAGATCTACGCGTGGAAAAAAGGCATCAAAACGCTCTATTACATCCGTCTGCGCCAGATGGCGCTTCAAGGCACCGAGGTGCAGGGCTGCGTCTCCTGCTCACTGTGATGAAAACTATGCAACTAAAACAAATTCAAGCCATTAACTGGAACCGCATCCAGGACGAAAAAGACCTCGAAGTGTGGAACCGACTGACCAGTAACTTCTGGCTGCCGGAAAAAGTGCCGCTCTCCAACGATTTGCCAGCGTGGCAGTCGCTGGACCACCAGCAACAGCAGCTGACTATTCGGGTGTTTACCGGATTGACGCTGCTCGACACCATCCAGAACGTGATTGGTGCGCCGGGCCTGATGGAAGATGCTATTACGCCACACGAAGAAGCTGTGCTGTCGAACGTCTCCTTTATGGAAGCGGTGCATGCGCGTTCGTACAGTTCGATATTCTCCACGCTGTGTAATACCGCAGATGTCGATGCGGCGTATCGCTGGAGTGAAGAGAATGAAGCGTTGCAGAACAAGGCGAAGATTGTGCTGGAGCACTATCGCGCCGAGGATCCGCTCAAGAAGAAAATCGCCAGCGTGTTCCTTGAATCGTTCCTGTTCTACTCCGGTTTCTGGCTGCCGATGTACTGGTCAAGCCGTGGCAAGCTGACCAACACCGCAGATCTGATTCGCCTGATCATTCGCGACGAAGCGGTACACGGCTACTACATCGGCTATAAGTACCAAAAGTCGCTGGAAAACGTCGATGCTGGCCGCCGCGAAGAGCTGCAGCAGTTCGCGATTGATTTACTGCTGGCGCTTTACGAAAACGAAGTGGTGTATACCGAAGCGTTGTACGGTGAAGTCGGTTGGGCGGAAGAGGTGAAAACCTTCCTGCACTACAACGCCAATAAAGCGCTAATGAACCTCGGCTACGAAGCGCTGTTCCCGGCCGAACTGACCACCGTGAACCCGGCGATTTTGTCCGCGCTGTCGCCCAACGCCGATGAAAACCACGACTTCTTCTCAGGTTCAGGCTCCTCTTATGTAATGGGGAAAGCCGTGGAAACCGAAGACGAAGACTGGAATTTTTAATACGCGTCATAGTTCGCGTTGCCTGGAGGCACCTACTTTTGGCACAGCAGCGTTGACTGCGCCCACTCTTCCCAGTCCCATAGTTCACTATGCTGCTGGGTCGAGTGGGCTTGTCGCCTTGCTGTGACGCGAATTATTTAGCGTATTGATTCAGTGATAATTAATTTTTAAACCAATCTTATTTCCGCTCTTCTCACCCATTTATTTCACTTATATTTCTTCTTTTTGGATTGATTTTCGGCCGCTCTGCACCAGAAACAGTCTGAAACGCACATAAATTCACTTCTCAAATGCAAAAAATTAATCCGCGCGCATCCCTTGTGAGCACTGGCGATTTTAGCGATTGACTGCTGCGCGCGCCGCCGAATATCGCCATTCAGGGTTGTCAGATAATTTCACTATGTTAGGGTATAGGGCGCTTAATTTTAATCAGGACCACAACAAGAAATAGTTAAACATTTAACCGGGAAATTAATTACTGCATGGCAATTAAACTCGAAGTAAAGAATTTATATAAAGTATTTGGGGATAATCCCGAAAAGGCATTTAAGCTGATCGATAAAGGCGAAAGCAAAGAGCGTATTCTGGCAAAAACCGGCCTCTCTGTTGGCGTCAAAAATGCCAGTCTGGCCATTGAAGAAGGCGAGATCTTCGTCATCATGGGGCTTTCAGGTTCAGGTAAGTCCACCATGGTTCGCCTTCTCAATCGTCTGATCGAGCCCACTCGCGGCCAGGTAATCATAGACGGTGTCGATATTGCCAAAATATCGGAATCAGAACTGCGTGAAGTCCGCAGAAATAAGATCAGTATGGTATTTCAATCCTTCGCGCTGATGCCACACATGACGGTGCTAAATAATGCCGCCTTTGGCATGGAATTATCCGGCATTCCCTTAGCCGAACGTCAGGAAAAAGCGCTGGAAGCATTGCGTCAGGTTGGCCTGGATAATTACGCCCACTCTTATCCCGATGAACTTTCTGGCGGCATGCGTCAACGCGTTGGATTAGCCCGCGCATTGGCGATTAATCCTGATATTTTATTAATGGATGAAGCTTTCTCAGCACTTGATCCGTTGATTCGTACCGAAATGCAGGATGAACTGGTAAAACTGCAGGCCAAACATCAGCGTACCATTGTATTTATTTCTCACGACCTCGATGAAGCGATGCGTATTGGCGACCGCATTGCCATTATGCAGGGCGGCGAAGTGGTACAGGTCGGCACGCCGGATGAAATCCTCAATAATCCTGCCAATGATTATGTGCGCACCTTCTTCCGCGGCGTCGATATTAGTCACGTGTTTAGCGCCAAAGATATTGCGCGTCGCAGCGCGGGTTCTCTGATCCGCAAAGCCGCCGGTTTTGGTCCGCGATCCGCCATCAAGCTGCTGCAGGATGAAGATCGCGAATATGGCTACGTGCTGGAGAAACAGAAGTTTGTTGGCGTGGTGTCCACCGATTCATTGAAAGCCGCGCTGGCGGCCGGTGAAGGGCTGGATAGCGCGCTGCTCGACATGCCCTTAGCGGTTCCTGCCGATACCTCCCTGAACGATCTGCTGTCGCATGTGGCACAAGCGCCCTGCGCCGTGCCGGTAGTCAGCGAGGAGAATCAGTACGTCGGTATCATTTCGAAAAGCATGCTGTTGCGTGCTTTAGACCGTGAAGGAGCCTAATCATGAGCGAACAAACAGCGAATCCGTGGGAAAGCGCCAGCCAAACCACCCAGCAACCTGCCACCACTGATACCAGCCCCGCCGCCAGCAGCAGCGATCCCTGGGCAAGCGGCGGTGCCGCGCCTGCAGATAGCAGCTCCGGCAGCGCCGATGCATGGGGCGATCCCTCCGCCGCCAGCAGCGGTGGCCACGATGCTGCCAGCAATGCTGCCAGCAGCAGCAGCGACTGGCTGAGCAGCGCACCCGCTCCCGCGCCGGAACATTTCAACCTCATGGACCCGTTCCATAAAACCTGGATTCCGCTTGATAGCTGGGTGACTGAAGGCATCGATTGGGTGGTCAGCCATTTCCGCCCGGTGTTTCAGGGCATTCGCGTGCCGGTGGATTACATCCTCAGCGCATTCCAGCAGTTACTGCTCGGCATGCCCGCGCCGGTAGCGATTGTGGTGTTCGCACTGATCGCCTGGCAAATTGCCAGCCCGGCGATGGGCATTGCTACGCTGGTCTCGCTGATTGCCATTGGCGCGATTGGTGCCTGGTCGCAGGCGATGGTTACGCTGGCGCTGGTGCTAACCGCCCTGCTGTTCTGCATCATCATCGGCTTGCCGCTCGGCATCTGGCTGGCGCGCAGTGAACGTGCCGCGCGCATTATTCGTCCGCTGCTGGATGCGATGCAGACCACGCCAGCCTTCGTCTATCTGGTGCCGATCGTCATGCTGTTTGGTATCGGCAACGTGCCGGGCGTAGTGGTGACCATTATCTTTGCGCTGCCGCCGATTGTGCGCCTCACCATTCTTGGGATTAAGCAGGTGCCAGCCGACCTGATTGAAGCGAGTGAATCCTTCGGTGCCAGCCCGCGTCAGATGCTGTTCAAAGTGCAGCTGCCGCTGGCGATGCCGACCATCATGGCTGGCGTAAACCAGACGCTGATGCTGGCGCTGTCAATGGTGGTGATCGCCTCGATGATCGCGGTTGGCGGTCTCGGTCAGATGGTGCTGCGCGGCATTGGTCGCCTGGATATGGGCCTCGCCACCGTCGGCGGCGTGGGCATCGTGATCCTCGCCATTATCCTCGATCGCTTGACGCAGTCGATGGGCCGCGACAGCCGCAGCCGTGGCAGCCGTCACTGGTACAGTACTGGCCCGCTCGGTCTGCTGATGCGCCCTTTCAGTAAAAAAGCCTGATTTCAATGGGCGGTCCGCTGCGGCCGCCCGTCTTCGACGTAACACGTAAAATAAGGAATGACTATGCGCAAGACAGCTCTCATCGCCGCCGTCCTGACGACGTTCGCCGCGACGCACGTGTCCGCCGCCGACCTGCCCGGTAAAGGCATCACCGTTAAACCGACGCAGAGCACCATCTCTGAAGAGACCTTCCAGACGCTGCTGGTAAGCCGCGCGCTGGAGAAACTCGGCTATACCGTTGAGAAGCCAAGCGAGATTGATTACAACGTGGCGTACACCACCATCGCAGCCGGTGATGCCACCTTTATTGCCACCAACTGGCAACCGCTGCACGACGATATGTATAAAGCCGCGGGCGGCGATGCGAAGTTTTATCGCCAGGGCACTTACGTCGGTGGCGCGGCTCAGGGTTACCTGATCGATAAGAAAACCGCCGAGCAGTATCACATCACCAATATTGAACAGCTGAAAGATCCCAAGATCGCCAAACTGTTTGATACCAATGGTGATGGCAAAGCGGATTTGACCGGCTGTACGCCAGGCTGGGGCTGTGAAGCGGTGATTAATCACCAGATTGATGCCTACAAGCTGAGCAACACCGTGGAGCACAATCAGGGCAACTACTCAGCGATGATCGCCGATACCATCACGCGCTTTAAACAGGGCAAACCGGTGTTCTATTACACCTGGACGCCGTATTGGGTCAGCGACGTGCTGAAGCCGGGAAAAGATGTGGTATGGCTGCAGGTGCCGTTCTCTTCACTGCCGGGCGAGCAGAGCAAAGTCGATACCAAGCTGGCGAACGGGGCTAACTACGGTTTCCCGGTGAACACCATGCATATCGTCGCCAACAAAGCCTGGACCGAGAAAAACCCGGCCGCGGCAAAGCTTTTTGCTGAGATGAAGCTGCCGATTGGCGACATCAACGCCGAGAATGCGGCGATGCATGCGGGCCATGCTTCTGAAGCCGATATCAATGGCCACGTTGATGGCTGGATCAAAGGTCACCAGGCGGAATTCGATAAGTGGATTCAGGACGCACTGGCGGCAGCCAAGTAACGCATTTACATTAGCGTTGGTATTGTAGCGGCGCGATTTATCGCGCCGTTTTTCATGCAATACATCCACTCCAAGAACTCAGCGCAATAAATTGCGCCGCTACGGCAAATGGCTGCCTCCCCCCTTTTCCTTTCCCCCGATAAGCGAAGCGTGCGCTATAGCGCACTGGTACGTCCTGTTAATTAACACACCATTGAAATAATTTTTTCGGTTACTATTACCTACAAATGATTATCTCTCTTATCCGCACGCAATGACTGCTTCCCGTTTAGCGATCAAATTCCATCACTTAGGCTGGTGTCGCATTCGCGCGGGCGTTGTTAAGAGCATGTTAATCAACACCTTGATTTACGTGGATAAGCGGCGCGCGAAAAGTGTTTAGAAATCGTAAAGATGGTTCTAAACCGCTGAGCAATACTATTCATTAATGATTGGGTTTGTTATGGTTAGCAGCGCAGTTATTCACCAGAGTTATTTTTTCTCGCGAAATTATTTATCTGTAAAAAGGTTTCCCGAGATGAATTGATGGCATCGGCTGCCTGTATGTTCAGGTGGGATGTCAGGGCAAAATGCCCAGGGTTAAGGAACAACCTGGAATGTCAGATGTTGACTATGTGATCGTGCTAACAATCACCTGCGGAAATTGTGACTACGCTTAATCTGTCACCATCATTACTATACCAGTTGCAACTAAGAGGTTTTTTTAAAATGGAAAGTTCGTTTACTCCCATTGAACAGATGCTTAACATCCGTGCTAACCGCCATAAAGATTTTCCGCTGCAGGAGATCATTCTGACCCGCTTGTGCATGCACATGCAGGGTAAACTGCTGGATAATCGCAACAAAATGTTGAAGGCGCAGGGAATTAACGAGACCTTATTCATGGCGCTGATTACCCTTGATGCACAGGAAAATCAGAGCATTCAGCCTTCAGAACTGAGTTCTGCCCTCGGCTCTTCACGCACCAATGCCACGCGTATCGCTGATGAGCTGGAGAAGCGCGGCTGGATCGAACGTCGTGAAAGCGAGAACGACCGTCGCTGCCTGCATCTGCATTTGACCGAAAAAGGCAATGAATTCCTGCGCCAGCTGCTGCCACCGCAGCATCAGAGCCTGCAATACCTGTGGTCTTCGCTCTCTACTAACGAGCAGGATCAGCTGGAATCGATTACCCGTAAGTTACTTAACCGTCTCGATAAAATGGACGAAGATCAGGTTATCGCTTCCCTGTCGCGCTAATAGCAAGAAGTGCGACACAATCACCTTCCGAAATCGCTATTTTAATCCCCTTTTGTCCGGCCAGCGCTTAAGTGCTGGCTTTTTTGACTCGGGCAACCGTGTTGAAGGATCGGCACATCCCGACTAAATGGAAAACGTGGAGAACGACATGAGTGCGACAGCGGAAGCTCAAAGCCCGCAACAGCCAGCGAATAAAAAGAAGAAGCGCAAAGGTGTGCTGATCCTGCTGGCTATCGTGTTTGTAATTATTGGTGTTTCGTATCTGGCTTACTGGTATTTGGTGCTGCGTCACTTCCAGGAAACCGATGATGCGTACGTGGCAGGTAACCAGGTGCAGGTGATGGCGCAGGTTTCTGGCAGCGTAAACAAAGTGTGGTTTGATAACACCGACGTGGTGAAGAAAGGCGACGTCCTAGTGTCGCTGGATAAAACTGATGCCGAGCAGGCGTTTGAAAAAGCGCAGACCGCGTTAGCCACCAGCGTGCGTCAAACCCACCAGCTGATGATCAATGGCAAGCAGTATCAAGCTACCATCAAACTGCAGCAAACTGCGCTGGAACAGGCCGAAGCTGACCTGAAACGCCGCGAGCCGTTGGGCGCGTCTAATCTGATTGGCCGCGAAGAGCTGCAACACTCGCGTGATGCCGTGGCGACAGCCAAAGCGCAGCTGGATGTGGCAGTGCAGCAATACAACGCTAACCAGGCGATGATTCTGAATACCTCGCTGGAAAATCAGCCCGCGGTACAGCAGAGTGCGGCTGAGCTGCGCGATGCCTGGCTGGCGCTGCAGCGTACTGAAATCCGTAGCCCGATTGATGGCTTCATTTCACGTCGCAGCGTACAGGTTGGCTCGCAAATCTCCACCACCACCCCGCTGTTGGCGGTGGTGCCGTCCACTAATCTGTGGATCGATGCAAACTTCAAAGAGACCCAGCTTGCAGGTGTACGTATCGGCCAATCAGCCACGGTAATCAGTGATATCTACGGCGATGACGTCGAGTATCACGGCAAAGTGGTGGGTCTGGATATGGGTACCGGCAGCGCCTTCTCGCTGCTGCCTGCGCAGAACGCCACCGGTAACTGGATCAAAGTGGTCCAGCGTCTGCCGGTGCGTATCGAGCTGGATCCGAAACAAGTGGCGGAACATCCGCTGCGTATCGGCCTCTCCACGCTGGTGAAAGTGGATACCCAAAACAAAGAGGGTGCCACGCTGGCCAGCACCGTGCGTTCGCAAGCCGCGTATGAAAGTAATGCGTTGGCAATCGACCTCGCGCCGGTTAACCAGCTGATTACTGACATCGTTCGTGCCAACGCTGACTAACGCCGCGGGAGGCTGTTATGGCACAAAAACCGCTTGAAGGTGCGCCGTTAGTCCTGATGACCATCGCCCTGTCGCTGGCGACGTTCATGCAGGTACTCGACTCCACCATCGCTAACGTGGCGATTCCGACCATCGCCGGTAACCTCGGTGCCTCGAACTCGCAGGGCACCTGGGTGATTACCTCTTTCGGGGTGGCGAACGCCATCTCGATTCCGATAACCGGTTGGCTGGCCAAGCGCATCGGTGAAGTGAAGCTGTTTACCTGGTCGACCATCCTGTTTGTGCTGGCGTCCTGGGCTTGCGGCATGTCCGAAAGCCTGGAGATGCTGATTTTCTTCCGCGTCATTCAGGGCGTGGTTGCCGGTCCGCTGATTCCGCTGTCGCAGAGTTTGCTGCTGAACAACTATCCGCCAGCGAAACGCAGCGTGGCGCTTTCGCTGTGGGCGATGACGGTGATTGTGGCACCGATCTGCGGTCCGATTCTCGGCGGCTGGATCAGCGATAACTATCACTGGGGCTGGATCTTCTTCATCAACGTGCCGATTGGTTTGGTGGTGGTGTTACTGACGCTGCAAACGCTGCGTGGACGTGAAACCAAAACCGAAATCCGCCGGATCGATATGGTGGGGTTGGTACTGCTGGTGGTGGGCATTGGCTCGCTGCAGGTGATGCTGGATCGCGGAAAAGAGCTCGACTGGTTTAGCTCAACCGAGATCATTGTGCTGATGGTGGTCGCCGTGGTGGCGCTGCTGGTGTTGCTGGTGTGGGAGCTCACCGACGACCATCCGATAGTCGATTTGTCGTTGTTCAAGATGCGCAACTTCACCATCGGCTGTTTGTCGATCAGCCTGGCCTATATGCTTTACTTCGGCTCGATAGTGTTGCTGCCGCAGCTGTTACAGGAGGTATATGGCTACACCGCCACCTGGGCCGGATTAGCGTCGGCACCGGTGGGGATTCTGCCAGTGATCCTGTCGCCGATCATTGGCCGCTTCGCCCACAAGCTGGATATGCGTAAGCTGGTGACCTTTAGCTTCATCATGTATGCCGTCTGTTTTTACTGGCGCGCCTACACATTTGAGCCGGGGATGGATTTTGGTGCATCAGCGTGGCCGCAGTTTATTCAGGGCTTTGCGGTGGCGTGCTTCTTTATGCCGCTCACCACCATTACGCTGTCAGGCTTACCGCCAGAACGTATGGCGGCGGCATCAAGCCTGTCGAACTTCGTGCGTACGCTGGCGGGTTCCATCGGTACCTCGATTACTACCACCATGTGGAGTAACCGTGAATCGATGCATCATAGCTATCTGTCGGAGTCGGTGAATCCGTACAACGTCAATTCACAGCAGATGTATGACCAGTTGCAAAGCATGGGCATGACCCAGCAGCAGGCCTCGGCATATATCGCGCAGCAAATTACCAATCAGGGTCTGATTATTTCGGCGAATGAGATCTTCTGGGCATCGGCGGGCGTGTTCTTGATCTTGCTGGTGCTGGTGTGGTTTGCGCGTCCACCATTTGGTGCGGGCAGTGGCGGCGGTGGTGCTCACTAAGCGAGACAAACAAAAACGGGCCTTGCGGCCCGTTTTTTTATGCGTTCTGACGCCACCATTCGGCGAGCAGAATACCGGTCGCCACTGACACGTTGAGGCTTTCAACGTTGCCGGTGCCACCAATCGACAGGCTGAGATCGCCCTGCTGGAAAGCGCTGTCTGACAGACCTTCGCTCTCCTGACCCAACACCAGCACCATTTTGGCAGGCAGCTCAGCTTTCGCCAGCGGTGTGCCTTCGTGGCTTGAGGTGGTAACGATGGTGTAACCCGCTTTACGGAACGCTTCCAGGCCATCGGCAAAGCTTTCGCCGCTGATTGCCTGTACGTGTTCAGCGCCACCTTCGGCGGTACGTACTGCCGCACCTGACTCCAGCAGCGAGGCATCATTCACCAGCAAACCTTTCACACCGAAGTGCGCGCAGCTACGCATAATGCCGCCGAGGTTGTGCGGGTTGCTGACATCTTCCAGCGCCAGCACGCAATCTTTGGTGGGGGCCTTGGTCAGCCACTCGGTAACCGGCATGCCCATACGTTTTTTGATGATGAAGCACACGCCACCGTGGTGTTCAGTACCTGAAGCTTTGGTCAGCTCAGCATCTTCAACCACATGATAGGCTTTGCGGTTGGCAGCAAGCCAGCGCAGGGTTTCACGGAAACGCGGTGTTACGCTCTGAATAAACCAGGCGCGCACGATGCTTTCCGGACGGCTCAGGAACAGCGCCTGACAGGCATTTTCACCGTAGACGCGCGTCTCTTCCTGACGCTGACGGCGAATCTGCTCGGGATCGATGACCGGCTTATTCGCGGCATCATCCAGTTGACTATCATCCGCGACCGGCGGACGAGAAACGGTGCGCCACGGCGAATCACCGAAGCTGCGGTTATCGTCACCACGACCAAAGCTGCGACCGCGTTCGGTATTACTCGCACCGCGCGGTGCCGGGCTGCGTGCGCCGCCACGGCCACCTTCTTCATTATTACGTGCACCGCTGCGAGGACCAGAACGACGATTATCTTCCTGGCGCGCAGCAGGACGGCCGCCTTTGCCGGTACGGGGATTCGGCTTTTGACCACTCTCCTCATCACGTACGTACATCACTTTTACCTTGCCGCTTTTGCCTTTAAATTCGTCGTTCATCTGTTCCTCCAGCATTGAGAGCGCGAAGATTACCTGATGTGTCGGTGCTTAGCTATCAACTATTGAACCTATTGGGCAATCCAGATTGAGCATAGCACTCAACCTTTTCATAATGTCCGGCAATCATCAGATTTACAGGTCCGGGTTGAGGTAAATATGAATACAGTTTGTGCCTCCTGTCAGGCAACCAACCGCGTGCCCGAGTCGCGCATGGCTGATGGAGCAAAATGTGGTCGTTGCGGCGGCGAGCTATTCAACGGTGAAGTCGCCAACGCGACCGCGGCCACGCTGGATAAGTATCTGCAAGACGATCTGCCGGTGGTGATCGACTTCTGGGCGCCGTGGTGTGGCCCGTGCGTTAACTTCGCACCGGTGTTTAAAGATGTCGCCGACGAGCGGCGCGGCAAGGTGCGCTTCGTGAAAGTGAATACCGAAGCCGAACCCGCGCTTAGCGCGCGTTTCCGCATTCGCAGCATTCCTACGATTATGCTGTTCAAGAACGGCGAGATGGTCGACATGCTGAATGGCGCAATGCCGAAAGCCCCCTTCAACGAGTGGCTCGACGAATCGCTGTAAACCGCTGATGGCCAGCCGCGAGCTGGCCTTCCTTATTACCTTTCCCGGCTAATTCCATTACACTGGCGTTTTTTCTCCTGCCTGCGAATTTATGTTTGAAAATGCCGTTCTGCGCTTACGTGCGCAACGTTTAGCGCGCGCCACGCGCCCGTTTCTTGCGCGCGGTAATCGTGTCATTCGTTGCCAACGCTGCCTGCTGCCGCAGAAAAACTGTCTGTGTGCCACCATCCAGCCTCAGCAAGCGCGCAGTCGCTTCTGTCTGGTGATGTTCGATACCGAGCCGATGAAGCCGAGCAATACCGGAAGGTTAATTGCCGATGTGCTGCCGGACACCGAGGCGTTTGGCTGGTCACGCACCGAGCCGGATGCCGCGCTGCTGGCGGCGGTGAAGAACGCGCATTATCAGCCGCTGGTGGTTTTCCCGGCGTCTTACGCAGATGCCGATCGCGAAGTGCTCACCAGCCCGCCGCTCACCGGCAAACCGCCGCTGTTTATTATGCTCGACGGCACCTGGACGGAAGCGCGCAAGATGTTCCGCAAAAGTCCGTGGCTGGATGCGTTGCCGGTGATGTCGCTCAACGTGTCTGCGCCCTCGCGCTACACGCTGCGCGAGGCCCACGGCGAAGGCCAGCACTGCACCGCCGAAGTTGCTGCCGCGCTGCTGGAACAGGCCGGCGATCTCGCCGCCGCCGCAGAATTGCAGCACTATTTCGCCCGCTTCCGTCATGCTTATCTGGCGGGGAAACCGCATCATCCGATTCATGCTCTGGAAGAAGCATTGAGTAGCGGAATCTGAAGCTGGCTCTCAGCCTGCGATCGGTGAATCGGCACGCGCGCTAAAAAGCGTTTACAATCATGCCAATCTTGATAGCAGGAGCGGATGATGAGCCAACGCGGACTGGAAGCGCTGTTACGACCTAAATCAATCGCGGTAATCGGTGCGTCAATTACACCGGGGCGCGCCGGCTACTTTATGATGCGTAACCTGCTGGCCGGTGGATTTAGCGGTCCGGTATTGCCGGTGACGCCGAAGTATAAAGCGGTGAGCGGCGTGCTGGCCTGGCCGGATATCGCCAGCCTGCCCTTCGCGCCCGATCTCGCCATCATCTGTACCCACGCCAAACGTAATCTCGAACTGCTGCAACAACTGGGCGAAAAAGGCTGTAAGGCCTGTATTATTCTTTCGGCGCCATCCAGCCAGTTGGAAGAGCTGAAAGCCTGCGCCAGTCAGTGGCAAATTCGCCTACTTGGGCCCAACAGCTTAGGTTTGCTGGCGCCGTGGCAAGGGTTGAATGCCAGCTTCTCGCCGGTGCCGATTGCTAAAGGCCGCATTGCTTTTATTTCGCAATCTGCTGCGGTCTCTAACACCATTCTCGACTGGGCGCAGCAGCGTAACCTCGGTTTCTCATGGTTTATCGCCTTGGGTGATAGCCTGGATATCGACGTTGATGATCTGCTGGATTTCCTCGCGCGCGACGGTAAAACCAGCGCCATTCTGCTCTACCTCGAACACCTCAGCGATGCGCGTCGCTTTGTTTCCGCTTCGCGCAGCGCCTCGCGTAATAAACCGATTTTGGTGATAAAAAGTGGTCGCAGCCATCAGGCGCAGGCGATGATCGGTACTCACAGCGGACTGGACGCTGCCTGGGATGCGGCGATTCAGCGCGCCGGTTTACTGCGCGTACAGGATACGCATGAACTGTTTACGGCGGTTGAGTCGCTGAGCCATATGCGTCCATTACGCGGCGATCGACTGATGATCATCAGCAACGGCGCGGCCCCGGCGGCGCTGGCCCTGGATGAACTGTATGCGCGCAACGGTAAGCTGGCGACGCTAAGTGACGAAACCTTGCAGGCGCTGGCCACACTGCTGCCAGAAGGCGTTGGCCGCGGCAATCCGCTGGATTTGAAAGATGACGCGACACCAGCGCGCTATGTCGCCTGCATTGAACGGCTGCTGGATAGCCATGAACTTGATGCACTGATGATCATTCATGCGCCAAGCGCCGTTTCACCTTCGAGCGAGACCGCCGAGCAGATTATCGCTGCGGTTGCCAAACATCCGCGTGGCAAGCAGGTTACTTTGCTGACGAACTGGTGCGGCGAATACTCTTCGCAGAGCGCACGACGCGCGTTTACTCAGGCTGGCATTCCCACCTGGCGCACACCGGAAGGTACCGTTACCGCTTTCATGCATCAGGTGGAATATCGCCGCAACCAGAAGCAACTGCGTGAGACGCCCGCGCTGCCGATTGGTTTGACGCAGAACAGCGCGCAGGCGCATCAGCTGATTCAGCAAGCGCTGGATAAAGGCATCACTACGCTGGACACCCACGAAGTGCAGCCGGTGTTACAAGCTTATGGCCTGGCGACGCTGCCCACCTGGATTGCCAGCGACAGCGCCGCGGCTGCCAGCATCGCCGATCAGATTGGCTATCCGGTCGCGCTCAAGCTGCGTTCGCCGGATATTCCGCATAAGTCGGAGGTACAAGGCGTAATGCTGTATCTGCGCAGCGCCGCAGAGGTGGAACAAGCGGCTGAAGCCATTTTTGATCGCGTGCGTGAAACCCATCCACATGCGCATGTTGATGGTTTGCTGGTGCAGAGTATGGCGAATCGCGCCGGAGCACAGGAGTTGCGTGTGGTGGTCGAACAGGATCCGCTGTTTGGCCCTATCATCCTGCTGGGCGAAGGCGGCGTGGAGTGGCAGCCCGACAAGCAAGCCGCCGTGGCTTTGCCGCCGCTGAATATGACGCTGGCGCGCTATCTGGTGATTCAGGCGATGAAAAGCGGCAAAGTCCGCAGCCGTAGCGCGTTGCGACCACTGGATATCACCGGGCTTAGCCAGCTGTTAGTGCAGGTTTCAAACCTGGTGGTCGATTGTCCGGAGATTCAGCGCCTGGATATTCATCCGCTGCTGGCATCAGCCGACGAATTCACGCTGCTGGATGTCACGCTGCAGCTGGCCCCTTTCAATGGTGATAACGAAACACGGCTGGCGATTCGTCCTTACCCGCATCATCTTGAAGAGCAGGTGCAGCTGAAAAATGGGCAATATTGCCTGTTCCGCCCGATCCTGCCGGAAGATGAACCGCAGCTGCGCGCCTTTATCGCCCAGGTAACGAAAGAAGATCTCTACTATCGTTACTTCAGTGAAATCAATGAATTCACCCATGAAGATTTGGCGAATATGACGCAAATTGATTACGACCGCGAAATGGCGATTGTCGCTATACGGCAGCACAACGGCGTCGACGAGATCATTGGCGTAACACGTGCGATCTCCGATGCCGATAATATCGATGCTGAATTCTCCGTGCTGGTGCGGTCTGACCTGAAAGGCTTGGGCATGGGCAGGCGCTTACTGGAGAAGATGATTCGCTATACGCGCGATCATGGCCTGCAACAATTGAACGGTATCACCATGCCAAACAATAGCGGCATGATCACGCTGGCGCGAAAGCTCAATTTTCGCGTGAATATTCAACTGGATGATGGCATTGTCAGCCTGAATTTGCCGCTCGGTGATGTCATCAGCTAACCTGTACAGAAAGGTAAAATTCCTCCTCTACAGGCCGGTTGATGGTATTATTTACCGTTAGGATCATGATTTGATGGCAAAAGGCCATGCAATGAACAGAGAAGAAGTGCACTGTGATGTTGTCTAAATTTAAACGTAATAAACACCAACAACACCTCGCACAGCTGCCTAAACTGTCACAATCCGTGTCGGATCTGACGACGCTTTACTCGCCTGCCGAGTTTCGCGAAACCCTGCTGACGAAAATTGCCGCAGCAGAAAAGCGTATCTGTATCACCGCGCTGTATCTGGAGAATGATGACGGCGGTCGCGGAATAATGCAGGCGCTGTACGCAGCGCGTCAGGCACGTCCGGAGCTGGATGTATGTATTCTGGTTGACTGGCATCGTGCGCAGCGTGGTCGTATTGGCGCTGCTCGCGGCGTGACCAACGCTGACTGGTATTGCGAAATGGCGACTCAGCACCCGGATATCGCTATTCCAGTTTACGGCATTCCGGTTAACACCCGCGAAGCGCTCGGTGTGCTGCATCTGAAAGGGTTTATCATTGATGATACGCTGCTCTACAGCGGCGCGAGCCTGAACGATGTCTATTTGCATCAGCATGATAAATACCGTTATGACCGTTATCAGCTGATCCGCAATCCACAGCTTACCGATACCATGTATGCGTGGATCTGCGAAAATCTCAAGGATTCCGATGCGGTTAACCGGCTCGATAAAACTGAGCGCCCTTCCAGCCCGGAAATCAAAAACGAAACACGTCAGTTCCGTCAGGAGCTGCGCAGCTTTAACTATCAGTTTACCGGCAATGCAGATAATGATTGCCTTGCCGTCACGCCGTTGGTTGGCTTGGGCAAACGTAGCCTGCTGAACAAAACCATTTTCCATTTGATGCCCTGCGCTGAGCGCAAGCTGACGCTGTGTACGCCCTATTTTAACCTGCCGGCCATTCTGGTGCGTAACCTGATTCATTTACTGCGTCAGGGTAAAGAAGTTGAAATCATCATTGGCGACAAAACGGCCAATGACTTCTACATCCCGCCAGAACAGCCGTTCAAGATTATCGGGGCACTGCCTTATCTATATGAGATTAACCTGCGTCGCTTCCTGAGCCGTTTGCAGTATTACGTCAATAATGGTCAGCTGACGGTACGCTTGTGGAAAGATGGCGAAAACAGTTATCACCTGAAAGGCATTTGGGTGGATGACGAATGGATGATGATCACCGGTAATAACCTCAATCCACGCGCGTGGCGACTGGATCTGGAAAATGCGGTGCTGATTCACGATCCTCTCAATCAATTGGCCGAGCAGCGTGAAAAAGAGCTGGCGCTGATTCGTGAGCATACTTCCGTGGTGCAGCATTATCGCGAGCTGGAAAGTATCTCCGATTATCCGGCAAAGGTGCGCAAGCTGATTCGTCGCCTGCGCCGTATTCGCATCGATCGCTTGATTAGCCGTCTGCTTTAGCCGATGCGTGCGCCTATCCTCTGCGTGGTTTTGCTGTGTAGTGGATGTGCGCATGTCGCCCAGGATAACTGGACCGGCAAAGACAAAGCGCAACACTACTTCTCTTCTGCTGTGCTGGCAGCCGCAGGTAGTGAGATTTCTCAGCATCAAAATCACAGCCGCGGGCAGAATTTGCGTTTCGGCTTTCTGTTTTCGTTGAGTTTCGGTGTGGGGAAAGAGTTATATGACAGCCGCTCAGCGGGGAGCGGCTGGAGTTGGAAAGATCTTAGCTGGGATGTCGCCGGCGCCGCCAGCGGTATCGCACTGTGGAACCTCAGTCAGTAATTACAGCGCAATCCCCTTCCCTTTGCGATGCAGCATCAGCGATACCAGGAATGCTAAAGCGCCCATTGCCGAAACATACCAGAAGAAGCTGGTTTCAATACCTTCCCTTTTCAGCAGTAAGGCCACGTACTCTGCTGAACCACCAAAAATAGCATTCGCCACCGCATAGGAAAGCCCAACGCCCAGCGCGCGGACTTCCGGCGGGAACATCTCTGCTTTCAAAATGCCACTGATAGCGGTGTAGAAACTGGTGATGATTAGCGCCAGCATGATCAAGGCAAATGCCAGCCAACTGCTTTGCACATTTTGCAGCAATAGCAGAATAGGTACCGTACAGATAGCTGCCCCGGCACCAAAAATCATCATTGAGGCACGACGACCAATCTTGTCTGACAGCGCGCCAACTATCGGCTGAATCAACATGAATACCAATAAGCAACCGGTCATTAATCCACTGGCACTGCGCGCATCCATCCCGGCAGTATTTACCAGATATTTTTGCATGTAGGTGGTGAAGGTATAGAAGCTTAGCGAACCGCCTGCGGTAAAGCCCAGCACCATCAGAAATGCACGGGTGTGATTGCGCAGTAATCCCGTAATGCTGCCGGCGTCACGATGTTCTCGGTGTTTTTTCTCTGAAGTTTCGTTGAGAGAACGACGCAACCACAATGCCACCACAGCGAGCGCCGCCCCGAGGAAGAACGGAATACGCCAGCCCCAGCTGCGAAGTTCTTCATCGCTGAGAATTTGCTGTAAGACTACAACGGTAAGCACCGCTAACAGTTGGCCGCCGATGAGCGTCACATATTGGAAAGAGGCATAAAATCCTTTTCGTCCTTCCAGTGCTACTTCGCTCATATAAGTGGCGCTGGTACCGTATTCCCCACCAACCGATAATCCCTGAAACATACGTGCCAGCAGAAGAATGACAGGCGCGGCAAGGCCAATTTCTCCGTAGCCCGGTAGACAGGCGATCACTAATGATCCCAGACACATCATGCACACTGAGATCAGCATTGAGGCTTTGCGACCGTGACGATCGGCAATATAGCCAAATAACCATCCGCCGATCGGGCGCATCAGAAAACCAGCTGCGAAGACGCCTGCTGTTTGCAGCAATTGGGTGGTGGTATCACCGCTTGGAAAGAAGACATGGGCAAAATAGAGTGAGAAGAAGGAGTAGACGTAGAAATCGAACCATTCGACTAAATTGCCAGACGATGCGCCGACAATCGACCAGATGCGCTTTTTACTGTCAGCTGCCGTTGCAGTTAGAGCCACTTTTTGTTGTTGTGAATCAGTCATGCTTACCTCTTTTCCTTGCGAATAATTAGCGCCAAAGGATTGTGTAAAGCATCTATTAACTGGTTGCGGGAATTGTCTCTGTTCCTGGATTGCAAAATGTGATTGCCGCGAAGTTTTTAGTGCAATTTATTACTGATTTTCATGCAAATTCAGCCATCTGCCGACTTTAATTCACTATATGCAGATGTAAAAAAGCCCCGGACTTTCGTCCGGGGCTTCTTCACTATTTGATGCCTGGCAGTTCCCTACTCTCGCATGGGGAGGCCCCACACTACCATCGGCGCTACGGCGTTTCACTTCTGAG
>NZ_JAGXKB010000030.1:0-493 GCF_019091025.1 Pantoea sp. GbtcB22
GCCACGTTGCCGGTGTCGACGATGAACTCAATCGGCGCGGACTCGTCGCTCTGGTTACCCGCCGGATCTTCGATGATCACGATGATGCTGTGCTCGCCGTCTTGCAGCGGCGGAACCGGGGTGAATTCCCAGCTGCCGTCTTCGCCAACGATGGTGGTGCCGATGACGTCGTCGCCGTCTTTCACGATCACTTTGTCGCCCGGCTCGCCGGTGCCGCCAAAGGGCGGGGTGCTGTCGTCGGTGGTGTCGCCGCTTTGAATTGGACCGGTAATTGGGCCGACGTTGTCTTCTGCCGTCAGGTCGTCTGCGGCGTCAGGTTTGGTCAGGTCCAGCTCCAGCTGGAAGTTGCCGGTGGCGGTTTTATTGCCCGCCGCGTCGGTCACTTCCGCACGGAAGTTGTGCACGCCTTCGGAAAGATCGGTCGCTGGCGTGAAGCTCCAGTGGCCATTCGGATCGGCAGTCGCAGAACCCTGTACCTTGCCGTCCATGATGA
>NZ_JAGXKB010000256.1:0-268 GCF_019091025.1 Pantoea sp. GbtcB22
TCTATATTTTAAATTCCACATAATCTTATGTTGTCTGGTGACCTTAGAACCAAATTGCTCTTATATTCATCTGATGTGACAGTATCGCTTCAACTTCAAGCTGTTACTTGTAGCCACCTGGATAGTTTGTTTCTTCTGGTTCGATGGGCGCACTTTTAGTTGTGGGTGGGTGGGGGCAAAATAGGGCTTGTTGGATTTGAGACTAAAGTCCATGGCTAAATTAGGTCATTAGTGATCTAATTTGGCCATGGATTTTGGTATCCAACCT
>NZ_JAGXKB010000257.1:0-268 GCF_019091025.1 Pantoea sp. GbtcB22
GATCGCCCCCCAAAAAAAGTACAGGGTAAAGGTAGTTTGAGGATCAGATGGTACCTCCGGTGATGATGCTCTTTTCGAGGTCGGCGGGAAGCCTGACATCCTTTTCACCGGCAAGCAAATGCTGTACGAGCAACTCTTTCCCCTCCCTCTGCACGCCGCCGCCGCCGCTGGGAGCAGTGCAGAAAACTAAGCAGCAGAAAAGATTCGGTTCAGTTATTACGAATCCAATCGACTTTGCTGGGCCGTGAGCATTCCAAATGCATAGTTA
>NZ_JAGXKB010000258.1:0-267 GCF_019091025.1 Pantoea sp. GbtcB22
AAGGTCTGGATGTCGCCATCGTTGAACGCGCGGCCACGGTGCTGAAAGCAACGCCACTGGATGTGGCCCAAATGGTCTCTATCGACCGCAATACCTATCGCCGCCGCGAGAAAGCCGGATCGCAACTTTCGGTGGAGCAAGGTGCGCGCGTGTATCAGGTGTACGAAATTCTGGATGCCGTATTGCAATTATTTGCCCGTGACGTTGACGCTGCCATGCACTGGATGTATCAACCTGCGTTGGCACTGGATGATGCATTGCCGATGG
>NZ_JAGXKB010000259.1:0-267 GCF_019091025.1 Pantoea sp. GbtcB22
CGCAAGTTTTGTGACTCAGACTTGGGCTCCGCAAGCTGTCTTCATTGAGTCATTCCATTCGTTCGTACTGTCTGTTTCAAATGCAAGCCATTACTGTATGGCAATGACCATTGGACATGTACTTAGTCTATTTCCTTTGTACCAAATGCAAGCGAATTCGCATTGCAGCTACTTCCATCATCCAGTTAAGTAGAGGAGACATCCTGATAGTCCTTGAAGATTACTCGAGCAGGACCTAGATTCGACTGTGAGTCATTAAGACCCGGG
>NZ_JAGXKB010000260.1:0-267 GCF_019091025.1 Pantoea sp. GbtcB22
TGAAGCCCAAAGACACGGCCGTCTTAGTTTCTACATGGTAAATATCCCGGTCTTTTTTTCTTCTTTGTCTTGATAATACTGATGATAGTCAGGTCTCTGCGGGAGAAGAAGCTGTCATGATTGGCTCTGCAGCCGCACTGAGTCCTAAAGACGTGATCACTTGTCAATATCGGGAGACTGGTGTTTTTCTGCAACGTGGATTCGAGCTGAAAGATTTCATGAGCCAATTGACTGCCAACCACAATGATCCTGGGAAGGGACGAAATA
>NZ_JAGXKB010000261.1:0-267 GCF_019091025.1 Pantoea sp. GbtcB22
AAGTATCATTCTACCAAATGGATTACATACTAGTACAATAGCCTATAATAGAGGTGGCAGGAATCTCCAATCAGGTAGTATGATTCATGAAAAGAAAGAAATAACGTTCTTTATTTTCTCCCATTTTAGGTATATATGAAGTGTTTTAACAATCTTACACATCAACCTCATTAATCTTTGTAAGATTATGTTGCCTTTTTTTAGAGCTGCACTGACATCTGCTCTCCCATCATACTAGATTGTGCACTGGAGAAACCACTTGAAGTT
>NZ_JAGXKB010000262.1:0-267 GCF_019091025.1 Pantoea sp. GbtcB22
ACCCATGAACAGGCCATCCAGAGATGCATCGATTTCCCTCCCTGTTCTATTGCAAGCTCCCCTAATTTTAGCACGGGATCTAGCTCTTTCTACGAAGGGCCTCTAGACCTCGAAAACTACAACAACCTTGTTACATTTGAGGAGGTCTAGGCAGATTATCAGAGGCACTTGCTACACCTCAGATAAGCTATAGCAGGAAGTTCTTTGGGTTATATGTATGACGGCCTATCTTGAACTGTCATGGGTCAGTTGCGATAGCAGTCTTTT
>NZ_JAGXKB010000263.1:0-267 GCF_019091025.1 Pantoea sp. GbtcB22
TATCTCGGAGGGAATGCTGGCATTTATAAGCCCATTGTCTACCTCCATGCGGGGCGTTGTATCATCGGACAAGTTGCAAATATTTCTTCTAAGATTCCCGCAGGTTTCCAAACACCGCTGTGTCAAATGCTTATGAGTCTGACTCTCATTGACCCAGAAAGGCCGTTGAAAAGATTCACCGGGGGCTTCTAGCAGAAAGTCTCGGAGCGATAGATGAAATAGCCGTATAGGCAAATTGTCCTCGTTTGGAATATCGAGGACTGGGCC
>NZ_JAGXKB010000264.1:0-267 GCF_019091025.1 Pantoea sp. GbtcB22
GGTAAATGCATGATCCTAGTTGATTTCAAAGTGTCTGCCGCGGTGGTTTATTTAAATCTGTGAATGATTCCACGCTACCTATAGAAACTCAAATACTTATTTTTTGAAATTTTCTGGGCCATGAAAATATTCTTCGATTTGTTTTCGATATCCACGTCTGATAATGCCTCCATTGCTATCTGTTTCTGCTTTTTAGGGATCATAACCCATCTAAGCATCCTGTCGAAGGAGATAGATAGCTCTGGTGGTAGCTTGCTCATTGCGTTT
>NZ_JAGXKB010000031.1:0-474 GCF_019091025.1 Pantoea sp. GbtcB22
ACTGCCAGACCTTTAATACCTATTAATCTTAATTACTTAACAAGACCTTACTACTATGCTCATTAATTATTTGCTCCTGACTCATTATAAGGGCTGGATATAATAGTATGTTAATAAGATAACACTATAATATTGTAATAGCTAGGGGAATCTAACTAATTACCAGTGTTATGCTAGACAAAGCCTATTAAGGAAGATAATAATTCTATTAAGAATTAACTTAGTATATTCTAATGCCCTTTTAATATCTTTTAAATACTAATATAAAGCCCTTTATTAACTATAATTAATAGTAAGAGCTGCTAGTATTAATCTTTAATATCTACTTTAGGATTAGCATAGTTTAGGATAAACCTCTCTAAAGGGGGAGGTAGTTATTATATACTTAGAATAATATAAGCCCAGCAAGCCCCTAGTGGCAAGCCCCCTCTTACCTAGGTAATTATATCCCTAATTCTAAAAATACCTAGTAGA
>NZ_JAGXKB010000265.1:0-267 GCF_019091025.1 Pantoea sp. GbtcB22
CATAGCCTCAGCAGCGGGAGGAGCACCATCCTCTCCAACAACAGGCTCCACAGGACGATCCGAAACAACCGGGCATGGGGAAGAACCAGTAAGATGGCCCCATAGCCGCTGGCTGTCCAGTCAAGCATCGTCGACCACTCCCAGTAGTTGGTGCCATCGAAGGTGACAGAGGGAAGTGGCACAGCAGGCACTGTTCGCCTAAACGGTCGTTTAGCCCGTTTAAACACCGTTTAAACGCTAAACAGTGGCTGACCGTTTCCGTTTAAT
>NZ_JAGXKB010000266.1:0-267 GCF_019091025.1 Pantoea sp. GbtcB22
CCGAGGCGTCCCGTTGGTGGGCGGGGGGGGCGCGGCGGGGGGCGCCGCCCGGGCGGGCGCCAGGGCACCCAGGTGGCGGGCGCCCCCTGGGCAGGCCGGCCGCCGGCAGGCAAGGGCGCGCGCCATGGACAGACGCTGGCCGAGCGACACACGCGCAGGCACCGGGGGTGACCAGTTGGCCGGCGCGCGCCAGGGACCGACACCGGGTCGAGAGACACCCAGACGGACACGGGAGGCGCCAGAGGTGACCAGTTGGCCGGCGCGCGC
>NZ_JAGXKB010000267.1:0-267 GCF_019091025.1 Pantoea sp. GbtcB22
GTACGAGCGGCGACGGCGGCATGGCGGGCTGACGGCGGCGCGGTGGAGGCGGCGAGGCGAGTGGAGTGGACGAGGGGTGCTGCGCTCGCTGGGATGGGAAACGCAGCGTTTTTTTTATTTTTAGATTTTTTTTTTCGTTTTTACAAAAATATACTCCGGTTGGTAACATCCGCAGAAATAGGCGCCCGACGCCCGGTGTTCGGGCGCCAGGGGTCCGGCCGCACCTGGCGCCCGGTGCCCCGGCGCTAGGGGCTGATATATAACGCC
>NZ_JAGXKB010000268.1:0-267 GCF_019091025.1 Pantoea sp. GbtcB22
TGGCTAATTGCAGCTGATTTTGAGGAAATGACAAAGGCACCCTATCCTCGCCCCACCTGCTGTTTGTGTTCCCCTCGCACCGCACTCTGCGGGCGGGTGGCGGGGCGGTTCATCGTGCTCACAGCCGCCGTCGCCGGCCTCCATCCGTTCCTAGCACCTCACCCCTGCATCCGCCCCGCCCTCCACCTCGACCGTCTGCATCCGCTGCCGGCTTCGACCTTCTCCATCCACGGCCTCCATCAGCAGTACAGAGGCAGCGCAGTAGCA
>NZ_JAGXKB010000269.1:0-267 GCF_019091025.1 Pantoea sp. GbtcB22
CACGTCATGGACTCCGGGCCAGTAGCTACGAGATGCATCGCCTCGGCGCCGCAGATGCGCCGCCAAGGCCAAGCCGCCAGCGGCCGGCCGGGCCGGAGACGAGAAGATAATAAGTTAGGGTTAGGTTTGGTTTGTGGGCTTGCCAACTTGTGAAAGCCTTGATATGTATGCTGCTTGTGAGGGCGGAGGTGGGTCGAAAGCCCAAAGTAACATTTAAGTTGGCAGGGTGCGTGTGCAACTGCGAACTGCAGGCGCTGGAGGCTGGTT
>NZ_JAGXKB010000270.1:0-266 GCF_019091025.1 Pantoea sp. GbtcB22
GGCGCGGGATGTGTTAGGAAAACGCATAACAACGATGGCGATGAAAAAGTTGCTCATAGCGTCGCAGCTGTTTAGCAGCGCCACCGTTTACGGTGCAGACGATTTCGTAGTGAAGGACATTCATTTCGAAGGTCTCCAGCGGGTCGCCGTCGGCGCGGCTCTGCTCAGCATGCCGGTACGTGTCGGTGATACGGTGAATGGCGATGATGGCAGAAACACCATTCGCTCACTGTTTGCCACCGGTAACTTTGAAGATGTGCAGGTTC
>NZ_JAGXKB010000271.1:0-266 GCF_019091025.1 Pantoea sp. GbtcB22
GACCGTCAACAATCTGGGATTTAAGGAAAGAGGCATTGATCTGGATGAGGCGATGCTCTCTGAGTGTGGATCGCGCGGGTTAACGGTTGAACAGGGTGATGCGCTTGCCATTTTGCAAAGTTTTCCCGAGAATTCAGTTGCAATTGTTACAGCTTTCCATGTCGTCGAACACATGGAAATCGACAAAATTAATAGTCTTATCATTAATTCATTACGAGAATTGCAGCCAGGCGGACTACTGATACTTGAAACACCAAATCCGGAAA
>NZ_JAGXKB010000272.1:0-266 GCF_019091025.1 Pantoea sp. GbtcB22
TGTGTTCCGTACCGTGAGCAACTCCTGGCATCCGGCAGAGTGGGGCGAAGACAGCCCGTGGATGCGTATCTACCGCAACGCGCGTAAGCAGTTGGGATAAGCAAAACAAAGGCCGCTAAATAGCGACCTTTTTTATTCTGCGCGTTTTGCAGGTCCACCATTCATGGCGACCTTACTGAAATCCGCATAATCTCTAAACTGACGGAAAATAACGACAATCCCGCCAATACGTTGACGTCAAAAGGTGACATTTAACTCATTGATTT
>NZ_JAGXKB010000273.1:0-266 GCF_019091025.1 Pantoea sp. GbtcB22
GAGCGAGCAAGATTAACAACGGGGGAGAAAGAGGCAACTGGACCTGACGCCACCTTGAGCGCTTTAAGGTCCAGTTATTATTACACTTAAATTTATAATTATTATGAATCGCCGCAGTGCTGCTTAACAAAAGAGTTAGGTCTGCTGACCACTCTCACATCATGATTATCAGGGTCGCACCATATGTTTTAGTGCCACACTATTTTGAGTCGTGAAGTTTTTTTTTAACCCCACCGGACAACAGTGTTCGCAGCCCAGCGGCCTGG
>NZ_JAGXKB010000274.1:0-266 GCF_019091025.1 Pantoea sp. GbtcB22
CAGGTTAGCAAAATTCAGCAGGAAATGCGGACCGACCTGATGACGCTATTTTCCACATCGCGCAATAAATTGGGCCGCTACGGTATGTGCACATATTGGGAGCGGCGCGATTTATCGCACATTTTACATTACGACTGCGTGGTCGCCAGATAGGTGAAGGCGCTCAGCAGGCTAATCAACGTGTTCATGTCATCCGCGCGAGAGCCAACGGTGACCGCGTCAATGCGCGTCACGCCGGGAATCAGGCTGAACAAATCCGCCAGCAC
>NZ_JAGXKB010000032.1:0-470 GCF_019091025.1 Pantoea sp. GbtcB22
AATTGCGCGGTCTTGGACTTGTTAGAAAGGTAACTTCAAATCCCACACCACAGGAACGGAAAATGGAGGTTTTGGACTCATTTAGTGTTTTTTACAAAATAAAAACTAAAAAATGGATGACACAAGGGGCAGTCTTCCCGCGAGCCTCAGATATGGCCACGTTCGGGAACTTGTCGCGCCTAGCGTCCTAATACTCTGCGAGGAATCGTGCCACGTTCCAATCCACCATGCCTCTAGTGACCATATGCATCTCCATTGACGTGCCTTCGATTTGCGGGAGTAGCGGGTGAGGTATGGGTCCCAAATCCATGGCGCAAGCTGCCCATTATATTAGCCGTAACTATTGCTACAGGACTCGGAATTGCGCGGTCTTGGACTTGTTGGAAAGGTAACTAGAAATCCCACACCACAGGAACAAAAAATGGAGCTTTTGGACCCATTGAGTGTTTTTTACAGAAGAAAAATGAAAA
>NZ_JAGXKB010000276.1:0-266 GCF_019091025.1 Pantoea sp. GbtcB22
TCCCCAATTTTAATTTTATAATGATCTTATTTCCTGTGGTTCCCTTTATGGAGTAAAGGCCGTCTTCAAACCCGGGCTCCTATCTTTACGGCCCAATGTAGAAGGTACCTAAGCAAGAAGGCTGGCTTAGGCCCGACTTTCGAACGACTATTTTCAAACTAGAATACGAACTTTGAGGGAATGGCACTTCTGTTTCTTCTTATCTCGCACCTTAATGGGACAGGATTATCGACTTCAGCACGAGGTTCTTCGAAATGGATCAGGCT
>NZ_JAGXKB010000277.1:0-266 GCF_019091025.1 Pantoea sp. GbtcB22
TGGGTGGCTGTCATCTAGAAAGCTTTGTGCTTGAGAATGTTTTTTTAAACTATGTGTGCTCTTTTGTTAGAGATGTTGCTCTAAACTTGGTTATGTATTAGTTAAGTGCATAACTTATGCAAAGACCGGAATAAAATTTTTTTTTCTAAAAAGGTTACAAAAGACAAGGGAAAAAACAGCACTGTTTGACCTGCCCTTAATATTTATGGCAACATCATATGAAGACCGCACTTAAATATAAAACCGATATATAGTATAACACTATC
>NZ_JAGXKB010000278.1:0-266 GCF_019091025.1 Pantoea sp. GbtcB22
GATATCGTCGGAAATCGGAGGATGGGTGGGAAAGGAAGCCCGAGTCTTCATAAGACACATTCTCGATGGCTCAAAGGAAGTTGGAACAATGAAAGTTGAATGGGGACAAGGGATGAGACTGGTGGCTATTTACCTTCATGTTTTTCTTTGCATTGCACTAATAATCTGATTTCTGGCGTCTGGAGTTCATCATTTCATAAGAAACAGAGAAAGCCAGGTCACTCTCGTTAAACGCTATACTGGATAAATGATACTCCCTTGAATTC
>NZ_JAGXKB010000279.1:0-266 GCF_019091025.1 Pantoea sp. GbtcB22
CTCGTCGATCCTCGCCTCTTACAGAGATGAATAGCCATACACCCCACTACCATCGCTGGAGGTACGGCGTCGTTAGACAACGCCACACCACAGACGGTCCAGACCCCCTTGCGGATTTGGTACTATGACCGAAAGTATATCAGCACCAATTTTCGACGATCTCTCAATTTGAGCGTCTTTCGCTGTACAAAGTGCAGACATGAAGGGTACATACATCGGCTTCGTGGGCAAACCGTCGTCGCAAAGGTCCTACTGTAGGGAGTCCA
>NZ_JAGXKB010000280.1:0-266 GCF_019091025.1 Pantoea sp. GbtcB22
ATTTAGAAATGTGGTAAATATATAGGTCTTAGAACAATTAGAAGCAAAGCGTACGAAATCGGAAGACCGAACCATGAAGGATCTTGTGATTCAAAGGGTTATCAATGGATGTGTTTTTGAGACACACATTCATTTCATTTGATAGAGACTGTGTACACATATAAGATATTAAATCCGAACATTCTTCAAAGAGTAAGATGTGGTGATACATAGCACATTCTACTCATTGTTTCGAGAAAGATGCCGTGGAAAGAGAATATGATATA
>NZ_JAGXKB010000281.1:0-266 GCF_019091025.1 Pantoea sp. GbtcB22
TCCCAAGTTCGATTCAATCTTTCTGTTGTTCCCAGGTTGTGCCGCCTTACGAGCGTTACCTCGGCGTACCGGATCCAGGCCTCCCTCAACTACAAGCTCTCCAAGGTGTCACAGTAGGAGTCTGTCTCTGTTCTTCTGATGGCACAAGTAAGACTTTCACCTGTCCATTATCCCGGTTTATCACCCTACTTTTGTTTTGTCGTCCAGTAGGTGAATAACAACGATCCTTACATGTTTGTCACGCAGTCGGTACACAAGCAGCTGGC
>NZ_JAGXKB010000282.1:0-265 GCF_019091025.1 Pantoea sp. GbtcB22
GCGGCGGACAGGACTTTGGTCGGGCGGCGGCGATCCCCACGCTGATCTTCCTGCTGGTGGGCGCGCTGGCGGTAATCAATCTTAAAGCCGTGCGGATGAAATTGGATTAAGGAGGCGTTATGGCTATGGTGCAACCCAAATCGCAAAAGTTGCGTCTGTTGATGCCGCATCTGCTGCTGCTGATGTTTATTGCGGGAATCCTGTTTCCGCCGCTGATGGTGTTCGCCATCTCACTGCGCGCCGGTAACTTCGCCACCGGCTCGCT
>NZ_JAGXKB010000033.1:0-467 GCF_019091025.1 Pantoea sp. GbtcB22
GCCAGTTGGCGGCCAGTTGGCGGCCAGGATTCGCCAGTTGACGGCAGATTCGCCAGTTGACGGCCCATAATTCGCCAGTTGACGGCCCACCGGTGGGCCAAAATTTCTAAGTCCCCTATGACAAGTTTTGCGCATATAGACAGGCCCACTTACTATGGGAAAATTTCCGTTTTGCGTCGCCGGAAGTACCTTTTGTATGGGCATGCCATACAACAGTGACCTATATTCTAATTGCGTTTTGGGCACGGAACGATTGCACGGTTGGCACCATACCCAACGATGGTCGGAGGGTATGTGTAGAGAGGTGAGCCGCAACGTCTCTCCCAATCTATGTACTGAATCCACCCTCACGGGTCTCAGTGTCTGGGTTCCCACCCCTCACCGGGTGCACCCCTCCCGTTCGGCCTGCGCCGGTCATGAGCCCCTGTGGCCTGCCGGCGTTGGTTGAACCCCTTCCCTGCCTGACC
>NZ_JAGXKB010000283.1:0-265 GCF_019091025.1 Pantoea sp. GbtcB22
CCTGCGCGATGGTCCAGGCGCCCGCGCGATGCATTTCCAGCATCCCGGCCGCGCCGTCGTTACCCATCCCGGCCAGAATCACACCCACCGCATTTCGTCCTGCGTGCACCGCCACCGAACGGAACAGCACATCCACCGATGGCTTGTGCCGGTTCACTGGCGGACCGTCATTCAGTTTCACCACATAGTTGGCCCCGCTACGGCCCAGCTCCATGTGCATGGCGCCCGGCGCGATATAGGCGTGGCCGGGCAGAATACGCTCGCC
>NZ_JAGXKB010000284.1:0-265 GCF_019091025.1 Pantoea sp. GbtcB22
ATGAAGATCAGGCTTATGATCTCGGCATTAAGGCAGGCATTACGCTGATTGGCAATGTGGTTAACAAGCCAAAACAGGCGCAGGCGCGGATTAATGCCGCCTTTGCCGGGCGCAAAATGGTCAGCGTCCGTCTGAAAAATCTGCCTGAGCAGCAGCGCGTGCGCGCCTATATGGCGAATCCCGACCTCACCACCTACGGCTCGTGCAAATATACTGGGTTGATGATGGCACATGCGGGTGCATTGAATGTCGCTGCCGCGACCGT
>NZ_JAGXKB010000285.1:0-265 GCF_019091025.1 Pantoea sp. GbtcB22
AATTACCGATAGCAGTGGCAATGGAACTTTGACCGGCAATCAGGCATACACGGCAGGATCGAATGGCGCGGTCACCACCACGCTCGGGCAAGTGGCGTTCACCTCGGGATCGCAGTATCTCAATCAGGATCGCCTGGATCCCGGCCCGCAAACCTTTGCGATCACTACGCCCGATCCCGCAACCGGCACCAACAGCACATTCCAGGTATATAACTCCGCCAGTCTTGACGCCTTAGCGCCCGTCACCAGTGCCACCAGCGTGCCG
>NZ_JAGXKB010000286.1:0-265 GCF_019091025.1 Pantoea sp. GbtcB22
GGTTTTACTTGGAAAATAAATCTGCAGTTCGAGTTTTGTCAGTTTCATCTGGGCATGTTTTCGGTTAAGGCAGCAGCCATTCATCAACTCTGGGTTGGCCGTTGCGGTAGCTCGTAACTTGTGGTTTTTGATGTTGGATCGCCTCACGTACATACTGGATTGATAGTTCCCCGGGTTATCCTTGACTTGGACCTGTCTCAGAACTTCTGAATGCGCGTCACAAGTGCCTGTCGACAAAAAACTCTGGCAGAAGCTCCGAGCTAGT
>NZ_JAGXKB010000287.1:0-265 GCF_019091025.1 Pantoea sp. GbtcB22
GTTTTCGGAACGGGGCATAGAGCAGAGTAATCCCCACGGTACACATATTCACAGCAACGCCCGAAAACTCCCTCGTCAATATCGTTGGTCATCGCTGGCTCAAGGGCCTTTCTTGGGAAAGACGTTTCCAGCTCTTGGTGAATTGAGAACTGCTTCTAGTTTTTACCGATGGAAAGGTGAATTACACCCGATTGTAGGATTCTGTGCAAGCGTTAGGGGAAAGGAAAACGCTTTCCTAGAGGAGGGCAAAACTTAATTCTGATAT
>NZ_JAGXKB010000288.1:0-265 GCF_019091025.1 Pantoea sp. GbtcB22
GTAGCGTATTCGTTCTTTACTTCCCTTTATGAAGTCCAAGTCGCCAGTCCAACGCTCCAGGCTGCATCAATTTCAACTCGGGCTTACCAGAAGCAGGCAAGAATAATGCAAATTCCTCAAACAATTTGCGCCAGTCCGTAGATCTACCCTTGAGTTGGTTCCCTTGTTCCAGGCATCGAGATATTCTTCGAATTGAAGGTTGAATGTTGGAGAAGTGAGTTACGAATACGCTGAAATTTCCGGATTAGGATTAGCCGCTCCACCG
>NZ_JAGXKB010000289.1:0-265 GCF_019091025.1 Pantoea sp. GbtcB22
GTCCACGTTATACACAGCAACCATAGGCGCACATACATGCAAACGAAATATACAACTATAAGAAAACAGTACACCATTACATAAAAACAGTACTGAAAATGATTATAAACGTGTTCTACGCGCTGCCACGGTCACGTGGGCACGAGAATCATCAAAATCGGAGTTAAAACGGAGAAGTTACGCATAAAATAAGGTTCCAGGGGTATAACTGCGATAAAACAGTCAACCCAGGGGCTACTTTCTCAAAACCGAGGGCTTAACTGCG
>NZ_JAGXKB010000034.1:0-429 GCF_019091025.1 Pantoea sp. GbtcB22
TTCACCTTCACCGTGGATACCGTGATTGCGCAGCCGCTGCTGGAAACCGTGACTGACGCGGTGACCGGCGGCGTGGAGGGCGCGATTAGCAACGACGGCACCGGCCTCACCAACGACGCCCGCCCCGTGCTCAGCGGCCGCGCCGAAGCCGGCAGCCTGGTGACGATTTATGACGGCGGCTCAGCCGTCGGCAGCGTCCGGGCCGATGCTGCAACCGGCGCGTGGCGCTGGCAGGGCAGCGAAGACCTGGCCGAAGGCGTGCACACGCTGACCGCCGGCGCCGTCGACCCGGCGGGCAACATTTCTGTGATTTCAGACGGCTTTACGATTACCGTAGATACCCTGATTGCATCGCCGCTGCTGGAAACCGTGACCGACGCTGTCAGCGGCGGCGTTGAAGGCGCGGTTAGCAATGACGGCACCGGCCTC
>NZ_JAGXKB010000290.1:0-265 GCF_019091025.1 Pantoea sp. GbtcB22
TCATTTAGCTGGCCGGCCCAATCTATCAGTCTTATCGGCTTCTAACGTTACAGGCGAGGCCCACGACGCAATCGCCTAGCATATATCCCTTATTTAGAATATATCTTTGTATTTTTGGATTCAGTTGTTGCAAAAATTAACGTCTAGAAAAATAGGAAAGTACAATGCTCCCTTCAACTGATGAGGTGGCGGAATAAATACTGCAGAATATACTGGTTGAAAAAATATAAAAGACACCATCCATGTCAAACGGTGTTTCTAGCAT
>NZ_JAGXKB010000291.1:0-265 GCF_019091025.1 Pantoea sp. GbtcB22
GGGGGCTGGAGAAGTGCAACAGCTCCGATTCGACCGCGCCCTGCGCGCCGTCCTGTTCCTGGTCTTTGCCGTCGCCTTCGCCGTCGGCGCTGATGATCTGCCCGTCTTCGTCGCGGATGAGGTGGTGCCGTTTGGTCTGTGGCTGCCTGGTCAGGGCCCGTGAGGCGAGCTGCCCGACGAGGCGTTCCGAGTGTGAGCGCAGGCCTTGGAGGACGGCTACGAGCGGTTTGAACGAGGCGGAGGCAACCATGTCGTCGGGGTCTTC
>NZ_JAGXKB010000292.1:0-265 GCF_019091025.1 Pantoea sp. GbtcB22
CTGTTATAATCTGTGATAATTTAGCAGCTTATATGTACTGCGTACACCTGAGTAGGTTGAAAACAAACTGTAGGATCTCTGATGATTTATGAGACTACTACAGTAGGATCTGTATTATCTATTTTCTCTGTACTCATCGGTCATTGTTTTCATTGTCTCATCCAAGTCTTATCATGCTCAGATATGTGATGCTAATCATGTTCGCCGAAATGCCGTACTGTGGTTTTAACGAAATCAGTTATACCTCCACACTTCTCAGGCTTTT
>NZ_JAGXKB010000293.1:0-265 GCF_019091025.1 Pantoea sp. GbtcB22
TGAACAACGTCGTGCACGACAAGGCAGCGTGGTTGTTCCTGCATCAGCAAATCGATCTCTATGGTATCAACGCCAAGCTGGACTGGAAGCCTCGCGCCGACGAAAGCCTCCGGCTGTCAGACATCAAGCTGCGTTGATCAGAACTGCATCGGGGCTGCCGGTTTCGGCGGCCTCGACTGCTGAGGACTTTGTATGCTGAGTTACATCGCCAAACGCCTGCTGCAAGCCCTGCTGGTTCTGCTTGGCGTCATGACGCTGGTCTTCT
>NZ_JAGXKB010000294.1:0-265 GCF_019091025.1 Pantoea sp. GbtcB22
GACGTGCTCCGCCGGGCCTTGGACTATTGGCTGGAACATGCGCCGGAGGCGGTGCGGGCCCGTCGCAAAGTGGAGAACGGCGGGCGGAAGTCGGCGGATTGAACGCTGCCCCTGGCCCGTCAATTGGACCTGTCCTCTTCTTGGGCAGCGGGGTCGAACGGCGTGCCGGCGCCGTCCACAGCAAAGGTGTAGGCGGCATCGAAGGGCTCGTCGAACATCTGGACCTGGACGATGCAATCGTCGCACTGGAAGATGGGATAGTCCT
>NZ_JAGXKB010000295.1:0-265 GCF_019091025.1 Pantoea sp. GbtcB22
CGTGAGTGGCAAATGGTTAATGATCCTGATGTTCTCAGGTTGCCACTTGCCAGAACATGGTGATGTGCCACAATCACTTAGATGAGAGCACCGCGCTCTCTTTTATAAAAAGGAGCATGGTCAATCTGAGAGCATCACATGGATGTCTTTTGCCACCAGCTGCATACATTGTTTTGCACGACTGAAACTCGGCTGACTGCTAAAATCGGACACAACGAAGAACTCTGTTTGCCAATGCCTTCTGAAATGTGAAACCCTGTATGCC
>NZ_JAGXKB010000296.1:0-265 GCF_019091025.1 Pantoea sp. GbtcB22
CTATTCTTACTTATAGGTTATGAGCCCTCATAACTTATTATAAGGAGGTCTTTATTTTCATCTCTATTCCCTATATTCTATATTTTAAAACGCATTCTATATATATATTCTTATTAGTAAGATTAATATTCTAACTATATAAATCTGTACTACTCCCCCTTCCTTTTATAGTAATTCTTCTATAGAATCTAGCCTATTTTATCAAATTAGAAGCATCTAAGGCCCTATTAATCTATCTAATTAAAATAGATATTAATATTAAACC
>NZ_JAGXKB010000035.1:0-425 GCF_019091025.1 Pantoea sp. GbtcB22
GACGTGGTGCCTACCCGCTGCCTGGCCGTTCGCCTTGTACGACATGTACCGGAACCACGACGGGTGCGTATAGCATTACAGGTGGCCGGAACGATGTCCCGGGGGTCTGCCCTCAGCGCAGGCGAAATAATCGCAGCCGGCCTGCTGGAACGTGTTAACGGTATTCTGATGACGAAAGAGAATGCGCAGCCCGGCTGGATTGATTTTGGTGAAGGCCCTGTGGCCTGTGTGCCGCTTTCCTTTGGCGATCTGGTGACGTCATGGCATTCAACCGGTATTCCAGATATTGAGATGTTTGTGAATGTAACAGGGGATGCCTTTCCGCAGGGTGATTTGTCCCTGCTTCCTGAAGGGCCCGGGCAGGATGAACGCGATGCAACTCGTGCACGCGCTGTTGCTGAGGTCACCGGAGCTGACGGAAGGGT
>NZ_JAGXKB010000297.1:0-265 GCF_019091025.1 Pantoea sp. GbtcB22
CTCGCCAAGCGCCCGAACGCGGTGATCAAGGTCAGCGGCGCCTGCGCGCTGTCTCAGCTGCCGTATCCCTTCCCGCACATCTGGGAATGATGCCGCCGCCCTCCAGATTGACGCCGTGCAACGCCGGGCCGTTGGATCCTTCGAGCGAGATCGTCTCCTCCGTCCGCACGTCGCCGATCTCGATCGACAGCAGCGGAACGTCGTTGGCGTTCTCGACGTCGCCGTTGACCAGGGTGTTGCCGATCAAGCAGTCGGAGAACGAGCC
>NZ_JAGXKB010000298.1:0-265 GCF_019091025.1 Pantoea sp. GbtcB22
AATCAATCCACTCACGAACAAGGTCTATGTTTCAGATTTAGGAAAAGATAGTGTTTTAGTATTGAATGGAAGTAACAATACATTGGTATCAACAATACCAGTTGGTCCGACTCCCTCTGTTCACGCCCTCAATACACAAACCAATACCATTTATGTCTCAAATTTCTCGAACGATTCTGTAAGCGACATAAACGGTACATCTAATAAAGTTGAAACAAACATAAAAGTTGGGCATAATCCAGTTGGAATTGCTGTAAATCCACGT
>NZ_JAGXKB010000299.1:0-265 GCF_019091025.1 Pantoea sp. GbtcB22
TGCCACCAGGAATCGGGATGATAGTGTGCATACCGGGCTTACCAGTCAGAGTGAGGATCCAACCCAATGCGATTTGGGATGGTGCAACTCCTTTGCGCTCGGCCAAGCTGTTCACCTCGTTGATGAGTTTAAGGTTCTGTTGGAAGTTTTCTTCTTGGAAACGGGGCAGGACATGGCGGTAATCATCCGCGGGGATGTCAGACAAGGAAGTCACTGCTCCAGTCAAGACACCTCGACCCAGTGGAGAGTAGGCAATGACGGGAAT
>NZ_JAGXKB010000300.1:0-264 GCF_019091025.1 Pantoea sp. GbtcB22
CAGGCAAAACTTTACCCTGAATTTTTTGTTATTAATTGAGAACTCACAATCGTTATATGAAATGGACTGCCAGATGCCTCGTCTGGCTTTATGTGCGAAATCTTTTTCTTGATTCAAATATTTCACTTCAATCCCGAACGGCGCAGGTTCAACCCCATGATTAAGGAGATGAGCTTTAGGGTAAATAACGTAATCAATCCTAACTTTCAGCCCCACCGTTACATGCGTTCCAACAACTTCCTGATAAATATGAAAATCATTCTT
>NZ_JAGXKB010000301.1:0-264 GCF_019091025.1 Pantoea sp. GbtcB22
CCATTGTCACTGACTGTCGCCACTGTCGGCATGCTGCTGGCGTGCCTGACGGTGCTGCGCTGGCGGCTGGATCAGGATCCGGATCTGAACCTCGACCTCAGCACGGTCAGCGGTCCCTTGCCCGAGCTGGAGATTCGTCACGATCGCGGGCCGGTGATGGTCAGCTATCATTATCAGGTCAACCGCAGTGATGCGCATGCCTTTGCGGTGTGCATGCAGGATATGGGTGGCGGCAGACGGCGTGGCGGCGCGCTGAACTGGTCT
>NZ_JAGXKB010000302.1:0-264 GCF_019091025.1 Pantoea sp. GbtcB22
GCAGGCGCAGAGCCGCATCAAAATGCTGGAGCGCATGGAATTGATTGCGCCAGCACACGTCGTTAACCCATTCAGCTTCAGTTTCCGCGCGCCAGAAAGCTTGCCGAATCCGTTGCTGAAGATGGGGCGCGTTACCGCCGGTTATGGCGAACGCATCATTCTCGACGCCATCAAACTCAACCTTGTGCCGGGTTCACGTAATGGGCTGCTGGGCCGTAACGGCGCGGGTAAATTAACGCTGATTAAACTGCTAGCCTGTGGGCT
>NZ_JAGXKB010000303.1:0-264 GCF_019091025.1 Pantoea sp. GbtcB22
TTTGCGTCTTCGCGTTTCGGAAGCGTTATATTCAATTCACCATTTCGGTATTGCGCATCGATTCGATCCGCTTGAATATTGTGAGGAAGGGTAAAAGCGCGAAGGAACGATCCATAAGAACGTTCAACGCGATAGAAGTTTTCTTTTTTCGTTTCCTTATCGAAATTCCGTTCACCGCGAAGAAGAAGTCTATTCCCCTCAACACGAACATCCAGGGTATTGGGATCAATCCCTGGAAGATCTGCCTTGACGTGAATAGCATTC
>NZ_JAGXKB010000304.1:0-264 GCF_019091025.1 Pantoea sp. GbtcB22
GATTTGATCATGCCGAAGCTGCAGACCTCCGCTGTGGCCGCCACCGCCACTTGTGTCAAGGACGGCACTCTTTGTGGCATCCAGTGGTATAAGCAGGCCTCCGATGGAACCGATGGCTTAGAGCAGCAGATGGCCGTGCTGGGTGTTCTCAATGCTAACATGGTTCCATTGAAGAACGCGGCACCTTACTCCTCTGACAATGGTGGTACTTCGAAGAGTAACCCCAATGCCGGTACCAACTCATCCACCACCAACACCCTCATC
>NZ_JAGXKB010000036.1:0-419 GCF_019091025.1 Pantoea sp. GbtcB22
GACTGCGCCGAGGTGTTCCCCGCCGGGTCAACTGCCGTGACCACGAAGCTGTGGTTGCCGTCTCTCAGCGCACCCGCCAGCTCCAGCGACCACTTGCCGTCGGCTCCTGCCTTCACGCTTCCCAGGACGTTGCCGCCTTCGCGAATGGTGACAATCGCGTTAGCTTCCGCCGTACCGTTCAGCGTCGGTTTGTTGTCGTTGGTCAGACCGCCGTTGGCAATCGCTCCCACGGTACCACCCGCCACGTTATCCACTACGCCGGTGATGGCAGGTGTGGTGCTGTTGGTGTCAACCAGAACGCTCCAGCTGTTAGACTGCGCCGAGGTGTTCCCCGCCAGATCCGTCGCCGTGACCACGAAGCTGTGGTTGCCGTCTCTCAGCGCACCCGCCAGCTCCAGCGACCACTTGCCGTCGGCTCC
>NZ_JAGXKB010000305.1:0-264 GCF_019091025.1 Pantoea sp. GbtcB22
CTGCATAAACCTATCTTTGCCACTTGTAATATTCTACAAATCTTGCAATAAAATGAGTTCCAATTGGAACCCTAAATTTCTGACAGTAAAGGCTTATGAATCTTTAGTTGTTCTCTTGTTTTACTGTGATTTCTCATTTCTCCAGTACAGATCATACAGATTTCGTCATACAGCTGCTTGGAACACTTGTTCGTTTGGAGTTCTGAACACTGTCAGTAGAAACCTTTCAACGACAGACAGGAATTCTTGAGGTCGCTCCTCCTG
>NZ_JAGXKB010000306.1:0-264 GCF_019091025.1 Pantoea sp. GbtcB22
CTATCTTTGGTATTCTCCTATTTAAAGCACATGATAGGCTTCTATAACATTTTTAGTATTCTCGGTCTCTAACACGCGCACACACGTGTTCTTGTTTCCCAAAAAATTCGACGGGAGCTTATAATTTAGATTTTTCTTGAGAAGAAGGGATAAGATTTTTTACAATATTGCTACAGGATTTGAACCAGTTCTGTTTGTGTACCCAAAACATCATGGGCCAAACACGTAATATTTGAAAAGACATCCCAATTATTTGCACTGTCG
>NZ_JAGXKB010000307.1:0-264 GCF_019091025.1 Pantoea sp. GbtcB22
GTGGCAAAGCTTCATCGTGGATTCTCCAAGCTTGGTAACTCCGTAGACTCATCAACGAAGGTAGAAGTTCCCGTGCCGAGTTGAATGGGATTGAAGAACAAAATGAATTATTATTGGGAGTCCTTTCGTCACCCGATCCGTTTTAAGCGTCAATCTTCCTACCTTAGGGTATCTCCATGGGGGATGGCCCATTATCGTCGGCAGCCGCCCCACATAAAACTATGGACGATGGGAACCTCGTGTCGAGGTCGACCGAATCATCTT
>NZ_JAGXKB010000308.1:0-264 GCF_019091025.1 Pantoea sp. GbtcB22
GATGTGTAAGCGACAATTTACTACTATACATAGCCCTGAACAGTCATAGTAGGAGAGCTATAGTCAGGGATAAAAGTAGATAGATATATATGATATTCTAGTAGTATCTACTAATACATACTATACTCTAATTATCACAGAATCTAATATCACAGGCCACAACCCCTGCACGTACCTCTTAATCGTCAACCAAGCTTCCAAGCTTAGTTGAGAAGGTTCTAAGAACTTCGAACAAAACTGAAAACAGACATTCCTTCAATTTAT
>NZ_JAGXKB010000309.1:0-264 GCF_019091025.1 Pantoea sp. GbtcB22
GTTCCTGATGACGGTTATTTTGATTGGCGTGCTCGCTAAATGCTTCTCATTTGTAATACTAAACATATAGCTCGATGGCCTAATACCCCATATTGTCAAGATCATGTGAAACTCCGAGCAATAAAACGGTCATTGTGCCAGAATAGACTAGTATGGTTCCTGCTGCGCCAAGCTCACGTCAGCCTCATTTCATACAATGTCCAGGAACGGAACAAGGCTGTCACTTGATAATATAATCAAAATAGCCATTAACTAAAATATCAC
>NZ_JAGXKB010000310.1:0-264 GCF_019091025.1 Pantoea sp. GbtcB22
AGGGACGAGTATGGCAAGTCTTGTTGATGGATCCCTGGTCGTTACATACCCCACAATATGCTGCTGGCTTTGGTTGAAGAACCAGGACGTGATTCATTGGCTGTACTTTTAGCTTCTCTGATACAAGATACACCACCACTGGCTTAAAGCTCGCACTTATTAGCAGGAAGATCACAACTCGAGAGGAAATTGTTCAGTAATAACTTTTGGTCTGCTCTGAGATAGTGTAAAATCTACCCAATTGAATGCGACGGGGGTAGTCGG
>NZ_JAGXKB010000311.1:0-264 GCF_019091025.1 Pantoea sp. GbtcB22
TGTCAAAATAGTCATTCGTCACCTCCAGGTTCATTGAACTACTGTCCCAAAGCCATTTTCTCAATCTAGATAAACATCCAGCAGTAGCAGTTAGACCAAAAAAGGAACAGCATTTATCCGAAAAAAAAAGTCAATCCGTCGACCAATCTCTTTCAGTTGCCAAGTTTGTCAGGGTTTCCCCATTTTGTCGTCTTCGCGAATTAGGATACACCCTCCATAAACAATCGTTCACAAGTAATCATGACGTTTGGATCCATATGAAGC
>NZ_JAGXKB010000312.1:0-264 GCF_019091025.1 Pantoea sp. GbtcB22
TACAGGGCTGGCCTAATAACCTAACTTACTAGGTTGCCTCCTTTATCATAGGGTAAGTAGTATAAATCTATATTAATAATAAAATAGGACTAGTAATAGAAATACTCTATAGCCTGCTATAAGGTTGACTAGTATCCCCTATTCTATTTATACTCTATCTAGCCCCCTTATTCTGGCTTAGAGTTCCAAAGTCTAGGTTTAGATATACAGATAATACAGCTATCCTAGTGATCTTACTATCTATTAAGGCAAACTACTAAAGCC
>NZ_JAGXKB010000313.1:0-264 GCF_019091025.1 Pantoea sp. GbtcB22
TGTTCCGAGGAGTGGCCACTTAGGTTGCTCTTCTTAAGGCCGCTTGGCCCCCGACTTTGACCCACCTCTCCCGATGGCCCCAAGCCGCTGCCATCGCCTTCCCCCAGCCCGGCGGCATGCGCTATTCGCGCCGCTCGGGGCGCCGTCAGCCTTGCCGCGGCGGGGCCTGACGGGGGATCGTGGCCATGTCGTTCTGTGGGCCAAGGAGTTGCCTCGGCATGTTGTCTTCCTAAGACCACTGGGGCTATTATCACTTAAGTTAAC
>NZ_JAGXKB010000314.1:0-263 GCF_019091025.1 Pantoea sp. GbtcB22
AGTCAAATTCTCTAATTGAAAGGATATGATTATGAAAAACAGAGTTGCGTTTGTAACCGGCGCCGGTCAGGGCATTGGCGCAGCCATTGCCTTACGCCTGGCAAAAGACGGCTTTTCCGTAGCCATCGCGGATTTCAATCTTGTAACGGCGCAGCATGTCGCTGATGAGATTGTCACATCAGGAGGAAAGGCTATCGCGCTGCAGGTCGATGTCACCCAACGCGATAACGTTTTTCACGCCGTTGAAGAAGCGCGCCATGCGC
>NZ_JAGXKB010000315.1:0-263 GCF_019091025.1 Pantoea sp. GbtcB22
TGGCGATTGACCGTAAGAAAGGCTTCCCCGAAGCCATCGCCGGCCACGACAATAACAAAGTGATTCGCTCGCAGTCCGGTGACTTTACCCGCAGTAAAGGTAAAGAGGTGATGGAGAGCTTTAACAAGGCGGAAAACAACGGCAAGAACATCTGCATGGTTTACGCGCATAACGATGATATGGCGATCGGTGCGATCCAGGCGATTAAAGAAGCTGGCCTCAAGGCAGGCAAAGATATCCTGACCGGTTCGATTGATGGCGTG
>NZ_JAGXKB010000316.1:0-263 GCF_019091025.1 Pantoea sp. GbtcB22
CGGTCCGCTGGTAGTGTTAGTGCCTGCGATTATCTGGGTGTACTGGAGCGGAGATCTCCTGTGGGGCACGGTGCTGCTGGTGTGGAGTTGCGTGGTCGGCACGCTGGACAGCGTGATGCGTCCGGTGTTGATTCGCATGGGTGCCGATCTACCGATGATCCTGATTCTTTCCGGCGTTATTGGCGGATTGTTTGCTTTCGGTATGATTGGGCTGTTTATCGGTCCGGTGGTCCTGGCGGTTTCTTATCGTCTGGTTTCAGTGT
>NZ_JAGXKB010000317.1:0-263 GCF_019091025.1 Pantoea sp. GbtcB22
AAAGTGATTGTGCTATTTCATCGCGGGCATGAGCACTCCGGGCGTTTGCCGCATGTTGTCGATGAGTTACTGATGCCGGATGCCCATTTTTACGCCTGGGATGCGCGTGGACACGGCCATTCGCCGGGAGAACGAGGTTACAGCCCAAGCCTGGCACGCTCAGTGCAGGACGTCGATGAATTTGTTCGCTTTGTCGCTGGACAAGCCAGGGTGAGCATTGAAGATATTGTTGTGATTGCGCAAAGCGTCGGTGCGGTGCTGGT
>NZ_JAGXKB010000318.1:0-263 GCF_019091025.1 Pantoea sp. GbtcB22
GCATGCAATCCAGGACGCAGAGCTGCGAGAAGATCGCTCAGGCTTTGGGTGTAGTGCTGGATACTGTCAAAGCGAAACATCACGCGTGTCAGCAACATCGATCGAAGTCGTTCCGCTGCTGTTGCATCTGAACGGGAAATCTGCCTGAGTTGCTCCTTGGTCCGTTCGACAATGCGGTCGATGTGCGAGAGCACTATCTCCTCTTTGCTGGTGAAGTGGAGATAGATCGTCCCCTTGCCGATGCCGACTTCGATGGCGATGTC
>NZ_JAGXKB010000037.1:0-389 GCF_019091025.1 Pantoea sp. GbtcB22
ACTGGATGGCACCACCGTGCTGGGCACCGCCACGGCGGACACCGGCGGCAACTGGAGCTTTACGCCAACGATCGCGCTGGGCGAGGGCGCACACAGCCTGTCCACCACCGTCACCGATGCGGCGGGCAACAGCAGCGGCGCATCCGCGCCGGGTACCTTTACCGTGGATACCACACCGCCAGCCGCCGCCACCGATCTGCAGCTCAGCAATAACAACAGCGGCACGGCGGTTCCTGTTGATACCGGCGGTCGCACCAACGACACCACGCCAGTGTTGAGCGGAAGTGCCGGAGCGGGCAGCGTCGTCACCGTGCGTGGTGGCACCGGGGTACTGGGGAGCACCACCCTCGGCACCGATGGCAAATGGAGCTTCACTCCGGCCAATCCGC
>NZ_JAGXKB010000319.1:0-263 GCF_019091025.1 Pantoea sp. GbtcB22
GCAAATCCAGCTGTCCAGGGGGTCCCTTTTGGTATGTATGGTGGTCGGCTGAAGAAGCCACACCCTTGCTTCCTAATGATAAATAGCGAGGCCAAAGTGCAAACAAAAAAGAAAAACAATCCAGTTGGCACCGCCTGTGATGGGAACTGCATCCGCTATTCTGTTCTCCAGCCTCTGCTTTTCATGTCGTCTGACGCCGGAGTCAGGGGCAAAAGATGTGTTGGTCACAAACGCTCCACTCGATGGGGCATACACTCCGTACT
>NZ_JAGXKB010000320.1:0-263 GCF_019091025.1 Pantoea sp. GbtcB22
GTAAATAAGTTATACTTTACATTAAGCCGCGGTGTTTGTTTACACTTTGAATTATTTAAGTCTACAGGGAAATGAACAGATACTAGATACAGCTTGGTGCATGCATTCTAGATTTATCGTAAGGCTCAGACCTTTTGTGATTGATGGATGTAATGCTGTTATTGTGCTCAAGTATAATTATTCTAATTTTATCCTCAATCAAACTATTCTAAATATATAAGACCTTTAATTTGACTGCGTTATTGACTTATTGTTGTTGTTGT
>NZ_JAGXKB010000321.1:0-263 GCF_019091025.1 Pantoea sp. GbtcB22
GAAAAGTGTGGTGGTGTGCTTCAAAGAGAGTATCATGGCTATGTCATTATGTGTAGTAGTAGAGTCAACCAGGGATCGAAAGTCTCTCCTTGCCCTCATGCCTACAGAGGTTTCCTTAATGTGCACTCAAAAGAACTAAATCGAATTCGATGATGGCCAGTTGAAAAGCAAATCTTGTGCGAGGTATCCAGTGGCTGGCTCAAAATCAATCCAAGAGCAGTAAACAAAAACCCATCCTCAAGCCTTCCTAGTAACTGAAGCTG
>NZ_JAGXKB010000322.1:0-263 GCF_019091025.1 Pantoea sp. GbtcB22
TGGAAAGATTCTACGACGCGCTTTCTGGTGGTGTTTTTGTTGATGGGAAGAATATCGCCGGGCTTAATGTTAATTCTTACCGGTCCCATTTGGCTCTTGTCAGTCGGGAGCCGACTCTGTACCAGGGTACCGTGAAGGATAATATTTTGCTTGGTATTGAGGCGGATGATGTTGAAGAGGAAGCTCTTGTTAAGGCTTGCAAGGATGCTAATATCTATGACTTTATTATGTCTCTTCCGTGAGTATCCCCCATGGTACCCCTC
>NZ_JAGXKB010000323.1:0-263 GCF_019091025.1 Pantoea sp. GbtcB22
GAACGACGTCACTATCGATCTGCTGCCCAACGTGACGCTTAAAGTGGGCCTCGGCGCGTAGGAAGCTCCCGGGTCATCACTAAAGCGCCGGCAACCTGTACATGAATTCGAGTACGTTAGCACACAAGCAGACCATCACTTAGAAGAGGGTTGTATGATTATTGGATCATCATGCACAAGAATTATGAGTTTCAGTGACGAAAGTAAAAAATGTCACAAAATAGCCATGATTCTGTGACGATTCACTCTATTCTGTCATTAAG
>NZ_JAGXKB010000324.1:0-263 GCF_019091025.1 Pantoea sp. GbtcB22
TTCGAATGCTCTCAGTTCATTCCTGGGTATCCGAGCTTGAGCGGAGACTCTTTCATTTGTGCTGTGCGTGGTGCTGTTGCTGGAGAAAGAACTGTTTCTGGAGATGCTTATATTGAAACCCAATATTCGTACTCATACGCACATGAGTGGAGAAACCTCGGCATTCTAATCGGTTTTTGGATATTCTTCATATCATTGTATCTTATCGCCTCCGAGCTCAACTCTTCAACATCCTCTACTGCGGAATATCTTGTATTTCGCCG
>NZ_JAGXKB010000325.1:0-263 GCF_019091025.1 Pantoea sp. GbtcB22
TTTCGAAAGGCTCCCGAAGGATAGGCTACTCCACGGGAACGAGGATTTGTTTAGACGGGCTTTGCACGGCCAGGAGGGAATGCGTTCTTATACCATTTCTTCTTCCGGGGCCAGGCTGACATACCCTCATGCCGTCGAAGTCCTGGCTCGTTTCGCCCATTCACTGGTACGTGAGCTACTCTGCTGTACTGTTGATCTATTATTGACAAAGCTTAAAGAGATACGAGAATGAAGCATCTACAGAAGTTGCCTATTTCGTGATG
>NZ_JAGXKB010000326.1:0-263 GCF_019091025.1 Pantoea sp. GbtcB22
TTCTATCGATTCAGCTTAGGGTCACTTCATTCGCCTTTTTGATTTAGTTGTTGAATACTACATACTGAAGTTCGTTGTTTTCTTCAATCGCGATATGCAGTAGTCACTTGTAGGAGTATAGTATTCATTAGAGATCCAATTTTCATTTTGGGCTTATATTTTCAGTCTCACAGCTCTCCAGATTTTAATCTAACTGATCATTTCAGCTACTTTGGCTATTCTAGCTAAAGTACATTCCAATATAAAATGTAGAATGTAGTTGT
>NZ_JAGXKB010000038.1:0-385 GCF_019091025.1 Pantoea sp. GbtcB22
CAGGAGTTGTCACTTAGGTTTGCCTCCCTAAGCCCGCTAGGCCTCCGTCTGCCCGCCGCCGGCGATCACCACGGGGCAGGCCCAGGGCCAGGGCCATCCCGCGGCGATGACGAGCTGCAGCACCATGACGTGGGCCAGGCCGGGGCCGTAAAGTCGGATCGTGGCCATGGCGTTCTGTGTGCCAAGGAGTTGTCAATTAGGTTTGTCTTCCTAAGCCCGCTTGGCCCCCCGACTTGCAGGGGTTCGGGCAGGACAACAGTGATGGTGCCGTTGGTGGGGGGGTGCTGATGGTGTAGTTCCCAAACGGCGCCCCCGCCTCCCCGCCCCCTTACGCACTCGGGCCGCAAGGTCCGCACAAGTCGGATCGTAGGCATGTCCACCTGTG
>NZ_JAGXKB010000327.1:0-263 GCF_019091025.1 Pantoea sp. GbtcB22
TACATGCTGTTCCGATTGCGGTGAAGATTTCATTTTCAGAGGGTGCGTGGAAGAGGTCTGAGAGGATGGTTATGCAGCGGTGTTCGGTTTCGACGGATTTGGGGTATTCTTCTTGGTCGATTACGTTTTTGTTGGAGGATTCTGCGATAAGTTTTTCGGCTTCTTCTTCCTGGGTTATATTAGATGTTGACTCTGCCATAGTATCCCATACTTGTCTACTGTCGGGTTTAGCTTACCATGTAGGTTGTTACGAAGCTGGCAAG
>NZ_JAGXKB010000328.1:0-262 GCF_019091025.1 Pantoea sp. GbtcB22
TTATTTTTTCTGGCTTTAGTTTCATGTTCATTAATAGCATCAGAGAGAAAACTGCAATTACTGGCGCGATATGATGTAGCTCAACCTGCTTTACAACTGGCTGAACCAATCTCTACGGAGTTTCGTCATCACGTTCTCAAAGTTGCTGTCGCTGGGCAACCACAACCGCCCCTTTTTATGGATATAGATACCCGACGATTCGAAGGCGTGAGTGCGGTTTATCTCTCACTGATTCAGAATATGCTGGATACCACAAAAGAAT
>NZ_JAGXKB010000329.1:0-262 GCF_019091025.1 Pantoea sp. GbtcB22
ATGAGCTACTAGCTGTCTTAGTTGCTACCAGTCAGTACTACTCTAGTACTACTCTAGGACTGTTGTATAGAGGCACTGGCCCGATGACAGACATTCATTCTATCTACGTTCCTTTCTTATTGTTGGTATTAGGAGTATATCGTTGTACAAGAAGCAACACATTAGGGAAAGTTCTCTAGCAGCTTATGGCATCGACACATCTCCGATATCAATATGCATCATGTGCCGTATCTACGACATCCAGATTTGATTAGAAGAAATT
>NZ_JAGXKB010000330.1:0-262 GCF_019091025.1 Pantoea sp. GbtcB22
TTGCCCTTGTCCCTCCTTCCTGTTCTCATGCCTATACACCAAAGGGGACGTACCAGTGGTTCTCGAAAGATATTGGTCCTCTCGGTGGTATAACACATCGACAACATTAGGCCCACCGTCGGCAGTCTTTTGCCGGCTGGATACTTAAAGTCAGGCTTAAAATTGAACACTGCGTTGTTCAACTCTTAATTAAGAAAAACCAAAGGACGTGGTGGCCAGCGATGAATCGGAAATGGTGGGATATCTTCCGTGGATCACCTCT
>NZ_JAGXKB010000331.1:0-262 GCF_019091025.1 Pantoea sp. GbtcB22
TGAAAGAAATGTGACATTGACTATCCACAGATTGAGTGTAGATCTAATTAGATGGAATATTTTAAGAACACTGGACACAAGAGTAACAGGTTCACCTTAATTGGTTAAGGTTAAATCATATACATGCATCATATGTTTTATATCCCCCCTAAGGGTGAATATTAGATTGGTTACTGTTCCTCTTAGCAACTTGCGTTTGCGTGATACTCCCTCCGGTCACAAATAAACGACGTTTTAGTTCAAATTTGAACTAAAAAATGTC
>NZ_JAGXKB010000332.1:0-262 GCF_019091025.1 Pantoea sp. GbtcB22
TGTTATACTATAAAGGAATCCCAAGGAAGCAGCGTTGAAGCCTCTGCATTAGGACTTTAAAGTCTTGCATAGTTTTTAAGATATTTAGCTTTTCTTAACACTGTAATACACGCAGAGCCCTCTTGATTTAATCTTCTATCTCATAATAGTTATTTAGCATGGTTGTGGTTGAGAAATAATAGAAATTCTAGAAAGGATATGACATTTGAAGCTTTTATTATTAAGATGATATTTTTCATTGAGATGGCAGGGTCGCGCGTAG
>NZ_JAGXKB010000333.1:0-262 GCF_019091025.1 Pantoea sp. GbtcB22
TTCCTACATCACGTTTACACAATACTTTCTACTGTGCCAAACTTTCTTGTGTTTGGTTAATTCCAATGAGGAACCTGATGACTGTCCACGTCTCAACCAAAAAAAAAAAAAAAACCACACATATTTGCAAGGAGGTAATAACTCACATAATCTCGGGTACCCTCACTTTTGGAATTATCATCGGTCCAATCCAGACCTTCTAAAGTCCGCACTACAACTGCAATCCACATTATCCTAAGTGACTGAACAAGAAATGAACGCG
>NZ_JAGXKB010000334.1:0-262 GCF_019091025.1 Pantoea sp. GbtcB22
CATTCAAATCATTTACTTCTTCACGCGATGCGGGAATTGAACCAAAAATTAAATTGGTATCGTCCGCAGTCGCATATGGGGCGAACGCTATTAATTCATCGTTGTTTTGACCGGACAATTTCTTTTGGAGGAAGCTCGCGGAATAATTATAGCTGGTCGAAAACCGATCCAGAAGATAATGTCCGGAAGAATCGATTAGAATTTCAAAAGGCAAATAAGAAAGTTCGTTGTGTGGTATAATAATCAAATGATGTTTGCTTTT
>NZ_JAGXKB010000004.1:0-455918 GCF_019091025.1 Pantoea sp. GbtcB22
TATTTTTTTGCGTCCGGAGACGCGGATATCAATCCTGCGAGTGCCCACACAGATTGTCTGATAAATTGTTAAAGAGCGTTGCGAACAGCGGCTGAACCGTCTGTCGCGAGGTGGCGTATACTACGCTACTCTCCTTCGGAGTCAAACACTTTTTTCAGCGTTTTCATCCGGCGGGATGAATTTCTTCACTCCCTGCCGAGCCGTCTGCGTTGCCGCTTTGCCGTCTCAGTGGTGGCGCATTATAGGGAGTTATTCGGAGCTGACAAGTGCAAATTTCAAGTTTTTTGCTGTTCGCTTGAAATTTGCGCAAAAGGCCCGTTTTCAGGCCTTTTTGATACGTGCTGGCAGCTCTGCCAGACTGTTAATCACCCAATCCGCCACTGCTTCCCCTTCTGCCGTTACCGGCTTGCCACTACGCACCAGTACTTTGGTACCCACACCCGCTGCTAGCGCCGCCTGCATATCTTCTATTTTGTCGCCTACCATATAAGAAGAAGCCATATCGATATCCAGATGCTGCTGCGCGGAGAGCAACATGCCCGGCTGCGGCTTACGGCAATCACACTGCTGGCGATACGCTTCTACCGGTGCATCTGGCAAATGCGGACAGAAATAGATGCCATCCAAATCAACATCACGATCGGCCAGCGACCAATCCATCCATTCTGTGAGTTGCATAAACTGGTCTTCGGTAAACATGCCACGCGCAATGCCCGACTGGTTAGTCACCAGTACCAGCGCATAGCCCATTTTCTTTAACGCCTGTAGCGCTTCGATGGTGCCATCAATGAATTCGAAATTATCGATTTCATGAACATAGCCGTGATCAACATTCAATGTGCCATCACGATCAAGAAAAATAGCCGGGACTTTGTTCGCCACGTAGAAACTCCTGCTGAAAATGTGTCGCTAAGTATCGCATGATTGCGTATAGCGAGAGAATGGCAGTTTGAATGACTTCCATTGATTTAGCCGTCTGGATGCCTTAACATCCATCCAAATTTCGCACAGCCCTGCTGAGTGAAGCCCCATACACCACGGATTATGCAACACGATAATAAATAAACTAATGATTAAACTCGAAAATATCACCAAAGTATTCCAGCAAGGCTCACGCACCATTCAGGCGCTGTCCAACGTCAGCCTGCACGTGCCTGCTGGACAGATCTATGGCGTCATCGGTTCCTCTGGAGCCGGTAAAAGTACCCTGATTCGCTGCGTCAATCTGCTGGAGCGCCCAACCTCCGGACGCGTGCTGGTTGATGGCCAGGAATTAACCACCCTTTCTTCTGGCCAATTGACGCGGGCACGCCGCCAGATTGGCATGATTTTCCAGCACTTTAATCTGATGAACTCCCGCACCGTCTCCGGTAACGTGGCGCTGCCATTAGAGTTAGGCAATCTTTCGCGCGAACAGATAAAGAAGCGCGTTAGCGAATTGCTGGATCTGGTGGGATTATCTGACAAGCATGATAGCTGGCCAGCGAATCTCTCTGGCGGACAAAAGCAGCGTGTTGCGATTGCCCGCGCACTGGCGAGCAATCCTAAGGTGCTGCTGTGTGATGAAGCCACCAGCGCCCTGGATCCTGCAACCACGCGTTCGATTCTGGAGCTGCTTAAGGACATTAACCGTCGTCTGGGCATTACCATTCTATTGATCACCCATGAAATGGATGTGGTGAAACGCATCTGCGATCAGGTTGCGGTGATCAGCAATGGTGAGTTAATTGAAAAAGACAGCGTGAGCGAAGTGTTTTCGCATCCGAAAACGCCGCTGGCGCAACAATTCATTCAATCGACGCTGCATCTGGATATCCCCGACGACTACCAGCAACGCATGGCGCCACAGCCAACAGCTGATAGCGTGCCGCTGCTGCGTCTCGAGTTCACCGGCAAATCGGTGGATGCTCCGCTACTGTCAGAATCGGCTCGCCGCTTTAACGTTAATAACAACATCATCAGTGCGCAGATGGATTACGCCGGCGGCGTGAAGTTCGGCATCATGCTGGCTGAGATGGATGGCAGTGAAACAGATACACAAGCCGCGATTGCCTGGCTGAAAGAAAATCATGTGAAAGTAGAGGTGTTGGGTTATGTCTGAAGCGATGATGTGGTTACTGACGCGTGGCGTCTGGGAAACGCTGATGATGACCTTCGTCTCTGGTTTCTTTGGTTTTGTCCTCGGTCTTCCGATTGGCGTGCTGCTGTATGTGACGCGTCCCGGCCAGATTCTGGCCAACAACGCGCTTTATCGCGTGCTGTCCGCGCTGGTGAATATCTTCCGTTCGATTCCGTTCATTATCCTGCTGGTATGGATGATTCCATTCACTCGCGCCATTGTCGGCACCTCGATTGGCCTGCAAGCCGCGATTGTGCCGCTAACCGTCGGCGCCGCGCCGTTTATTGCACGTATGGTGGAAAACGCCCTGCTGGAACTGCCAACCGGATTGATCGAAGCATCTCGCGCCATGGGCGCCACGCCGCTGCAGATCGTGCGTAAAGTCCTGCTGCCGGAAGCGCTGCCAGGTCTGGTGAATGCCGCTACAATTACCCTGATTACGCTGGTTGGCTACTCCGCAATGGGCGGAGCGGTTGGCGCAGGCGGTTTGGGCCAGATTGGCTATCAATACGGTTACATTGGCTATAACGCCACCGTAATGAACACCGTGCTGGTTTTGCTGGTTGTGCTGGTCTATTTAATCCAATTCTGTGGCGACCGCATTGTACGTGCTGTGTCCCATAAGTAAGCAAGCAACATCAATAGTCCTCTATTAAGGAAAGGATATGTCTTTTACATTTAAAAAGATTGCCGCTGTGGGTGCTCTGATTGGCGCAATTGCGCTGGCAGGATGCGATCAGAAAGCAAAAGATCCAAACCACATTAAAGTGGGTGTGATTGTCGGCGCTGAGCAGCAGGTTGCTGAGACTGCAGTGAAAGTGGCGAAAGAGAAATATGGCCTCGATGTTGAGCTGGTTACCTTTAACGATTACGTGCTGCCAAACGAAGCGCTGAGCAAAGGTGATATTGACGTTAACGCCTTCCAGCATAAGCCGTATCTGGATCAGCAGATCAAAGATCGCGGTTACAAGCTGGCCATCGTAGCGAACACCTTCGTTTACCCAATCGCCGGCTACTCTAAGAAAATCAAATCACTGGATGAACTGCAGGACGGTTCACAGGTTGCTATCCCGAACGATCCAACCAACCTGGGACGTTCACTGCTGCTGCTGCAGAAAGTCGGCCTGATCAAACTGAAAGATGGCGTTGGCCTGCTGCCAACCTCACTGGATATCATTGAGAACCCGAAAAAGCTGAAGATTGTTGAGCTGGAAGCGCCGCAGCTGCCACGTTCACTTGACGACCAGCAGATCGCACTGGCGGTGATCAACACCACGTACGCCAGCCAGATTGGTCTGACGCCAGCGAAAGATGGCATCTTCGTGGAAGACAAAGATTCACCTTACGTGAACCTGATTGTTAGCCGTGAAGACAACAAAGACGCTGAGAACGTGAAGAAGTTTGTGCAGGCTTACCAATCAGACGAAGTGTCTGAAGCGGCCAACAAGATCTTCAACGGCGGCGCAGTGAAAGGCTGGTAATGTTCACCTTTCATTCCTTGCAGGGCGGCTTCGGCCGCCCTTTCTTTTGCCATAAATTGCACCTGACTTGTTATTTATTGTCGTCCTTGTTTCAATAACGCCACTTTTTTATTACTTGAGGATGTTGCCATGCGTTTTTTACCGCTCTGCTTGTTAGCATTGATGCTAACCGGGTGTGTGCGTGAATATCACCCGATAAGCAGTGCTCCTTCTCGTCCGCAACAGGCATCCAGCGAACCACAACGTAAACCGACTCCACGTCCCGCGCCGGTGAAGATCTACACCGATGCGACCGATCTGGTCAGCAACCCGTTCCGCGATTTGGGCGAAGTCTCTGCTGAAGATTGCCAGAGCAGCAGCCAGGATTCGCCTCCTAACATCAACACCGCGCGCAAGCGCCTGCAGATTCGCGCAGCCGGCATGAAAGCCAACGCCGTCCTGCTGCATAAGTGCGAAATTGTCACCAGCACGCCGGGATGCTATCGCCAGGCCATTTGCCAGGGCTCCGCACTGAAAGTATCAAATCAATGAGTGAGTTTGCCTTTGCGCAAATCGGCGTAATTCGTTCGCCGTGGAAAGAGAAGTTTGCCGTTCCGCGCCAGCCCGGTCTGGTGCAGGATGGCGGCGGCGAGCTGCATCTGCTACCACCTTACAATCAGCCGGAAGCGGTACGCGGGCTGGAAGCGTTTAGTCATTTGTGGGTGCTGTTTGTGTTCCACCAAACGATGGAAGGTGGCTGGCGTCCGACCGTGCGTCCACCGCGCCTCGGTGGCAATGCGCGTATGGGCGTGTTCGCCACCCGTTCAACCTTTCGCCCCAATCCTATCGGCATGTCGCTGGTTGAGTTAAAAGGCATTCGCTGCGAGAAGCAGCAGGTGATCTTGCAGCTCGGCAGCCTCGATTTAGTCGATGGCACGCCGGTGGTGGATATCAAACCTTATCTGCCGTTCGCCGAAGCGCTGCCTGATGCGCGCGCCGGGTTTGCGCAGGCGGCGCCTGATGCCACCATGCCGGTGCGCTTTTCGCCGCTGGCGCAGAGCCAGCTTCAGCTGCAGCAGAAAACCCATCCGCAGCTAGCGCGTTTCATTAGCGAAGTGCTGGCACAGGATCCGCGCCCGGCTTACCGTAAAGGTGTGACGGAAGATCGTGAATATGCCGCCTGGCTACTCGACTTTAACGTGCGCTGGCGCATTGATGAGGCAGGAACCGAGGTGATCGCCCTCGATCCCCGTTAAAACCCGCTTTTGAGTGATTGATCTCGCTGGTACACTAGCCGCCAGAAAAATTTGTCAGTTTCCTTCCGTATAACTGGAATCGTAATCAATGCGTACTACTCAATATCTGCTCTCCACTCTGAAGGAGACACCTTCCGATGCAGAAGTGATCAGCCACCAGCTGATGCTGCGCGCCGGCATGATCCGCAAACTGGCTTCCGGTCTCTACACCTGGTTGCCGACCGGGATTCGCGTGCTGCGAAAAGTTGAAAACATCGTGCGTGAAGAGATGAACAACGCCGGTGCGATTGAGATCTCCATGCCGGTGGTTCAGCCTGCCGATCTGTGGGAAGAGAGCGGCCGTTGGGAGCAATACGGCCCGGAACTGCTGCGCATTAAAGATCGTCACGAACGTCCCTTCGTGCTGGGTCCAACCCACGAAGAAGTGGTCACCGATTTGATCCGCAACGAGCTGAGCTCTTATAAACAGCTGCCGCTCAATCTGTATCAGATCCAGACCAAATTCCGCGATGAAGTGCGCCCGCGTTTTGGTGTGATGCGTTCACGCGAGTTCATCATGAAAGATGCTTACTCGTTCCACACCACGCAGGAATCGCTGCAGGAAACCTACGACGCGATGTACCGCGCCTACAGCCAGAGCTTCAGCCGTATGGGCCTGGATTTCCGCGCCGTACAAGCTGACACCGGTTCTATCGGCGGCAGCGCATCACATGAATTCCAGGTGCTGGCGCTGAGCGGTGAAGATGACGTGATCTTCTCCAGCGAATCTGATTACGCGGCCAACATTGAGAAAGCCGAAGCCTTAGCGCCGGCTGGCGAGCGTCCGCAGGCCACAGAAGCCATGACGCAGTTCGATACGCCAAACGCCAAAACTATCGCCGAGCTGGTTGAGCAACATCAGTTGCCGATTGAGAAAACCGTTAAGACGCTGTTCGTCAAAGCCACCGAAGAGAGCGGCCACACGCTGGTTGCCCTGCTGCTGCGCGGCGATCATCAGCTGAACGAAATTAAAGCGGAGAAGCTGGATATCGTCGCTGAACCGCTGGAGATGGCGAGCGAAGAACAGATTCGCGCGCTGCTGGGTGCCGGTCCAGGCTCGCTCGGCCCGGTCGGTTTGACCATGCCAGTGATCGCCGATCGTACTGTGGCAAAAACAGCTGACTTCTGCGCGGGTGCCAACATTGATGGCAAACACCTGAGCGGCATCAACTGGGGCCGCGATCTGCCAGAACCGCGCGTGGAAGATATCCGTAACGTGGTGGAAGGCGATCCAAGCCCAGACGGCAAAGGTACGCTGCTGATTAAACGCGGTATCGAAGTGGGCCACATCTTCCAGCTGGGTACCAAGTACTCCGAAGCGATGAAAGCAGCGGTTCAGGGCGAAGATGGTCGTAACCAGGTGATGACCATGGGCTGTTACGGCATCGGTATTACGCGCGTTGTGGCGGCGGCAATTGAGCAGAACAACGACGAACGTGGCATCATCTGGCCTGCGGCATTGGCACCGTTTGAAGTGGCCATTCTGCCAATGAATATGCACAAATCTTTCCGTGTGCAGCAGTTGGCTGAAGCGCTGTACAACACGCTGCGTGCCAAAGGCATTGACGTGATTCTGGATGACCGCAAAGAGCGTCCAGGCGTGATGTTCGCGGATATGGAGCTGATTGGCGTGCCGCACACCATCGTAATTGGCGATCGTAATCTCGATAACGAAGAGATTGAGTACAAGGCGCGTACCGCCAGCGAGAAGCAGATGATTAAGCAACATGACATCGTCGACTTCCTGGTGAAAGCACTCAACAAGTAACGCTAAAACGCCTCCAGCCGGAGGCGTTTTTTATTGCACCTTTCCGCGCATCGCCTTCACGTTACTGCGCCGCGTTTTACCTTCCAGCCGCCTCACTTTAGAGCCGTGCGTCGGTTTGGTCGCACGCCGCACTTTTTCCACCGTGGTTAACTCCCGAATCAGATTTATCAGCCGCTGCACGGCCGCTTCCCGATTCATTTCCTGGCTGCGATGTTCCTGTGCTTTGATGATCACCACGCCTTCCGCGGTAATCAAATGATGGCTCGCCGCCAGCAGCCGCTCTTTATAAAACGGCGGCAGCGATGAGGCATGAATATCAAATCGCAGGTGAATCGCCGTCGACGTTTTATTCACATGCTGGCCACCGGCACCTTGCGCACGGATGGCACTGAGTTCCACTTCATTATCTGCAAGTGAAAGCGATCGAGACAGCACAATCATCTGTCACCTACCGTTTGGCTCGACGTTGCGTCGCGTAATAACCTGTTCATCAACTTAACCTTTTGTGCGCACGCTGAATGCATAAGACCAGCGCGAAATGTCACTTTTGCCCATTTGCTTGCATCATTCCCGTGACGACCGGGCTGATTTCGATGAAATTCCTGTGATATAGTCGCCTATCATCCAGAGTATCAACTCTGCTGAGGAGGTGTATGTGCAAAAGTATTGTGAGTTAGTTCGCCAGAAGTATGCCGAAATTGGTAGCGGCGACCTTGGGTATGTGCCAGACGCCATAGGTTGTGCGTTGAAGGCTCTCAACGATATTGCCGCTGATTCTGCGCTAAACTCTTCTCTCAGGGAACAAGCAGCGTATGCCGCTGCAAACTTATTGGTGAGCGACTATGTTGACGAATGAAGCCTACAAACCCATCAACTGCGATGATTACGACAACCTTGAACTCGCCTGCCAAAAACATTGGACGCTGTCGTTAGAGTTAAAAAACGGCGATCAGCTCAAGGCCAAAGCCGTGGACATGGTCTCACGTAAAAACGTCGAGTACCTTGCCGTCGATCTTTCAGGCGAGACCCGCGAAGTGCGGCTCGACCACATCGCCAGCTTCACACATCCGGAGCTGGGCACCGTCGTCGTCAGCGAAGACGAGTAAAACCTCTCTCGGGCGGGAATCACATCCCGCCCACCTCGCTTAAGGTTTTAACGAACTGTAATACGCCGATAAATCTGCCATATCCTGATCGCTCAATCCCGCTACAAACGCTTTCATCACTTCCGCCTGGCCGCCGCTCCGCTCGCCTTTTTTATAGGCTTGCAGTGAATGCAGCAGATAAGGCGCATGTTGCCCGGCCAGATTGGGATAAAGCGGCACCGCGCTTTTGCCCTCCGCACCGTGACACGCCATACAGCTGGCCGCTTTTTGCGCACCCGCATTCACATCGCCATCGGCCAACGCCGGCAGCGCCGCAGCGAATAACGCCGCGGCCGTCAAAAGTTTCATCATTGCTCTCCATTTTATTGTTGTGGTGACCAGACCGCCTGCCAGCCTTGCTCGTTGCTGGCTGCGCCTTCGCGGGTAATAAACAGCCCCGGCGCGCTAATTAACGTCTGGTTAAAATAAATCAACGGAATACGTTCGCGCTGCCAGGGCGCAACGCCCAGCTCTTGCCACAGCTTCTTCATCTCGCGGCCACCTGCGCGCCCCTGTATATGATAATAACCCTGCGCCTGAAAGCGGATCGTGATCGCTTCATCCGCTGCAGGCTGGCGCAGCTCGGCAATCCACGCATTCGCGTGCAGCGAACCTAAACCAGCGGGTAAATTAAGCGGCTGCGTGCGGTCTTGCCAGGTTAGCAAGTGCTGACTAAGTGAAGGCTGCGGCGGTAACCAATAGAGTTGCTGGCGATAGCGGCGCAGCTCAAAAGCGCCGAAACGCAAGCAAGGTTTGGCGTCTTCACGGCTGTTGATGACTTCATCGGTGATGCGTTTCAATGCCTCGCGCGAAGGCATCGCGCCGCCCTGTTGAGCAATCCAGCGGCGTAACAGCGCATGACGCCGCGCTTCGCTCATGTTCATTAACGGCGGGAAGTGCAGCGCGCCCTGCGCATCGCTAAGCTGCGCCAGCTGTTCAGCCAGCAACTCGTCGAGCAGTTGCTCCTGCTCGCCACAGAGCGCGGCGCTGCGTGCACTGGCGGCACTGAAGTGCGGCCAGCGCGCCTGCAGCTGCGGCAGAATCTGCTGACGCAGGAAGTTGCGGTCATAGCGGCTATCGGCGTTGCTTTCATCTTCAATCCAGCGCAGTTGATGCTCGGCAGCATAGTTTTCCAGCTGCTGACGGCTAACGTCGAGCAACGGACGCAGATGCCGATGTTCACCCACGCTGCGCTGCAGCGGCATCGCGGCCAAACCCGCCGGTCCGCTGCCGCGTTTTAACGCCAGCAGCAGCGTTTCCGCCTGATCGTCAAGGTGCTGAGCGGTAAGTAAGTGTTCACCGGGTTGCAGATGCTGAAACAGCGCCTGATAGCGTGCTTCGCGGGCAGCCGCTTCAATGCCGTTGGCGCGGCCATCAACCTGCACATGCAGCACTTCACAGGGAATCTGCCACTGCTGGCAAACTTGCTGGCAATGCAGCGCCCAGCTATCGGCATTCGGGCTAAGACCATGATGGACGTGTAACGCGCGCACGCGTAGCGCTGGCTGCTGACGTTGCCAGCAGACCAATTGATGCAGTAGCACGGTGGAATCAAGTCCGCCGCTGAACGCCAGCACATAGCCAGCGTCGGGTGTCAGCAGCGAAGCAAGATGAGATAAAGACATGAGCGCGTTCCGTCCGGGCGAGCCACCGAATTGCGGCTCGCGGCGGACGCTAGTTTACGCCTGATACAGCTCCAGCGGCAAACCATCCGGATCGGGGAAGAAGGTGCAGGCTTTACCGGTTAACGCATCGATACGAATCGGCTCACACGTCACGCCCTTCTCCGCCAGCGCCGCTATAGACTGCTCAACATCCTCAACGCAAAACGCCAGATGACGCAGGCCGCAGGCTTCCGGTCCACTAACGCGTGGCGGCGGCGAGGGGAAAGAGAACAGTTCGATGGTATAAACCCCGTTCAGGCCAAGATCGCCTTTCCACGAGTCACGCTCGGCGCGGTAATATTCACCCAACAATTCAAAGCCCAGCACATCACAATAAAACGCCTTACTGCGCTGATAATCGGTGGCAATAATGGCGATGTGATGGATCTGTTTAATCTGCAGCATAGCGACTCCGGTTTTCACACAAGCCGCTTACACTACGTGGCAGATGCGGCCATGAAAAGAGGTGATTGTCCTAAGTTAGCCTTCGTCATCTTCACGCAATACGCGCACCAGATAACGCCCATCGTCCGTCAACGTCGCACCGTGAATGTCGGTCTCGAAGCCGGGATAGTGCCGGCCGATGGTGCATAGCATCAGCAGAAAATCGAGTACGGAACGGCTCTCTTCGGTGATCATCTCGCCCGGCATCACCACCGGCACGCCAGGCGGATACGGCAGAATCATGTTGGCGGAAATGCGCCCCACCAGCTCGCGAATATCCACCGTTTCCACCTGACCTTTTACCTGGCGCTGAAATGCCTGATGCGGCGTCATCTTCATCTCCGGCAGTACGTCGAACGCTTTCAACATCAGTCGCGGCAGATCATGTTGCAGGATCAATTGATGAATACCCTGCGCCAGCGTTTGAATGCGCATGTTGCGGTAGAAGTCGGGATCTTCAGCGTAGAGATCCGGCAGCATATTTTTCACCCGCAGGTTGAGATCGTATGCGCGCTTAAACTCCGTCAGCCCACGCAGCACGCTCATCGCTTTGGTTTTATCGATGCCGATGCTGAACAGGAACAGCAGATTGTACGGCCCGGTTTTCTCCACCACGATGCCGCGCTGATCGAGGAACTTCGCCACCAGCGCGGCTGGAATGCCCTCTTCCGCCATGTTACCCAGCTCGCTCATGCCCGGCGTCAGAATGGTGACTTTGATCGGATCGAGATACATATGATCGCGATCGGCATGGGTGAAACCGTGCCAATCCTCCTCGCCCGGCTGGATCGGCCAGCATTCGGCCTGATCGACCTGCTCTGGCTGCCAGATATCAAAGAACCAGCCGTCAGACTCTTCCCGCAAGCGTTGAATCTCACGACGGAAATGCAGCGCACGTTCAACCGAGCGGTTGATCAGTCGCTTACCCGGATTGCCGCGCAGCATCGCCGCCGCGGTTTCAATCGACGAGACAATCGCGTAGCTTGGCGAGGTGGTGGTGTGCATCATGTAGGCTTCGTTGAAGGTGTGCTCGTCGTAATCGCCTTTGATGTGAATCAGCGAAGCCTGCGAGAACGCCGCTAACAGTTTGTGCGTCGATTGCGTTTCATAAATCACTTTGCCGGGAGTACGATCGCCGCTCATGCCGCTTTTACCGGCATAGATCGGATGGAAATTGGTGTACGGCACCCACGCAGAATCAAAGTGGATCGATGGCACATCCAGCGTCTGTTTGATGAACTGCGTGTTGTACAGCAGGCCATCGTAGGTTGAGTTGGTGATCACCGCATGCACTGGCCAGCTAGCGCGCGGCGTGGCGTTGACCTTTTGCTGGATGCTGTCACGCGTAAACTCGCGCTGCGGAATGCCGCCCAGAATGCCCAGCGCGTTGCGCGTCGGTTTCAGCCAGATTGGGATGATGTCGCTCATCATCAGCAAATGGGTCAGCGATTTATGGCAGTTGCGGTCAATCAGCACCGTGCTGCCCGATGGAGCCGCATACATGCCGACGATTTTGTTCGAGGTCGAGGTGCCGTTAGTCACCATGTAGCTTTGCTCAGCGCCAAAGGTGCGCGCAACGTACTCCTCCGCTTCCAGATGCGGGCCGGTGTGATCGAGCAATGAACCCAATTCCGTGACCGAGATCGAGACATCCGCTTTTAAGGTGTTCGAGCCAAAGAAGTCATAAAACAGGCTGCCCACCGGGCTTTTCTGGAAGGCGCTGCCGCCCATGTGACCCGGCGTGCAGAAGGTGTATTTGCCCTCTTTGACGTAGGTGAACAACGCTTTAGTTAGCGGCGGCGTGATGTTATCGATGTACTCATCGGTGTACTGACGAATATGCAGCGCGATGTCATCGGCAGCGCTCAGGGCATACTCGAAGAAGTGCAGCGCCATGCGCATCTCGTTGATGCTGACATCCATCTGCGAATGGGTGTTGATGAAGGCATAGAGCGGCAGATATTCATTAAGCTGATTGATGTCGCTACACAGCGCCAGACTGTAATCGTCCCAGTCAAAAATCACACCGCAGATACGCGGATTGTGTTCAATCAACTTCAGCAGGTCGCTGGCATTATTGGGGTAAACGGTTTGGAAGCCTTGCAGCTTGAGGGCAGCATCCAGTTCGCGAATAGGCTCATCTTTGTAGAAAGCGCCGTGCGGTCCCATGATCGCAATAATATTCAATGCTCACCTCCTGTGGTGTTGTGGCACTGAATAAGGATAGCGAAAAGCGCGCGGGGATAAACCTGGAATGCTCTGCTGTTGAGTGATTGCAACCGAATGCTAATGCACCAGAAAAGCCACGATCAAGCCAAAGGGGACAGGAAAGAGCAGCCCGAAGAGCAAAGCGTCCGAGCCATGGATGGCGAGGCCGATCTGCATGGATGCAGTTATTCTTTGCGATCGGGCTGGTCTTTTCTGGACCTTGCACCGGAGTCACAGCGAAATCGTCGAACCAGGTAGCCATGGATGGTTACCCTACGGATGGCTGATCAGAATGGTGTTCGTTCGACATAAAAAAAGCGGACCGGGGTCCGCTTCTTGCTTAGCTCTGATGTATCAAGCGTAGCCGTAGTTCATCAGGCGCTGATAGCGACGGTTGAGCAACTCTTCGGTGCTCAGCACATCGAGATCGGCCAGATCGGCCAGCAGTTGCTGCTTAAGCGAAGCCGCCATATCTACCGGTTGACGATGCGCACCGCCCAGCGGCTCAGGAATGATGGAATCGATCAGCTTCAGCTCTTTCAGACGCTCAGCTGTGATACCCATCGCTTCCGCAGCCAGCGGAGCTTTATCGGCGCTTTTCCACAGGATCGACGCACAACCTTCCGGTGAAATCACCGAATAGGTGCTGTACTGCAGCATGTTGACTTTGTCGCCCACGCCGATTGCCAGCGCACCACCGGAACCGCCTTCGCCGATTACGGTACAAATTACCGGAATTTTCAGGCCAGACATTTCACGCAGGTTGCGTGCGATCGCTTCTGACTGACCGCGCTCTTCTGCACCCACGCCCGGATAAGCTCCCGGCGTATCGATGAAGGTGATCAGCGGCATCTTAAAGCGTTCAGCCATTTCCATCAGACGCAGCGCTTTGCGATAGCCTTCTGGTGCCGGCATACCGAAGTTACGACGAATTTTCTCTTTGGTTTCGCGACCTTTCTGATGACCAATGATCATCACTGGACGACCGTCAAGACGGGCAATACCGCCGACAATCGCTTTATCATCGGCATAAGCACGATCGCCAGCCAGTTCGTCGAAATCATCAAACGCGTTGCGGATATAGTCCAGTGTGTAAGGACGCAGCGGATGACGCGCGAGTTGCGCCACTTGCCATGCGCCTAAATCGGAGAAGATTTTACGGGTCAGCTCAACGCTTTTTTCGCGTAAACGCTGCACTTCCTCATCCAAATTAATATCGTGTTTCTCATCCGAACGGCCAATCGATTTTAACGAGTCGATTTTCGCTTCAAGCTCTGCGATTGGCTGTTCAAAATCCAGGTAATTAAGACTCATAATGTTCCTGTTTTAGTCAAACTCCAGTTCCACCTGCTCCGATCCTACTAACGACCGCAAATCGTTGAGTAAACGATCGCTGGGCGAAATACGCCACGCTGCACCAAAGCGTAGCTTCGCTCGCGCATCGGCTCTCTGATAGTAGAGATGCACCGGAATGGTCCCGGAACGATGAGGCTCCAGAGACTGGCGGAGACGGTTTAAAAGCTGGTCATCAATTTGCCTGTCCGTCAGCGAGATAGCAAGTCCGCGCGCGTATTTTTCCCGCGCTTCGTCGATGTCCATCACTTCTCGAGCGGTCATTTTAAGGCCACCGCTAAAGTCATCAAAGCTGACCTGTCCACTGACGATCAGGATACGGTCCTTCTCCAGCAACTGCTGGTATTTATCTAACGCATCGGTAAATAACATCACTTCAAGACGACCAGAACGATCGTCAATGGTACAAATACCAATTCGGTTACCGCGTTTAGTGACCATCACGCGGGCGGCAATCACCAGCCCCGCCGCGACGGTTACTTTACCACGATCTGTCGGATGCATGTCTTTCAGCCGCATGCCGCCGACGTAACGCTCAATTTCTTTCAAATACTGGTTAATCGGATGTCCGGTAAGATAGAGACCCAAAGTCTCTCGTTCGCCATCCAGTTGAATTTGTTCCGGCCACGGCGTGATGCTGGCGTAGGATTTCTCTACCTGCTCTGGCTCTTCGGCCAGCACGCCAAACATATCGGCCTGGCCGATGGCTTCGGCTTTAGCATGCTGATCGGCCGCTTTTAATGCATCGCCGAGTGCACTCATCAAAGCCGCGCGATGCGGGCCGAGACGATCGAATGCGCCCGACATGATCAGTTTTTCCATTACGCGACGGTTGATCTTTTTGGTGTCGGTGCGCGCACAGAGATCAAACAGCTCTTTGAAGTAGCCGCCTTCATTACGCGCATCAATGATCGCTTCGATCGGGCCCTCACCCACGCCTTTGATCGCGCCGATGCCGTAAACGATCTCGCCTTCGTCATTGACGTGGAACGGATACAAACCGGAGTTGATGTCTGGCGGCAGCACTTTAAGGCCCATGCGCCAGCATTCGTCGACCAGGCCAACCACTTTCTCGGTGTTATCCATATCAGCGGTCATTACGGCCGCCATGAACTCTGCCGGATAGTGCGCTTTCAGCCACAGGGTTTGATAGGAAACCAGCGCGTAAGCGGCGGAGTGCGACTTGTTAAAGCCATAACCGGCAAATTTTTCTACCAGATCGAAGATTTTCATCGACAGCTCACCGTCGACGCCCATCTTCTCCGCACCGTCCCGGAACACCGAACGCTGCTTCGCCATCTCTTCCGGTTTCTTTTTACCCATCGCACGACGCAGCATGTCCGCGCCGCCCAGCGTGTAGCCAGACAGCACCTGCGCAATCTGCATCACCTGTTCCTGATACAGAATGATGCCGTAGGTCGGCTCCAGCACCGGCTTCAGGGTTTCGTGCTGCCACTGAATATCCGGATAAGAGATCTCTTCGCGACCGTGCTTACGGTCAATGAAGTTATCTACCATGCCCGATTGCAGCGGTCCCGGACGGAATAGCGCAACCAGTGCGATCATATCTTCGAAGCAGTCAGGCTTCAGACGTTTGATCAGATCTTTCATGCCGCGCGATTCAAGCTGGAACACCGCCGTGGTTTCCGAGCGCTGCAGCATATCAAAGCTTTTCTTGTCATCCAGCGGAATGGCGGCGATATCAATCGGTGGCAAACCCTGCTTTTCACGGCGCGGGTTAATCATCTTCAGCGCCCAGTCGATGATGGTAAGCGTACGCAGGCCAAGGAAGTCAAACTTCACCAGCCCGGCATATTCCACGTCATTCTTATCAAACTGGGTAACCGGGAATTGCCCGTTTTCATCGCAGTACAGCGGCGCAAAATCGGTGATTTTGGTCGGCGAGATCACCACACCACCGGCATGTTTACCGGCGTTACGCGTGACACCTTCCAGTTTGCGCGCCATGTCGATCAGCGCTTTCACCTCTTCATCAGCCTCGTAGATCTCCGGCAGCTGCGGTTCAGCCAGGAAGGCTTTCTCCAGCGTCATGCCCGGATCCGGCGGGATCAGTTTCGAGATACGATCAACAAAACCGTACGGATGACCGAGTACGCGTCCCACATCGCGGATGACCGCTTTCGCCGCCATGGTACCGAAGGTGATGATCTGCGATACCGCATCGCGTCCATACATATCGGCCACGTGATCGATCACCTGATCGCGCTTCTCCATGCAGAAGTCAACGTCAAAGTCAGGCATCGACACACGTTCCGGGTTCAGGAAACGTTCGAACAGCAGGTCAAACTCCAGCGGATCGATATCGGTGATTTTCAGCGCATACGCCACCAATGAACCGGCACCCGAACCGCGGCCTGGGCCGACGGGAATGCCGTTGTCCTTCGACCACTGAATAAACTCCATCACGATCAGGAAGTAGCCCGGGAAGCCCATCTGGTTGATAACAGTGAGTTCAATCTCCAGACGTTCATCATATTCCACGCGTTTTTCTGCGCGCACCGCCGGATCCGGGAAGAGGAATTCCATACGCTCTTCCAGGCCTTCACGTGACTTCGCCACGAGGAAGTCTTCAGTGCTCATGTCACCGGTGGGGAACTGCGGCAGGAAATATTCGCCGAGGCGCACCGTCACGTTACAGCGCTTAGCAATCTCTACGCTATTTTCCAGCGCTTCCGGAATGTCCGAGAACAGCTCGCACATCTCCTCTTCACTGCGCATATATTGCTGAGGACTGTAGTTGCGTGGACGCTTGGGATCGTCCAGCGTATAGCCGTCATGAATTGCGACGCGGATTTCATGCGCATCAAAATCTTCTTCATTCAGGAAGCACACTTCGTTGGTGGCAACGACGGGAATGCCTTCGGCCACCGCCAGCTCGACGGCGGCATGCAGATACGCTTCTTCATCGGCGCGACCGGTGCGCATCAATTCCAGGTAATAACGATTCGGGAAGTGTTCCTGATAAAAGCTCAAACACTGCGCTACCATCGCGCTATTACCGCGCAGCAGACTGCGGCCCACGTCGCCGCGACGTCCGCCAGACAGCAGAATCAGGCCTTCGCCCAGCTCCAGCAGCCAGTCGCGATCAATGATTGGGCCCGCAATGCCGTAACCGCGCTGATATGCACGTGAAATCAGCAAGGTCAGGTTTTGATAACCGGTGTTATTGGCCGCCAGCAGCGTTAACTGTGTCAGCTCATCGCCCATCAATTCGCTGGCAACCTGGAAGTCAGCACCAATAATCGGCTTGATCCCCGCGCCGTGCGCGCTGCCGTAAAAACGCACCAGCCCGCACAGGTTGATGTAATCGGTAATAGCAATCGCCGGCATGCCCAGCGCAGCCGCCTTCTTGACTAAGGGTCCGGTTTTCGCCAGACCATCAACCATGGAGTAATCACTGTGGACGCGCAGATGTATAAAACGAGGTTCAGCCATATCAGTTTCCGGTTAAAACAGCGTCAGGCTATTAAAGCGTAGTTGGCTGGCGGGCTGCCAGCACATCGGCATCAATCAAGGCGTTACGCACCGGCGCAAAGCTGCGACGATGATGAGGTGTGGCGCCGTGCTGCGTCAGCTTTTCCATGTGCAGCGCGGTTGGGTAGCCTTTGTGTTGCGCAAAGCCATATTGCGGGAACAGCAGATCCAGTTCGGCCATTTCACGATCGCGCGTGACTTTGGCGATGATCGAGGCAGCACTGATCGCTTGCACCAGGCTATCACCCTTCACCACCGCCTGCGAGGGCATCGGCAGCGCCGGGCAACGGTTACCATCAATCAGTACGAAGTCCGGTACAATTTGCAAACCCGCGACCGCGCGCTGCATCGCCAGCATGGTAGCGTGCAGAATATTGAGCTGATCGATCTCCTCTGGCTCGGCACGACCAAGGCTCCAGGCCAGCGCCTTCTCTGTGATCTCGTCATACAGCGCCAGACGACGCTTCTCGGAGAGCTTTTTCGAGTCGGCCAGTCCTGCTATCGGGTTGGCGGGATCGAGGATCACCGCCGCCGTGACCACGGCGCCAACCAGCGGGCCGCGCCCTACTTCATCAACGCCAGCAATCCGCTGCGCGTTGGGATAGATAAATTCAGCCATTGATAATCTCCAGTACCGCATCCGCCGCCTGCTCATCGGCATTCCAGCGAATCTGTTGATGCAGTTCGGTGAAGGTTTTCAGTAGCGCTTCGCGCTCCGGGCCAGCGTGCAGTAACGGCTCCAGCGCCGCGGCGAGCGCGTCGGGCTGGCATTCGTCCTGCAGCAACTCTTTCACCAGCTCGCGACCGGCCAGCAGATTTGGCAGGGAAACGTACGGCGTTTTTACCAGACGTTTTGCCAGCCAGAAGGTCGACGGCTTCATGCGATAACCAACCACCATCGGGCATTTCGCCAGCATGCACTCCAGCGCAGCGGTGCCAGACGCAAGAATAGCGGCATCGCTGGCCAGCATCGCCTGGCGGCCTTTGCCATCCAGCAAATGCATCGGCAGTTCTGGCGCAACTTGCGCTTTGATCTGCTCAAACTGCGCGCGGCGTTTGGCGTTCACCAGCGGCACCACGATTTCCAGCGTGGGATAGCGCTGACGCAGCAGCTGCGCGGCGCGCAGGAAATCGGCGCTGAGCATTTCCACTTCGGCACCGCGACTGCCCGGCAACAAGCCAAGGCAAATCGCCTCGTCAGCAATGCCTAACTCGCGGCGCGCCGCCAGCTTATCGGGCTGCAGCGGCATCGCATCAGCCATGGTGTGGCCGATAAAGCGGCACGGCACGTTAAAGCGATCGTAAAACGCTTTTTCAAACGGCAGGAATGCCAGCACCAGATTGGTGTTGCGGCCGATTTTGAAAACGCGCTTTTGACGCCATGCCCAAACCGAAGGGCTGACGTAATGAATGGTGCGAATGCCCGCGCGCTTGAGGCGACCTTCCAGCGTGATGTTGAAATCCGGCGCATCAATGCCCACGAACACATCCGGCTTGAGTTCGGTGAAGCGCTGTGTCAGGTCACGACGAATTTTCAGCAGACGCCGCAGGCGTCCCAGCACTTCGACGATGCCCATCACCGCCAGCTCTTCCATCTCATACCAGGCTTCGCAGCCTTCGGCCTGCATCAGCGGACCGGCCACGCCAACAAAGCGCGCATCAGGATGGCGCGCTTTTAACGCACGGATGAGACCTGCACCAAGAATATCGCCGGAGGTTTCTCCGGCGACCAGGGCAATCGTGAGGGGACGCGCTGACATGGATTAACGAATCAATCCACGCGTTGAACGGGCAAGGAAGTCATAGAAAGGCTGTACTTCACTGTGTTGTTTCGCCAGCTCTTCAATCTCTGGTTTCACTTCATCCAGCGTTTTGCCGCTGCGGTATAGCAGTTTGTACGCATTGCGAATGGCATGCAGCGCTTCTTTGCTAAAGCCGCGACGCTTCAGACCTTCGATGTTGATACCGTATGGCGTTGCGTGGTTGCCCTGCGCAATGACATAAGGCGGCACATCCTGCGCGACGCCTGAACAACCGCCAACCATCACGTGAGCACCAATGGTGCACCACTGATGTACCGCCGTCATGCCGCCGATAATCGCAAAATCATCAACGGTGACGTGACCGCCCAGCGTGGCATTGTTAGCAAAGATGCAGCGATTACCGATCACGCAGTCATGCGCGATGTGAGCATTCACCATCAGCAGGTTATCGCTGCCGACCTTGGTCACATTGCCGCCCTGCGTAGTGCCACGATGAATGGTGACGCTCTCGCGGATGCGGTTGCGATCGCCAATTTCAACGCGCGTCGGTTCGCCCGCATATTTCAGGTCCTGATTCACTTCACCGATGGAAGCGAACTGGTAGATCTGATTGTCTTTGCCGATACGCGTGTGGCCGTTCACCACCACGTGCGATTTGAGTACGGTTCCTTCACCAATTTCCACATTAGCGCCGATAAAGCAAAACGGGCCGATGTGAACATTGGCGCCGATGACGGCACCCTCTTCAATGACAGAACTGGGATGGATATTGGCGGTTGAATCAATCACTTATTATGCCTCCCGGCTACGGGCACACATCATGGTCGCTTCACAGACAATTTTGCCGTCCACGGTCGCCACGCCTTTAAAGCGCGTCAGACCACGACGGGTTTTCTCGAAGGTCACTTCCATGATCATCTGATCGCCCGGCACAACCGGACGTTTGAAACGGGCTTCATCGATACCAGCGAAGTAATAGAGTTCGCCTGGTTCCAGTTTCCCAACGCTTTTGAACGCCAGAATACCGGTCGCTTGCGCCATCGCTTCCAGGATCAGAACGCCTGGGAAAATCGGCTTACCAGGGAAATGTCCCTGGAAAAACGGTTCGTTAACAGAAACGTTCTTCACCGCGCGCAGATATTTATGCTCTTCAAAATCCAGCACGCGATCAACCAGCAAGAAAGGATAGCGATGTGGCAGCAGTTCTAAAATCTCTTCAATTTTCAGAGTATGCGTTTCAGTAGTCAAAATACTCTTCCTGTCCTAAAAATCTGATGGCATCAATAACACGGCCTGCACCGATCAAAATGATCTTCCGCAGGCCGCAAATTAGTTCGGGGCGTTTCGCTTTCTTACGATACCTGCTGCCATTCTCGGGTTACCGAAGGTGGAAGAAAGTACACTTCTTGTTATGAAAGCAAGTAGCGTGGGATGCGTTTAGTCGTCTTTACCGACCTTACGTTCGATGGCTTTTAAGCGTTTGCTTATTTCATCGATGTTCATCACCAGCGCTGCTGTTTTACGCCAGGTTTTGTTGGGTTGCAGTGGAATACCCGACGAATATACGCCTGGCTCTGTGATCGGGCGCATTACCATGCCCATGCCCGTTACGGTCACTTTGTCACAGATTTCCATATGGCCGTTAATGACGCTGGCGCCGCCAATCATACAGTAACGTCCAATCTTCAGACTACCCGCCATGATCACACCACCCGCAACAGCGGTGTTATCACCAATCACGACGTTGTGCGCAATCTGACACTGGTTATCTATGATAACACCATTGCCGATCAGAGTGTTATCCAGCGCGCCGCGATCGATGGTAGTACAGGCACCAATTTCAACCCGATCACCAATCACGACGGTACCCAGCTGCGGGATTTTCACCCAATTGCCGCGATCGTTAGCATACCCGAAACCATCAGCACCAATGACGGTGCCGGACTGAATCAGACAATCCTGACCAATCTGGATTTCGTGATAAATCGTGACGTTAGCCCACAAACGTGAGCCGCGACCGATACGCGTCTGCTTACCAACAAAACATCCTGCACCAATAACGACGTCGTCACCCAGCTCTACGCCAGACTCGATTACCGCATTTGCGCCTACCGAAACGTTGTTACCCAGCTTAGCCGTTGCAGCGATCACCGCGCTGGGCGCGATATTCTGCGCGGGCTGCGGCGTTGTGTCCAGCAGTTGTGCCATGCGGGCATAAGTCAGGTAAGGATTTTTCACCACCAGGGCGGCCGTTTTACACCACTCCAGATCCGCTTCCGTCAGCACCACGGCTGAAGCCTGGATAGTAGCGAGCTGCTCGCGGTAGCGGCTGTTTGCAAGAAAAGTGATTTGGCCAGTTGTGGCGGATTGCATAGAAGCAATGCCGGAGATGACGATATCGCCATCTCCGTGCAATTCTGCATCCAACTGCTGGGCTAAATCAGCCAGTCGAATTGATGACATCAATTATTTAACCTGTTTTACAACGTCAGCAGTGATGTCTTTAGCATCAGAAGAAGAGTACAGCACGGCCTGAGAGTCCAGAACCAGATCGTAACCTTCGCTTTTCGCTACAGACTGAACAGCGGTCTGGATTTTAGCCAGCAGCTTGTTACGCTCCTGCATCTGACGAGTTTGGTTGTCTTTGTCAAAAGCCTGTGCTTTTTGTTCAAAGGCAGCACGCTCAGAAGAAATTTGCTTCTCTTTCTTGGTGCGGTCGCTCGCTTTCATGGTCGATGCATTACGCTGCAGATCCTGAATTTCTTGCTGGATCTTCTGCTGCTGAGACTGGAGGTCAGAGGCGCGGCTCTGGAATTCACCTTCAAGCTGTTTAGCAACAGCGGCACGCTGCGGAGACTGCTGGAAAACCTGGCTCAGGTTAACGACGGCAACTTTATCAGCCGCTTGGGCACCCGCAGAAGCAGCTAATGCAACACCCAGAGCAGCAGCACAGAACAACTTTTTCACTATAAACTCCTTACCTCAACGTGTGTGTTTGCAGCGTGCCGCATTATCAGGCAGCACGCGTGCAAGACGGTATTTTCACTTCCCTGCTCAGAGCCTTACCAGGTTTTACCAATGTTAAACTGGAATTGCTCTGACTTGTCTCCCTCGACTTTCTTCATCGGCTGGGCGTATGAGAAGACCAGCGGCCCTAACGGTGACATCCACTGCAGTGCCACACCGGCAGAGACGCGAATGTTATTAGGATCGCTGTAATCTGGCACACCCGCCGCGCGTGTTTCCGCAGTGTTCTGCCATTTGGTATCCCAAACGGTACCGGCATCCATAAACACCGAGGTACGCACGGAATTCGCATACTTCTCGCTCAGGAACGGCGTTGGCGTAATCAGCTCCAGGCTGGCAATCGCCATGGCGTTACCACCGACCGCATCGTCCGACTTACAGACGCCGTTTGGATCAGAGATATTACAGTTTGACGAGCCATCGTTCAGGTACGCAGCTTTAGGACCAATGGTGTTGGACTGGAAGCCACGAACCGTGCTCGAACCACCGCCGTAGAAGTTCTCATAGAACGGCATCTCTTTTCCATTAAGTCCGTCACCATATCCTACACGGCCACGGCCTAACACCACCCACGTACCATCGCGGTTCAGCGGTACATATTGCTGGCTATCCAATGTCGCTTTATAGAACGCATTATCAGAGCCTGGAATCGTCACTTTACCGTTCAGGTTGGTACGGTTACCGCGCGTAGGGAAGAAGCCGCGGTCTAAAGTGTTATAGGTCCAACCGTAGTTGAAGGTGAAATCATCTGCAGAGAAATCACCGTCATCGTTCAAGCCCTGATGGCGACCGACCGAATCCAGATAACGCCACATCGCAACCTGAGGACGCATGTTGGACAGGTCGTTATGCACATAACCTAAACCAACACGCAGCGTGTTATTTTCATTGACCGGGAAGCCTAGCGTACCGTCGAGACCATAACTTTTGTTGGTATAGTCAGACAGATCCGCATTATCGGCTTTAAAGTCGTTGTAGAACAAACGACCGCCAAGGCTCACGCCGTCGACCGTGAAGTACGGATCGGTCAGTGAGAACTCAGCATAGGTCTGGTAATCGTTTTTGGTACCGCTGATGCCTACAGTGTTACCGGTGCCGAGCCAGTTTTCCTGGGTCACGCCCACCTGGAAGCTGACGCCACTTTCAGTACCGTAACCGACACCAAAGTTGAAAGTACCGGTGTTACGCTCTTTCACCTTGTAGACGACATCAACCTGATCCGGCGCACCCGGAACACGTTGCGTATCCACATCCACGGTTTCGAAGTAACCGGTACGATTCAGACGCTCTTTACCCTGATCGACGAGATCGCTGCCCAACCAGGCACCTTCCATCTGACGCATTTCACGGCGCAGTACGGAATCTTTTGAGGTGTCGTTACCTTCAAAGCGCACTTTACGCACGTAGTAACGGTTGCCCGCATCCACGTTGATATGCAGCTTGACGGTTTTATCAGCATCGTTGATTTCTGGCTGCGTCATTACGCGCGGATAGGCGTAACCGTAGCGTCCCAGCAATTTCTTAATGTCATCTTCCATCTGGGTGACTTTGGTGCCGTTATACAGCTCACCCGATGGAATCCTGGTCATCTTTTCGATTTCAGCAGAATGGCCCGCCATGCTGCCGTTCACGATCACGCCAGCAATCTTGTACTGATCGCCTTCGTTAATGTTCACGGTGATGTAGATGCCTTTCTTATCTGGCGTCAGGCTCACCTGCGTGGAATCGATGTTGAAACGCGCATAACCGCGATCCAGATAGAAGCTGCGCAGGGTTTCGAGATCGCCCGCTAACTTCTGTTTCTGGTATTTACGATCGCCCACCACGTTCCACCATGGCACTTCGTCACGCAGTGAGAAGCGCGAGATCAGTTCGTCAGAGGTAAATGCTTTATTACCGACGATGTTGATCTGCTGGATCTGCGCTGAAACGCCTTCCTGGAAGACGAATTTCAGATCCACACGGTTGCGCGGCAGCGGCGTAGCAATCGCTTTGACGCTGGCGGTGTATTTACCGACGCTGTAGTAGAAGTCTTCCAGACCCTTCTCGATTGAAGAGAGCGTGGTGCGGTCCAGCGCTTCGCCAACGCGCACGCCAGAGGCTTCGAGGTTCTGTTTCAGCTGATCTTCTTTCACCGCTTTGTTGCCGGAGAAAGTGATGTTGGCAATGGTTGGACGCTCTTTCACCTGAACAATCAGGGTTGTACCGTCACGCAGAACCTGCACATCTTCAAAGTTACCGGTGGCGAACAGTGAGCGAATGGTGTTTCTGACATCATCGTCATTCACCGTATCACCGACACGTACCGGCATGCTGAGCAGAGCCGCGCCGACGGCGACTCGCTGGAGACCTTCGAAATGAATGTCCTTCACTACGAAATCGTCTGCACCGTAAACGGTGGCGCTGCTAAACAGCAGCGACGCTATGAGCAACTTTTTCATCGCCATCGTTGTTATGCGTTTTCCTAACACATCCCGCGCCTGTATGCGTTCCAGCTATTACAGACGTGAGAAATCATTGAAAAGTGCAAGCCCCATTAACAGCACTAGCAATATTGAGCCAATGCGATAACTAAAGTCCTGAACTCGCTCGGACACCGGTCCACCTTTGATCTTTTCGATCGCCAGAAAGAGCAGGTGACCACCATCTAAAACCGGCAGAGGGAACAGGTTAATGATGCCCAGGTTGACGCTGATCAGCGCCAGGAACATCAGGTAATAAATCACCCCGTACTCAGCTGATAACCCGGCACCCTGCGCGATCGAAATCGGCCCGCTCAGGTTATTCAGCTTCACATCCCCGATTATCAACTTGCCCAGCATGGAGACTGTTAGCTTCATCAACTGCCAGGTTTTTACACTGGCTTCGCCGATCGCCGCAAAAGGTCCATACTGCCTTACCGTTTTGTACTCATCAGGCAGCGGAATCACACGCGGGATGACACCCGCGAAGCCTTCCGCTTCATTGCCCGGTTTCGCTTCCGGCGTTAACGTCAACGCCACAGGTTCGCCGTTGCGCTCGATATCTAGCGCCATGTTTTTGCCCGGATTATCCCGCACCTGTGCCGCAAAAGCCTGCCACTGTGACAATGGCTGACCATCGACTTTAACGATCCTATCGCCCGCTTGCAAACCAGCATTGCTTGCCGGTGAGTTTGCCTGAACTTCGGCTAAGGTCGTTTCAATCTGCGGCCCACGTGGACGAATACCTAAAGCGACCACCGGATCCTGTTTATCAGGCTCAAATTGCCAATCGCGCAAATTTAATTGCTTTTGCTGCGTGGCTTCTTCGCCAAATTGCGAGACGGTAAGCGTGGCATCGCTGTCGCCGATTTTACCGATCAGCGCCATACGCACAGCATCCCAATCAGGCGTTTCGATACCATCTACCGCTTTAAGTTCCATGCCGGAGGTAATTTGCGCTTCGGCAGCGACGGAACCGTTCAGAATTTCACCAACCACAGGACGCACACCTGGCACGCCGTGAATAAACACGACCCAGTAAGCAAAGATGGCGAAGATGAAGTTGGCGATAGGACCGGCTGCGATAATCGAAGCACGCTGCAGCACGGTTTTGTTGTTGAAGGCTTGATGACGCAGCTCGGCGGGAACGCTTTCAACGCGTTCGTCGAGCATTTTGACGTAGCCGCCAAGAGGGATCAGCGCGATGACATATTCGGTGCCCTGACGATCGCTGCGACGCCACAGCGCTTTACCAAAGCCAATCGAGAAACGTTCAACTTTAACACCGCAGCGGCGCGCCACCCAGAAATGGCCAAACTCGTGCACGGTAATTAGCACGCCAAGCGCCACGATAAAGGCGGCAAAACTCCAGAGTATACTCAACATCGCCAGCTATCCTCAGAGGGTGCGAAACACCAACAGCAGCAGGCAGGCAAACACCGGCACCGCAGCAGTCAGGCTATCAATACGATCGAGAATACCACCGTGCCCCGGAATCAAGTTACCGCTGTCTTTAATGCCCGCTTCACGCTTGAACATACTTTCAGTCAGGTCGCCCAATACCGATGCCAGCGTCGCAATCACCGCACAGATAATTAGCGTGCCCGGCGCCACCGAAAGCGGTGCCAGCAGAGCAAACAGCCAGGCGATAATGGCAGATGACAATAGGCCGCCGAAGAAACCTTCCCAGGTTTTACCCGGAGAGACTTTCGGTGCCAGCTTGTGTTTGCCAAACAGGCGACCAAACATGTAAGCACCGGAATCTGCGCCCCAGACAAGGAACATCACGAACAGCAGCCACCATGCGCCGGCGAAATGGTCAGTATCGTAATGATACTGACGCAGCGCCATCATGCCCCAGAAGAACGGAATCAAGGTGAGCACGCCAAACAGCAGGCGCAGCGTACGTGAGTGACGCCACAACGCGGCAGAAGCGGGATAGAACAGTACTAAGATGAGCGCGACAATCCACCACAACAGCGATGCCCAGAGCGAGCCTTCCATCTGGAATTGGTGCAGATTGCGTTGATAGGGTTCAAGGGTAAAGAGCATCGCGGACAGCAACAGGCCGCAAAGCACGGCCAGCCAGATACGTTGCTGACGCGTTTTCATGCCGGCAAACTGCCCCCATTCCCAGGCGGCAAGCATGCAGATGATGATAGTGATAATCGCAAAACCGGACAGGGGTAACCAGAACAGTGCAGCGATCACCAGCGGAATCAAAATTAACGCGGTAATCAGACGAGACTTCAGCAAAGGTTACCCCCAAATTGCTTAGGCGCCGCCTGGTGCAGTACCGCCATAGCGTCGCTCCCGCGTAGAGAATGCATTCAGTGCACCTTCAAAAACGTTTTCATCAAAATCAGGCCAAAGAACATCGGTAAACCAAAACTCAGCATAGGCGATTTGCCACAGCAGGAAGTTGCTAATCCGATGCTCTCCCCCGGTCCTTATCACTAAATCCACTGGCGCCAGCTCCTGCATACACAGATACGGAGCCAGGCTTTCTTCGGTAATCTGGTCAGGACGCAATAAACCTTCCTGAACCTGTTCGGCCAATTTTCTGGCACCCTGGATAATATCCCAACGGCCGCCATAGTTGGCAGCAATGTTTAGGGTCAGTCCATTATTTTGCTGAGTCAGTTCCTCGGCGCGGCGAATGCGTTCCTGAATTCGGTTATTGAAACGACTGATATCGCCAATAATGCGCAGACGCACATTGTGTTTGTGCAGGTTTTTGACTTCGCTGTCGAGCGCCCAGACAAACAACTCCATTAACGCTGCCACTTCCTGAATCGGACGGCTCCAGTTTTCACTGCTGAACGCATAAAGCGTGAGCGCTTCCAGTTTATGGCTAACCGCAAAGCTGACAGCCCGGCGTACTGATTTTACCCCGGCTTTGTGGCCTGAAATACGCAGTTTGCCCTGATTTTTTGCCCAGCGACCATTACCATCCATAATGATGGCCACGTGACGTGGCGTGCAGTACGACTCGTCATCGATTGTGTTGTGATTGTTGGACGACATAACGCGTAATAATTCCTTTCATCAGAAATGCTGTGGTTTCTGAATACATTGCGCCTGCAGCAAACTCCGGCAAACACGCCAGATGACATCGAAACAATGTCGGCTGTGAAACGCGAGCGAGCGACTATACCATTTTCACCCAGAGCGAACAAATAGCGGGAACTATCAACCTGCTAAACGAAAGCGCGGTAACAATTCATTGGCACGCACGCGCGCTAACCGATCAATCTCCATCACCTCGTCAATGCTGCCCGGCTCCAGACAACTCAGGGACGCCAGCACTTCGCTGTTGATGGCGGCAATATCGGTAAAGCGAATCTGGTGCTGCAGAAAAGCTGCCACCGCCACTTCATTCGCTGCATTCAGCGATGTCGTAGCGGCCTGACCTGTGGCACAGGCATCAATCGCAAGCTTCAGGCAGGGATAGCGCTCGTAGTCCGGCTCGGAAAACGTCAACGACTTCATGCGCGTGAAGTCGAGCGGCGTTACGCCCGCAGAAATGCGTGCTGGCCATGCCATGCTGTGCGCAATAGGCGTCCGCATATCCGGAGAGCCCAATTGCGCCAGCACGCTGCCGTCGCAATAACGCACCATCGAATGGATAACCGACTGCGGATGCAGGATCACCTCCATCTGCGCGTCAGTCGCATTAAACAGCCAGCGGGCTTCAATGTATTCAAGACCTTTATTCATCATGGTGGCCGAATCAACGGAGATTTTACGCCCCATTGACCAGTTCGGATGCGCACAAGCCTGATCCGGCGACATACCGGCTAAATCCGCTAATGGCGTGTCACGAAAAGGACCACCCGATCCCGTAAGGAGAATCGACTCGATGCCGTTTCCCCGCAGATCAGCGTACCCCAACTGATGCTGTATGGAAGCGGGTAAACTCTGAAAAATGGCGTTGTGCTCGCTATCGACCGGCAGCAATTGCACCTGATGTTGGCGTACCGCCTCCATAAACAGACGGCCGCATGTGACAAGCGACTCTTTGTTGGCCAGCAGCACGGTTTTACCGGCACGAATCGCCGCCATGGTGGGCTGTAAACCTGAGGCGCCAACAATCGCCGCCATCACCTGATCCACGTCATCCAGCGCGGCCAATTCGCAGGCTGCCTGAACGCCGGAGAGCACTTCGGTATTAACGTTGAGTGCTTTCAGTCGCTCACGCAGCGCTTGTGCGGAAGTCTCGTCGGACATCGCGGCATAGCGCGGTTGGAATTGCAGGCATTGTTCAGCCATCAACGCCACATTCTGGCCAGCCACCAGCGCGGTCACCTGATAAAGTTCAGGATTGGCGGCAATCACCGCCAGCGTGCTGGTACCAATGGAGCCGGTCGATCCCAGCAGAGTTAATCGCTTCATCATGCTATCCCTGTGAAGTCGTGGAGAGTGTCCGCAACAGCGCCAGACACAATGTAAAACGCCGCCAGAGTCGAACACGTCTCGTCTCTGAACGGCGTTTTGAAAAGCAGTTGATGGAATTAGAAGTCCATCAGTTCCTTTTCTTTATCGGCCAATGCGGCATCAACACTCTTGATGTGCGCATCGGTCATTTTCTGGATCTCGTCCTGCGTACGACGTTCGTCGTCTTCGCTGATCTCTTTGTCTTTCAGCAGCGCTTTGATCTTATCGTTGGCGTCACGGCGGACGTTACGCACGGAAACACGGCCCTGCTCTGCTTCGCCACGTACGATCTTGATCAGGTCTTTACGACGCTCTTCGGTCAGCGCTGGCAGCGGCACACGAATATCGCTACCGGCTGAGCTTGGGTTCAGACCCAAATCAGACGTCATAATCGCTTTCTCAACCGCAGCGCTCAGCGAGCGATCAAATACGTTGATTTTCAACGTACGTGAATCCTCAACCGTCACGCTAGCCAGCTGGCGCAGCGGCGTTGGTGTACCGTAATAAGGAACCACAATGCCGTCGAGCAGTGAAGGCGAAGCACGGCCGGTGCGGATTTTGCTGATGTTGTTTTTAAATGCATCCACACATTTTTCCATCCGCGTGTCTGCATCTTTTTTAATGTCGTTAATCACGTTGAAACCCTTGAATTCGGTTGACCTGGCCATTTCCGGGCTAACCGGAAGCGGTATCGATAAACATCGATCATCCTAATTGCTGCGCGATGTCAGAGCATCGCGGCAAAAGAATATACCTTATTTTAACGTGCGTCGGGTATTAATGCGTAATCAGGGTGCCTTCTTTTTCACCCATCACGACGCGACGCAATGCGCCAGGCTTGTTCATGTTGAAGACGCGGATAGGCAGCTTGTGGTCACGCGCCAGCGTAAAGGCGGCGAGATCCATTACTTTAAGCTCTTTATCCAACACTTCTGCATAGCTCAGTTGGTCATACAGCGTGGCATCCGGGTTTTTCACCGGATCTTCAGAGTAGACGCCGTCTACTTTGGTGGCTTTCAGTACCACGTCGGCTTCGATTTCGATGCCGCGCAGGCAGGCTGCAGAGTCAGTGGTAAAGAACGGGTTGCCGGTACCGGCCGCGAAGATCACGACGCGGTTATTACGCAGCAGGCTGATCGCTTCTGCCCAGCTGTAGTTATCACACACGCCGTTCAGCGGAATCGCTGACATCAAGCGCGCATTGACATACGCACGGTGCAGCGCGTCACGCATTGCCAGGCCATTCATCACTGTTGCCAGCATGCCCATATGGTCGCCGACCACACGGTTCATGCCCGCCTGGGCCAGACCTGCGCCGCGGAACAGGTTACCGCCACCAATAACCACACCCACCTGAATGCCCAGCTCAACCAGCTCTTTCACCTCTTGCGCCATGCGGTCAAGCACGCTCGCGTCGATGCCAAAACCTTCGGCACCTTGCAGTGCTTCGCCACTCAGTTTTAGCAGGATACGTTGATATACAGGTTTTGCGTTGGTCGCCATGGTCAGTTCTTCCTGGAAGATATGATGAAAAGGAGAAGTAAAATCTGGTCGATCATCCGCAAAGCCCGCGAGAAAAGCTATTGGGATGAGACTGAAAGTGCTGCACTAAATCGCAGACAAAAAAGAACCGCCTTGTGGCGGTTCTTTCGGACCATTAAGACTGTTTGGACATTGCAGCAACTTCTGCTGCGAAGTCAGCTTCAACTTTCTCAATGCCTTCGCCCACTTCGAAGCGGATGAAGTTGATGACGTCAGCGTTTTTCTCTTTCAACGCCTGGCCAACGGTTTTGCTTGGGTCGATAACGAAAGCCTGACCGGTCAGAGAAACTTCGCCGGTGAATTTCTTCATGCGGCCTTCAACCATTTTCTCTGCGATTTCTTTTGGCTTGCCAGACTGCATGGCGATATCCAGCTGGACCTGGTACTCTTTCTCGACCACGTCTGCAGACACGTCTTCTGGCTTAACGAATTCTGGCTTGCTTGCAGCGATGTGCATAGCAACTTGCTTGCTCAGTTCTTCGTCAGCACCGGTGGTAGAAACAACCACGCCGATACGTGCGCCATGCTGATAGCTGTTCAGCTCAGCGCCTTCCAGGATAGCAATACGACGGATGTTGATGTTCTCACCGATTTTCGTAACCAGCGCTACGCGTTCTTCTTCGAACTGCGCTTTCAGAACTTCCACATCGGTAACTTTGCCAGCGACAGCTGCATCCAGAACCTTGTCAGCAAACGCCTGGAAACCGCCATCTTTTGCAACGAAGTCGGTCTGGCAGTTTACTTCCAGGATCGCCGCGAAGCCGTCAGCGATTTTGGTTTTGATCACGCCATCAGCAGCAACGTTGCCTGCTTTCTTAGCCGCTTTGATTGCGCCAGATTTGCGCATGTTCTCAATCGCCAGCTCGATGTCGCCGTTCGCTTCGGTCAGCGCTTTTTTGCAGTCCATCATGCCTGCGCCAGTACGCTCACGCAGTTCTTTTACCAATGCAGCGGTAATATCAGCCATTCCAGAATCCTCGATTCGTCTCTGTGTGCTCACACACTGTCAGAAACTTGTTGCGGAAAATTTACTCTGCCCCGCTCGCTCTGTAGTGAGCGTGACAGACTTAGATAAAATAAAGGGGCCTGAACGGCCCCCTTAACAGATAACATCTGATGTCTAAGGGCTCTTAGAAAGAGCGAACCTTATTAAGCTTCAGCAGCTTCTTCAGCCTGCTCAGCCAGATCCTGTGAACGGCCTTCGCGCACGGTAGTGGCAACGGCAGTCAGGTACAGGCTTACAGCACGGATCGCATCGTCGTTACCTGGGATAACGAAGTCAACGCCGTCTGGATCAGAGTTGGTATCAACGATAGCAAAAACTGGGATACCCAGGTTGTTTGCTTCTTTGATAGCGATGTGCTCGTGATCAGCGTCAACAACGAACAGTGCATCCGGCAGACCGCCCATATCTTTGATACCGCCCAGGCTGTTTTCCAGCTTGGCCAGTTCGCGAGTGCGCATCAGCGCTTCTTTCTTGGTCAGTTTGTCGAAAGTACCGTCCTGAGACTGAGACTCAAGATCTTTCAGGCGTTTGATTGACTGACGAACGGTTTTCCAGTTAGTCAGCATGCCACCCAACCAGCGGTGGTTTACGAAGAACTGGTCGCAGCTCAGAGCTGACTCTTTTACCGCTTCGGCAGCAGCGCGCTTAGTACCAACGATCAGGATCTTACCTTTACGGGAAGAGATCTTTTTCAACTCAGCCAGAGCGTCGTTGAACATTGGCACAGTCTGCTCGAGGTTGATGATGTGAACCTTGTTACGTGCGCCGAAGATGAATGGCTTCATTTTCGGGTTCCAGTAACGGGTCTGGTGACCAAAGTGAACACCAGCCTTGAGCATGTCGCGCATTGAAACAGTTGCCATGATTACCTCTAAAGTTTGATTTGGGGTTGGGCCTCCATGTATCCCATACGACCGACCTCTTTCAAGGCACCCCGGCGTATGTGTCGATACATGTGTGTTTTAGTACACATAATGAGTTTTATGCGTTTCCTGCCAGCCAAACGTCGGTGACAGAGAATCGTCGGCGCGCTTTATACCACAATGCGCAGGAATACGCCAATAGTAGTTGAGCGCCGCAGGCGCAGACAATCGCCATTTGGCAGCCCTTTTGCTGGCTGCTAACATGACTGCCACAGAACTCATTATTGTCGAAAAATTCGACGATTGCGGATTAATTTAATGGCTATTTCAATTAAAACCCCTGAAGAAATCGAAAAAATGCGCGTGGCGGGCCGCCTTGCCGCTGAAGTGCTGGAGATGATTGCCCCGCACGTGGTGCCTGGCGTCACCACCGGTGAACTGGATCGTCTCTGCCACGAACACATCACGCAGAAGCAGCAGGCGATTTCCGCCTGCCTCGGCTATCACGGCTTCCCGAAATCGGTGTGTATTTCGGTGAATGAAGTGGTATGTCACGGTATTCCGAGCGACGATCGCGTGCTGAAGGATGGCGACGTGGTTAACGTCGATGTCACGGTGATCAAAGATGAGTATCACGGCGATACCTCAAAAATGTTCATCGTCGGTAAAGCCACCATTCAGGGCGAGCGCCTGTGTCGCGTTACTCAGGAAAGTCTCTATATTGCGCTGCGTCTGGTGAAACCGGGTATTCGTCTGCGTGAACTGGGCCGCGCGATTCAGCAGTATGTCGAAGCACAGGATTTTTCGGTGGTGCGCGAGTATTGCGGTCACGGCATCGGCAAAGGCTTCCACGAAGAGCCGCAGGTACTGCATTACGACGCGGATGATAGCGGCGTGGTGTTGCAAGCAGGCATGACCTTCACCATCGAACCGATGGTCAATGCCGGTGATTACCGCATCCGCACCATGAAGGATGGCTGGACCGTGAAAACCAAAGATCGCAGCTTGTCCGCGCAGTATGAGCATACTATTGTGGTGACAGAAAACGGCTGTGAGATTCTGACGCTGCGTGAAGACGACACCCTTCCAGCGGTGCTTGAAAACGTCGCGTAATTATCTCGCTAACAGTACCAGGCCGGCTTATCGCTGGCCTTTTTTATGTGCGTAATGAAGAGGCATGTTGATGAGTGGTAGCGTGACCGAAGCAGTACACAAAGGCCTGACCGATTCCCCCGCCAGCTGGCCCGATGACGCCCTGACGCGCGACAAGCTCAAACACTATCTTGAGCAATTCCAGCAGCACCTGGGCATTGCATTTGATGCGGGCACCGATATTGAATCTCTGATTGATGCCCGCACGCTGTTTATCGACCGCTTACTGCGCCGCCTGTGGCGCTTCTTTGGTTTCGACCAGATGAAGGAGATCGCACTGGTTGCCGTTGGCGGTTATGGTCGCGGCGAACTGCATCCCCTCTCCGATATTGATGTGCTGATCCTCAGCCGCCAGCCGCTGGACGACACAGCCGCGCAGCGCGCCAGCGAGCTGCTAACGCTGATGTGGGATTTGAAGCTGGAAGTTGGTCACAGCGTACGTACGCTGGAAGAGTGCTTGCTGGAAGGCTTATCCGATCTTACGGTCGCCACCAACCTGATCGAATCGCGCATGCTCACTGGCGATGTGGCGCTGTTTCTCGAACTGCAAAAGAACATCTTCAGCGATGGTTTCTGGCCGTCGTCGCGCTTCTTCGCCGCCAAAATTGAAGAGCAGCAGGAGCGCCACCAGCGCTATCACGGCACCAGCTACAACCTCGAACCGGATATCAAAAGCAGCCCCGGCGGCCTGCGCGACATACACACGCTGCAATGGGTGGCGCGTCGTCACTTTGGCGCCACCACCATGGATGAGATGGTTGGTTTCGGCTTTATCACCGAAGCGGAACGCAATGAAATCAACGAGTGTCAGGAATTTTTGTGGCGCATTCGCTTTGCGCTGCACTTAACGCTGCCACGCTATGACAATCGTCTGCTGTTTGATCGACAACTCACCGTCGCTCAACGCCTCAACTATCTGGGCGAAGTCAATGAGCCGGTTGAGCGCATGATGAAGGACTTCTACCGCGTCACGCGCCGTATCGGCGAACTCAATCAGATGCTGCTGCAGCTGTTCGATGAAGCGATTCTGGCGCTGTCGACCACTGAAAAACCGCGCAACATTGATGACGATTTCCAGATTCGCGGTGATCTCATCGACCTGCGCGATCTCACGCTGTTTGAGCGTGAGCCGCAAGCCATCTTGCGTATGTTCTACGTGATGGTGCGTAACGAAAACATCAAAGGTATTTACTCCACCACGCTGCGGCAGCTGCGCTATGCGCGCCGCCATTTGAAGCAGCCGCTGTGTCAAATTCCTGAAGCGCGTGAAACCTTTATGGCGATTCTGCGTCATCCTGGCGCGGTTAAGCGTGCGCTGGTGCCGATGCATCGTCACAGCGTGTTATGGGCCTATACGCCGCTGTGGGGCAACATCGTCGGTCAGATGCAGTTCGATCTGTTCCACGCTTACACGGTGGATGAGCACACCATCCGCGTGCTGCAGAAGCTGGAGAGTTTTGCCGACGAAGCCACGCGCCCGATGCATCCGCTGTGCGTTGAACTCTGGCCGCGCCTGCCACAGCCGGAACTGTTGCTGATGGCTGCGCTGCTGCACGATATCGCCAAAGGCCGCAACGGCGATCACTCCATTCTCGGCGCGCAGGATGCGCTCGACTTTGCCGAACTACACGGACTGAACTCCCGCGAAACGCAGCTGGTTGCCTGGCTGGTACGCCATCATTTATTGATGTCAGTCACCGCGCAGCGCCGCGATATTCAGGATCCCACCGTGATTCAGCAATTCGCCGAAGTGATGCAGAACGAAAACCGCTTGCGCTATCTGGCGTGCCTGACGGTTTCCGATATCTGCGCCACCAATGAAAGCTTGTGGAACAGCTGGAAGCAGAGCCTGTTGCGCGAGCTGTTCTTCGCGACCGAAAAACAGCTGCGCCGCGGCATGGAAAACAGCCCGGATCTGCGCGAGCGCGTGCGCCATCATCGTCTGCAAGCGCTGGCGCTGCTGCGGATGGAAAACCTCGACGAAGAGCGTTTGCACCATATCTGGAGCCGCTGCCGCGCCGACTATTTCCTGCGTCACACACCGAATCAGCTCGCCTGGCATGCGCGCCACTTAATTCATCACGATCTCAACAAACCGCTGGTGCTGGTCAGCCCGCAGGCCACGCGCGGCGGTACCGAGATCTTTATCTGGAGCCCGGATCGTCCGCACCTGTTTGCGGCGGTGGCCGGCGAGTTGGATCGCCGCAATCTCAGCGTGCATGATGCGCAGATCTTTACCAGTCGCGATGGCATGGCAATGGACACCTTTATTGTGCTGGAGCCGGATGGCAGCCCGCTGGCCGCCGATCGCCATCCGCTGATCATTCAGGCGCTGGAACAAGCCATCACGCAAAACGAATGGGTGCCGCCGCGTACGCGCCGTCAGTCTGCGCGCCTCAAGCATTTCAGTGTCGATACCGAAGTCAATTTCCTGCCGACGCACACCGACCGCCGCAGTTATCTGGAATTGGTCGCGCTCGATCAGCCCGGCTTGCTGGCGCGCGTGGGTGAAGTGTTCGCCGATTTGGGCGTGTCGCTGCACGGCGCACGCATCAGTACGATTGGTGAACGGGTTGAGGATCTTTTCATCCTCGCCGATAGCGAGCGGCGTGCGCTTGGGGTGGAAATGCGCAATGTGTTGCAACAGAGGTTGACAGAGGCCCTTAATCCAAACGATAAAGTGTGACCGCAATCGATTAATCAAATTTATTTACCGTGCCAGTGCGATGCTGGCACCCGTATTACAGACTTAGGAAATCATTATGCAACAGTTACAGAGCGTTATCGAATCTGCCTTTGAGCGCCGCGCCGACATCACGCCATCTAGCGTAGACAGCGCGACCCGCGATGCTATCACCCAGGTTATTGGCCTGCTGGATAGCGGTGAACTGCGCGTTTCTGAAAAGATCAACGGTGAGTGGGTAACGCATCAGTGGCTGAAGAAAGCAGTGCTGTTGTCGTTCCGCATCAACGACAATCAGGTCATGGAAGGTTCTGAAACCCGCTTCTACGACAAAGTGCCAATGAAGTTTGCTGGCTGGGATGAAGCGCGTTTTAAAAACGCCGGTTTCCGCGTTGTGCCACCTGCTGCCGTGCGTCAGGGCGCATTCATCGCACGTAATACCGTGCTGATGCCTTCCTACGTCAACATCGGCGCTTATGTTGATGAAGGCACCATGGTTGATACCTGGGCGACTGTGGGTTCTTGCGCGCAGATCGGTAAAAACGTCCACCTGTCAGGCGGTGTGGGCATCGGTGGCGTGCTGGAGCCGCTGCAGGCTAACCCAACCATCATCGAAGATAACTGCTTCATTGGCGCACGTTCAGAAATCGTTGAAGGCGTGATCGTCGAAGAAGGTTCCGTGATCTCCATGGGCGTTTACATCGGCCAGAGCACCAAAATCTTTGACCGCGAAACCGGCGAAGTGCATTACGGCCGCGTACCTGCGGGTTCCGTGGTGGTTTCCGGTAATCTGCCGTCTAAAGATGGTAGCTACAGCCTGTACTGCGCGGTAATCGTGAAGAAAGTTGACGCTAAAACGCTCAGCAAAACAGGCATTAACGAACTGCTGCGCAGCATCGACTGAGCTTCTCCTGCCTGAAGATCTTCCCGACGGGCCTGCCTACAGGCCCGTAATTATTTGTTTACACTCCCGCCAGAATTACCTGTTTCGCGCCGCGAATTAACACGTGCGTTTATTTTTCAAACAGTTCATAATCCGCGCCAAGTTAACTCCGGTCGCGCACTGTTCATCCCGGTTTTTGTGTCTACAGTTGATTAAGTATGCCGTAAGCGTTCCGGTTGCCGCGTTTCTGCTGCATCCCGAATGATGATGATAGTCCTGCGCGCTCACCCACTCTTAGATGGAATATAAACGCTATGTACGACAACCTGAAAAGCTTAGGTATCAGCAACCCTGACGACATCGACCGTTACAGCCTGCGTCAGGAAGCTAACAACGACATTCTTAAAATCTACTTCCGCAAAGACAAAGGTGAATTCTTTGCTAAAAGCGTGAAATTCAAATATCCACGTCAGCGCAAAACCGTTGTCGCCGATCACACCAGCCAGGGTTACAAAGAAGTGCAGGAAATCAGCCCGAACCTGCGTTATGTGATCGATGAACTGGACCAGATTTGCCAGCGCGACCAGGTTGAAGTGGATCTGAAGCGCAAAATTCTGGCGGATCTGCGCCATCTGGAAAGCGTGGTCTCGAACAAGATCGCTGAAATCGAATCAGACCTTGATCAGCTGACCCGCAACAACCGTTGATTTTGCGCTTTAGATAACAGGCCAGCCGATGCTGGCCTTTTTTTATGGCTGCTGATAAGGCAGCGAAAGCAGCCAGGTATCACGCTGTGCCTGCCTCACCGCCCCACTCTTTTGATCTTTCCATTGCGTCTGCATGATCCACTGTTGATAACGCGGCTGCTGCAGGCTGTTATCGGCCATTGAAAGCAGCGGAATGATGCGCTGGCTCACGCGATCGCGGTTTTTCCACGGCCAGAGTTTAGTGGCATCGCTGTACGGCGCCATCATGTCGAGCGCAGCCAGCAACGATCCGCCCGGCTGCTGGCTATGCCATAAATCGCCTAACCCTGCTTTACCGGCTAGCTGCGCCAATGCGCTAAGCGCCTGCAGATTGATGTAGCTGTAATGGAAGGATCGCGTGCGCGCTAACTCTGCGGGCTGGCTGCCATCGGCACGAATTTGCAGCGGAATTTTATTGCGCGCCAACTCTACCATCGCTGTGACTGTCTCACGATCGCCCAGATACCACGCGATTCCCGCCACCTGCGTGCAATACCAACTGCCATGATTATTTACCGCCGCCGCTTCTTGCAGTGCTAGCGGATTGTGCCGCAGCCAGTGCAGATACTCGCTAAACCACTGCTGCATCGCTTGCTGATCGGCAGGCTGCCAACCGGGCGCATTGCGTAGCAAAGTCAGCGCATCCACCACGCGCGTGGCAAAGTAGCGCCCATCGAGCACGCCATCATGGCGGCCCGCGGATCGGCCCGGAATGCCTTGAGCAAAGTTAAGATTAGGGTGCATACGGCTGGTGGGATTGATAAACCAGTGACGCATCATCGCCAGCGCTTTGTCGGCATAACGTTGATTGCCAGATAAATACCAGGCCAGCGTCAGCGCCTGAAAATCGGCGGTAAAGCGCGCCAGCCGCACGCCATCACTTTGATCATTCTTACTGGCAGGATTCACTTCGCCATCACGACGCTGCCACGGCAGGCCGTCGGCGCTGCTGGCGTCCGGCCACCAATAGGCGCTCAGGCTTAAATAATCCTGCTTCGAGCCGCTCGGCGGCATCATACCTTTATCGGTGACGCTGGGATTGGGGTGTTGCAGCGCGTTATCCGCCTGCTGTTTTAGCTGATGCCAGGCGTCGAGCGTTGGCGGCGCGGCCTGATGATGTGCCAGCTGCTGCTTAACTTTCTGCAGATCGTTTAACGAGAGAAAGGCCGGATCGTTAGCCACACTTAGCACGCTATACAGCCACAGCAGCGCAATCCACAGGTTCCTCATTAACTTTGCTCATCCAGTTGAAGCGCCACGTAAAGCAATAAGCGATCGTCAAAATTGCCCAGATCGAGCCCGGTGAGCTCGGAAATACGGTTGAGGCGATACTCCAGCGTGTTGCGATGAATGAACAGCGCGCGTGCCGTAGCGCTGGGTTGCACGTTGTGGCTGAACCACGCCACCAGCGTGCGTCGCAACAAGCCATTGTTATCCATGCTTTTCAGCTTTGCCAGCGGGCGTGCCAGTTCGTTGGCCTGCCAGCCGCCGCGTAAACTGTCGAGCAGCACCGGCAGCACCAGATCCTGATAAAAATAGCTGCGCTGTTCCGGCATGCGCTGTTTGCCCACCATCATTGTGGTTCGCGCGGTGCGGTACGAACGTGCGATGCTGCCGGGACCGGTAAAGTAGTTGCCGAGCGCGATGCGCATTCGCACCTGGCCGCTCTCCTTCATGCGTTGCAGCAGTTGATCCACGCGACGACGATGATCGTCCTGATCGTAGCGGCCATGCGCATTCAGTGCCGGTTTCAGCACCACCATTTCGGTGAGTGAAACAATCGCAATCAGGTTGTCGCGTTCCGGCGTGGTCAGCAGCGTTTGCAGCTGTTGCAGCTCGGACATGGCGCTATCAACGCCGAGCTGGCCGCTGTCCACTTCCACCACCGCCACCACGCGCGGTTGATTGAGATCGATGCCGAGCCGCTGCGCCCATTCGCTGAGCGCTGGCGATAAGGTTTCGCTGCGCACCAGATTCAGCACCAGCTCTTCTCGCAAGCGGCTATCTTGCGCCAGCATGTGTAGCAAACGCGCCTGTTCCAGCATCATTTCGGCGGTCATACACACCAATTCGCCGTAGTGACGCAGCGTTGCCGGTTGGCCGGTCAAACCGATCACGCCGACGATATCGCCATCAATACGCAGCGGCAAATTGATGCCAGGACGCACGCCGTGCAGATGTTTTGCCACCGCTTCGTCGATGTCTACCACGCGCCCTTGTGACAGCACCAAAAGCGCGCCTTCGTGCAATTCGCCAATGCGCTCACGATCGCCACTGCCGATGATGCGACCACGCGCATCCATCACGTTGACATTGCTGTCAATAATTTGCATGGTGCGGGCAACAATATCCTGAGCCAGTCGCGCATCGAGATGATAGGTGGCCATCAAACACTCCGGAGATAAGGACGAACAGACAGAATACGCATCCGTTACGGCGCTGACATTGTGCAACTGCACATAGCCAGCGGGATTATGCGGGATTTGCGGTAAGCGTCACATTCAGTACCGGACATTTGCACAGACACAAAAAAGGCGAGCCAAAGCTCGCCTGTTATCAACAACCTGAAACTTACTGCATCAGCAGATACAGGCTGCTGTCACCGCGCTGTACGTTCAGTGCCAGCACCGAAGGTTTGGTGTCGAGCACTTTACGCAGCTCGCCAAGATTAGCCACGGCTTGCTGGTTGACACCCAGAATCACGTCACCTTTCTTCAAGCCAATACGCGCCGCTGCGCTGCCAGGCTTGACGCTATCGACGCGCACGCCTTTCTGGCCGTTGGTATCAATATTGCTGAGATCGGCACCTTCAATACCGGTGTAAATGGTGGCGGACTGCACTTTATCCTGCGAGCTCTGCTGCAGTTCAACGGTAACATTCACCGGTTTGCCTTCGCGCAGCAGACCCAGCTGCAGCTTGGTACCGACCGGCAGCGAGCCGACTTCGGCACGCAGCGCTGCAAAGCTGGTCAGCGCTTTACCGTTCATCGACACCACCACGTCACCCGCTTTCACGCCGGCTTTCGCCGCAGCAGAGTTCGGCAATACCTGGCTAACAAAAGCGCCGCGCTGCGCATCGACTTTCATCGCTTTCGCCAGCTCTGAGTTCAGCTCGGTGCCCATAATGCCCAGCTCGCCGCGTTTCACCTGACCGTACTCCACCATCTGCGCGGTAAGGTTTTTCACCATTGAGCTAGGGATCGCAAAGCCGATACCGATGTTGCCGCCGTCCGGCGCCAGAATCGCGGTGTTAATCCCGATCAGCTCGCCGTTAAGGTTTACCAATGCGCCACCGGAGTTACCACGGTTAATCGCCGCATCGGTCTGAATGAAGTTTTCGTAATTTTCAACGTTCAGGCCGCTGCGGCCCAGCGCCGAAACAATCCCCGAAGTCACCGTTTCGCCAAGGCCGTACGGATTACCAATCGCCACGGTGTAATCACCGACGCGCAGGTTGTCGGAGTCGGCAATCTTAATTGCGGTGAGGTTTTTCGCATCCTGCAGCTGAATCAGCGCGATATCTGATTGTGGATCTTTACCGATCACTTTGGCGTCGTAACGACGTCCATCGCTGAGCTGCACCTGGATTTTGGTCGCGTTATCCACCACGTGGTTGTTGGTCACCACATAGCCTTTATCCGCGTTAATTACCACGCCGGAACCCAGCGCACGGAACTGCTGTTTCTGCGCGTTAGCACCGCCATCCGCGCCGCCGTCACCACCGCCGTTTTGACACATGGGTGAGCTTTGGAACGGTGAACCGTCCTGGCAGAACGGAGAATTATCACCAAAGAATTGCTGGAACTGCTGCGGCATACGCGGCGTTTTAACCGTCGTCGAGCCTTCCACACTGATACTCACCACGGAAGGCATGACTTTTTCCAGCATGGGTGCCAGGCTTGGCAACTGCTGGCTGGAAGAAGAAGCGGTCTCTGCGGCAAATACACTCACAGGGCTCAACGTCGCCGCGCCGAAACTCAGCGCCAACGCCAGCATAATTGTGTTTTTTTTCATTTATCTGTGTCTCTCTAAGAATTACGGCCAGACCATTGCTGTGGTCGTGATGATGAGATTAAGTTTTTAGCGCGAAGTTCCTAATAAAGTTTTAGGTAAAGGTAAAAAATTGTTCTTCATCTTTACAATTGTGCGCTTATTCAACCGCCATTAAACGACGATATTCATCCCAGGCATAATTGTCCGTCATCCCACTAATGTAGTCCTGAATCAGGCGCGCACGATAATAACGTTCCCACAACAAGCGCTGATATTTATGCTCAACAATTAATGAGCGCATGTGTTGTTGATAGGCCTTTCGATGTTTGCCGGAAAGCTTGTGAAACAAGCGGGTTTCAATCGGATGCTTTGCCAGAAAGTCTTCGTTCATCAAGGTGGTAAATTGCTCGTAATCCAGCAACAGCAGTGACTGATATATTTCGAGCAAACCTTTAATTACCCGATAACCCTGCAATTCCAGTTGTTCAACTTCCGGATGATTAAACACCTGCTGACGCGCGACCGTTTTAAATAGTTTCAGCAAACGCCCTTCTTCACCATCATCTTCCAGTAAAGCGTGATTAAAATCGCCTTCGAAAATAGCCGGTAAGTTGTCGATGAAACGCTTAACCGCATGGCTAACCAGCACGTTTTGCACGTTAACCCGCAATGACATAAAGAATTGATCGCTGATACTGCGGCGTTTTTTCTGATTAGCCTCTTTCCAGGCATCACCGATAGTGCGGCTGAAAACATCGCCGTTTTTTACCGCGCCCCAGGCATCCAATAAATGCTTATACAACGTTTCAACGTGGAAGATGTCTTTTTCTACGGCGTCATCCAAATCGGCAATGCAATAAGAGATATCGTCGGCGGCTTCCATTATCCAGGTAAGCGGGAAACGATGGTGCTGTTTAATATTGGTCGCTTCACGCAACTCAGCCACATATTCTCGCTCAGATAAATAGAAGCCCGGCTTTTTCATTAATACGCTAAATTCGGCCGGTTTATCGCCTTGCCACCATGCGGGCGCGGTATATTTCAATATACAGGCGACCTGCGCATAGCTGAGATTGAGTTGCAGCAGCGTATGCACCAGGCGAATCGCCTGCGCGTTACCCTCGAAATGGCATAAATCTTGACGAATCATTGCATTCAACTGGTCAAAAGCGGCGCGCTCAGCCTCATCGGCAACGCCCGCCACCAGCGGATCGACCAGCTCGGCAGGCAGATTTTCGTCGAACCAGTCATTGATCGCCGCCTCGCCAAAATGACCAAACGGCGGATTGCCGACATCGTGCAGTAAACAGGCCATCTCAATCAGGCTTTCGAAGGCACCTTCAAACTCATCCAGCCCATAATTCGCCAGCCCGCCGCCCTGGGTTTTCAGCGCTTGCAGAATCTCTTTGGTGATATATCGCCCGGTTTGCTGCACTTCCAGCGAGTGCGTTAGACGCGAACGCACCGCCGCATTGCGCTCGAGCGGGAATACCTGGGTTTTCTGTTGCAGGCGACGAATGGCGGCGGAGTTAATAATACGTCCGCGATCGCTTTCAAAGTGGCGGGTAATAAAGTATTCCCCTTCGGGATCTTTGCGGCTGGTATAAGGGCGGGTGAAACTGATCTTCTTCCTGAAATTGATCGTCGCCATAATTACCCCTTATTTTTTCGTGAATTCTTCCTCAATCAGCCATGTTAGACTATGCCTCACTTTTGCGGGTTACATCCATTAAATTAGCGAGATTCTTATGAAAGTAGGCATTATTGGCGCGATGGAGCAGGAAGTTACACTGCTGCGTGACAAAATCGAAAACCGCCAGACACTGACGCTGGCCGGCTGCGAAATTTACACCGGTACGCTGAATGGTGTTGAGGTGGCGCTGCTGAAATCAGGCATCGGCAAAGTGGCTGCCGCGCTCGGCACCACCTTGCTGCTTCAGCTGTGCAAGCCGGATGTGGTAATCAACACCGGTTCTGCCGGCGGATTGGCGCCAACGCTGAAAGTGGGCGATATCGTGGTGTCGGATGAAGTGCGCTATCACGATGCCGACGTCACCGCCTTCGGTTACGAGCCAGGCCAGATGGCCAGCTGCCCCGCCGCTTTCGTGGCGGATGACAAACTGATTGCCGCCGCTGAAATGGTTATCAAGCAGCTCGACCTCAACGCGGTACGTGGTTTGGTAGTGAGCGGCGATGCGTTTATCAACGGCGCTGCACCACTGGAACGCATCCGCACCACCTTCCCGCAGGCGATTGCGGTGGAGATGGAAGCGACCGCAATTGGTCACGTTTGCCATCAGTTCAAGGTGCCATTTGTGGTGGTGCGCGCCATTTCTGACGTTGCCGATCAGGAATCACACCTCAGCTTCGATGAGTTCCTCAGTGTTGCGGCAAAACAATCTTCACTGATGGTTGAAAACCTGCTGGTTCAGCTGGCGCGTGGCTAAAATCCTGCTGCTTGGGCTGTTGCTGCTGTGCAACAGCCTGTTCGCTGCCGCGCCGCGCGTCATCACTCTTTCGCCCCATCTGACGGAACTGGCCTTCGCCGCAGGCATTACGCCGCTCGCCGTCAGCGCCTTCTCCGATTATCCCGCGCAGGCCAACGCGCTGGAACAGGTGGCGAACTGGCAAGGCATTAAAGTGGAACGCATTCTGCAACTGAAGCCGGATGTGGTGCTGGCGTGGCGCGGCGGTAATCCACAGCGGCAAATTGAACAGCTGCAGCGTTTCGGGGTCAAGGTTGAGTGGATCGATCCGCAAACCATTGACCAAATGATCGATGCGCTGGCGGCGTTACAGCGCTGGAGTCCGCAGCCGCAGCAAGCCATCGATGCGGCGCAGGCATTACGCGCGCAGGAAGCGGCGCTGCGCAAGCAGTATCAGCAAAGTACGCCGCTGCCGCTGTTTTTGCAGTTTGGTCAGCAGCCGCTGTTTACGGCTTCGCGTAACACCATGCAAAACCAGGTCATTGAGCTGTGCGGCGGCAGGAATATTTTTGCCGATAGCAGCGTTAGCTGGCCGCAGGTGAGCCGCGAACAGGTGCTGATGCGCCATCCGCAGGCGATTGTCATCGGGGGTGATGCCGCTCGGGCCGCCAGCATCGCGCAATATTGGCAGCCGCAATTGGATGTGCCGGTGATCGCCATCAATGACGACTGGCTGAGCCGTCCGGGGCCTCGCATGCTGCTGGCAGCGAAACAGCTGTGTGCAGATTTACATCCGACGAAAAAAAGCACTAATTAAGATTAAAGATTCGGCATAAGTTGTCGTAAATCATAATACAAGGCACAGCGGCCACGTATGCTCTGTGCCCTTTTTTAGCGCTTAGCGCAATTTTGTCTTCACCAGGAACTATTCATGACCAGAGCACTGCTGCTGGCCATAGGGCTCGTGATCGCTGCACCTCTGAGTGCGGCCACGTCGACCGGCTCTATTGCCGCTACCTTAACATTATTCTCGCGTTGCGATATCTCACGCCAGAGTGAACACTCTCTGCCCAAAGTGGATTGTGGACGTCACTTCAGCGCGCAGCCGCGCATTACCGAACGAGTATTAAAACGCGATGCTAAACGCCGCGAATCTGCGCGTTTAGTGACTATTGAGTGGTAGGAATCTGGCTACCAGAACGGCAGCCAGAAGCAGCATTAGATGCTGAAGGAAGAACCACAACCGCAGGTGGTTTTGGCATTCGGGTTGGTCACGATAAAACGTGAACCTTCCAGGCCTTCGGTGTAATCCACGGAACCGCCCACCAGATATTGCAGGCTCATCGGATCCACCACCAGCGCCACGCCTTGTTTCTCGATGGTCATGTCACCGTCATTCATTTGATCGTCAAACGTGAAGCCGTACTGGAAACCGCTGCAACCGCCGCCGGTAATGTAAACGCGCAATTTCAGCTCGGGATTTTCTTCATCAGAAATCAGGTTTTTCACTTTTTTTGCTGCTGCATCAGTAAATTGCAAAGGCAGCGCTGCTAAGTCGTCACTCATCTTTTACTCCGGGTAAACGTCGAGGTCAGAAAACGACCTTAATCTCGCTATTATCTGCCAGCCGTCCAGTGCAATCAAGTGTCACGCTTGACACTGTGTGCCGCCGCATGCGCAGGAAAGTATATACCCTAAACTTTAGCGCAAGCCGTTATTCCCGTAGAATGGCGCCAGATTTTTTCCCGAACAGCAGGAGCAGAACAATGAGTAAGTCAGAAAACCTGTATGCCGCAGCGCAACGCCTGATCCCCGGCGGTGTGAACTCCCCGGTACGTGCATTTACCGGTGTGGGCGGTGTGCCGCTGTTCATCGAACGCGCTGACGGTGCGTATCTGTATGACGCCGACGGCAAAGGCTATATCGATTATGTCGGTTCGTGGGGCCCGATGGTGCTGGGTCATAACAACGCCAACATCCGTAACGCAGTGATTGAAGCGGCTGCGCGCGGTCTGAGCTTCGGCGCGCCAACCGAGATGGAAGTGAAAATGGCCGAGCTGGTGTGCGAGCTGGTGCCAAGCATGGACATGGTGCGCATGGTTAACTCCGGCACCGAAGCCACCATGAGCGCCATTCGCCTGGCGCGCGGCTTCACCCATCGCGACAAAATCATTAAGTTCGAAGGCTGCTATCACGGCCACGCCGACTGCCTGCTGGTGAAAGCCGGCTCCGGCGCGCTGACGCTCGGCCAGCCAAACTCGCCGGGCGTACCGGCCGATTTCGCTAAGCACACGCTGACCTGCACCTATAACGATCTCAGCACCGTGCGTGCGGCTTTCGAGCAGTATCCTGAGGATATTGCCTGCATCATCGTTGAGCCGGTAGCGGGCAACATGAACTGCATTCCACCGCAGCCAGACTTCCTGCCAGGCCTGCGTACGCTGTGTGACGAATTCGGTGCGCTGCTGATTATCGACGAAGTGATGACCGGCTTCCGTGTTGCATTAGGCGGTGCTCAGGCCTATTACGACGTGACGCCAGACCTGACCTGTCTCGGTAAAATCATCGGCGGCGGCATGCCGGTCGGTGCCTTTGGTGGTCGTCGTGATGTGATGGATGCGCTGGCACCAACCGGTCCGGTTTATCAGGCCGGTACCTTGTCCGGTAACCCGATTGCCATGGCGGCGGGCTTCGCGTGTCTGTCGCAAATTGCGCAGCCTGGCACCCACAGCACGCTGACCGATCTGACCACGCAGTTAGCACAAGGCCTGCTGGCCGCAGCGAAAGCCGAAAATATTCCGCTGGTGATCAACCACGTGGGCGGTATGTTCGGGATTTTCTTCACTGATGCCGATGAAGTGACCTGCTATCAGGACGTCACTCAGTGTGACGTTGAGCGCTTTAAGCGTTTCTTCCACCTGATGCTGGAAGAAGGCGTTTACCTTGCGCCATCTGCTTTTGAAGCGGGCTTTATGTCGCTGGCGCACAGTAAAGAAGATATTCAACGCACCATCGATGCGGCACGCCGCAGCTTCGCGAAACTTTAAAACCGTCTGAATGGCGCACTCTACCGTCGTTGTGGAGTCGCCATTCCGGGTTACCCTGATTACGCCCGCCGCAACAGCCAGATAAAATACGGCGCACCAAAGAAGGTCGCCATCAACCCGGCTGGAATTTGATCCGGAAACGCCAGCATCCTGCCGCACCAGTCGGCGAAAATCATCAAGCCGCCGCCCAACAAACCGGCCATCAACACCTGTGGTAACGCACGGCGGAACCCGAGCATGCGCACGATATGCGGCGCCATCAGCCCGATAAAGCTCAGCGGCCCGATGGTCAAGGTTGCCGTGGCGGTTAATGCCGCCGCCAGCAGCAGCAGGCTGAGGCGCGAGGTGGTGAGCGCCATGCCCGCTGAACGCGCGGTAGCGCTGCCGAGTGGTAACAACGTTAACCAGCGACTTGCCAGCGGCGCCAGCGCCATCAGCACCACACCCACGACCGCGCTTTGCACGGCCTGCTGCATATTGATGTTGTAGGTTGAACCGGAAATCCAGCTCAGCAAGCCCGCCATGCGCGGATCGCCGCTGGCCAGCAGCACCATCAAAAGCGTGACAAACGCGCTGTTAAGCGCCATGCCCGCCAGCAACATGCGTTCTGGCGAAAAGCCGCCGCGACTCGCCACCAGCATAATAATCATCAGCGTCAATGCCGCACCCAGCGCACCGGCAGGCAACAGCCACGCCACCGCATCGCCCGGCACGAAGAACATCATCACCACCACGCCGCACGCTGCACCCGAGCTGATGCCCAACACTTCCGGGCTCGCCATCGGATTACCAGTGAGCCGCTGAATCAGCGCACCCGCCACGCCGAGCATCATGCCCACCATCAGCGCGGCCAATACGCGCGGTGCGCGCCACGGCAGCAGCTGCTGCAGCATATCGCCGCCCACCCACGCAAAGCCGTGCGCATCGCGGCCAAAGGTGATGCCAACCCAACTCAATACGCCCAGAATCAGCAATCCGATCAAACACCAGCGTAAGACCTTCTGCCGCTCAGCCGGCACGCTATCGCCCTGATTTAGCGCTGGCGGTACCGATCCAGTACGCAGGCGCGGTAGCAACCAAAGCAGAATCGGCACGCCGATCAGCGCGGTCGCCGTGCCGGTAGACACTTCACGCCAGTGGCTGGTCAGCCATAGCACGCACTGATCGGCCAACCACAGCAGCAGCGCACCGATCAGCGGCGCCAACATCATGCGGCTCATCAGGCGACGCCCGCCGAGCATCTTCGCCAGCAGCGGCGCGAAAAGGCCGATAAAGCCGATGATGCCTGCAACATTGACCAGTTGCGCGCTAAGTAAAATCGCCAGCGCCAGCGCAGCTATACGTGCCGCCGACAGCGCCAGACCGAGGTTTTTTGCTACGCCATCGTCGAGCCCCATCAGCGTCAGCGGACGCAGCAGCGCCAGCGCCACCACAAACGCCAGCAGCAGACGCGGCCACAGCTGCGCCACATTGTGTCCATCCAGCTGGTTGAGCGCGCCGGTGCTCCACAAGAACATGTTCTGCAGCTGATCGTGATTGAAGATCGCGAAGATTTGATTCACCGAACCGGCGTACAAACTCAGCACCAGCCCAGCCAGAATCAGTGTCACCGGCGACAGACGTTTGCCCCAGGCCACGCCGAATACCAAAATACCGACAATTACCGCGCCGCCCATCGCCGCAAACTGCTGCGTGAACTCGCCGCCCGGCAAATGCCATAACGTCGCGACGGTAATTCCCAGCTGAGCGCCCGACGACACGCCAAGCGTGGTGGGTTCCGCCAGCGGATTGCGCAGCACCTGCTGAAACAGCAAACCGGCCAGGCCAAGGCCCGCGCCAACCAGCAGCGACAGCGCCAGTCGCGACAGCAAACTGTGATGAAACACCACTTGCTGGATGTTGTTGACGTCAGGCGCAAAAAACGCCTGCGACCATTGATCGATCGGCAGCGCCTGGCGCAGATTGATCACGGTTAAGGCCAGCGCCAGCAGAAACACCGTACTCAATAGCGCGACGGGAAAAAAACGATTGCGCATCAGTGCGACTCCAGCGCGTGTTCCAGCACGCGGACAAATTTCAGCGCCGAAGAGGTCGCGCCGTAATACCATACCGCCGGCACGCGCTGGAAACGCTGCGCGCGCACAAACGGCAGCGCCTGCCACAGCGCGGTGGCCATCACCTGCTGCATATCGCGATCGTTATCGTGATCGAAGCAGATCACCTGCACATCACCCACTTCCGCCAGCCGCTCCAGCCCAACGACTGCACTGCCCCAGAAGTTGGTTTCGCCCTGCCAGGCATTGCTCAAGCCAAGGATCTCCATCACCTCAAGGAACAAACTGTTTTTACCGAAGGTAATCGCGTGGCGGCTGTCCATCAGCGACATCAGCAGCACCGGACGATCGGCCCACGGCCTGAGGCGTTCACGCGCCGCCGCCAGCTGTTCATCCACATACTGCAGATGCTGCACGGCCTGCGCTTCACGGCCAAGACGTGCGCCGAGCGCCTGCAGCGAGTGACGCGCGGTGCTGAGAGGTTTGCCGTCGCCGCTGTTGAGGTCAAAACCCATGGTTGGCGCGATGCGCTGCAGCTTATCCAGCGCCGGACCATAACCATTGGAGTGCAGGATGAGTGAAGGTTCGAGCTGCGTCATCAGCTCCAGATTGGGCTCGGTGCGTAAGCCAAGATCGATAACGCTGGACGGCAGCTGCGGATCGCCGACCCAAATGTTGTAGTTGTGCATGTCGGCCACCCCGAGTGGCGTCACGCCGAGCGCCATCAGCAGCTCCACCGGCAGCCACTCCAGCGCCAGAATGCGCTGCGCATCCGGCACGGCGGCACGCAGCGGCAACGCAGACATCAACGGGGAAAGTGCCAGCGCCATCAGCAGGCGGCGGCGAGAAATGTCGAACATGGCGAGGCCTTAATAAACGAAACTGACGGGCGCGCCGCCAAGCGGATGCGGCAAAATGCCCATCGGAATACCGTAAATGTTGCCCAGCACATCGGCCTGCATGATCACCTCGGGGCCTCCTTCGGCAATCACTTCGCCACCGCGCAATGCCACCAGACGATCGCAATAGCGCGCCGCCATGTTGAGATCGTGCAGCACCGCAATCACCGTTAGCCCACGTTCGCGGCTGAGACGCTGAATCAGCGCCAGCACATCAACCTGATGGGCGATATCCAGCGCCGAGGTCGGTTCATCCAGCAACAGGCAGCGACTGTTCTGCGCCACCAGCATCGCCAGCCAGGCACGCTGGCGCTCGCCGCCAGAAAGGCTATCCACCAGACGCCCGGCAAAAGGCTTTAATCCCACTAGCGTAATCGCCTCTTCCACCCGATCGCGATCTTCCTGACCATAGCGGCCCAGCGCGCCGTGCCACGGATAGCGGCCAATCGCCACCAGCTCGCGCACCGTCATGCCTTCCGCCGCGGGCAGTTGCTGCGGCAGATACGCCACCTGACGCGCAAAATCTTTGCTGCCCCAGTTATCTACCGCGTCCTCATTCAGCAACACGCGCCCTTCACTCGCCGCATGGTGACGACCGAGCATTTTCAGCAGCGTGGATTTGCCGGAACCATTATGACCAATCAGCGCGGTGACTTTGCCCGGTGCAAAGGTAAGAGACAGCGGATGCAGCAGCGTGCGGCCTGGCACACGAAAACTGACGTTATCCAGCCTGAAGGTGGTTTCTGCGTGGTGCGGATGCTGCATGATAATCCCTGGTTAATCTGCAGGTCGCCATTGATGGCGACCTGCGTAACACGATTAGAAACGGAAAGTCGCAGTACCGACAATCTGACGCTCAGCGCCCCAGTAGCAGGCGTAGTCGCGGTAGCAGCTGGCGACGTATTCACGATCGAAGAGGTTATTGACGTTAACGCCGATGGTGGAGCCCGGCATGCCAAAGCGTGCGAGATCGTATTTCAGCGCGGCATCAACGGTGGTGTAACCGGCTACGTCGAAGTTTTGGTTCACATCGTCGCCGCTGGCGTACAACCCTTTGCTCTCGCCGACATAACGTACACCTGCACCCACGGTCACGCCCGACAGCGCCGTTTCATGGAAGGTGTAATCACTCCACAGCGATGCCATATGCTTCGGCACCTGCACCGGCGTTTTGCCTTTCAGGTTAGTGTCTTCGGTGTATTCCGCATCAGTGTAGGTATAAGACGCGGTCATATTGATGTTGGCATTCAGCGCGGCTTTGGCTTCCAGCTCCACGCCACGCGAGCGGATTTCACCACTCTGAATGCTGGCATTTGGGTGGTTAAGGGTATCCGGATCGGCCGTCAGGTTTTTGGTTTTGGTCAGCTGATACACCGCCGCCGTCAACACCACCGGACGATCTTTAGGAACGTATTTCACACCGGCTTCATACTGCTTCGCGCGGGAAGGATCAAAGGCTTGACCATCATAAGTTGAACCTGAGTTCGGAATGAAGGCTTCGCTGTAGCTGAAGTAAGGTGCGATACCGTTATCAAACACATAGTTCAGCCCGCCACGCCAGGTGAAAGCCTGATCGTTCTGGCGATCAACGCTACTGGCTACGCGATCATAGACCGAGTTCATCGCGTAATCATAACGACCGCCGAGGGTTAACACCCAGCGGTTCCACTCCATCTGATCCTGCGCGTATAAACCGGTTTGGCGCTGCTTATTGAGGTGCTGATAAGGATTAGGGAACGGCGTCACGCTGTCGTCGCCATATTGTGGATTAACGGCATTCAGCGGTGATGCGGTACCAAATTGCGCATCAATATCATTACGCGTGCGCTGGAAATCGACACCCAGCAACAGTGTGTGATCAATTTGACTGGTGGTGAATTTGGCCTGCGCCTGGTTGTCGACTGCAAACTGGTTGAGCTTTTCATCAGAAACCGCTGAACCGCGGGTGATTTGCTGTGTTGCGGCATTAAAACCATTGCCATAAATGCTGCGATAATCCGTTCTCAGATCCGCATACCGCAAATTCTGCCGCACCGTCCAGGTGTCGTTGAAACTGTGCTCGAAGTTGTAGCCCACCATCCTGGTGTTGCGCGAAATCTTGTTGCTGTCTTCGCCTTCATCAAAGTTAGTTGGCAGCTTGTAACTGCTGCCGTCAGGACGGGTGATGCCCACCACGGTGCCCTGACGCGGCAACCAGCCGTAATAGCCGGTTTCCGGTTCGTTCTGGAAGTAGGTCAGCAAATCGAAACGCGTATTCTCATTCGGACGCCAGCTGAATGATGGCGCAATGGTGTAGCGCTTCTCTTTGTTCATATCCTGCTGCGCATCGGCGCTGCGCGCGAGACCGGTCAGGCGATAGCTGTAAACGCCGTCATCATCCAGCGAGCCGCCGAAATCGAAACCCGTGGAGAACTGATTGTTTGTGCCCATCTGGAACTGCACATCACGCAGCGTCTCCTGCGTCGGACGCTTACTCACCAGCGACACCACGCCGCCTGGATTGCTCTTGCCGTACAGCACCGAAACCGGACCGCGCAACAGTTCGGCGCGTTCAAGGAAATAGGGATCGATAGCAAACTCAGAGTAGTTATCACCCTGCAGTTTCAGGCCATCAAGATATTGGTTGGTGTTGGTTTCGCTGAAGCCGCGAATAGAGAGCGCATCGATAACATTGGAGCTACCGCGGTTACCGGTCAACACGCCTGGCGTGTAGTTGAAAGCCCCTTTCACGCTGGTGACGTTTTTCATCGCCATCTCTTCCTGCGTGACTACCGAGATTGACTGCGGGTTCTTCTCGATCGGCGTATCGGTTTTGGTGCCGGTGGCGCTGCGTTTGGCCGCAATGGTTGGCGACGGGCCCCACGCTTTCTCTTGCTCGACTCCGCTGCCGCCATCGGCGCTAACCACCACGGTATCTTCTGCCAACGCCTGCACGCTGAACGTACCCATAGTCATTGAAATAAACCAAGCCAGCGAACGCGGGCGTAAGAAACAAGGATAAGTGTTTCGCGTATTCATAAGTGAGGTCTCTCGAAAAAAGTCGATGCAGGCGAATACAAACGAGAATGATTATTATGACGCACGGATTTTAGGCGAAATAGCGTCATATTCGCAACGATTAATGCCTGTAAGCGCGGCGTTTACAGCCAGATCGCGCATATTCATGATCGCAAATAATAAATCAGCAATAAAAGGAGCGGAGGCCGGCAATCGGGAAATTGCATTGCCGCACAGAGGAAGTTTATTTCATCCCGACGGAGCGCCAAACCAACGATAACAAGTAAAATCATAAACTTAAAAAAATGGCCCGCTAATTGCTTATGTCCTGCATTCTCCTTCCCGCAGACACACTCATGACCGCTATAAACTGGAACATTGTTGATCGCGTTGTCTTCATCAATTTGAAGAAACGCAAAGACCGATTAACCCGCATCACTAAACAACTTAAAAAGCTGGGTTTAACCGCTGAAAAAATCGTTCGCCTGGAGGCGATCAAGCATGAAAAGGGCTACATCGGCTGCACGCAATCGCATATCGCCGCGCTGGAGATGGCACGCGATAACGGCTGGGAGCGCGTGCTGATTCTGGAGGATGATTTTAGCTTCAATGAAAGCCAGAAGAACTACGACAATCTCAACCGCTACTTTGCCGCCCTGCCGCAAATCAACTGGCAAGTGGCTTTTCTGGCGGCCAATTATCGCCGAGTCACGCCGTTAAAGAGCGTGGGCTATATCGTGCGTGCTAACTTCGCGTGGTGTGCATGCGCCTATATCGTAAATCACCGCTATTACACCACGCTGATTGAAAACTATCGCGAGGCGCTGCAGGCGCAATTGCAAGGTGGTGCGCAGGCACAATATGCCCTTGATGTGCACTGGAATAGCCTGATGCAGCAGGATCTTTGGCTGGGCGTATTCCCCAATGCCGGTGCACAACGGCTCGATAAAAGCGATATCGAAAATAGAACGGTAGATTACCGCGCACTCTTCAGAAAACCGTTGAGTCAAATCGTTGCGCCCGCCAAATTCACACCCTCCACTTCAGGCCCAATTAAAGTCGACTTTTACTTCCAGTGGCCGCCGGGTTGGACGAACTTTGAATCGGTGATTGAGGCGATGCAGGCCAATCCCGCGTTCGATTGCCGCATCGTGGTGGTGCCTTACCTGAACTGGAAGGCGAGCGATGTTAATGGCGATATTCAGCGTGAGATTCTGCGTGAAAGAGGGCTGGATTACATAGGATTTGAAGACTACCAGTTAGAGGAGCGTCAGCCCGATGTGGTGTTCTTGCAAAACCCTTACGACGAAGCACGCCCCGAAGCCTTTCGCAGCGACTACCTGCATGAGCGCGGCGTGAAAATCGCTTACATCCCTTATGCGCTCGATACCGGAATTGGCGCAGAGAGCATGGTGTATCAATATAATTTGCTTTGTCAAAATCTGGCGACGTGGATATTTGCCCGCTCGGAAAAACATAAAACTGAGTTTGCGCTGCAGTGTCAGGCAGGAAATCGCCATGTGCACGTTACCGGCCATCCTAAATTTGACCACTATCAGCGTCGTTTCCATCTCACGGATAACCTGCCGGCTCAAACGGTAACCACCTTCCTGTGGACGCCGCATTTCGTACTGCCTGGCGACCAGAAGATGTACACCACGTTCAGCCTTTACTGCTCGGCGTTCTTAAAACTGATTGAGCGTCAAGACATTCATCTGATCATTCGCCCCCATCCGCTGCTGAGTCAATGGATAGGTGAAGCCAACCCAACGGCACAAACTCTTTATCAGCAGTTACAGCGCGCATCGCAGCAACACACCAATCTGGAGTGGGATCTCGGGCATGATTACACGCTGACTTTTGCGCGTTCCGATGCACTCATTGCGGACGCCGGTTCCTTCCTGCTGGAATATCTGCCGTCGAAAAAACCCATCCTCTACCTCACTCACGAAACCTGTCACGGTTTGAACCGCACTGCAGAATTCATTTATGACGCCTACGACGTTGCCTGGTGTGAAAAGGATATTTTCACCTTTGTAGACAACATTGTCGCGGGTCACGATGCAATGAAAGTGCGCCGGGAACAAGTCCTGCGTGAGGAACTGCAGATAGAGGAGAAAACAGCGGGCGAGAAAATCGCTGAAATTATTTGTTCATCACTCAGACCGCAAGCGGCGGAATAAAAAATGAAAAATGTAGCCATAATACTTTCTGGCGGTACAGGCACCCGCTTTGGCAGCGACAAGCCAAAACAATTCGCCAAGTTAGCGGGACGTGCCGTGATTGAATACACCATCGAACGTTTTGAAAAATCGGCCGACATTGATGAAATTATTATCGTCTCACAAAATGAGTACATCGATTACATGTGGGAGTTGGTGGCAAAAAATCAGTGGCACAAAGTGAGTAAAGTGGTGAACGGCGGTAAGGAACGTTTTGACTCAACGTATTCCGCGCTGAAAACCCTTATCAACTATGACGGTCATTGTAAAATCTTACTGCATGATGCCGTGCGTCCATTAATTAGCGACACTATTATTCGCAAATGCGTAGATGCACTTGAATCCTTTGACGCCGTAGATGTGGTGATCCCCTCAGCAGATACTTTAGTAGAAGTTCACGATGATGGCTGCATTGCCAATATTCCTCATCGTGCCAGCATGCGCCGAGGCCAGACCCCTCAGGCATTTCGTCTGGAAAAAATTCGCCAGGCTTATGAGAAAGCAGCGGCCATGGGTAAGTTTACGTTTACCTGCGACTGCGGAGTATTGCGTAATATGCTGCCTGAAACGCGTGTTATTACCGTAGAGGGCGATGAGAACAATATTAAAATCACCCATCCACTTGATCTCTTTATCGCAGAAAAATTGCTGCAGGAGAAAAGCTCACACGCATTGAATTCTGCAAATCTCGATTTCCTGCGCGATAAGCATATGGTTATTTTTGGTGGAGGTAGCGGAATTGGTCTGGAGATGATGAAAGTTGCCACGCTGTGCGGGGCCAAAGTACATATTGCCAGTCGTTCACATAATGATATCGACATTACTCATCTCGACAGCGTAAAAAACTATTTAACTGACATTGTTGCCGAGCATGGCAATATTGATTTTATCGTCAACACTGCGGGTGTCTTGATTAAGAAACCGCTCGCCACGCTTACTCAGCAGGAAGTGATGGCGCTGATTAACATTAATTATCTGGGAGCCGTAAACGTGGCAATTGCGGCAAAAGAGCGGTTAATCTGCAACTCCGGCATGTTATTGAATTTCACATCCAGTTCTTACACTCGTGGACGGGCTTTTTACGCCCTTTACTCATCGGCAAAAGCTGCGGTAGTCAATCTGACTCAGGCGCTGGCGGAAGAGTGGATTGAGGATAAAGTCAAAGTGAACTGCATTAATCCTGAGCGTACCGCCACACCGATGAGAACCGTTAATTTTGGCGAGGAACCTGCAGATTCACTGCTACATGCACGAGACGTTGCAGTAAAAAGCCTGGAAGTTCTCGTGACGCAAAGTACTGGTATGGTTATTGATATTCGCAAAAGTAATTGTAAGAATCAGCCCAGCTAACCACCTATCCCAATAAAAAAGGGCGCCGCAGCGCCCTGTGTTTTCTCAGCAACTTATTTGCTGCCGAACATATCTTTAATCCAACCCGCCACGCCGTCAGAATCTTTCTGCTCATTCTGTGGCTGATGTTGTTGCTGCTGTTGCTGTTGCTGCTCTTGTTGCTGCTGCAACTGCTGCTGTTGTTGCTGAACCTGCTCTTGCTGCTGCTGACACAGCGCGTTCGGATCCAGCGACCACACCGGCAACGAACGCCATGTGCTGCTGCCCGTACCGCAGATAAAGTTACCGGCAGAATCGATATTCATCTGCGTGATATCTTCCGGCGGCGTCAGCACCAGCGGCATTGGCGCCTGGTTGTCGAGATAGCGACGATAAAGCTGCATTGCACCGCTGGCACCGTACAGCTTCGAGGTTTGGTTGTTATCGCGGCCAACCCAGGTAATCGCCACTTCTTTGCCATCAATACCGGCGAACCAGCTATCGATCAGGTCATTGGTGGTACCGGTTTTGCCAGCCAGATGCGCTTTAGGATAACGCGCACCCAGCGCACGCGCAGTACCGTGATCGGCGACCTGCTGCATGGTGTAGAGCGTCAGATACGCCGCCTGCGCCGGTTCAACACGCTGCGCCTGCGGATAGCTCTGATACAGCACCGTGCCATCTTCCGCAATCACCGAACGCACCGCCGACAGCTCAGCGCGGTTACCGCCGCTGGCAATCGACTGGAACGCCTGCGCCACTTCAATCGGCGTCAGGTTCAGCGCACCGAGCAGCATTGACGGCACCGGATGCAGCTGATCTTTCGGCACGCCGAGCTTGTTCCAGGTATCGACCACCGCATCCAGTCCCAGCGTCATACCGAGGTTGACGGTTGGCACGTTCATCGAGTTGGTCAGCGCATCCACCAGCATCACTTTGCCGCTGAAACGACGATCGTCATTCATCGGTTTCCAGATGCTGCCGTTCGGCTGTTTCAGCGCAATCGGTTCATCGGCGATCCAGCTGTTGAGGCGATAGCTGTTCGGCTGGCTCAGCGCGGTGAGATAGGTGGCCGGTTTTGCCAGCGAGCCAATCGAACGACGTGCTTGCAGCGCGCGGTTGTAACCGGCGAACTGCGGATCGGCACCGCCGACCATGGCGCGCACTTCACCGCTGAAGCGATCCACCACCACCATCGCGGTTTCCAGATCTTTCAGGCCACGCTGTTTTTTTAGCGTTGGAATACCTTCAATCACCGCTTTCTCTGCGGCATCCTGCGAAATCGCATCCAGCGTGGTGAAAATCTTCACGCCGGAGAGATCTTTCATTTTGTCGCCGAGCTTAGCCTGCAGCTCGTTACGCACCATCTGCATAAACGCCGGCTGAGGCGTGATCACGCCGCCTTTTGGCTGCACGCCAAGCGGACGCGCCGACAGCATGTCATACAGTTCCTGATCGATGACGTTCTGCTGCTGCAACAAACGCAGCACCAGATTACGTCGCTCCAGCGCCAGTTTCGGGTTACGCCATGGATTGTACAGCGATGCGCCTTTCACCATGCCGACCAACATCGCCTGCTGATCGAGGCTCAGCTCATCCACCGGACGACCGAAGTAGTAAAGGCTCGCCAGCGGGAAACCGCGGATCTGGTCATTACCGGTCTGGCCGAGATACACCTCGTTGAGATACAGCTCGAGGATGCGATCTTTGCTGTAGCGCGCATCCATGATCACCGCCATATAGGCTTCACGCGCTTTACGCCACAGCGAACGCTCGTTGGTGAGGAACAGGTTTTTCACCAGCTGCTGCGTCAGCGTACTACCGCCCTGCACCGCTTTACCGGCGGTGATGTTGGCGAGGAACGCACGACCAATCGAATACGGGCTAATGCCGTCGTGCTCGTAGAAGTGGCGATCTTCAGTGGCGATCAAGGTGCTCACCAGCAGATCCGGGAAACCGGCGCGCGGCACGAACAGACGCTGTTCACCGTTCGGCGACTGCAACATGGTGATCAGGCGCGGATCGAGGCGGAAGAAGCCAAAATCGCGGCCGGTATCGAGATTTTTAATCTCGCTCAGCTCATTGTTGCTAAAGGTCAGGCGCGCGTTGATCTGCCCCTCTTTGCTGTCCGGGAAATCAAACGGACGGCGCAGCAGATCAATGGTGTTGCCTTTGACGCTAAACTCGCCCGGACGGGTAATGCGTGACACTTCGCGATACTGCGTGCCTTCCAGCAGCGCAATCATCTCTTTTTTGTCGTACGACATGCCCGGTTCAAGGCTGACCATGCGGCCATAAACGGCGGCCGGCAGTTGCCACACTTTACCGTCGATGCGGCTGCGGATTTCCGAGTCGAGATAGACGCCCCAGGCGGCCATCACCACCACAAAGACCAGGAAGAGTTTAATCAACCAGCCTAACCAGCGACGTTTACCGCGTGGCGGACGTTTTTTACTTTTTGGTGGCACCGGTCCACTCTCCTCATCTTCTTCGTCAAAATCGTCCTGATCGATATCATCATCAAGTTCCCTGCGGCGACCCCGCCGCGCACTGCTGCGCGGCGGCTTTGGCGCTTTTCCTTTGCGCCCGATAGGTTCACGATCGTTCCCAGACATGCTTTTATTCTCCAGGTATTGCTACGGCGGCGGCCGTTACTCTAACTGCTTTCTCATGCGACGCATGGCAGAACCCTCTGAATTCGATCCACAGCGTTTCACGATGAAAATTTCTTGGTCCGCCTTGTGGGTAAGGCGTTGGCCGGATCGTCCGGCCACGGATGCTTTGGATAGCGCCCTTTCATCTCTTTCTGCACTTCGGGATACGCACCACGCCAGAACGCCGCGAGGTCACGGGTGATCTGCAGCGGACGATGCGCGGGCGAGAGCAGCTCTAACACCAGCGGTACGCGGCCATCGGCCACCGCCGGATTCTGTGCTTCGCCAAACATCTCCTGAATCCGCACCGCCAGCGCGGGTGGCTTCTCTGCATCGTAGCGGATCGGCAGGCGGCTTCCGGTCGGCACAGTGTAATGAGTTGGCAGCACAGTATCCAGCCGCTGACGTTGTGACCATGTCAGCAAATGTAATAATGCGCTGACAAGGTTGATGCTCTGCAATCCTTTCAGATCGCGTACCGCGCTCATCTCCGGCAGCAGCCAGCTTTCAAGCGTATCGAGCAGGCTTTCATCGTCCAGCGCCGGCCACGCCTCTTCCGGCAGCCACTGCGCGGCACAGTGCACCCGCAAGCGTAGCTGTTCGGCGTCTTCTTTCCAGCCCAGCACCGACAATCCTTTTTCGCGGATCCAGCGCAGCATCGCCGGATGCAATATTTCCGCCTCCGGGCGTGCCTGCGGCTGCGCTTTTAGGACCAGCGCGCCGATCAGTTCGCGTTTCCACGCGCGCAAAGTGCCTTTCTCTTCGTCCCACTCCACGTCGGTACGCTGCTCAATTAAGGTGGGGCATTCGCGGCGCAGCGCGTCGATATCCACCGGCAGCGCCAGTAACATGCGCGCATCGGCGGCGCTGGCGCCCTGCAGCAGTGCCGGTGCAATTAGCCACTCATAGCGGCGCAAACCATCCTGCTCGTTAAGCATCGCGCCAATGCCGTTCGCCAGCTGATAGCGCGTGCTGTCGCCACGACGCTGCGCCAGACGATCGGCAAAACCGGCGGCCAGCAGCTGCGGGAACAGGTCGGGATTAATGGTGCCGCCGCTGGCGTTGAGGCGCTTCTGCCACTGACGCGCGCGGCGCTGCCAGTGCGACTGCGGATGGTTAAGCGCATCACGCAGATCGACGCTGCCGCTGCGTGGCGGATCTTCCAGAATCGCCACCAGCAGCGCGGCGCTGGCGATGGCATCGTTGTTTTGCCCGGCAGCCACCAGAATCGCGCTCAGGCGCGGATCGCTGCCCAACGCGGCCATTTTTCGACCGCGCGCGCTGAGCTGGTGATTCTCCAGCGCGCCTAGCTGGGTTAACCGCTCGCACGCCGCACGCAAGTTGCGCGGCGGCGGCGCGTCAAGCCACATAAGCTGCGACGCATTCTGACATCCCCATTGCAGCAGATCGATCTGCAGCGAGGTCAAATCGCTATTGAGAATTTCCGGTTCACTCTGCGCCGCCGCACGCAGCGCCTGCTCTTGCGGCAGTAAATGCAGGCAGATGCCAGGTTCCAGTCGACCAGCACGACCGGCGCGCTGCGTCATCGACGCCTGGCTGATACGCTGCGTTTGCAGCCGCGTCACGCCGCTGCGCACGTCAAACTGCGCCGAGCGCTCCAGCGCGCTATCGACCACTAAGCGGATACCTTCGATGGTCAAGCTGGTTTCGGCGATGTTGGTCGCCAGCACCACTTTTCGGCGGCCCGCCGGAGACGGCAGGATGGCGCGGCGTTGCGCCTCCAGCGACAGCGCGCCATATAAAGGAGAAAGATCCACCTCGTCACTGACCCGCGCTTCCAGCTCGCGCTTAACCCGTTCGATCTCCGCCACGCCGGGCAGGAACAGCAGCAGCGATCCTGACTCTTCGCGCAGCAGTTGCGCCACCTCGCGCGCTACCGCTTCTTCAAAACGTTGCTGGCTGTTGAGCGAAGCATAGCGGCGCGTGACCGCGAAGCTGCGGCCCTCAGAGACCACAAAGGGCGCATCCGGCAGCAGCTGACGCAAACGCTGATTATCGAGCGTGGCCGACATCAGCAGAATTTTCAGATCGTCGCGCAATCCTTGCTGCACATCGAGCAGCAGCGCCAGCGCGAGATCGGCCTGCAGGCTGCGTTCATGGAATTCATCGAGGATCACCAGCGAGACGCCTTCCAGCATCGCATCGCGCTGCAACATGCGCGTCAAAATGCCTTCGGTGACCACTTCGAGGCGCGTGTTGGCACCGCAGCAGTTTTCACCGCGCATGCGATAGCCAACGATGCCGCCCGGCTGCTCGCCAAGCTGTTCTGCCAGACGCTGCGCCACGTTGCGTGCCGCCAGTCGGCGCGGCTCCAGCATGATGATGCGGCCGGGCAATGGGGCGTGTTGCAGCAGCTGTAATGGCAGCCAGGTCGATTTACCTGCGCCGGTCGGCGCCGCCAGCAACACCTGCGGCGACTGCGCCAGCGCGTCCAGCAACGTAGGCAGCACCTCGCTTACCGGTAACTCACTCAAACTCAACTCCCAAAATGCCTGTGCTAAGATGGCGCGCATTGTAGCACTCTGAGGCGCGGATTACCGGAGGCCAACCTGGCAACGCAACGTCTGTTTTTTGCTCTTGAACTGCCCGCTCCGCTCCAGCAACAGTTGGTGCAGTGGCGCGCGGATAATTTTGCTGCCGAAGCCGGGAAACCGGTGGCGGCGGCTAACCTGCACCTGACGCTGGCGTTTCTCGGCGAGGCCAGCGATGAGACGTCACGCAAGCTGCAGCTGCTGGCCTCACGCATCGAACAGCCCGGTTTTGCCCTCGATTTGGATGACGCCGGTCACTGGCCGCGTCCCGGCGTGGTGTGGCTCGGTTGTCAGCGGGCGCCGCGCGGATTACTGCAGCTCGCCAGCCTGCTGCGCGCACAAGCCGCACGTCATGGCTGCGCACAGAGCCCGCAGCCGTTTCATCCGCACGTCACGCTGTTGCGCCAAGCAGCGTCACAGATCGCGCTGCCGCCGCGCGGTTTTCACTGGCGCACCGATATCCGCCATTTTGCGCTGTTCGCTTCGAACGTGACGCGCGGCCGCACACGTTATCAGGCGCTGGCCCGCTGGCCGCTACTATCATCCACAGGAGAGTAAATGGAATTCGATCCGCCGCTTAAACCCGCCCGTTTGATCGCCCGTTACAAACGCTTTTTAGCCGATGTGGTTACGCCAGAAGGTGAAACGCTGACCATTCACTGCGCCAATACCGGCGCGATGACCGGCTGCGCCACGCCGGGCGATACCGTGTGGTATTCGACATCCAGCAGTGCCACGCGGAAATATCCGCACAGTTGGGAACTTACCAAGACCCAACAAGGCCACTGGATCTGCGTGAATACGCTGCGCGCCAATCAGCTGGTGCGCGAGGCGCTGACGCTCGACACGATTCCGGAATTATCCGCTTACAGCCGCTGCCAGCCTGAAGTGAAATACGGCACGGAAAAAAGCCGAATTGACTTCCTGCTGCAAGCGGATGGCCGATCCAACTGCTATATTGAAGTCAAGTCCGTCACCCTTTTACAAGCAGGTAAAGGCTATTTTCCGGATGCGGTGACGGCTCGTGGACAGAAACATCTGCGCGAATTGAGCACCATCGTGGCAGAAGGTCATCGAGCCGTTTTGTTGTTCGCAGTTCTGCATACGGGGATTGAGGACGTTTCCCCGGCACGCCATATCGACGTGCACTACGCAGAACTACTGGAACAGGCGCAGCGTGGTGGTGTGGAAGTTTTGGCGTATCAAGCTCAAATTTCACCGTTAAAGATATTACTTACGCAACCGATTAACGTAGCGTTGTAATATTTAAAGCAATTTGGTGTGATAGGAATGTTCTGGGCGAGGCGCTGAATACGCGATTGTTCAGAGGCTTGTCAAGTAGTGGTCAGGAATAATTGCCAACCTTGATGGCTTCTGCTATTTATAGCGGCCTGTTTTTTTCCCTTTATGGGAATCGATAAGCCCTAAATCGTTTAGGTTGCAGGCACACAGTCAACGCACATGCAACTTGACGTATCTAGGGAAGTGCGTGTTATCCAGGAGAAACAACATGCAAGAAGGGCAAAACCGTAAAACATCGTCCCTGAGTATCCTCGCCATCGCTGGAGTGGAGCCGTATCAGGTGAAACCGGGCGAAGAGTATATGAACGACGCCCAGCTAGGCCATTTCCGTAAGATTCTGGAAGCCTGGCGCAACCAACTTCGGGATGAAGTAGATCGCACTGTGTCACATATGCAGGACGAAGCTGCCAACTTCCCGGATCCAGTCGACCGTGCTGCGCAGGAAGAAGAGTTCAGCCTGGAATTGCGTAACCGCGATCGTGAGCGCAAACTCATTAAAAAGATTGAGAAAACGCTCAAGAAAGTGGATGACGACGATTTCGGTTACTGCGACTCCTGCGGTGTAGAAATTGGTATTCGCCGCCTTGAAGCGCGTCCGACTGCCGATCTCTGCATTGACTGCAAAACGCTGGCAGAAATCCGCGAGAAGCAGATGGCTGGCTAATGGCCGTAAGCAAATTGCTACCGCACAGCCGGGAAAATCCCTGTTTTCCCGACGTGCGGTACACTTCGTTATGAATCCTTCAAACTGCATTGGGCGTTTCGCTCCCTCCCCTTCTGGTGACCTCCATTTTGGTTCGCTGATTGCTGCGTTAGGCAGTTACCTGAGTGCGCGCGCGCAACAGGGACGCTGGCTGGTGCGCATCGAAGATATCGATCCCCCGCGTGAAGTTCCCGGTGCCGCAACGCGTATTTTGCAGCAGCTGGAACATTATGGTCTTTACTGGGATGGCGACGTTTTATGGCAGTCACAGCGCCACGATGCCTATCGCGCCGCGCTAAGCTGGCTGCAAACGCATCGACAAAGTTACTTCTGCACCTGCACGCGTAGCCGCATCCAGCAGCTGGGCGGTTTTTACGATGGTCACTGCCGCGATTTGCAGCTGCCGCCGGACAACGCCGCGCTGCGCCTGCGTCAGCATGCGCCGGTTAGCGGCTTTGACGATCGCCTGCGTGGCCATTTACAGGCTGAAGCGCAGCTGGCGCAGGAAGATTTTATTATCCATCGCCGTGATGGGCTGTTTGCCTACAATCTCGCGGTGGTGGTTGATGACCATTTTCAGGGCGTAACGGAAATCGTGCGCGGCGCGGATTTGATTGAGCCCACGGTGCGCCAGATTGCGCTGTATCAGCAGTTTGCCTGGCCAGTGCCGGATTATCTGCATTTGCCGCTGGCGGTCAATCGCGATGGCAACAAGCTTTCCAAGCAGAATCATGCGCCCGCGCTGCCCGCTGGCGATGCGCGGCCGCTGCTGGTGCAGGCTTTACGCTTTCTTGGTCAGCCGGTTTCGGCTGGCTGGCAGGATGAATCGCTGGAAAGCCTGTTGAAACAGGCCGTCGCGCAGTGGAATATCCGCCTGATTCCGTTGCAGAACGGTCTTAAAGAGGATGAAACGACATCACCATTCCTAAATGGTTCTCAACAGGCTATGATTAGCCGCTGATTTTATTAACACCCTTTTTCTCACTGTCGAGGTGTCCCATTTTTACCCGAGTCGCTAATTTTTGCCGGAGAGTCCTCAAGCGTGATGAGGAGGCGCCTGAAGAGGTGGAAGCTGAAAGTCCTGGTCAGATGACTGTCATTCCACGAGAAAGCCACAACATCTCACGCAAAGATATCAGCGAAAACGCCCTCAAAGTGCTCTATCGTCTGAACAAAGCCGGATTCGAAGCCTACCTGGTTGGCGGCGGCGTGCGCGATTTGCTGCTCGGCAGCAAGCCGAAAGACTTTGATATCACCACCAACGCCACGCCTGAACAGATGCGCAAGCTGTTCCGCAACTGCCGTTTGGTGGGTCGTCGTTTTCGTCTGGCACATGTGATGTTCGGTCCGGAAGTGATCGAAGTCGCCACCTTCCGTGGTCATCATCATGAAGAGAGCGAAGAAGATCGCAACAGCTCGCAGCGCGGCCAGAACGGCATGCTGCTGCGCGACAACATTTTCGGCAGCATTGAAGACGATGCCCAACGCCGCGATCTCACCATCAACAGCCTCTATTACAGCGTGGCCGATTTCACCGTACGTGATTACGTCGGTGGCTTGCACGATTTGCACGAAGGCATCATTCGCATGATTGGCGATCCGGAAACGCGCTACCGCGAAGATCCGGTGCGCATGCTGCGCGTAGTGCGCTTCGCCGCCAAGCTGCAGATGCGTATCGCGGCAGAAACGGCCGAGCCGATTCCGCGTCTGGCGACGCTGCTGAATGACATCCCGCCGGCGCGCATGTTTGAAGAGTCGCTCAAGCTGCTGCAGGCTGGTTACGGCTACCGCACCTATCAGATGATGCGTGAATATCAGCTGTTCCAGCCGCTGTTCCCGATGCTGACGCGCGGTTTCACCGCCGAAAGCGACAGCCTGATGGAACGTATGCTGGCGCAGGTTCTGAAAAATACGGATACCCGCTTGCAAAATGATATGCGCGTCAATCCGGCCTTCCTGTTTGCCGCAATGTTCTGGTATCCGCAGCTGGAATCCGCCGAACGCATTGCGCAGGAAAGCGGCCTGACCTATTACGATGCTTTCGCCCTGTCGATGAACGAAACGCTGGATGAAGCCTGCCGCGCGCTGGCGATTCCCAAGCGTATCACCACGCTGATTCGTGATATCTGGCAGCTGCAGCTGCGCATGTCGCGTCGTCACGGCAAACGTGCGTGGAAGCTGATGGAGCATCCTAAGTTCCGTGCCGCTTACGATTTGATGGCGCTGCGTGCCGACGTGGAAAACAATCCTGAGCTGCAAAAGCTGACGCATTGGTGGGGCGAGTTCCAGGCGGCGGCACCGGTGCAGCAGAAAACCATGATGACCACGCTGGGCGACGATCCGGCCCCGCGCCGTAAACCGCGCCGTCCGCGTCGCCGTCCAACCGGGCCTCGCACAAACAGTCCGCAATGACCCGCGTTTACCTCGCTTTAGGCAGTAATCTGGCCGATCCGCTGCATCAGGTTGATGCAGCGTTGGCCGCGCTCGATGCCATCCCGCATACCTCGCGCATCGCCACATCTTCCCTGTATCGCACGCCGCCGTACGGCCCGCCGGATCAGCCTGATTACCTTAATGCGGTAGTGGCGCTGAAAACCGCGCTAGACGCTGAGGCGCTGCTCGATCATACCCAGCGCATTGAGCTGGAACAGGGTCGCGTGCGCAAAGCTGAACGCTGGGGACCGCGCACGCTGGATCTCGATATCATGCTGTTTGGCAACCAGACCATTAACACGCCGCGCCTGACCGTGCCGCACTACGACATGCACAATCGCGCTTTTATGCTGGTGCCGCTGCTGGAAATTGCCCCGCAATTGTCGCTGCCGAATGGACAAGCCTTATCTGTGATTCTTGCCACCCTGGATCGCAGCGCTATCCGTTTGTGGTCTGAGTAAGCCGTAGTACACTGCGCGCATCAGAAAACTCTGGAGCGTGTGATGAAACCAACAACCCTCTCCCATTTACGCCAACTCAAAACCAGCGGGCGCAAATTTGCCATGCTGACGGCGTACGACTTCAGTTTTGCCCGCCTGTTTGCCGATGAAGGCATTCAGGTAATGCTGATTGGCGATTCGCTCGGCATGACCGTGCAGGGCCATGAATCGACCTTGCCGGTCACCGTGGACGATATCGCCTATCACACCGCCGCCGTGCGCCGTGGCGCACCGCTGGCGCTGCTGATGGCCGATCTGCCGTTTATGAGTTACGCCACGCCAGAACAGACGTTTACTAACGCCGCACAGCTGATGCGCGCAGGCGCCAATATGGTGAAGCTGGAAGGCGGCGAGTGGCTGGCGGAAACCGTGCGTATGCTAACCGAGCGCGCTGTCCCGGTGTGCGGCCATTTGGGCCTGACGCCGCAGTCGGTGAACATCTTCGGTGGCTACAAAGTACAGGGCCGCGATGAAGCCGCCGCTGAACGTCTGCTGGCCGATGCGCTGGCGCTGGAAGCCGCCGGTATGCAGCTGCTGGTGCTGGAGTGCGTGCCGGTGGCGCTGGCGGAACGCGTTACGAAAGCGCTGTCGGTGCCGGTGATCGGCATCGGTGCGGGCAACGTCACTGACGGTCAGATTCTGGTGATGCACGACGCCTTTGGCATTACCGGCGGTCACATTCCCAAATTTGCCAAAAATTTCCTCGCAGAAACCGGCGACATTCGTGCAGCGATTCGCCACTATATCGCCGACGTTGAAGCGGGCCTCTATCCAGCCGCTGAACACAGTTTCCAGTAAATCAGGAGATTTGCAGTGCTGATCATTGAAACACTGCCGATGCTGCGTCGTGAGATTCGTCGCTGGCGTCAGGCAGGTAAACGTATCGCGCTGGTGCCCACCATGGGCAACCTGCACGACGGTCATCTGACGTTGGTCGATGAAGCGCGCGAGCGCGCTGACGTTGTAGTGGTCTCGATTTTCGTCAATCCGATGCAGTTTGATCGTCCCGACGATTTAGCGCGCTATCCGCGCACGCTGCAGGACGACTGCGAGAAGCTGAATCGTCATAGCGTGGATCTGGTGTTTGCGCCCGCGCCCGCCGATGTCTATCCCAAAGGCCTGGATAGCCAAACCTTCGTGGAAGTGCCGGGTTTATCATCGCTGCTGGAAGGCGCCAGCCGTCCGGGACACTTCCGCGGCGTCTCCACCATCGTCAGCAAACTGTTTAATCTGGTGCAGCCAGATATCGCCTGCTTCGGCGAGAAGGATTTCCAGCAGCTGGCGATTATCCGCAAGATGGTGGCGGATATGGGCTTCGATATCGAGATTGTGGGCGTGCCAACGGTACGCGCAAAAGATGGCCTGGCGTTGAGTTCGCGCAATGGCTATCTCACCGCCGACGAGCGTAATATTGCAGCCGGTCTTAGCCAGGTGATGAACAGCATGGCCGAACGTCTGAGCAACGGCGAGCGCCATGTTGAAGAGATTATCGAGCAAGCGGAAGTGGCGTTGCGTGAGAAGGGGTTCCGTCCGGATGGACTGGCGATTTGCGATGCCGAAACCTTACAAGCGCTGAACGTGGACAGCCAGCGCGCGGTGATTTTGATGGCCGCATGGCTCGGCAATGCGCGTCTGATTGATAATCAGCAAGTGGATCTGACGGAGTAGTTTTCCGTTGTTTATTGGCAGCTTAACAAGGTTAGACAGTTATGATTCGCACCGTACTTCAAGGCAAACTGCATCGCGTTAAAGTCACTCAGGCAGATTTGCATTACGAAGGTTCCTGCGCCATTGACCAGGATTTCCTCGACGCCTCCGGCATTCTGCAATACGAAGCCATCGACATTTACAACGTCACCAACGGCCAGCGTTTTTCCACCTACGCAATTGCCGCTGAACGTGGCTCGAAGATCATCTCAGTCAACGGTGCCGCCGCACGCTGCGCCTGCGCTGGTGACATCATGATCATCTGCTCTTACGTGCAGGTCGAAGATGAAGTCGCACGCAGCTGGCAGCCGAAAGTTGCCTATTTCGAAGGCGATAACGAAATGAAGCGCCTCGCTAAGGCGTTGCCGGTTCAGGTGGCCTAAATTCAGGGGCGCCCAAAGCGGCGCCCTTTTTCGATTCCCACAACCCGCAGCCTGCTACGGAATGCCGGTTTCGACTTTGAATTCCAGCCTCAGCGTGCCTGAGTACTGACCCGCCGCCTTAGTCGCGTGATCAAAGGCCGGCGTCGATAAGCGTAATCGTCCCAGCGTACAGGCCACCGGAACATTGATTCCCGGCAACATCACCAAGCGGTAGTCACCGTAGTCGTTACGGGGAATGATCAGCGCGGACTGGTTAGTGAATTGACGCGTCATGCCATTCCACTCCACGAATGCCTGAAAATCGATACGCTGGCTTTTATCCGTGTTCAAAGCGCCTTGTTTAATAATCGTGAAATCGGTACTGCTGCGATCGGGCAACATTACGCCATCAGAGAGCGTTAATTGCAGAGATTGACTGTTGGCGCCATAACCATCGTACATGCACATATCCAGATAGCTGTGGCCTGCGCCCGCCATATTTTTTCCCGTATCACGCAAGTTAAGCGCCATACGCGGCGTAGCGGTATGAAACGCGGGAAAATAGAGTTGCGCCGCATTGTCATCGATATTCAATTGGATATTTACGCGCCATTCCGCGGCTTTTTGAAACGGCTCTCCCTGCATCACATTTATTTTTAAATCGGCTTCCCATATGCCGCCGCTGGGCAACAGCGCGAGCTGATCTGCACTGATATAGACGCTCAGGCCCGATCCCTGGCGCAGATAGCCGCCACAGTTGGGCGAGAACTTATCGTTAATGGCATAGTGTTCATGGGTAAAATAGCCTCCGGTGCAGCGTGCAGCCTCGCCACGCCCATAAGGCTGCCGGTAAGCGATCAATTTCAGATTGACGCTATTTTTCGTTTTACGCTCGGTGAAAGTTAATACGATTTCAGATTCCGCTTCGCCGCCAGAATATTTCGCGCTCGTTTCACATGCCCCGTGCTGCGGATCAGTTGATGAATCGCACAAATAGGTGCCATAGCCCCAGCGCCGGGCATCATCCACCTTCCAGCCAGCAATTTCGCGTACAAAAATATCAATTTTGCTCGGTAGTTTTTGTTTGGATACAGCGGCGGTGACAATTTTATTAATATCACTCGCTTCCTGATCGGCATGGGCCACCGGCGTGATTAACATCGTGCCGCATATTATTATGCCTACCCACTTATATATGCGTGAGCTCAGGGTTAAAAAGGGCATTGTTTGTCACTCACTTTTGAAGCCATTAAGGGTTATTAAACGCAGCGAGGCTTATATTCTTGCGCATCGCGTCTGGTAGCGCCGCCACATCTATAAGCGGACACATCACTTCACCAACAAACTGCACAGCATTTTTACGCTGCTTCACACGTAGCGCGCAGGCGTATATCTGCATCGACTCCTGCAGATAAAGCGTGGTGATGCGCTGTGCGCTATCAAATAACATGCCGCCGTCGCTATCTAATTGCGCCGGTGTATTTATCACCCTGGCGTCGCGCAATGGCATACCATTTTCTTTGAGCGCCCGTCCGACATAGGTTAAATTCAGCCGCGCTTTTACCTTGCGCTGCACAATTTTACCCGGCAGCAAAAACAATGATTGTTCACTGCCACCGGTACTGAGCGTGGCGGCCTGCTGATTATCACTTGATGTGCTCTCACGAATGCGGTGCGTGCCCGATTGATATCCCACCGCCGGAAGAAAAGCACTGTCGCCAAAATTGAGCGCATAAGTATGGCCATTGGCCATGACTTCTGCCGCTGGACCCCATAACGCGCTGTCAGCATCCACGCTTACCACCACACCCGCCGGAGAATCCGTGCTGCCTGCGCTGCTGCCCGACCAAAATCCCTGAGACGTGGCGGCGAAGGCCGAGTTATAGCTTCCGGTTAAACTGGTTCCACCCTGGTTATGGGATAAGGTTCCATAGACGTTGCCATGCATCCCATCACGTCGCCCCGAGAGCTGAGAATACATTTCGCCTCCCTGGCTGCCCGTCGCGGTCACGCTTAATTCACGATATTCCGGAGCAAACCATGAAACCGCATGTGAAGCCTGCCAACCCATTTCAGCCCCCTGGCTGTGTTGGCGGCGATACTCGCCTCCAATCTGCGAAGTGTGACGCCGATCCGAAGCGGCTTCCTCGCGCGGCACATAGGACAGGGAAATACCGATGTATCCACCGCGATCGGGTTCCTGACCGCTACTTATGCTACGAAAGATGCCCGCACGCGCCGACACTAATAGCGTGTTAAGTGTGAAACTGCGGCTGATATCCAGCTGCCAGCGCGTCTGTTTGCTGGCCTGCTGATCTGTATAGCGCGGATATGAAGGCGCGGGATCAACCCTAACGTCAGGCGTTACTGAGGCGCGGCTCTTGCTGTATCCCAGCGACACCGCGCTGCCCGCAAGCTGACCAGAAAGCGTTGCATTCAGACTCTGTGAACAACGATATTGACCTGCGTGCGTGGCCGATATGCAGGTATTACCTTGCTGCTGATAACGATATAAGGAAAGCGTTGCGCCTTTAGTCATCGCAAGCTGCTGAATATTGCCAGCCAGCCCATGTTTGCTCGCCATTGCCCCGATTCCCAGATTGACTATTCCGAGGGATGAGACGTTTTGCCAATCCAGACGGGTTTCATTAAAGCTTTCTCCTGCCAGCACTGAAACGGCGCTGGTGATCGTCAGCGGTTCGGCAAGGCGCGTTCTGAAGCCACTCTGCAATGCAAAAGGGGGAGGATTTTTAACGTCTGGCGCCGAATTAACGGCCTCAGCCACCTTCCCCAGCTGTGTGAACCATTGAAAATCTGCCGGCCCCTGCTGCAGCGTCGTTTTGCTAAACGGGTATTGTTGTACGCGGCTTAATGCGCCCTCTTCATAGAATTTCAACGTTAAAAGATAACGTCCCTGGGGAAATGCCTGACTATTTAGTTTCACCACGCCTGCGGGCAGGTATTGCGTACCCAACAGTTCATCATCGCGATAAACATCCACCCGCGTGGTTCGCGATAATAATAAGGTGATAGGTGTTGTTGTTTCGCTCTCTTCACTGTTATTAACGTAACTTTGGGTGGTGCCCAGCCGTACTCCATAAAATTTAGGCAGCGGTAATAACGATAAATTAAAATTTCCGCCGAGCGCGCCATAGAGATTGCGCTTATCCATTTCGCCAGCCTGAACATAGCGGCGTGTGCCAATATCATGACGAACATACAGATCATCATGGCGAAATGTTTTTTCCGTGTAATGTGATTGTTGATTGAACAATGCTTGCCAGCTACCGGAGAGATAACTTTTTTCGCCCAATCCCAATGCACCATTTCCTATAATGCTGATATTTTTAGTTGTGTCAGACGTAGCGATATTGATTTGCTGCTGATGGATAAGTGCATTGTGCGCGTTCAGCGCAGGTGCGTAATAGCCAGTACCCGCAGGGGCTAGTGGCAGCCATGTGACGTTAATAAACAGATCAACATCATTGCGGCTTTCATTATAAATTAGCGCAGCACTTTCGGTATCCAATTGCCCACAACGTATTGAGGAAACATCATTTAAACAGGCTTTATGCCCATTACGGGCGAGTGGCTGACGCAAAGCCGTTGTTAGCTTTTTTTCGTGTTCCTCACTTAAACCATAAATTTCTTTGATCCGCTGAACCAATTTTTCTGGTTGCGAAAACTGGATTTCATCAGGTTTTACCAGCGCATCATAAAGCCCTAAGTCATGGCTGGCTAAACGCACAGACAGTAATTCATACTGACCCAGTAATAACTCTTCAAAACCTAATGGCACGTTCTCCTGGCTCTGCGCCAGGCAGGGATAAATCGCTGCACCGACCAAAAATAGAATTAACCAGGAGAACGTCTTCACAATTAAAATCTCAAGCCAGAAATATTACGATTGTCACAACAGCATTAAGGTGCCTGCACCACTGCCAGTCTTACCAGACCGGTATAAAAACCTGCTGCAGGCGTAACATTGCCGCTGGAGATTTCCAATGGAATGGAACGCGACGCACCGGCACCTTTTGCCGTTGAAAACAGGCTGGTCGCGGTAAAAGTAGTGTTAGTCGTCGTCAACGCTTTCCCATCAAATTTAACCGTCAGCGGAATGGTGTTTGCTGGCGTCAGGGTGTGCGTCAATTGCGCTGCGTTATACAGTTTGATGTTGAGGTCTTTTTCAACATCATTGGTATGCACGCGGGTATTAATAATTTTAGGCGCCAATTTATTCATATCGGCCAGATACTTCATTTCAATCGCTGAGGGTAGATTTGAGCCATCTTCCATCATTAATGTCATCATGGGATCAATGGATGCCGTGACGGTAATATCCTGATCAACCGCATAGGCATTGAAGGCCATGCCTCCCATTAAAGCCATTGCCGCGAGTACTTTCACTTTCATTTCCTATTCCTTTATTCACTTTTATTGAATTGGCTAATGTTAGCCGTTACGCAGGACAATCAAGGGAAGACACTTATTTTCTCTTGATCCTCTCCTTGTAATTTAAATACCAGCCTTAAAGCGCCATGCTTAGGCTGAATTTTCAGCGTGTAACGTTCACCGGGATAGACACTGCGTTGATCCTGGATCCATTGACATGCATTCTCTTTCATCTCTTTTTTGCAATAACTATAACGTTGCAGAATCACGCGAACATTACCGCGATTATGCAACTGCTGTTTATGTCGATCATATTCCACGGCAGGCTGAGCGATTAATGGTTGCTGGCGCACCAGCACACCCCAAATTAAGCTCATGCCAATCGAAGCATTGATTTTATTGGTCACAGCCGGTGCATCACTGTCTAAAGCGGCGACCGGCTCAAAGTAAATACGGTAAACATGCTCATGACTCACCGGCTGCAGCGCTATAATCCGCACGAGTTTATTCGCTCCGGCAGGCAAAGCGAACTTAACCGGGGATACCACAATATTTTTACCCTGCCAGCTTTTTACTTCGCGTTCTTGTTCCTCTGGCGTTGCAGGATGAATAACCTCTTTAACCACCACACGTACATATTGGGTATTTTCGCTTTTAGAGGTGATTTGAATGGGCGTGTTTTCATTACGCTTTTCATCCAGGTTTATTACCATGGGATAAACGCTCATATTGGCCATCGCGGCATGAATCCCCATTAAGCCCAAAAGAATGGCGCTCAATACTGCTGTTAACTGCTTCATAATGCCTAAACGTCTTATGCTGTTCCGATAGCCTTTTATGACGACAATCTATTGTGGAAATTAAGTCACATCAGGGAAGACGTTTCGGGATAAGGCAGCGAGGAGAAAAGCGGATGCGGTTAAAATTTTAATAAGACCAGTTTCTTCAATATTTTAAGTCCAACCTTTAGAAGGTATTGGCTGTTAGCATCAGTCTTAAGCGCCAAAACAGGGCAGCGTTTGAGACATATCTCAATCTCAACCTGACCCGTTAAGAAGGTGTTAATGCCACAGGCGACAAACTCAGGACGAAAAAAAAGGCCATAAAATGGCCTTTACAAAGGAGGGGACAGAGGTGCTATGCCAGGTTAGGTCCGTAACCCGCGCCCACGCTGAATCAGCGAATACACCAGCACATAAAACACCACGATAAAGGCGATCAGCACCGATAGCGTGAACACCAGCGGCACATCGTTGATGCCGAGAAAACCGTAACGGAAGCCGCTGATCATATACACCACCGGATTCAGCTTCGACACCGCTTGCCAGAACGGAGGCAGCAGCGTCAGCGAATAGAACACGCCGCCGAGATAGGTTAACGGCGTCAGCACGAAGGTGGGAATCAGGCTGATATCGTCAAAAGTGCGCGCGAATACCGCATTTAGCAGACCCGCCAGTGAGAACAGAATCGCCGTCAGCAACAGCGTCAGCGCCACCATCGACCACGAATGCACGTGGAACGGCACGAAGAACAACGAAATCGCGGTAACCAAAATCCCCACGCACACGCCGCGCGCCACGCCGCCGCCGACATAACCGGCGATAATGATGTGCGTTGGCACCGGCGCCACCAGCAGCTCTTCAATGTTGCGCTGGAACTTGGCGCTAAAGAACGACGATGCCACGTTGGCGTAAGCGTTAGTAATCACCGCCATCATGATCAGGCCCGGCACGATAAACTGCATGTAGCTGAAACCGTGCATATCGCCGATGCGTGAACCGATCAGATTGCCGAAGATAATGAAGTAGAGTGTCATGGTGATCACCGGCGGCACCAGCGTCTGAATCCAGATGCGGGCGAAGCGGTTGATCTCTTTGCTCCAGATGCTCTTGAGCGCCACCCAATACAAGTGCGTCATGCTTTCACTCCTGTTTTTCCCTGTGTCAGGCTGACGAACAGCTCCTCAAGGCGGTTAGCTTTGTTACGCATGCTCAGCACCTGCACGCCCTGCGTGCTCAGCTGGCTGAACACGCTGTTCAGACCTTGCTCACGCATCACTTCCACTTCCAGCGTCGAGGTATCGACCAGTCGATACTGGAAGCCCTCCAGCTGCGGCAGCGGGCTACGCGGCGCCAGATCGAGGATAAAGGTTTCGGATTGCAGCTTGGAGAGCAACCCTTTCATCGAGGTGTTCTCCACCAGCTCGCCGCTCTGAATAATACCGATATTGCGGCACAGCATTTCCGCCTCTTCCAAATAGTGCGTGGTGAGGATGATGGTGGTGCCTTTAATATTCAGCTCTTTCAGGAAACTCCACATCGAACGGCGCAGTTCGATATCTACGCCCGCGGTCGGTTCATCGAGTATCAGCAGCTTCGGCTCATGCATCAGCGCACGCGCGATCATCAGGCGGCGCTTCATACCGCCCGAAAGCATGCGCGCACGTTCGTTGCGTTTGCCCCACAGATCGAGCTGATTCAGGTATTTTTCCGCGCGTTTATTAGCTTCAGCGCGTTCAACACCGTAATAACCAGCCTGATTGACCACGATCTGCATTACGGTTTCAAACGGGTTGAAGTTGAACTCCTGCGGCACCAGCCCAAGCTGGCGCTTGGCGTTGACCACATCTTTTTGCAGGTCATAGCCAAACACGCGCACGCTGCCGCCGGTTTTATTCACTAACGAGCTGATAATACCGATGGTGGTGGATTTACCGGCGCCGTTTGGCCCCAGCAGGGCGTAAAAGTCGCCCGCTTCCACGTTGAGATCGAGTCCTTTCAGCGCCTGTACGCCGCCGGGATAGGTTTTGGTCAGCCCGGAAATTTCCAGTGCATATGTCATTGCGAATCCATACCTTGTTGTAGAGACATCAAAGGCCTATGAAAATGGTAATGCGCACGAGCGATGTCGCGGTCATTAACATTAAGAAATCAATGGAGTTTAGCAGAGAGTCGAGCCAGCCCATAAACCGTTGGCTTACGGGCTGCGCAGTGTATCGCAGGCGGGGAAGTTTAGCCTTGGACGATTGTGCGGTTATTCACCGGTCGGGATAACTTTGCCGATATACGGCAGATGGCGATAGCGCTGGGCGTAATCGATACCAAAGCCGACCACGAACTCATCGGGAATGGTAAAGCCAACAAATTCGACGGTGACGTCCACTTCACGACGCTCTGGCTTATCCAGCAAGGTACAAATCGCCAGTGACTTTGGCTCGCGCAGGCGCAGGATTTCACGCACTTTGCTCAGCGTATTGCCGGAATCGATGATGTCTTCCACGATCAGCACATCCTTGCCGCGAATATCTTCATCGAGATCTTTGAGGATTTTCACATCGCGGCTGCTCGACATGCCGCTGCCGTAGCTTGACGCCGTCATAAAGTCGACTTCATGCGGCACGTCGATGGCGCGGCACAGATCGGCCATAAACATAAAGGAGCCGCGCAGCAAACCCACCAGCACCATTTCGCTGCCGCTATTGCGGTAGTGCTCGTTGATCTGCTTGCCCAGTTCGGCAATTCGGGTTGCGATCTCTTGCTCGGAGATCATCACGTCGACGGTATGTTTCATTGCATGCGTCCAGTTACGGTTTTTGGAAAGCCACGAAGTCTATCATAGACGAGCCAGCGTCTAACGCCGCGCACAGAACGCAAACGATTCCGTGGCGAAATTTATCGCGCTGGCGTTAACTGTAGGAACACGTCCGCCCCTTTACCGCCGAGTTCTGGAGTTCCTATGACCGCTTCATCCAGTAAAAAAACCAAGATTGGTACGCGCGATCTGCACCCGGAAACGCAGATGCTGAATTACGGTTACGATCCGCAGTTATCGGAAGGCGCGGTGAAACCGCCGGTGTTTCTCACCTCCACCTTCGTGTTTAACAGTGCCGAAGAGGGGCAGGATTTTTTCGATTTCGTCGCCGGGCGCAAGCAGCCGCCGGAAGGCAAAACTGGCGGGCTGGTCTATTCACGCTTCAATCATCCCAACAGCGAAATCGTAGAAGATCGGCTGGCGGTGTATGAAGGCGCGGAAAGCGCGGCGCTGTTCTCTTCCGGCATGTCGGCGATTGCCACCACGCTGCTGACGTTTGCGCGTCCTGGCGAAGTGATTTTGCATTCCCAGCCGCTGTACGGCGGCACCGAAACGCTGCTGAGCAAAACGCTGCACGATTTGGAGATTAAAGCGGTAGGTTTCAGCGATGGCACCGATGAAGATAAGGTGCATGAAGCGGCGAAGCTGGCGTGGCAGCGCGGACGCGTAGCGCTGATTCTGATTGAGACGCCCGCCAATCCCACCAACAGCCTGGTGGATATCCAGTTGATGCAGCAGGTGGCGGATGTGATTGCGCAGCAGCAAGGTTCGCGGCCGATTCTCGCCTGCGATAACACGCTGCTTGGGCCGGTGTTCCAACAGCCGTTGCAGCATGGCGCAGATTTGTCGCTCTATTCACTGACCAAATATGTCGGCGGCCACTCGGACCTGATTGCCGGTGCGGTGCTGGGTAGCAAAGCGTTGATCGGCAAGGTACGTTCGCTGCGCAGCGCCATCGGCACGCAGCTGGATCCGCACTCCAGCTGGATGATTGGCCGCTCGCTGGAAACGCTGTCGCTGCGTATGGAGAAAGCCACCAGCAATGCCGAAAACGTGGCGGCGTTTTTACGCGATCATCCGCAGGTGGAAAAACTGCATTGGCTGCCGTATCTGGCGGCAGAAAGTCTGGCGGGCAAAACGTATCAGCGCCAGTGTAGCGGCGCGGGTTCAACCTTCTCGTTTGATATTCGTGGCGGGCAAGCGGCGGCGTTCCGTTTCCTTAATACGCTGGAACTGTTCAAGCTGGCGGTGAGCCTCGGCGGCACCGAATCGCTTGCCAGCCATCCTGCCAGCACCACCCATTCGGGCGTACCGCAGGATGTACGACAGCGTATTGGCATCACCGATGCGACCGTGCGCTTGTCGATTGGTATCGAACATCCTGACGACCTGATCGAGGATATTCGCCTGGCGCTGGAGGCGTCGGTTAACTGACGCTAAAACCGAGCATCATGCCGGTATCTTCATGCTCCAGCAGATGGCAATGCGCCATGTACACATTGTCGGCGTTAGCGACATAGTTGAAGCGCACCAGCACTTCGCTGCGCCAGCCGTTAACGTTGACGATGTCCTTCCAGCCTGCGCGATGCGGCGCAGGCGGCTTGCCGTTTTCTGACAGGATGCGGAACTGCGTGCCGTGAATGTGGAACGGATGCAGCATGTGATCGCCTTCACCGGAAATCGTCCACTTCTCCACTTTGCCCAATTCCACGTTGAACATCGGCTTGGTCATATTAAATGCCTGACCGTTGATCTTGTTGCCATTATGGAAATCATAGGCGGCAGTTTTGCCGTGGCTGCCGTGATCCATCGCCATATCGCCATGATCCATCGGCTTCGCGCTATCACTCATCGCCATGTTGCCATGATCCATTTTCATGCCGCCCATGGCTTTATCGCCGTAACGATCCATCAGCGCCTGCATACCTTGCTGATCAAGCTGCGGATCCATCATCAGCTGCAGCCAGCGGCTTTGCAGGCCTTCGGTGGCTGGAATGGGCGGCAGATCCACCAGCTTGTCCGGCAGCGTACCGCTGGCCATCACGCGCAGCGGCAGAATGTTGACCAGCGGCAGCGGTTGGTCAAACGGCGCCAGCGTCATGCCCATCTGCGTCACTGGCAGCGTCACCACGTCGAAGGCTTTGCCATCTGACGTATCCACCAGCACTTCAAAACGCTCGCCTGGCAGCAGCGGCAAGCTATCCACTTTCACCGGCTCGGCCAGCAACCCACCGTCGCTGCCAATTACGTACAGCTGACGTTGATCGCTGGTGGCAATATGCAGCGAACGCGCGTTACAGCCGTTAAGCAAACGCAGACGCAGCCAGCCGCGTGGCACCGCATGCTGCGGATACTGCACGCCGTTGGTGAGCATCATGTCGCCAAACCAGCCGACGGCGGCACGCATGATATCGAGCTGATAATCGATTTGCGTTCCCGCTTTATTTAGCTGCTTATCCTGGAAAATCAGCGGCACATCGTCTTCGCCCCACTGCATCGGCAGACGCAACTTGCCGGACGCTTCATCCTCCAGCAGCACCAAACCCGCCAGACCTTGCGCCACCTGATAACCGGTTTTGCCGTGGTGATGCGGATGGAACCAGCAGGTCGCGGCGGGTTGATCAGGGGTGAAACTGACCTGACGCGTCGCGCCGGGCGCAATAATCCCTTGCGGGCCGCCATCAACATCGCCGGGGATCTCCAGCCCGTGCCAGTGCAAGGTGGTGGCTTCCGGCAGTTGATTATAGATATTCACCGTGACGGCTTTTTCGCGTTGCAGACGCAGCGCGGGTCCGAGCAATCCACCGTTGTATCCCCAGGTAGGCACCGCTTTGCCATTCCATTGGCTGCTACCGGTCATGGCGGTCAAGGTGTATTGCCCGCGGGCATCAGGCTGCAAAATGGAGGGAATCGGTAATAATGGGCGCGTGGCGGCCATTAGTGAGCGGCTCCACAGCGGCAGCGCACCGGCGGCGCTGAGTGCGGCAGTCAACTTTAGAAAATGACGACGTTGCATATTCTTATCCTTGTCGTGAATAAGGGCACAGCGTAAACCTTTACCCTGCGGGAGGGTCAAGCCCTGAAACAGATTGCACTGATAAAAAGGGTGGGAATGGCCCGAAAGGGCAAATTTAGCGGAATAGCGGCAATAACTGTGCTAACGTCAATAAATTGTCCCTTGTTGAGAATGATTATGACGAAAAGCATCAAGATCCTGCTGCTGGCGGGACTCCTTGGCTTCTCCTCCACCAGTTTTGCCCTGAGCGAATCCGAAGCAGAAGATCTGGCCGACCTCACCGCCGTGTTCGTTTATCTCAAGAACGATTGTGGCTATCAGGATTTGCCAGACGCGCAGATTCGTAAAGCACTGGTGTTTTTCGCCCAACAGAACCGTTGGGATTTAAGCAACTACAGCAATTACAACATGAAGTCGCTGGGCGAAGAGAGCTACAAGGATTTGAGCGGTATCGCCATTACCAACGACAAGAAGTGTAAGTCGCTGGCGCGCGATTCGTTGAGTTTGCTGGCTTACGTTAAGTAATCATTGCCCGCTGGTTGGTGCTTGCTGTCCCCCTCCTCGGTCGGTGCTCGCTGTCCCCCTCCTCGGTCCTCCCCCACAAGTGGGGGAGGAAGATGCTGCAATATGTCAGTTCGAGAGTTGCATGTGGCAGCGTCTCCTTCCCCCGCTGGCGGGGGAAGGCCGGGATGGGGGACAGCCAGCACAATCTCAATCTAAATCTAAACCGTCAACTCCAATCCAATACCCCGCTCGCGCAGGTCGCGGCACACCGCTTCATCCAGACGTGCATCCGTCACCACATCAGTCAGGCTATCAATCGGCGCGGCGCAATACAGCGACCATGAACCGTATTTACTGCTGTCAGCCAGCAGAACGCGGCGGCGCGCGTTGGCCAGCAGATCCATCTTCAATCCGGCTTTCTCTTCGGTTGGCGTGGTAATCCCGCGTTCGATGCTCCACGAGTTGCAGCTGACAAAGGCAATATCAGGATTGATGCTGCGCAGCAAACGGCGACCATGTTCGCCAATGCACGACTGGCTGGAATCGTCGATGCGTCCACCAATAATGGTGGTTTCGATTTGCTTAAACTCCGACAGAAACAGCGCGATATGCAGATCGGCGGTGATGACCCGCAGCTTGAGGTGCGTCAGCTGGCGCGCCAGCTCCAGCATGGTGGTGCCGGCATCCAGCACCACCGCATCACCCGACTGCACGTAGCTGGCGGCAAACTGCGCGATGGCCTGCTTCTCGGCGAGATTACGCTGCATCTTCTCCAGCGTGGTCGGCTGATTGGGGATAAAGCGATTCAGTGTAACGCCGCCGTGGCTGCGGCTGATAACGCCCTCTTTATCCAGCTTGATCAGATCGCGGCGGATCGTCGCTGGCGAGGCAGAAATCGCGCTCACCAGTTGTTCAACAGTGACCAAATTATGGCTCTTCAGATAATCCATAATCTGGTCGAGACGGCTTTGTCCCTTCATATTTCCCTATGCAAGCTGCATCGCGAGTTTAATGGAGATCGCCATGCTCGCAGAGTTCGCTTTACCTGTCCAGGCGATATCAAACGCGGTGCCGTGGTCCGCCGAGGTGCGGATAAACGGCAGGCCCGCAGTGATGTTAACACCATCATAAAAGCCTAGTAATTTCAGCGGGATATGCCCTTGATCATGGTACATCGCTACCACCATATCGTACTGTCCTTCCTGACACTGCAGGAACACAGTATCGGGCGGACACGGGCCGCTGACATCAATGCCCTGCGCTTTCATGGCGTTAATGGCAGGCGCGACGATGGTGATCTCTTCATCACCAAACAGACCGTTTTCACCGGCATGCGGATTAACGCCTGCCACCGCGATGCGCGGCTGGTCGAAACCGACGCGGCGCAGGAAGCTGTCGGCCATGCCGATCACCGTTTGAATGCGCTCGCCGTTTAAGGTATCGAGGAACTTACGCAGCGCAATATGCGTGGTGACGTGAATCACTTTCAGCTTATCGGTGTAGAGCACCATGGCGTAATTTTTGGTGTTGGTCAGTTGCGCCAGCAGTTCGGTGTGGCCGGGATAGATATGACCCGCCGAGTGCAGCGCCTCTTTATTTAACGGTGCGGTGGCGATCGCCTGCACGTCGCCAGCCAGCGCCAGTTCGGTGGCGCGTTTAACGCAACGCCAGGCCAAATCACCCGCTGCTTTCTGCACCACGCCAGGCTGCAGCGCGGCGGCATCCGCCAGCGGCTCATCAATTACGTTGATCATGCCGGGCGCGAAATGCGCATCCTTGACCTGGTCGAGCACGCGCAGTTCAGCCTGCGGCGTGACATGTAATCCCATCACCCGACGCAGCGTGTTAGCGCAACCGACCACGACGGCAGGCGCGCCCGCTAACTCACCTTCTGCCAGCGCTTTAATGATGATCTCCGGGCCGATGCCCGCCGGATCGCCCATGGTAATCGCAATAATTTTACTCACTCGACTTCTCCTCAATAAAACGAATGGCTTCTACCAGGGTGTTTTCATCACCAAAGCCACCTGCTTTGGTCATCACCGGCAGGTGTAATTCACTGTTAAGCAAAACCCCGTGCGGCACGCAGCCCGCCACAAGGCCCTGAATCTGAAAACCGCGGGCACCTGATGCCTGGGCCACGGCAATCGCCACATCGCCGCCAGAGAGATAAAGCCCAGCAGGCTGCACCTCGCGGCACACGCGGCGGGTTAACTGCGCGAGAAACTGGCAGATGCGTTCGCCCAATAGCTGACGAGAAACCTGATGCTGTTGGCACAACTGCGCAATCTCATGACGCTGCCCGGCATGTTGGGTAGTGCGTACCACGCAATGCGCGCCGTCGTGCAGCGCCTGCTGCATCTCTTGCTGCCACCGTTCAGCCTGCGGCCAGGCCGGTTGGGCAAACAGCTGACGGATATCAATGTCGATAATGCGGATGTCACGCTGGCTGGCGAGGCGTGCAATCTGCTGCTGCGCAATGGCGCTCATCGAACCGACCACCGCCAGCACCGGACGCGACTGACGTGCTGCTAGCAACGCGCCGAGCGCATCGCTGAGCCCGGACGCTCCGGCCAACAACGGTCGCGTCTCCAGCGTGGCTGCCGCGGCCATCAACAAGGCAATGTCGCCGTCCTGCTCGATATCCACCACCAGCAAGCCTTGCTTGCTGGCCAGCACCTGCGCCAGTTGATCGCTGCGCAGCGTGGCGAGGTCGAGGGTTTCACCCGGCAATGTGCTCTGCATCTGCAGACGCGTCAGCACATGGCCGCTGGTGACCGGCGTTTTGGGATCGCTGGCGAATTCGCTGTCGATCAGACGTTGCTGATGGATCCACACTTCACCCGCACGCGTGGTGCGTCCCAGCTTCGGCACTGCCGGCACCACTAAGGCTAATGTTTTACCGCTGGCCTGCATCGCGGCTTCGATCTCCGCGCCGGGATTGCCGCGCAGCGTGGAATCGATCTTCTTAAATAACCAACCGTCGTTAGCGATGGCCTGATGTTGCTCAATGGCAGCTTGCGTGCGCCGGGCCGCTTCTTGTGCGCTGGTTGCACGGCTATCGGTGCTGATCACCAGCACATCGGCAGCACCAGCGTCGTGTGGCGTGCTGCTCTCAAACAGCACATGCACACGCGCTCCGGCTTGTGCCAGCCCGCTGCCCGCGTCATTGGCGCCGGTGAAGTCATCGGCAATCACTAAGACTGGCGTTTTCCATGGTTGTGAAGTCATGCTCTCTCCTATTTCGGCCGCTGCCGGGCTGCAATGATTATATTCAATCATGATTGATTATATGTGAGCAAGATCAAATTAATCGAAATCAATTTGCCCTATAAAATTAGGCACTGCAGTGATGGAACTCGCGGCGATTGAGCAAAATCAATCATTCCGCGCAAAAAACGTAAGGGTAAGAGATGAATATCAACAGCACCGTGATCAGTGGCTTTCAGGCGCTTAATGACCTCAGCTATTTACTGCAAGGTAAAGACAAAGCGCTGCTGGTGACCGATAAGAATATTGAAGGCATTCCGGCGGTACAAAAGCTGATCGCCCAGCTCACGCAGCAGATTGCCAGCCTGAGCATCGTCAACACGGTGCCGCCAGAGCCTAGCCAGCACGATGTGGCGGCCATTGTCGCCGCGCTGCCGAGCACCGATGTGGATCTGGTGATTGGCATCGGCGGTGGCAGCGTACTGGATGTCGCTAAGCTGCTGTCGATTCTGTGTGTCGAAGATGCGCCGACACTGGAGGCGTTACTGGCTGGTGAGAAGCCGCACACGCGTACCACTTCGCTGCTGATTCCGACCACCGCAGGTACTGGCTCGGAAGCAACGCCTAACGCGATTCTGGCGATCCCCGAGAAAGAGACCAAAGTCGGCATTATCACGCCGGTGATGCTGCCAGATTATGTCGCGCTGGTGCCAGAACTCACCACCAGCATGCCAGCGCACATCGCCTCTTCCACCGGTATCGATGCGCTGTGCCATTTGATTGAGTGCTTTACCGCGACCGTGGCGAACCCGGTGAGCGATAACTATGCGCTGATCGGCATGAAAAAGCTGTTTGCCAGCCTCGAAACCACTATCGCCGAACCCGACAATCTCGAAGCGCGCCTGAATATGCTGTGGGCATCTTATTATGGTGGCGCGTCCATTGCGCATGCCGGTACGCATCTGGTGCACGCCATGTCTTATCCGCTGGGCGGCAAATATCACCTGCCGCACGGTGTCGCCAACGCCATTCTCCTTGCGCCCTGCATGCGCTTTGTACGACCGGCGGCGGTGAGCAAATTCGCTCAGGTTTACGATCTGCTGCCGGATGCCGATATCACGCTGGACGACGAAGCCAAATCCCACGCGCTGGTGGCGTATTTTGCCGCACTGGTGAAGCGCCTGAAGTTGCCCGCCAGCCTGGAAGAGCTGGGTATCGGCCCGGATCATCTGCCGTATCTGGTGGAAGCCGCGCTCGACGTGCAGCGCCTGATGAAGAATGTACCGATGAAAGTGGGCGCCGAAGACGTACGAAGCGTCTACCTGACGCTGTTTCCGGCTTTGAATCACTAAGGATTATCGAGGACACCATGAGTAAGAAAATTCAGGGCGTATTAACCGCCATCGTCACCACCTTTGATCGCGACGGCGCATTCAACCCAGCCGCCCAGCGCGAGCAGGTACAACGCCAGTTAAGCGCCGGCAACGGTATCTTTTGCGGCGGCACCAACGGCGAATTCTTCGTGCTGAACGAACAGGAGAAGCTGGCGGTAACGCAGACCTGCGTTGATGAAGTGAACGGCAGCGCACCGGTGGTGGCGCACATTGGCGAGATCTCCATGCGTGAAACCATTCGCCTTGGGAAACAAGTGGCGAAGCTGGGCGTGGATGCGGTTTCGGTCATCACACCCTATTTCGTGCCGCTAAAGCAGGAAGAGCTGATTGCCCACTATCGCGCGGTGGCTGACGCCATCGACGTGCCGCTGTTCCTTTACAACATTCCGGCGCGCACCGGCAACACGCTGCAACCGGAAACCGTACGCACGCTGGCCGCACACCCAAACATCATCGGTATCAAAGACAGCGCCGGCAGCTATGAGAGCCTGAGCGGCTTTCTGCAAGCGGCTGCAGGCATCAACAGTTTTGATGTGCTGAACGGCCCGGATTCGCTGATTCATCAGGGCTTTGTCGACGGCTGTTCGGCCTGTATTTCTGGCCTTGCTAACGTGGCGCCTAAAGAGATCAACGCAATTTGGGCGCGCTTCCATGCTGGCGATATCGAAGGTTCGCGCCTGGCGCAAGAGAATGTGACCGGTCTGCGCACCGATCTGTATAGCGTCGGCTTCTCTCCCGCCGCAGTGAAAAAAGCGGTGACGCTGCTTGGTTTTGAGGTTGGTGACAGCCGCTACGCGGTGAGTTTCTCTGCCGAAGAAGAGCAGAAAATCCGCCAGATTGTGAATCAGTATTTGCAGTAATTTTCAGGTGAGCAGCCAGCCAGATCGCCATCAATGGCGACCCTGGCATCGGCTGTTATCTGTTTTTTTCAACATCGGGAAGAATTATGAAAGTCATCTGTACCTCACCGTCGTTTGCAAAATATGACGCGACGCCGATAACCACGCTGCAACAGCACGGTTTTGAGCTGATCACGCTGCCCGCCGATGCGCCGCTGAGCGCACTCCAGCCGCATCTGGCGGACACCGTGGCGCTGATCGTGGCTTTTACCGACATCAACGAAGAGCTGCTGGCGTTAGCACCGCAGTTGAAAATCGTCTGTAAGCACGGCGTTGGCGTCGACAACATCAATCTGGATGCCACGCGTGCACGCGGGATTTACGTCACCAACGTGCCGGATGCCAATAAACATGCTGTCGCTGATTTCGCCTTTGCTTTGATCCTTAACAGCGCGCGTCAGATCACCCAAGCCGCCATCGAAACCCGAGCGGGCAGCTGGCCGCGTATTTTTGCCACCGACGTGTACGGCAAAACGCTGGGCATCATCGGGCTGGGCAATATTGGCAAGCAGGTCGCGCTGCGCGCCAGAGGTTTCAACATGCGGGTGATCGCGTTTGATTTTTATCCTGATGAGCCGTTTGCTGCTGAACACGGCATCGAATTCGTCACGCTGGATCAGCTGACCGAAACCAGCGATTTCATCACTCTGCACATGCCGCTTACCGACAAAACGCAGAATCTGTTTGATGCCGCGCGCCTCAAACGCATGAAGAAAAATGCCTTCCTGATTAATGCCTCACGCGGCGGTGTGGTGAATGAGCAGGATCTTTATCAGGCGCTGCTGGATAACGTGATCGCCGGAGCAGCGGCTGACGTGTTTGTGCAGGAACCTCTGACCGAGCATCCGCTGTTTACGCTTAGCAACTTCATTCCCACTTCGCATATCGCCGGTTACACCGACGGTGCGATCAGCGCGATTGGTGAACGCTGCGTGACGCAAATTGTGCAGTGCATCCAACAGGACGAACGCCCAATCAACGTGATGAACGGGCTGGAATAACACGCCACCTTTCTCTGTAACCTTTTTCGAGTGGATAATTACTATGACTAACTCTGCGCGCTCGAGTCGTATCCGTTGGTGGATTGCTGGCCTGATGTGGCTGGCCATCGCCATTAACTACATTGACCGCACCGTTCTCTCGGCAGCGGCTCCGCATCTGATCAAAGAACTCGATATCAATCCTGAAATGATGGGCTTCATCATGGCGGCGTTCTTCTGGTCTTATGCGCTGTTGCAGATCCCGGCGGGCTGGTTTGCCGATCGCTTCGGCCAGAAAAAAGGGCTTGGTATCGCCGTCGGCTGGTGGTCGATCGCCACCATGGCGATGGGACTGGCGACCGGCTTTAAATCGCTGCTGGCGCTGCGTTTAGCACTCGGCGTCGGTGAGGCCGCCGCCTATCCCAGCAACGCGGGCATTACCGCGCGCTGGTTCCCGGATCGCGAACGCGCCACGGTTTCTGGCCTGTTCGACAGTGCCTCCAAATTTGGTGGTGCGGTGGCCATGCCGCTGATCGTCTTTATGATCGCCCTGTTCGACTGGCGTCTGACCTTCCTCGCTATAGGTGCGCTGGGCTTGTTCTGGGTGATTGCCTGGTACTTTATCTACGCCGAGAATCCGGAAGATCATAAGTCGATAAGCCAGCAAGAAGTGCGCTTCATCCGTAATGGCCAGACGCAAAAGCACGGCGACAAAAGCGTGCGTCCGATGAAGTGGTACAAGCTGCTGCGCTACCGCAATATCTGGGCAATGTGCATTGGCTTTTTCACCATCAACTACACCTCCTATTTCTTTATTACCTGGTTGCCGACCTATCTGGTGAAAGATAAAGGCATGGATTTTCTCAAAATGGGGATGGTGGCTGCGCTGCCGCTGATCTGTGGCATGGTGATTGAAGTGCTGGCGGGTTGGGCATCGGATCGCATGGTGCATAACAAAGTGCTGTCGCTGACCGCTACACGCAAACTGTTTCTCACCATCGGCCTGCTGATGGCGCTGTGTATCGGATTTGCCCCGTTCACCGATTCGGTGTTTATGACCGTGCTGCTGCTGTGTATCGCCAAATCCGGCACCACCGTGGCGGCATCACAAGTGTGGGCCTTGCCGGGCGATGTGGCACCGCAAAACAGCGTGTCGATTGTGGCGGGGCTGCAGAATACCGTTTCAAACATGGGCGGCGCGGTGGGTCCAATCATAACCGGCGCGATTGTTGGCGCAACCGGTCACTTTACCTGGGCGCTGGTGTTCTCGGCGGTGCTGGTGGTAATTGGCATTCTTAACTATCTGTTCCTGATGGGTAAAGTTGAACCTATCGTCGATGAGGAACAGGTGACGCATGCGCATTCCGTGGCAAGTGGCGCGACGCGGTAATCGGCTGGGTCGCCATCAATGGCGACCTTACTGTTTAGCTATTTACCGGCAATAAACAGCCGATAAGCGGCAATCACTGCGAGAAAATCGTCGACGCCACAGAAAGAGAGGCTCTCTTCGTCGTAATAAGTCATGCCCTCTTCCATGCCGTCATCTTCCAGCGCCAGCTGGTTGGCACGAATCATCACCTCTTCATCATCCAGCCACAGCGTGTATTCATGCCCGACACGCTGCCACTGATTGATGGTGCCTTTCACCTGTTGGGCGGCGGCCTCAACCTCATCCAGCAACGGCAGATTGTCTTTGACCTCTTCGTTGAACCAGTGCCCTACCGCTTCGTGGTCCATCGACATACGCACTTTGACCTGACCGGTCAAATCACGCAGAAATTCATATTCCATGATTGCCTCATACTGATGACGCGCTGTGCAGCACAGTGTTAGTGCATTTTGTGCGCAGCACGCTGAATAAAGTGGGATCGCGCTCGCATTATGCCTGGAGATGTCAGCGGAAAAAAGGGCATAAAAAAAGGGACGATTTTCATCGTCCCCTTGTTCATCCCGATAACCGATTAAACGGCAGTCTGGAAGATCACTGTGTCGGCTTTGTCAGTGTATTGTCCCAGCTGATCAAAGTTGAGGTAGCGATACGTGTCAGCCGCGGTTTTATCAACCTGCAGCATGAACTGCTGATACTCGTCCGGCGTTGGCAGCTTGCCAAGCAGCGAAGCGACCGCCGCCAGTTCCGCTGACGCCAGGAAGACGTTAGCACCGGTACCCAGACGGTTCGGGAAGTTACGGGTTGAGGTGGAAACCACCGTCGCGCCGTCTGCCACACGCGCCTGGTTACCCATGCACAGTGAACAGCCCGGAATTTCGATACGCGCACCGCTCTTACCAAAGACGCTGTAATAGCCCTCTTCGGTCAGCTGGGCGGCGTCCATTTTGGTTGGCGGCGCAACCCACAGACGGGTTGGCAGCTGGCCTTTATGGGCATCCAGCAGCTTACCGGCCGCGCGGAAGTGACCGATGTTGGTCATGCACGAACCGATGAACACTTCGTCAATCTTCTCGCCCTGCACGTCAGACAACCAACGCGCGTCATCTGGATCGTTCGGTGCGCACAGAATTGGCTCTTTGATCTCGGCCAGATCGATATCGATCACCGCCGCGTACTCAGCATCCGCATCGCCTTCCAGCAGTTGCGGATCGGCCAGCCATTTCTGCATGCCTTCAATGCGGCGCTCCAGCGTACGACGATCGCCGTAGCCTTCCGAGATCATCCACTTCAGCAGCACGATGTTCGAGTTGAGATACTCGATGATCGGCTCTTTATCCAGCTTAATAGTACAGCCGGCAGCAGAACGCTCAGCCGAGGCATCGGTCAGCTCAAATGCCTGCTCAACTTTCAGTTTCGGTAGACCTTCGATTTCCAGCACGCGGCCAGAGAAGATGTTTTTCTTCCCTTTCTTCTCAACGGTCAGCAGGCCAGCTTTGATCGCATACAGCGGAATGGCGTGTACCAGATCGCGCAGGGTGATACCCGGCTGCATTTCGCCTTTGAAGCGCACCAGCACCGATTCCGGCATATCCAGCGGCATCACGCCCGTCGCAGCAGCAAACGCCACCAGACCAGAGCCTGCCGGGAAGGAAATACCGATTGGGAAACGGGTGTGTGAGTCACCGCCGGTACCAACGGTATCTGGCAGCAGCATACGGTTCAGCCAGCTGTGGATAACGCCATCGCCCGGACGCAGCGACACGCCGCCACGGTTCATGATGAAGTCTGGCAGCGTATGGTGCGTGGTCACGTCAACCGGCTTCGGATAGGCGGCGGTGTGGCAGAATGACTGCATCACCAGGTCAGCGGAGAAGCCGAGGCACGCCAGGTCTTTCAGTTCATCACGGGTCATTGGACCGGTGGTGTCCTGAGAACCCACTGAGGTCATTTTTGGTTCGCAGTATGAGCCCGGACGGACACCCTCTACGCCGCACGCGCGGCCGACCATTTTCTGCGCCAGCGAGTAACCGCGGGTGCTAACAGCCACATCTTTGGCTTGCACGAACACATCGCTATGCGGCAGACCCAGCGATTCGCGCGCTTTGGTGGTCAGGCCGCGACCGATGATCAGCGGAATACGACCGCCAGCACGGACTTCGTCCAGCAGCACGTCGGTTTTCAGCTCAAAGGTCGCCAACAATTCGTCGGTTTCGTGATTGCGCACTTCGCCTTTGTACGGGTAAACGTCAATGACATCGCCCATGTTCAGACGATCAACGTCGAGCTCGATCGGCAAGGCGCCCGCATCTTCCATGGTGTTGAAGAAGATTGGAGCAATTTTACCGCCGAGGCACAGACCGCCGCCCTTTTTGTTTGGCACGTAAGGGATATCATCGCCCATAAACCACAGCACCGAGTTGGTGGCGGATTTACGCGAAGAACCGGTACCGACCACGTCACCGACGTAGGTTAGCGGGAAGCCTTTAGTCTGCAGTGCTTCGATCTGTTTGATCGGGCCAATGTTACCCGCATCGTCGGGTTCGATGCCTTCACGGGCGTTCTTCAGCATTGCCAGCGCGTGCAGTGGAATATCCGGACGTGACCATGCATCCGGCGCCGGAGAGAGGTCGTCGGTGTTGGTTTCGCCGGTCACTTTGAACACGGTGGTGGTGATTTTTTCAGCCAGTTTTGGACGCTTCAGGAACCATTCGGCATCGGCCCATGACTGGATAATTTTTTTCGCGTGTGGGTTACCCGCTTTGGCTTTCTCTTCGACATCGTAGAAGTTATCGAACATCAGCAGCGTGTGAGACAGGGCTTCGGCAGCAATCGGCGCTAAGGCTTCATCTTCTAACGCTTCAATCAGCGCATGGATGTTATAACCGCCCTGCATGGTGCCCAGCAGCTCAACGGCTTTTTCGCGAGTAACCAGAGGAGAGTGGGCTTCGCCCTTAGTGACAGCTGCCAGGAAACCGGCTTTTACGTACGCCGCTTCATCAACACCTGGTGGGACACGGTTGACCAACAGGTCGGTCAGGAATTCTTCTTCACCCGCTGGCGGGTTTTTCAGCAGTTCAACCAGCGCGGCCATTTGGGAAGCATCTAACGGCTTAGGTACGATTCCCTGGGCAGCACGCTCGGCAACGTGCTTACGGTATTCTTCTAGCACGACGTTCTCCTCGCTCTCATTGTATAGCTTTCCGGTGCACCCCTTGATGCTGTCGAACAGTAGGGTGAGGTGCCCGGTTCCGCGTGGGGCAGCATAGCAGCATTTCGCCTGATTGTTAATCTGTTTACAAAAAAGCAACATTCGTGCGTTTTTTAGCAGCTTCATCTGCAAATTGAGCGGGATCACATAAAAAAGCAGGCTATGAAAGCCTGCTTGTTCTCATGTACGGAGATGAGTGTTAACGATCAACCAGCACAAATTCGCTGTGGTTATAGCGTTCGCCCAGAATATTTTTCTCGCTAAACCACTCGTCCAGCGTGGCGACATCCGCATGACGTAATGCTAAATCGGCGGCGGCACAGTTCTGTTCCAGATGGGCGATTTTGCTGGCACCGGGAATCGGCACAATAAACTCGCCTTTTGCCAGCACCCACGCTAACGCTAGCTGGGCAGCCGTCGCGTCATAACTTGTAGCCATCTCGGTAAGTTGATTTACTAACTTCTGGTTATGAGCCTGCGCACCCTGCTGAAAGCGCGGTAGCGAACGACGGAAATCATCTTCCGCTAAGGTGGCGGCAGCCGGGAATTTGCCGGTCAGAAAGCCGCGTCCCAGCGGGCTGTAAGGCACAAAACCGACGTTCAGTTCACTACATGTGGCGAGGACATCTTGCTCCGGATCGCGTGACCACAGCGAATATTCACTTTGCAGCGCCGAAATCGGATGCACCGCATGCGCGCGCCGCAAGGTGGCGGATGATACCTCAGACAAGCCGAGATATTTCACCTTCCCTTCCCGCACCAGATCGGCCATCACGCCCACCACGTCCTCGATTGGCACCGCCGGATCGAGACGATGCTGATAGAGCAGTTCGATAGTTTCCACACCAAGACGCTGCAAGGAACCTTCGACCGCATGACGAATATGCGCCGGATCGCTATTCACCCCGGTAATCCGCTGCCAGCCTTCGCCCTGATCGGTAATGCGAAAACCAAACTTGGTGGCGACTTTGATATCGCTGCGCCCTTTTATTGCTTTTGCCAATAAGCTCTCGTTAGTGAATGGACCATATACTTCGGCGCTATCGAGAAAATCGACCCCCAGCTCAAATGCCCGCGCCAGCGTGTTCAGCGCCTGTTTCTCATCATTTTGCCCATAGGCGAAGCTCATGCCCATGCAGCCTAATCCCAGCGCCGACACCACTAGTCCCTGATTGCCTAATTGACGTTGTTGCATTGTTTAATCCTCTTCGCTGTTGGTGTTAATGTTATAAACCTCAGCAATCACGGCAACAATTGAGGCATTCTTGCCGATTTAGTGAGTAAAACTCAGCAATGAATAAATACCGTGCGTCTATGCAGGAACTGGAGATGTTTGCTGCCATCGCGCAGCATCTGAGCTTTCGCAAAGCAGCGGAGGAGCGCAACGTCACGCCTTCCAGCCTGAGCCACGCGATGCGCCATTTCGAAGCGCGTTTAGGGGTGCGGCTGCTCAATCGCACTACGCGCAAAGTGGCGCTGACTGAAGCCGGTGAACGCTTTTTACAGCGCATTCAGCCTGCGCTTGCCGATTTGTCGCAAGCGGTGGATGAGCTCAACGACTGGCGCAACGATCCACGCGGCGTATTGCGCATTAGCATGCCGCGCTCGGCGGAAGCGCTGTTCTTCGATACGCTCATTTTGCCTTTCTTGCTGCGCTATCCCGAGATCACACTGGAGATCGACAGCAACGATTCACTGCTGGATATCGTAGAGGCCGGATTTGATGCCGGCGTACGCTACGGCGATGTGCTGGCCCAGGATATGGTGGCGGTGCCATTTGGCGCACCAATGAGGGCGCTGGCGGTGGCAAGCCCGGCTTTTATTGCACAGCATGGCGTACCGCATCAGCCTGCTGAACTGTTGCAATATCCCTGCATTGAAAGACGCTTTCCCAGTGGACGACGTTATCGCTGGGAATTCTGGCAGGATGGCCGCAAACAGGAAGTGGCGGTGAAAGGGTCGCTGGTGCTGGATAACAATGAGCGGATATTACACGCAGCCCGTGCGGGCGTAGGCATTGCCTTTCTGCATCAAGGTACGGTGCGGGAAGATTTAATTCGCGGTGACTTAGTAGAAATACTGGCGGACTTCACTCAGGTAGAAGAAGGATTCTGGCTCTACTATCCGAGCCGTAAATATCTTTCTGCTCCGCTAAGGCATTTTATTGATTGGCTTAAAGAAATTAATAGATAATTAAAAACACCCATTACTCGATCTATTTAAATGGTTAAGTAATATATGAATCCATTAATCATAAATAATTTTATAATTAAGGTAAAATATAAAAAGTTTGGCGTACACTGCCTGCGGGCGCTTGAGGCAACTTGCTTCAAGCTGAAAAGATTGGGGTAGGTTGTGGAGAGTGAACCCGTGAGATTAATTTTCATTAACCACACGGGTGAGCGACTTAACACCCTAACACCTAGACAATGTCAGGGTAGTCGCTTGCTCGTGCTAAATCAAGAGGAACGTGACTATGAAGTCTATATTCAGCAAGCTGATTATCAGCGGACTCATTCTATTAGGATTGTGTCTGGTTAATCGCAGTTCACTCTGTGAATTACGATTACGGATATTCACTGCTGAATTATCGGCTGTTATGGCTTACGAAGCACAACAGTAAAACTTCACTAGCGGGAGTTCGCTCCCGCTATTCCGGCATTGCGCATGTGTTAGCTCTCGCGCCTTTTTTATTTGTTTATGTAAATAGAACCACTAATAAAAAACGGCTCCTTAAAGGAGCCGTTAATTTATTCAAAGCGCAAACTTATTTCTTTTTCGCTTTAGGGTTCGGCAGGTCCGTGATGCTACCTTCGAACACTTCGGCAGCCAGGCCGACAGACTCATGCAGCGTTGGGTGCGCGTGAATGGTCAGAGCGATATCTTCGGCATCACAGCCCATTTCAATCGCCAGACCGATTTCACCCAGCAGCTCGCCGCCGTTGGTACCGACAATCGCACCACCGATAACACGGTGAGTCTCTTTGTCGAAGATCAGTTTAGTCATGCCGTCTGCACAATCAGACGCGATAGCACGGCCTGAAGCTGCCCACGGGAAGGTGGACACTTCGTAGCTGATGCCTTTCTCTTTGGCTTCTTTCTCGGTCAGACCCACCCAGGCAACTTCTGGCTCGGTGTAAGCAATGGATGGGATCACTTTCGGGTCGAAGTAGTGCTTCAGACCCGAGATCACTTCCGCCGCTACGTGGCCTTCGTGCACACCTTTGTGCGCCAGCATTGGCTGACCCACGATGTCACCGATAGCGTAGATGTGCGGTACGTTGGTGCGCATCTGCTTGTCGACGCGGATAAAGCCGCGATCGTCCACTTCCACGCCTGCTTTACCCGCATCAAGGCCTTTACCGTTCGGTACGCGACCAATCGCCACCAGCACCGCATCATAACGCTGTGCGTCAGCTGGCGCTTTTTTGCCTTCCATTGATACGTAGATACCATCGTCTTTCGCTTCAACAGCGGTCACTTTGGTTTCCAGCATCAGGTTGAATTTCTTGCTGATACGCTTGGTAAAGACTTTCACTACGTCTTTATCGGCAGCCGGGATCACCTGGTCGAACATCTCAACCACGTCGATCTCTGAACCCAGCGCTTTATAAACGGTGGCCATTTCCAGACCGATGATGCCGCCGCCCATAACCAGCAGACGCTTCGGCACTTCTTTCAGTTCCAGCGCATCGGTTGAATCCCACACGCGCGGATCGTTGTGCGGAATGAATGGCAGTTCGATTGGACGAGAACCGGCCGCGATGATCGCGTTATCGAAGTTAATGGTGGTTGCGCCACCTTCACCTTCGACCACCAGCGTGTTAGCACCGGTGAATTTGCCGAGGCCAGTCACCACTTTCACTTTACGACCTTTCGCCATACCCGCGAGGCCGCCAGTGAGCTGGTTGATCACCTTCTCTTTCCACGAACGAATTTTGTCGATGTCAGTTTGCGGCTGGCCAAACACGATACCGTGCTCTTCCAGGGCTTTTGCTTCGTCGATCACTTTGGCGACGTGCAGCAGCGCTTTTGACGGGATACAGCCTACGTTCAGACAAACACCGCCGAGGGTGCTGTAACGCTCAACGATTACGGTTTCCAGACCTAAATCAGCGCAACGGAAGGCTGCAGAGTAACCTGCAGGACCTGCCCCAAGTACCACGACTTGAGTTTTAATCTCTGTACTCATCATGACCTCTTGTTTGATTACCGGCAGTCAGGAAAAAGCTTTTCCCAAGCTCTAATGCCCTATATCCGCCGGGACATTTCACCGCGAGAGTTTACAGAATTGTTAACAAACTGCCAACCGCGGCAACATTGAATGCTTACAACAAGGCCGGCTTTCGCCGGCCTTGATTAACTTCACATCACCAGACGGCGAATGTCGGACAGTGTGTTGTTGATGATGGTGATAAAGCGCGCACCATCAGCACCGTCGATCACGCGGTGGTCGAAGGAGAGTGAGATCGGCATCATCAGACGCGGCTCAAACTCTTTACCGTTCCACACCGGCTCCATCGCTGACTTGGAAACACCGAGGATAGCCACTTCCGGCGCGTTGACGATTGGCGCGAAGTGCGTGGTGCCCAGGCCGCCAAGGCTGGAGATGGTGAAGCAACCACCCTGCATGTCGCCGGCGGTCAGCTTGCCATCACGCGCTTTCTTGGAAATCGCCATCAGCTCGCGGGACAGTTCAGTGATGCCTTTCTTGTTCACATCTTTGAACACCGGAACCACCAGACCGTTTGGCGTATCCACCGCCACACCGATGTTGATGTATTTCTTCAGCGTCAGTTTCTGTGCATCTTCAGACAGTGAACTGTTGAAGCGTGGCATCTGCTCAAGCGCAGCGGCAACGGCTTTCATGATGAACACCACTGGCGTGAATTTCACATCCAGTTTGCGTTTCTCTGCTTCGGCATTCTGCTGTTTGCGGAACGCTTCCAGATCGGTGATATCGGTTTTGTCGAAGTGTGTAACGTGCGGGATCACCACCCAGTTACGGCTCAGGTTGGCACCGGAGATTTTCTGGATACGACCCAGTTCAACTTCTTCGATTTCGCCGAACTTGCTGAAGTCCACTTTCGGCCAAGGCAACAGACCTGACAGGCTTCCGCCACTGGCTGCTGCAGCCGGAGCCGCTTCAGCGCGTTTCACTGCGTCTTTGACGTAAGTCTGCACGTCTTCTTTCAGGATGCGACCTTTACGGCCGGTACCTTTGACTTTTGCCAGGTTAACGCCGAACTCGCGCGCCAGGCGACGAATCACCGGCGTCGCGTGTACGTAAGCATCGTTCTCAGCGAACTCGCCTTTCGCATCGGCTTTCGCTGCTACTGGGGCCGCTGCCGGTTTCGCGGCTTCTGCCGCTGGAGCCGCTTCCTGCTTAGCCGCAGGCGCCGCAGCCGGTGCCGCGCCTTCCACTTCGAACACCATGATCAGTTTACCGGTGCTGACTTTATCGCCAGTCGACACTTTCAACTCTTTCACGGTACCGGCGAACGGTGCAGGCACTTCCATTGAGGCTTTGTCGCCTTCAACCACGATCAGGGATTGCTCAGCAGCGACTTTGTCGCCCACTTTCACCAGGATCTCGGTGACTTCAACTTCGTCGCCACCAATGTCCGGCACGTTGACGTCTTTAGCGCCAGACGCCGCAGGTGCTGCTGCTGGAGCCGCTTCCTGTTTAGCTGCTGGAGCAGCCGCCGGCGCTGCGCCTTCTGCTTCGAACACCATGATCAGTGAACCGGTGTTCACTTTGTCGCCGGTGGAGATTTTGATCTCTTTCACCACGCCCGCGAACGGTGCCGGGACTTCCATTGAGGCTTTGTCGCCTTCAACGGTAATCAGCGACTGCTCAGCCGTTACGGTGTCGCCCACTTTCACCAGGATCTCAGTGACTTCAACTTCGTCGCCGCCGATGTCCGGTACGTTGACTTCTTTGCTGACCGCAGCAGCGGCAGCAGCTGGAGCAGGAGCGGCTTCCGCTTTCTTCTCTTCTGCTGGCGCTGGCGCCGCTTCTGCGGCACCTTCTGCGTCAAAAATCATAATCAGCGAGCCGGTTTCTACTTTGTCGCCGGTCGAGATTTTGATCTCTTTAACCACGCCCGCCTGCGGCGAAGGCACTTCCATGGAGGCTTTATCGCCTTCCACGGTGATCAGCGACTGTTCAGCTTCAACTTTGTCGCCCACCTTTACCAGGATTTCGGTGACTTCAACTTCGTCTGCCCCGATGTCCGGTACGTTAATTTCGATAGCCATTACTCTCTTACCTCTTATGCCAGACGCGGGTTAACTTTATCGGCGTCGATATTGAATTTGGTGATGGCTTCAGCCACCACTTTCTTATCGATTTCGCCGCGTTTAGCCAGCTCACCCAGCGCAGCCACAACCACATACGATGCATCCACTTCGAAGTGGTGACGCAGGTTTTCACGGCTGTCAGAACGACCGAAGCCATCAGTACCCAACACGCGATAATCGCTGGAAGGCACGTAGCTGCGAACCTGTTCTGCGAACAGCTTCATGTAGTCGGTCGATGCGACGGCCGGTGCTTCGTTCATCACTTGCGCGATGTACGGTACGCGTGGCTCATCGGTTGGGTGCAGCATGTTCCAGCGCTCACAATCCTGACCATCACGCGCCAGCTCGGTGAACGAGGTCACGCTGTAGACGTCAGAAGCGATGCCGTAATCTTTCGCCAGGATCTGCGCGGCTTCACGCACGTGACGCAGAATTGAACCTGAACCCAGCAGCTGCACTTTGCCTTTGCTACCGTCTACGGTTTCCAGCTTGTAGATACCCTTACGGATACCCTCTTCCGCACCCTGCGGCATCGCAGGCATGTGGTAGTTTTCGTTCAGCGTGGTGATGTAGTAGTAGATGTTTTCCTGCGCTTCGCCGTACATACGCACCAGGCCATCTTGCATGATGACCGCGATTTCGTACGCGTAAGACGGATCGTAAGAGATACAGTTCGGGATGGTCAGCGACTGAATGTGGCTGTGACCATCTTCGTGCTGCAAGCCTTCGCCGTTCAGCGTAGTACGACCTGAAGTACCGCCCACCAGGAAGCCGCGTGCCTGCATATCGCCGGCCAGCCACATCAGATCGCCGATGCGCTGGAAGCCGAACATCGAGTAATAGATGTAGAACGGAATCATCGGCAGGTTGTTAGTGCTGTATGAGGTCGCCGCCGCCAGCCAGGATGAACCCGCGCCCAGCTCGTTGATCCCTTCCTGCAGAATCTGGCCTTTCTCGTCTTCTTTATAGTACGCAACCTGCTCGCGGTCCTGCGGGGTGTACTGCTGACCGTTCGGGCTGTAGATACCAATCTGACGGAACAGACCTTCCATACCGAAGGTACGGGCTTCGTCGGCAAGGATTGGAACCAGACGATCTTTGATCGACTTGTTCTTCAGCATCACGTTCAATGCACGCACGAAGGCGATGGTGGTGGAGATCTCTTTATTCTGCTCTTCCAGCAGTGGACGGAACTCTTCCAGCGTTGGCATTTCCAGCTTCTCGCTGAACTCCGCCTGACGCGTTGGCAGGTAGCCGCCCAACTTCTCACGCTGACCGTGCAGATAGTTGTACTCTTCAGAACCTTTCTCGAAGGTGACGTATGGCAGCTCTTCGATCTTGTCATCGGCCACTGGCACATTGAAGCGATCGCGGATGTAGCGAACGCCATCCATGTTCATCTTCTTAACCTGGTGGGCGATGTTTTTACCTTCAGCAGTGTCACCCATGCCATAACCTTTGATGGTATGGGCCAGAATCAGCGTTGGCTGACCTTTGGTTTCCTGCGCTTTTTTCAGTGCAGCGTAGACTTTCTTCGGATCGTGGCCGCCGCGGTTCAGCGCGAAGATCTCTTCGTCTGACCAGTCTTTCACCAGAGCTGCGGTTTCCGGATATTTACCGAAGAAGTGCTCACGCACGTAAGCGCCGTTACGGGATTTGAAGGTCTGATAATCGCCATCAACGGTTTCGTTCATCAGCTGAATCAGCTTGCCGCTGGTGTCCTGACGCAGCAGTTCATCCCAACGACCGCCCCAAATCACTTTGATCACGTTCCAGCCAGCACCGGCAAAGATGCCTTCCAACTCGTTGATGATCTTACCGTTACCGGTGACCGGGCCGTCCAGACGCTGCAGGTTACAGTTGATGATGAACACCAGGTTGTCCAGCTTCTCGCGGGTGGCGATGGTGATCGCACCTTTGGATTCCGGCTCATCCATCTCGCCATCACCGAGGAAGGCGTAAACGGTTTGTGCTGAGGTGTCTTTCAGACCGCGGTGTTCCAGATACTTCAGGAATTTCGCCTGATAGATCGCGTTCAACGGACCCAGGCCCATTGATACGGTTGGGAACTGCCAGAAGTCCGGCATCAGTTTCGGGTGCGGGTAAGAAGAGAGACCTTTGCCCTGCACTTCCTGACGGAAGTTGTTCATTTGGTCTTCGCTCAAGCGACCTTCAAGGAAGGCGCGGGCGTAGATACCTGGAGAAATGTGACCCTGGAAGAAAACCAGATCGCCGCCGTCTTTGTCGCTACGCGCGCGGAAGAAGTGGTTAAAGCACACTTCATAAATGGTCGCGGAAGACTGGAAGGAGGACATATGGCCACCCAACTCCAGATCTTTCTTCGACGCACGCAGCACCGACATGATGGCGTTCCAACGAATTGCGGAACGGATACGACGTTCAAGAGAGGTGTTGCCCGGATAGTCCGGCTCATCTTCAACAGCAATAGAGTTAATGTAGTTGCTGATTGCAGAGGAACCTGCGGCAACTTTCACGCCACCTTTGCGTGCTGCACTCATTACCTGATCAATCAGATACTGCGCGCGCTCAACACCTTCTTCACGGATGACCGATTCGATCGCTTGTAGCCAATCACGAGTTTCGATCGGATCCACGTCATTCTGTAAACGTTCTGACATGGGGTGTATTCCTTATCTGTGTCTAATACGTTGAAATTATCAGGAGCCTGTCTTCTTGTGCTTTGCTTCTGGTTCACAGCACAAGAAGACAGGCCCGTCGTGTTTTCCGCACGTTCGTTGCCGTGCGTTATTCCTTACGTTGCTGTAAACGACGCAGGGAGCGTTCACGACGACTCTGCTCCCGACTTCTATCCAGCAAGATTTCCTCAATGAACGCCAGGTGACGATGAGATGCCTCGCGTGCTTGTTCTGGCTCACGAGCCACAATCGCCTCGTAGATACTGGCGCGGTGACCGCTCACTTTCGCCAGCATTTCCCGACGAGCGTAGAGCAATTCAAAATTCTGACGGACGTTTTGTTCCAGCATAGGGCCCATGGAACGCAGCAGATGCAGCAACACCACATTATGGGCGGCTTCTGTGACAGCGATCTGATACTTCATCACTGCATCCGCTTCGGCGTCGAGATCGCCGCTGTCCTGTGCCTGCTGAATATGAACGTGGCAGTCGCGGATGCGCTGCAGATCTTCATCGGTTCCCCGCAGTGCCGCGTAATAGGCAGCCACGCCTTCCAGCGCATGGCGGGTTTCCAGCAGGTCAAACTGAGATTCTGGATGTTCGGCAAGCAGACCGACCAGCGGGTCGCTCAGGCTTTGCCAGAGATTTTTTTGGACGAAGGTGCCGCCGCCCTGACGACGTAGCAGCAGGCCTTTAGCTTCCAGGCTCTGAATCGCTTCGCGCAGGGATGGACGTGAGACATCAAACTGTTTCGCCAGTTCACGCTCGGGGAGCAGTTTTTCACCCGGCTGGAGCGTCCCTTCCATAATGAGGGATTCCAGCTGTTGCTCAATCGCATCGGAGAGCTTGGGTTGGCGAATTTTACTGTAGGCCATCTTCCCTTCTTATCAGCCAAACGTCCAGAGTAAATTGGTAATACCAATTGAAAAATGGTGCCGGTAAAGTAACAAAGTATTCACCTTGTGTCTATATGGGTGCGGTCACACTTCAGGGGAGGATCGTAGCGCTGGTGCGCTAACCTACCGGCATCAAGCGAGAAATCCCCCGCACGCGGCAAATGTTAACGAATTGCACTTTTACCTAACCTTACACTGAGTTAGCCCCCGAAAAACGGCCCAACCATAAGGGAAACCTATTCGTGTTCACCCTTTTTTCATGGCAGAAATACTGCGACGGGCGCGCAGAGGATGCTGCTGCTTTTTCAGTCATCTCTCAGCACAAAAAGCAAAAGCAGGTGCAAACTGTCGCGCTTATCACTATTCTGAACGCCATGGTAGCTCATGCATGCACACAGCACGCCAGATACCGTAAAGAAAAGAATACATTAAGGTAAACAGCCTTACAGTGCGCGCACTGCAGGTGCACAATAACAACATCACGAGGTTTGTATGGAACAACAGCATGGCGACACGCTGCACCGCGGCTTAAAGAATCGCCATATTCAGCTGATTGCGCTGGGCGGAGCCGTAGGTACTGGCCTGTTTCTGGGTAGCGCATCAGTGATTCAATCGGCCGGTCCGGCCGTGATTCTGGGATATGCGATTGCCGGTTTTATTGCCTTTCTGATCATGCGCCAACTCGGCGAGATGGTGGTTGAAGAGCCGGTTGCCGGCAGCTTCAGTCACTTCGCCTACAAATATTGGGGCAACTTCGCCGGTTTCGCCTCGGGCTGGAACTATTGGGTGCTGTATGTGCTGGTTGCCATGGCCGAACTCACCGCTGTGGGCAAGTACGTACAATTTTGGTGGCCGGATTTTCCTACCTGGGCCACCGCCGCCATCTTCTTTGTATTGATCAACGCCATTAACCTGACCAACGTCAAAGTGTTCGGTGAGATGGAGTTCTGGTTCGCGATTATCAAAGTGGTCGCGGTCATCGGCATGATTCTGTTCGGTGGCTGGTTGCTGTTTAGCGGCAACGGCGGCCCGCAGGCGAGCGTCAGCAACCTGTGGGATCAGGGCGGCTTCCTGCCTCACGGCATGACCGGATTGGTGATGATGATGGCAATCATTATGTTCTCGTTTGGTGGTCTGGAGCTGGTGGGCATCACTGCCGCAGAAGCCGACAATCCACAAGAGAGCATCCCGAAAGCCACCAATCAGGTGCTGTGGCGTATTCTGATTTTCTATATTGGCTCACTGGCGGTGCTGCTCTCGCTGCTGCCGTGGACGCGCGTGACGGCGGATACCAGCCCGTTCGTGCTGATTTTTCATGAGCTGGGCGATGCCTTTGTGGCCAACGCGCTGAACGTGGTAATCCTGACGGCGGCGCTGTCGGTCTACAACAGCTGCGTTTACTGCAACAGCCGCATGCTGTTCGGCCTGGCGCAACAGGGTAACGCGCCGAAAGCATTGCTGAAAGTGGACAGTCGCGGCGTGCCGGTTGCCACCATTCTGGTCTCAGCCGTAGCGACCCTGCTGTGTGTACTGATCAACTATCTGATGCCAGGCGAAGCCTTTGGCCTGCTAATGGCGCTGGTGGTTTCCGCACTGGTGATCAACTGGGCGATGATCAGCCTCGCGCATCTGAAATTCCGTAAAAAGAAAGACCAGCAAGGTGTCACCACGCGCTTCAAAGCGGTGCTCTATCCGCTGGGTAACTGGATCTGCCTGGTGTTCCTCGCCGGTGTGTTGGTCATTATGCTGATGACGCCAGGCATGGCGATATCGGTATGGTTGATTCCGGTATGGCTGGTGATTCTGGCTATCGGTTACACCATCAAGAACAAACTACAGAAAGCGTAATGTTGTTCCTGCCCGGCACGCTGTTGCCGGGCAGCACTTCTGATCTGGCTCACACTTTTCCCCGCCCGCGCGTTTTGTCCATCTACCCGACCATTTGCTCCCCAGCAGATTACTGATTTTGCACAGATAATTCCTGCTCATCATATCGCTGGAGACGATCAATGAAAGGAGCAGCCCTCTCGTTCAGAGAGAAACTGGGATATGGCATGGGCGATGCCGGATGCAACATGATTGGCGGTGCCATCATGCTGTTCCTCAATTATTTCTACACTGATGTGTTTGGTTTAGCCCCGGCGCTGGTCGGAACACTATTACTGTCGGTACGCGTACTTGATGCGGTAACCGATCCGATCATGGGGGCGATTGCCGATCGTACGCACAGTCGCTGGGGCCGCTTCCGTCCGTGGCTGCTGTGGGTTTCCGTGCCTTACGTGCTGTTTAGCGTGCTGATGTTCACCACGCCGGAGTGGAGCTACGACAACAAGGTTATCTGGGCGTTTGTCACTTACTTCCTGATGTCACTCACTTACACCGCCATCAACATTCCTTACTGCTCGCTGGGCGGTGTGATCACCAACGATCCGGGTGAGCGCGTGTCATGTCAGTCCTATCGCTTTGTGATGGTGGGCATTGCCACGCTGATCCTCTCACTTTCGCTGTTGCCGATGGCCGAATGGTTTGGCGGCGACAACAAAGCGCGCGGTTATCAAATGGCCATGGGCGTGCTAGCGCTGATCGGTTTGGCAATGTTCCTGTTCTGTTTTGCCAATGTGCGTGAACGCATTCATCCTGCGACGCCAAGCAACGATGATTTGAAACAAGATCTGCGCGACGTGTGGAAAAACGATCAGTGGGTGCGCATTCTGCTGCTGACCTTCTGCAACGTCTGCCCCGGTTTTATCCGCATGGCCGCCACCATGTACTACGTCACTTGGGTGATGGGGCAATCAACGCACTTTGCCACGCTGTTTATCAGCCTGGGCGTCATCGGCATGATGTTCGGCAGCACACTGGCAAAAATCCTCACCGATCGCTGGTGCAAGCTCAAGGTGTTCTTCTGGACCAACATCGCGCTGGCGCTGTTCTCCTGCGGCTTCTACTGGATTGATCCGCACGCCACCGTCGCGGTGGTCATCGCCTACTTCCTGCTGAATATCCTGCACCAGATTCCCTCGCCGCTGCACTGGTCGCTGATGGCCGACGTGGATGATTACGGCGAATGGAAAACCGGCAAACGCATCACTGGTATGAGCTTCTCCGGCAACCTGTTCTTCCTCAAAGTGGGGCTGGCGGTTGCGGGGGCGATGGTCGGTTTCCTGCTGTCGATTTATGGCTACGATGCCGGCGCAAAACAGCAGGCCCCCAACGCGATTAACGGCATCATGCTGCTGTTCACGGTGATTCCGGGCGTGGGATATCTGATCACTGCCGGCGTGGTGCGTTTAATGAAAGTGGATCGCAACTTAATGCGTACGATTCAGGCCGACCTGGCGCTGCGCCGTGCCCATTCACACCACGAATCCCCTATCGCGTCCTCTGCGACTGCGCAACCTGGAGAGATCAAATGAGCTGGCCCAATCCTTTTATTACGCAACGCGCCGATCCCTTTATTCTGCGCCATGCCGATGGCTACTATTTTATCGCCTCGGTGCCGGAATATGACCGACTGGAGATTCGCTATGCCTCAACGCTGGCTGGCCTGATTGAGGCAGAAGCGGTAACGGTGTGGCACAAACCGGATACCGGCCCGTTTAGCGCGCTGATCTGGGCGCCAGAACTGCATCACATCAACGGGCAATGGGTGATCTATTTCGCCGCCGCACCGACGCGGGCGATAAAAGATGGCCTGTTCCAGCACCGCATGTATGCGCTGGTGTGTAATGATGCCGATCCGCTGAGCGGTAACTGGCAGCCCTGCCGCCGCGTACATACGCCCATCGACTCCTTCTCACTGGACGCCACCTACTTCCACCATCAAGGTAAACACTGGTATCTGTGGGCGCAAAAAGATCCGGCGATTCCCGGAAACTCTAACCTGTATCTTGCCGAGTTGCTCAATCCGTGGACGCTAAAAAGCGCCCCGCTGATGCTGAGCCGACCAGAGTATGAATGGGAGTGCGCAGGATTTAGCGTTAATGAAGGACCGGCGGTGATTCAGCATGGCGACCAGCTGTTTGTCACCTATTCCGCCAGCGCGACCGATGAAAATTACTGTCTGGGGATATTAAGCATTGATGTGTTGGCCGATCCGCTCAACATCAACGCCTGGCGTAAATCCGCGCGACCGGTATTTGCCACTAGCTGGGATAATCAGCAGTACGGGCCGGGACACAACAGCTTTACGGTGGATGAAGCGGGAAGAGCGGTGCTGGTGTATCACGCGCGCAATTACACCGAAATTGAGGGCGATCCGCTGTGGGATCCGAATCGCCATACGCGCTTGAAATATTTCGACTGGCGTGAAGACGGCACACCGGATTTTGGCGTGCCGCCAGCCGATCACACCAGCGTGCCGTAGATCGTCAACAGCGCGACCACCACCACCAGCACCAGAGAAATACGTTTCGCCAACGCCACTGCAACACGTGGCGTTTCGACTTTATCCATGTGCGGATCGCGCGCCAGCGAGAACTGCGCCAGGCTGGTCAGCACCTGATATTGCGGGCGATGCAGATCGCCCAGCGCGGCAAACCACGCTGGCAGTGCACGTTCGCCGTGGCCGAGCAACGCGTAAGCCACGCCGGCCAGACGCACGGGGATCCAGTCCAAAACGTGCAGCAGACGATCAACGCCAGACTGCGAGCGCGCCAGCGGCGACTGATGCTTCGCCAGCCAGCTCTGCCAGGCTCGCAGAAACGCATAACCCACCAGCAGCACCGGGCCGTAAGGTCCACCGACCACAAACCAGAACAGCGGCGCAAGATAGAAGCGGAAGTTAATCCAAATCAGCGCGTTCTGCAGTTCACGCAGGAACTCGCGCTCGCTGCACTCAACCGGCACGCCGTGAATCAGCGTCAGTTCAGCCGCCATCGCCTGATGCGCCGCTTCATCGTCATGGCTCGCGGCCTTGAGATAGCTGTGATAGTGCAGTCGCACCGAACCCGCGCCGATACACAGCAATCCCACCAAAATCCAGAACAGCAGTTGCGCCACGCCAAACAAGATGCCTTTCAGGCTCCACACCACCAGCCAGACGATCAGCATCGCTACCACTGTCATCATCAGCGTGCGCAGCAGGGAAAAACGCTGGCGGCCACGAAACAGCGGCTCCAGCCGATGGTCCAGTTGCCAATGCTCACCCAACTTAAACAGGCGTTCCCAACCTAAAACCAATAACAAGCTAAACAACGTCATACCCGCTCCTGCTGTCTCAGGGATTCTCCTGCCTGATGGATTCTCTATAGCGCAACCAGTCAAAAGAGGAACCGGGATCGGTTTTCCGCTCTGGTGCGATATCGCTATGGCCGGTGATGCGCGCAGGCGTCAACGGATAGTGCTGCAGCAGGAGTTGAGTCACCTGTTGCAAAGTCGCGTACTGGGCATCGGTATAGGGCAGCGTATCAGTGCCTTCCAGTTCAATGCCCATGGAAAAATCGTTGCAGCTTTCACGTCCTTCAAACTGCGACACGCCGGCGTGCCAGGCGCGCTGATCGAAAGAGACGTATTGCACCAGCTCGCCGTCGCGACGGATTAAACAGTGCGCCGCCACGCGTAAATGGGCGATGTCCGCAAAATAGGGATGCGCATCGGCAGGCAACGTGCCGGTAAATAAGCGATCAATCCACGGCCCGCCAAACTCACCGGGCGGTAAACTGATGTTGTGAATCACCAACAGCGAGGGCACTTCATCATTTGGACGCTGATTGAAGTGTGGTGAAGGTACTTTACGCGCGCTGGTAATCCAGCCCTCTTCCAGTTTCATGCTGTTAAATCCTAAGCAAAATCAGGCTGAGAATAACATGTTTCACCCAGCAGACTTGCGACTTAATGCGCCGACGCGGCCGAGTTCAGGATACTAAACATTTCACCGCCAGCAACTGGCAAAGGTCGATAAATCAGGCTAAGGTGAGCGCAAGAAATTTCGTCTTGTGGAGTGGCAAAACCATGGCAACGCGTCGTTACGATCCCGATCATCGCCGTCAGGAACTGATTAAACGTATAGAACAGGATATCCCGGAAGCCGTTGCCCAGGCGCTTCAGGAGGATTTAGGTGGCGAAGTGGATGCGAATCGCGATATCACCGCGTTGCTGCTGCCAGCAGAAAAGCAGGCGGTGGCAAAAGTCATCACCCGTGAAGCCGGTGTTTTTTGTGGTAAACGCTGGGTAGAGGAAGTATTTATCCAGCTCGGTAATAAAGTCACTCTTAACTGGCATGTAGAAGATGGACAAGCGCTGGTTGCCGATCAGCTGCTGTTCGAGCTTACCGGCCCGGCGCGCCTGCTGTTAACCGCAGAACGCACCGCACTCAACTTCGTGCAGACGCTCTCTGGCGTGGCCACCGAGGTTAGCCGTTATGTCGCCCTGCTGGCGGGCAGCGAAACCCAGTTGCTTGATACACGCAAGACCTTGCCAGGCCTGCGTACCGCGCTGAAATATGCGGTGTTGTGCGGTGGCGGTAATAACCACCGTTTAGGCCTGTCGGATGCTTTCCTGATAAAAGAAAACCACATTATCGCCAGCGGCTCGGTGCGTAACGCCGTAGAAAAAGCGCTGTGGCTGTCGCCGGATGTGCCGGTAGAAGTTGAAGTTGAATCGCTGGCGGAACTGCAGGATGCCATCGATGCCGGAGCGGACATCATCATGCTCGACAACTTCAGCCTTGAGATGATGCATGCAGCGGTTGCGCTAACCCACAAACGCGCGCTGCTGGAAGTCTCTGGCAACGTAACCGAAACCACGCTGCCACAAATTGCCCAGACTGGCGTTGATTATGTCTCTGTCGGCGCGCTGACCAAACATGTGCGCGCGCTGGATCTGTCGATGCGTTTCCGCGAGCTTTAATGCCTCGTTCTGCCGCGTGTTAGTGCGGCCGATATGCGAGCTGGCTTCCAAAATGCTGTTATCTCCGCTGTAAATCTGACGATTCTCTGCGCGATGCTTTCCAGCCTCGCGCAGCCATGACTTCCGCTTTCCCTCGCCCTTTTCTACCGTAGCGGCTCCACAACAAGGAGCCTCACTATGGACAGACAACGCGGTTTTACCCTTATCGAATTAATGATTGTGATTGGCATCGTCGCCATTCTCAGCGCCATCGGTTTACCGGCTTATCAAAACTACCTGCAACGCGCAGCGCTCACCGACATGCTGCAAACCATGGTGCCGTACAAAACAGCAGTAGAACTCTGTGCCATTGAGCGCGGCGGACCGGCGCAGTGTCAGGCAGGAGAACGCGGCATTCCGGTGGCCAAAGGTTCGCGCTATGTGGCAACGCTTAGCGTGGTCAACGGAACCATCAACCTGACCGGCCAGGAAAGTCTCAGCGGATTAACGGTTGAAATGCTGCCGATTTGGAGCGCAACGGATGGCACGTTGAGCTGGCAACGCACTTGTACCAGCGATAACAGCAGCCTGCGCGATAGCTGCCTCGAGCAGTTTCGCTTTGCCGACAAGGATGCCAACTGATGTACAACCCTAATAGTGCGCTGCACACGTTGTGCGCACGTTATCAGGCGGTGATTCTGCACCATGACGCCACGCTACTGCGCGTAGCGGTAGCCGACACACCCGATCCGCTGCTGCTGGAAGCGCTACAGTTCGCCAGCCAGTGCAAGGTCGAGGTCGAGTGCTGGCCTGCGGCACGGCTTGAGCAGTTGCTGCACGAGCCGGATGCCGCTGCAGCACCACGTGAACAGGCCAGCGCTGAGTCAGCGATTAACGCGGTCGATCAGATTTTGCGCCAGGCCATTCAGCGGCGCGCCTCAGATGTGCATTTTGAACCGCAGCGCCATGGACTGCGGGTGCGTCTGCGCATCGATGGCGTGTTGCACAAACTACCTCAGCCTTCTGAAGCACAACCCGCTGCGATTCTGGCGCGCCTGAAAATTCTCGGAGGATTGGATATCGCCGAACGGCGTCTGCCGCAGGACGGACAGTTTACGCTGGAAATAGAGGACAAACTGGCGGCGTTTCGTCTCTCAACGCTACCGGTAAGCCAGGGCGAAAAAGCCGTGGTGCGGCTACTACAAAGTGAAAACAGCGCCATCACCCTCGATAAACTCGGCATGCCCGCAGCACAGCTGCGTTTACTGAAAAACGCGCTGGCGAAACCGCAGGGTTTAATTCTGGTCACCGGACCGACCGGCAGCGGTAAAACCTTCACGCTCTATAGCGGGTTAAGCGCGCTTAATGTGCCAGAGAAGAACGTTTGTAGCGTGGAAGATCCGGTTGAGATCCCGCTGGATGGTATTAATCAAACGCAGATCCAGCCGCGTAGCGGGCTCGATTTCAATCGTGTGCTGCGCGCACTACTGCGCCAGGATCCCGATGTGATTATGGTGGGGGAAATCCGTGATGCCGAGACGGCCAGCATCGCCGTTAAAGCAGCGCAGACCGGCCATCTGGTGCTTTCCACACTGCATACTAACTCGACTGCTGAAACCCTGACGCGCCTGCGCCAGATGGATGTTCCCGGTTATCTGCTGGGCCCCGCTTTGCAGTTGGTGGTGGCGCAGCGTCTGGTCAGACGCTTGTGCGTGCATTGCCGTCAGCCGGGACAAGCCATCGCCCATCTGCCGGCCGAACTCTGGCCGGGCACACTGCAAACCTGGCGAGCGCCGGGCTGTGATCACTGCTTCTCCGGCTATTACGGGCGGCTGGCGCTGTTTGAAGTCTTGCCGCTAACCAGCAAATTGCAGAATGCTATCTCGGCAGATATGCCGCTGGAACATCTGCTAACGCTGGCAAATGAACAGGGAATGAAAACATTGCTAGCTGCGGGGCTGGAAGCAGTAAGTCGCGGCGATACTTCTTTTGAAGAGATGCAGCGCGTGGTGGGACTGGGCGATGGCTAATCTCTATCATTTCCGCTGGCAGGCTCTTGATACCATGGGTGTGCTGCAGGAGGGCGAATCACTTAATGCCAGCCAGGATGCGTTGCTCAATCAACTCTCCGATCGCGGCATGCTGCCGGTGAACTGGCAGCGTGGAAAATGCTGGCGTTCGCGCGACTGGAAGTGGCAACAGAAAATCGATTTGGTGCGGCAACTGGCGACGCTGCTCAAGGCCGGCTTGCCGCTGGCGGAAAGTCTGATTCTGCTGGCAGAAGGCCATCCTCATGCCGGTTGGCGGGTATTACTGAAAGGATTGCAGCGCCGCGTCATCGCCGGTGAGCCCTTCTCGCAAGCCTTGCAGGAGTGGCCGCAGATCTTTCCCCCGCTGTTTCCCGCTTTGATGCAAGTGGGTGAATTAACCGGCCAACTCGACGAGTGCTGTCGCCAGCTGGCGCAGCAGCAAAGCAAGCAGCAATACTTACGGCAAAAAGTGGTGAAGGCGCTGCGCTATCCCCTGTTTATCTTGCTGGTAGCGCTCGCGGTCAGTGCTGGCATGCTGCTGTTTGTTTTGCCAGAATTTGTCTCTGTCTATGCCAGTTTTGATGCGCAGCTGCCCGCTTTTACTGCTGCGGTGATGTCGCTGTCAGAACTGCTGCAGAAGGCCGCGCTGCCGCTGTCGCTAGTAGGTGCCGTATTAGTGATGATTGTGCAGCAGACTTATCGACGTTCGGTACCGTGGCAAAAGCGCGTACATCAATGGTTACTGCGTATGCCACTGTTATCTTCGCTGTGGCGCGGCGGGCAGCTCAGCCAGATATACGCCATCCTGCAACTTACACAACAATCCGGTTTGACCTTGTTGCAAAGCCTGCAGGCGGTTGAAGTGACCTTGGTATCGCGATTGTGGCGCGATGCCATCGTTCAGTTGCAGCAGCACATTGCTGCGGGTGCGCCGCTGCATCAGGCGCTGCAACAGCATCTGCTGTTTACACCCCTGTGTGCCCAACTCATCCGAGTGGGTGAAGAAGCAGGTGCGTTAGATGTGATGCTGGCACGGCTGGCGGAGTGGCACGAGGCGCAAACATTAGCGCGCGCTGATGCTCTGGCGGCATCGCTGGAACCGATGATGATGGTGGTAATCGGCGGGATTGTTGGCACCTTAGTGATTGCAATGTATCTGCCGGTATTTGGTCTTGGCGATGCCATTCGATGACGGGCACGCGCGATGCGCGCCCGTTGGCAGAGATTAACGAGTGAACACGCGGTTCTCTTGTTCAGCGACGCGGATAAAGGTGGTGCGTTTCGTCAGCTCTTTCAATCGTTCAGCACCGACGTAGGTACAGGCTGAGCGTAAACCGCCAAGGATATCTTTAACCGTCTCCTCAACCGGGCCGCGCACCGGCAACCGCACGGTTTTGCCTTCCGCCGCACGGTATTGTGCGACACCGCCAACGTGGCGTTTCATCGCCGATTCGGAACTCATGCCGTAGAACAGCATAAATTTCTCACCCTGTTCTTCAACGATGGTTCCTTCACACTCGTCATGTGCCGCAAGCATGCCGCCGAGCATGGTGAAATCTGCACCGCCCCCGAAAGCTTTGGCAATGTCACCTGGAACCGAGCAGCCGCCGTCGCTGACGATTTGTCCGCCTAAACCGTGTGCCGCATCTGCGCACTCGATAACGGCAGAAAGCTGAGGATAACCAACGCCGGTCTTCACGCGTGTAGTGCACACTGAGCCGGGGCCAATACCCACTTTGACGATATCTGCGCCAGACAAAATCAGCTCTTCCACCATTTCACCGGTAACCACGTTGCCTGCACAGATGGTTTTACCTGGGAAGCTTTCACGCACGCGCAGCAGGAACTGAACGAAGTGCTCAGAGTAGCCGTTAGCAACGTCGATGCAGATAAAGTTGAGCTGCGATGATAACGCCAGAATGGCGGATAACTTCGTGAAATCTGATTCTGATGTACCAGATGAGACCATCACATGACTCAGCACCGCCGCTGGCACGCGTTGTACAAATGCCTGCCACTCTTGCACGCTGTAATGTTTATGCACTGCGGTCAGTACGTTAAAACTCGCCAGGGCTTCAGCCATCGTGAAAGTACCGACGGTATCCATGTTGGCGGCAATAATCGGTATGCCACTCCAGTTCAAGCCTGAGTGTTTAAAGGTGAAGGTGCGTTCCAGCTCAACCTCGGAACGGCTTTTCAAAGTGGAACGTTTTGGGCGGATCAAAACATCTTTAAAGCCCAGTTTTAAATCTTCTTCAATGCGCATAGCTGATTATCCTGGTTAGTGACGACGAACCGCGGTTCGGGTAGCGCTCACGGCTCCAGTGTCGTTATCATACGCGCCATTCGTTCCGCGACAAGACTGCGAATTTCACTTTATTTAGGCTACAATCCCTTAAATTTAGCTGAGAAAATTGATTGTGATCATGCTCTCATCTTGCTGTGGTTAATCGCCGCTCACGATATAAATTTTGCGAGAACGCTATGCCTTATACCGTTGCGCTCACCGGCGGCATTGGCAGTGGTAAAACCACTATTGCCAACGCTTTCGCAGCGCTAGGCGTTGATATTATTGACGCTGACGTCATTGCCAGAGAAGTTGTTGAGCCCGGAACGCCTGCCCTAAAGGCGATTGCTCAGCGTCATGGAGATACCATTTTGACGGCAGAAGGCACGCTCTATCGTGCGCGGCTTCGTGAAATTATTTTCCAACAGCCACAAGAGAAAAATTGGCTCAATCAGTTGCTTCATCCACTCATCAACGCCCGCACGCAACAATTAAAATTATTGGCCACTTCACCTTATGTGCTTTGGGTGGTGCCGCTGTTGGTCGAAAACGGCTTACAGCATCAGGCCGATCGCGTGTTGGTTGTGGATGTGGATACCGCCACGCAGTTGCAACGCACCCAACAGCGAGATGGTATTTCGCTAAGTCAGGCGAAAAATATTCTTGCCGCACAGGCTAGTCGCGAACAGCGTCGGGCCTGTGCGGATGACATCATTGATAACAGTGGTACGCCTGAACAGGTGCTACCGCGCGTTGCTGAGCTTCACCAGCGCTATCTACGCCTGGCAGCAACCGGAAAGGATTAACATCATGAGCACAATTGTTCTGTTTGAACACCCTTTGAATGAGAAGATGCGCACCTGGCTGCGCGTCGAATATCTGATTGATCAGCTGCATGAAACGGTGCCGGTTAACGGTTCGGTATCAGCACTTGGCGTTTTCCGTATTCTTAGCGATTTACTGGATATTTTTGAGCGCGGAGATATGCGCACTGAATTGTTAAAAGAACTAGAGCGCCAGCAACAAAAATTACGCGCCTGGCTGGATGTGCCAGGCATTGATGAACTGCGCGTGAATGATCTGCGTCAGCAGTTGAAGCAATGCTCAAGCGAACTCATGGCGGCACCGCGCATGGGCCAACAGTTACGTGAAGATCGCCTGGTTGCTCTGGTACGTCAGCGTTTGAGCATTCCCGGCGGCTGCTGCAGTTTCGATCTACCCAGCCTGCACATCTGGCTGCATCAGGAGCAAGCGGTGCGAGATGTTCAGGTGAATGGCTGGCTGGCATCACTGAATCCGCTGCGTAATAGTTTGACGATGATCCTCGATTTGGTGCGTCAGTCTGGCATATTTCGTCATCAAACCAGCCTCAACGGTTTTTATCAGGATAACGCCGAAGGATCCGATTTACTGCGCCTGCAATTAACTCTGGAAGACGCGCTGTACCCACAAGTCTCGGGTCACAAAAGCCGTTATGCGATTCGTTTCCTGCCATTAGACAGCGAACGCGGAGAAGTACCAGCCCGACTGAATTTTGAATTAGCTTGTTGTTAGAGGAAGTTATGCCAGAAGAGATAATTACCGTACCTTGCCCCAATTGTCGTCGCGATGTGATTTGGGATGAGTTGAGCCCGTGGCGGCCATTCTGCAGCAAACGTTGCCAGCTGATTGATTTAGGTGAATGGGCAGCAGAAGAGAAACGTATTCCCAGCAGCGGTGACCAGATGGACAGCGATGACTGGAGCGAAGAACAGCAGTAAAAAGTAAGGGGCTAAGCGCCCCTTCACTTAAATCTCGCCAGCCACTAATCGGCTGATCAATTCATGGTTCGCAGGCGGAAATTCATCCGCGACCAAATCCTGCTGTTCGACCCAACGCTGTGGCTGACCTTCACGACCATAAGGTTCGCCGTTCCAGCCTTCAACCAGGAAGAAATGCAGCGTAACGCGCAGATCTTCATAACTGTGATCGGCCTGACCAATCGCGCTTGCCGACGTGACTTCAATACCGGTTTCTTCCATCAGCTCACGCTTGAGCGCCTGCTCGGCAGATTCATCTTGTTCAATTTTTCCGCCGGGAAACTCCCACTTATTCGCCATATAGGAGCTTGCCGCACGCTGGGCAAGGAAGATTTGACGTTCTGTATTGCGAATGATGCCCACCGCAACCTGCAGGTGTTTCATAAGCTGGATTCCGCTTTTTTAATAAAATGAGCGCTGAGTGTAAATCAGACATCGAGTGATGTTAACCGTTGAGCGGAAAGTGACGTCCCACGCACTACAAAAGCCAGTGATTAAGACATGTCGTAAGGATCGCAACCGGGAATGTTGGGAATACTCGCAGCACTTTCTTCTGTTAAACCCGACTACCTATGGAATTTAAAGAAACAACGTTTCTGGCGCAAACTACGCCGGAACAATTACATGCCCTACGCCATCTGGTATTTCATGACATCCTGACGTTAGACAGCGCAAAGAACACCTTAACATGGTGGCCTGAACACAAAGTTATTTCGTTGAATGAAGCGCAAAAACGATTCTTCTCCTGTCTGTTGCTGCGGATTACCTCGAAGCGTCAGATTATTGCCACCGTTTGGAATGAGAGCTATCCGAGCATCAGCGATAACAATTACCATCAGCTACTGTTCCAAAGCCGGGCGCTGTTGAAGCGAGCTGGCTTACCGGATGGTTTGCTGGTCACGCTGCCGTATCATGGCGTGCGCCTAAACGAAGAGAAACTCATGGCGATAACACGCTAAATCGTCAGCAAAAAAAAAGGAGCCCGAAGGCTCCTTTTTTTATCAGGCCAGACGGCCGTGACACTGCTTGTATTTTTTGCCGGAACCACATGGGCAGAGATCATTACGGCCCACTTTACGCTCCCCGCCTTGTGCGGCTAACGCTTCGGCTGCTGCGGTGGCATCATCAACATGGCTCAGCTGCTGCTGTTGCGCTAAACGCTCCGCTTCTTCACGGCGCTGCTGCTCCATCGCTTCCACTTCTTCTGGCATGCGTACCTGAACTTTGCTCAGGGTGCTAATCACTTCGTACTTCAGTGATTCAAGCATCGCCGCAAACATAGAGAAGGATTCACGCTTGTATTCCTGCTTCGGATCTTTCTGGGCATAACCGCGCAGGTGGATGCCCTGACGCAGGTAATCCATCGCTGCCAGATGCTCTTTCCACAACGAATCCAGCGTTTGCAGCATCACGCCTTTCTCAAAGTTGCGCATCATCTCTTCGCCAACCACTTCTTCTTTAGCAGCATAGCTTTCTGCGGCGTGGGTCATGATACGTTCGCGCAGCGTCTCTTCGTGAAGATCGGGCTCTTTATCCAACCACTCAGCAATAGGCAAGTTGAGATCGAAGTCGTTACGCAGACGCTCTTCCAGGCCGGCAACATCCCACATCTCTTCCAGTGACTGCGGCGGAATGTAGGTATCAATGGTAGTTTTATAGACATCTTCACGGATGCTATTGATGGTTTCAGACACATCAGACACATCCAGCAGTTCGTTACGCTGGCTGTAGATGGCGCGACGCTGATCGTTGGCAACGTCATCGTATTCCAGCAGCTGTTTACGAATATCGAAGTTGCGGCTTTCCACTTTACGCTGCGCGTTGGCAATCGCTTTAGTCACCCATGGATGCTCGATTGCTTCGCCTGGCTTCATGCCCAGTTTACGCATCATGTTCGATACGCGATCTGAAGCGAAGATACGCATTAATGCATCTTCCATCGACAGGTAGAAGCGTGAAGAACCGGCATCACCCTGACGACCCGCACGACCACGCAGCTGGTTATCGATACGGCGAGATTCGTGACGCTCAGTACCAATAATGTGCAGACCGCCTGCAGCCAGCACCGCATCGTGACGCAGTTTCCACGCTTCTTTCATCGCCTGAATCTGCTCTTCGGTTGGCTCGTCCATTGCGGCGAGCTCAGCCTGCCAGCTCCCGCCCAGCACGATATCGGTACCACGACCGGCCATGTTGGTTGCGATAGTAACCGCTGCAGGTTGACCCGCCTGAGCAACGATATCCGCTTCGCTGGCATGGAATTTGGCATTCAGTACGCTGTGTTTAATGCCCGCGCGCGTCAGTTCATTGGAAACGACTTCAGATTTCTCAATCGAAATTGTACCCACTAACACCGGCTGCCCTTTAGCAGTGCAGGCACGGATGTCTTCGATAATGGCGTCAATCTTCTCTTTCTCGGTCATATAGACCAGATCGGCCATATCTTTACGCACCATCGGACGGTTGGTTGGCACCACGATCGTGTCGAGCTTATAGATGGAGCTGAATTCGAATGCTTCGGTATCTGCGGTACCGGTCATACCGGCCAGTTTCTCGTAGATACGGAAGTAGTTCTGGAAGGTAATGGAAGCCAGCGTCTGGTTTTCATTCTGGATTTCCACGCCTTCTTTCGCTTCAACCGCCTGATGCAGACCATCTGACCAGCGGCGACCTTGCATGGTACGGCCGGTGTGTTCATCAACGATGACCACTTCGCCATCTTTAACGATGTAATCAACATCGCGGGTGAAGAGTGCATGAGCACGCAGCGCCGCAGTAACGTGGTGCATCAGCATGATGTTGGTCGGGGAGTAGAGTGACTCGCCCTCTACCATGATGTTTTGGCTAACCAGTAGCTCTTCAACTTTTACCAAGCCGCGCTCGCTCATGTGTGCCTGGCGCGCTTTTTCATCGACCCAGAAATCGCCTTCGCCCTGGAAGGTTTCAGAGTCTTCTTTTTCCTGACGCACCAGATGCGGGATGATCTTGTTAACTTTGGTATACAGCTCAGAGCTGTCTTCCGCCGGACCAGAGATGATCAATGGCGTACGTGCTTCATCGATCAGGATTGAGTCGACTTCATCCACTAATGCGTAATGCAGCTTACGCTGCACGCGCTCTTCCGGACTGAACGCCATGTTGTCGCGCAGGTAGTCGAAGCCGTATTCGTTGTTGGTGCCGTAGGTGATGTCAGCGGCATAAGCTGCACGCTTAGCCACGGCTGGCATGTTTGGCAGGTTAATGCCGATGGTCAGGCCAAGGAATTCAAACAGTGCACGGTTATTTTCGGCATCACGCTGCGCCAGATAGTCATTGACGGTAACAACGTGCACGCCTTTGCCGCTCAGCGCGTTCAGGTAAGCGGGCAGAGTCGCGGTCAGGGTTTTACCTTCACCGGTGCGCATCTCTGCGATGCAACGTTCGTTGAGCACCATGCCGCCAATCAGCTGCACATCAAAGTGACGCATACCGAAGACGCGCTTACTTGCTTCACGTACGGTGGCAAAGGCCTCAGGAATCAGGCTCTCAAGGCTTTCGCCTTTTTTCAGGCGCTCGCGGAACAGGTCAGTTTTCGCTTTCAGTTCATCGTCAGAGAGCTTTACGAAATCCGGCTCCATCTTATTGATGACGTCGACGATTTTGCGCATACGGCGCAGAGTACGATCATTGCTGCTGCCGAATACTTTAGTTAATAATTTGATTAGCATGATAAATTTTTCTCAATTCAGCCGTGATTTCACGGGCTGCAAAATCTGATTCAGGATGTGGAAAAAACGTTAGCAGTTAAGCAATGAAAGGCCCGGCGCGGATGCCATGAATAGCAGCTTGCCAATCAGCAGAGGAAAGGATTTGTGGTTCGTTGTGACGCAGGTTTTGTTGCGGCTCAATAACAGTCAGCGATTGCGCCGGAGAAGTCAGCAACGCCTGAAGCGAACCTATCAACGCCAGCTTTTGTGCCGTTAGCGGCACAGCTTGATCGGCTTCCGCCTGAGCGGGCGGCGTCATACTAAAGGAAAGGTGGCGAATAACGGTGCGAATCGCATGCTGGTGCCAGTAATCGACGTTGAAATTCGGTCGACGCGCGCTTTCCTGCAGACGAATCAGATGGTCAAAATGGACAACATTGCCGACAAACAGGCTGCTGATCGGCGAATCATTTGCTTTCGGCTCAGAACTTTGCGCACAGGCAGGCAAACCTAAACTGGCCGCCACCATCCCCAACAGGAGATGCGGCCAGAAATAGCGTCTGCCTAATTGTCGCCAGCGTGAGAAAATCCCGATCACAATCCGTCCACAATGCATTGAATATGGTAATAAAGCGGTAGCAAAAATCTGCGTTACCCAGCTTATGTGAGCGCCAGATGATAGCACTTATGTGGGGCTACGACACCAGTGATTAAAGGGGCTTCGGCGGAATTCACGTTTTTTTGTACAGGGTTTCGCCAGTTGCTACAGCGAATTGAGATCGGCTTGGCAGGAATAAAAATGAGGCAATAAAAAACGGCAGGTTCAACTGACCGGAGAGGGTGTCAGCGAAACCTGCCGTTTTATGTCTGACTTACGCCAGAACTAAATTTGGTGCTTTGAATGCTAGTGGCAGTTCAGCTTCATCTTCGAAGGTCGCCCATTCCCAAGCTTCCTGTTTAGCCAGAACCGCTTGCAGCAACTTGTTGTTCAACGCATGGCCCGATTTAAAGGCGGTAAACGCGCCAATTACATTATGACCGCACATGAACAGGTCGCCGATCGCATCGAGCATTTTATGACGAACAAATTCGTCTTCAAAGCGCAGACCGTCTTCGTTTAATACGCGGAAATCATCAAGGCCAATCGCACAATCTAAACTACCGCCCAGGCACAGGCCTTTAGACTGCAGATATTCGATTTCACGCATAAAGCCAAAGGTGCGCGCACGGCTGATTTGGCGAACAAAGTTCTCAGCCGAGAAGTTGAGCTGGTAACGCTGCGAGCTTGAGTCGATCGCTGGATGTTTGAAGTCGATAGTAAAGTCGAGTGAGAAACCGTTATACGGCTTGATCTCGGCCCACTTATCGCCATCTTCCACACGCACCGTTTGCTTAACGCGTACGAATTTCTTCGCGCTGCTTAGCTCTTCGATGCCAGCGTCCATCAGCAAATAGACAAAAGGCGCGGCACTGCCATCCATGATCGGGATTTCCGGTGCATCAACTTCAACAATAATGTTGTCGATGCCCAAGCCCGCCAATGCGGCGTTCAGGTGTTCAACGGTTGAAATACGCACGCCTTCATCGTTCACCAGGCAAGTACTCAGCATGGTGTCGCGCACATATTTTGCATCAGCCGGGAAATCTACCGGTGGATTCAAGTCAGTGCGACGATAGATGACCCCGGTGTTAGCCGACGCAGGGCGTAACGTCAGTGTGACTTTCTTGCCGGTATGTAAACCGACACCAGTCGCCTGAACAATACGTTTTAATGTCCTTTGTTTGATCATCGCTTTATCTCGCAATATTACCTGTCCGACCGCCAGTATAAATTACCAGCGGGCGAATACTTTAGCACAAAGAGCGGAGAATCCCAATTCTCGGGATATTCTTAATCAGCTTGCTTACGCAAGAAGGCTGGAATATCAAGGTAATCGGGTTCTTTGCTGGATGCCGCCGGTTGGTCATTCACCACTTTCGCAGCCGGCTTCTGCTCCTGCGGCAGCGGCGCCATGCCGTGCTGCTGGTAGCGATGATCCATCACTGGCTGAGTGGCCGGCTTGTTGGTCACCAGCGTGATTTCCGGACGCTTATCCATGCCGATGCCGGTTGCAACTACGGTCACACGCAGTTCGTCGTTCATCTCTGGATCCAGAGAAGTACCGATAACCACGGTTGCGTTGTCAGAAGCGAAGGCGCGGATGGTGTTACCCACGGTTTCAAACTCATCAAGACGCAGGTCGAAGCCCGCAGTAATGTTGACCAGCACGCCGCGCGCGCCAGACAGATCGATGTCTTCCAACAGCGGAGAAGAGATAGCCATTTCTGCCGCTTCTTCCGCACGATCTTCACCACATGCCACGCCTGAACCCATCATGGCGTAACCCATTTCTGACATCACGGTACGCACGTCCGCAAAGTCAACGTTCATCAGGCCAGGACGGGTAATCAGTTCAGCGATACCCTGTACAGCGCCTTTCAATACGTCGTTGGCTGCGCCGAACGCATCCAACAGAGAAATACCGCGACCCAGAACTTTCAGCAGCTTGTCGTTTGGAATAGTAATCAGTGAATCGACATGCTTAGACAGTTCAGCGATACCTTGCTCAGCAAAAGCCATACGCTTTTTGCCTTCAAAGTTGAACGGTTTAGTTACCACCGCAACGGTCAGGATACCCAAATCTTTTGCCACTTCAGCCACAACTGGCGCTGCACCAGTACCGGTACCGCCGCCCATGCCAGCTGCGATGAACACCATGTCTGCACCATCCAGCGCAGCACGCAGTGCTTCGCGATCCTCTTCTGCAGAGTTACGGCCCACTTCTGGGTTCGCACCTGCACCAAGACCTTTGGTGATATTGGTCCCGATCTGGATCGTCTGGCCGACCGCTGTCTTACGCAACGCTTGCGCGTCGGTGTTCACAGCGAAGAATTCCACACCTTCGATACGCTCGCGTACCATGTGCTCTACGGCGTTGCCACCGCCACCGCCGACGCCGATGACTTTAATCACCGCGTCATTGGTTAATTCCATAGGTTCAAACATGATTTCTCTCCGTTATGTGCCTGTCGCCTGGAGATCATAAACATTGCCAGCATGATCTCCTTTTTCAAAAATTAAAACTCTTTCTTCAGCCAGCTGTTGATTCGCTTGAACCAGTTGCCCACTGAAGCACGTTTTTCCGTTTCTGCATCACCGTTCATGTGTGACTCTTTGCCGTAATGCAGCAGGCCAACCGCCGTAGAGTAATACGGCTCCTGCGCATAGTCCGTCAGGCCGGTGATGTTAAGCGGCTGTCCGATGCGCACTTGCGTGTGGAACACGCGCTGTGCGCAGGCTGCCAAACCTTCAATCTGCGCCGCACCACCGGTCAGCACGATACCGGCCGCCAGATGATGTTTCACGCCTTGCTGGCGCAGCTGCTCCTGTAATTGCAGAATCTCGTCGTTGACCAGATTCAACAGTTCGGTGTAACGCGGCTCGATGACTTCAGCCAGCGTTTGACGCTGCAGGCTACGTGGTGGACGTCCACCTACGCTCGGCACTTCAACATTTTCGTCTTTGCCGACAATCGAGCCCAATGCACAACCGTGACGCACTTTAATTGCTTCTGCGTCGGTCGGCGGAGTACCAAAAGCGTAAGCGATATCGCTGGTTACCACATTCCCGGCATACGGGATCACTTTGGTGTGACGCAGTGCACCGCCAGTATAGACAGCGATATCCATTGTACCGCCACCGATATCAACAACACAGACGCCCAGCTCACGTTCATCTTCCGTCAGTACGGAGAAACTGGATGCCAACCCGGCAAAAATCAGTTGGTCAACTTTCAGGCCGCAACGTTCAACGGCTTTGACAATATTTTTTGCCATATCGTTGTGGCAAGTGATCAAATGTACTTTCGCCTGCATACGTACGCCAGAAAGTCCCACTGGATTCTTAATGCCTTCCTGATAATCGATGGCATATTCCTGCGGGATAACATGCAGAATACGATGCTCATCGCGTACGCGAACGGATTTCGCCGTATGCACCACGTTCTCTACATCATCCTGAGTCACTTCCTCTTCCGAAATCGGAACCATCCCGATTTCGTTCTGGCAACTGATATGTTTGCCCGATAAAGCAAGGTAGACCGAGGAAATCTGGCAGTCCGCCATCAATTCAGCCTGATCGATGGCGCGCTGTACGCATTTCACCACCGATTCCAGATCGTTTACGCCGCCTTTATCCATGCCGCGAGACGGGCAACTGCCCACCCCAATAATATTGACCATACCATCGGGCAGAATTTCCCCAACCAGGGCGGACACCTTCGCGGTGCCAATTTCGAGTCCTACTACCAGTTTTCTGTCCGTTGCCTTGATCATTGTGGTTTAGCCTGTGCCTGGTTCTGTTGCTGATTACTGTCCTGTGGCTCTATCGGTGCAGCGGCCCAACCGACTGCGGCGCCCGAATCGTAGCGCAAATCAACGTACGTGATGCGCTGGTTCTGACTTTGGCCCTGCTGCTGCAAATCCGGATAAAGCTCAATAAAACGGTTCAGACGCTTCATGGTATCGCTACGACCTAATTCGATGCGCACATCGTCACTGGTCACTAACTGCCACGAGCGCCGCGCCGTCATCGACGCGACCTTCAGGGTAAACTTGTTAGCCTTTAATACATCACTCATGGTGTGATAGCCGGCTAACACCTCGTTTTCACTGCCTTCCGGACCGTACAGCATCGGCAACGTTTCTTTGCCAACGTGACTGGCCGGAACGCTGAAGGAGACGCCAGCTGCGTCCACCATATGTGAGTCATTCCAGCGTGCAACCGGAACATACTCCACCAGATTTATCTTCAGCTCATCAGGCCACTGCTTGCGCACACTGACCTGCTTAATCCAGGGTAAACGCTCAATCTGCTGCTGGATGATATCCACGTTCTGCGACATGAAGGTTCCCGGCGCGCCAAGCGATAAAATGGCCTGACGAATATCATCATGCGTGGTGTAGTGGGTTTGCCCGGTCACCACCAGCTTCGATAACGGCAAGCGTGACGCGTCATTCATCCACTTCAGCACCACGAGGCCACCCGCCACCATAATGCCCAACACAATCAACAGGAACACCATGCCAAACAGTCGCGCACCGTTGCTGCGCCCGGAGCGTGTCCGCTCCTGAGGTTCGCGATTGCGTACTCGTATCGCTGCCTGAGACATATCAGTCAGCCAGCTCCAGAATACGCGCCACCAGCTGCGGGAAGCTGTATCCCGCTTGCTTAGCGGCCATCGGCACTAAACTGTGGCTGGTCATGCCGGGCGAAGTATTCACTTCCAGCAGCTGGAAGTTGCCCTCACCGTCAGCCATCACGTCCACGCGACCCCAGCCGCTGCAACCCAATGCGCGCCAGGCTGACCACACCAACGTCTGCAATTCTGCTTCCTGCTCGGCGCTTAATCCGCTCGGGCAGAAGTATTCAGTATCGTCAGAAATGTATTTAGCTTCATAGTCATAGAACTCGCTGGCGGTTTTAATTCTGATAGAAGGCAGAATTTGCTCACCTACGATGCCCACGGTGTATTCCGCGCCGCTCAGAAAAGCTTCGATCAGCACGTCATCATCATGACGAAAGGCTTCTTCAAGCGCTGCGGGTAATGCATCCGTATGGTTCACGCGGCTGATACCGACGCTAGAACCTTCGCAGCTTGGCTTGACAAATAGCGGTAAACCCAGCGCCTCAATGGCTTTGGTGGTATCCGCGTTTAAACCTTGTTCATGCTGCTGACGCGTCAGCCAGACAAATTTGCCTGAAGGTAATCCCCTGCCCTGCCACAGCAATTTGCTGCGCAGCTTATCCATGGTGATGGCGGAAGCCATCACACCGCTGCCGGTATAGGGCAGTTGCAGAAACTCCAGCACCGCTTGCAGCGTGCCGTCTTCACCACCACGACCGTGCAAAGCAATAAACGCTTTAGCGAAGCCTTGCTGTTTCAGGTCAAGCACCGACACATCACGCGTATCGACTGCATGCGCATCAATGCCCATTTCACGCAGTCCGGCCAGCACTGCCGCACCGGACATCAGCGACACATCACGCTCGGCCGAGGTGCCGCCCATCAATACTGCAACCTTCTCAGTCATAGCGCGCCTCCGACTTAACGGCAGGCTGTAATTCGTTTTCGGCCAGCTTGCGGGCAATCTTGCCGATGTTGCCTGCACCCTGCACGATCACCAGATCGTCGCCCGACAGCAACGGTGCCAGCGCATCTGGCAGCGCGTCATGCTCAGAGACCAGAATCGGATCAACTTTGCCACGGTTACGAATCGCGCGGCACAGCGAGCGGCTATCAGCGCCGGGAATCGCCGCTTCACCCGCCGGATAGACATCCAGCATCAGCAACACATCCACCTGCGACAGCACATTAGCGAAATCATCAAACAGGTCACGCGTACGCGTGTAGCGATGTGGCTGGAACACCATCACTAGCTTCTTGTCAGGCCAGCCCGCACGTGCGGCTTTGATGGTGACATCCACTTCGGTGGGATGGTGGCCGTAATCGTCGACCAGCATCGCACTGCCTGGATTACCGTTGACGGCGGCGGTATCGAACTCGCCCAGCACGTCAAAGCGGCGTCCGGTGCCCTGGAAGCTCTCCAGCGCGGCCAGAATCGCGTTATCTTCAATCCCCTCTTCGCTGGCAACAGCTACCGCGGCGGCCGCGTTCAGCGCGTTATGACGGCCCGGCGCATTCAGCGTTACTTTCAGCACCGGCTTATCCTGACGAATAATGGTGAAGTGGCCTTGTGCGCCACGCTGCTCGTAATTCTCGATACGCACATCTGCGTCATCGCTGAAGCCGTAGGTGGTTACCTGGCGGCCTACGCGCGGGATCAGGTCACGAATCACTGCATCATCCACGCACATTACCGCGCGTCCATAGAATGGCAGGTTGTGCAGGAAGTTAATGAACGTCTGCTTCAGGTTCTCGAAATCGCCCTGATAAGTGTCCATGTGATCCGCTTCGATGTTGGTGACAATTGCCACCATCGGTTGCAGATGCAGGAAGGACGCATCACTTTCATCTGCTTCAGCAATCAGATAACGGCTGCTGCCCAGGCGCGCATGCGTGCCTGCGGCTTTAACCAAGCCACCGTTAACGAAGGTGGGATCCAGCCCGCCTTCCGCGTAAATGCTGGTCACCATCGCGGTGGTGGTGGTTTTACCGTGCGTGCCCGCAACCGCAATGCCATGACGGAAACGCATCAGTTCAGCCAACATCTCAGCGCGACGAATCACGGGAATACGCTGCTCACGAGCGGCAACCAGTTCAGGATTATCCTGCGCTACAGCCGTCGACACCACGACAACGCTGGCATCGGTAACGTTTTCCGGACGATGGTTGAAATAAATCGTCGCACCCAGCGCAGCCAGATGCTGTGTCACCGCGTTCGGCGCCAGATCAGAACCGCTGATGTGATAGCCTTCGTTCGCCAACACCTCGGCAATACCGCCCATGCCAGCACCACCGATGCCGACAAAGTGAATGTGCCGGACGCGACGCATCTCGGGCACAATAGAACGCAGTTTTGCCAATTGTTGTGTATTCATCTGTTTCAATTACCTGTTTTTCCCGTTTGTACCTGCTAAAAGGTACGGGCCAAATCAACTGGCCGATTAATTTACTTCGCGACGCGCGCCACTTCATTTGCAACCCGCTCGGTTGCATCGGGAATCGCGACCTGACGGGCTTTTTCTGCCATCGCCAACAATGTGGTGCGATCCCAGTGACGCAGCGTGTCCGCTACCACAGCCGCGGTGAACTGCGGCTGCTCGAAAATTTTGGCTGCGCCCGCTTTTTCCAGCGGCAACGCGTTCCAGTACTGCTGACGATCTTTGTGCTGAAACGGTACGAAGATTGCCGGTAAACCTGCGGCCGCCACTTCACTTACCGTCAATGCGCCCGAACGGCACACTACGACATCGGCCCAGGCGTAAGCTTCGGCCATGTCATCGATAAATTCGGTGACTTTGTGCTGCGGTTGACCCGCTGCGCGGTAAGCCTGCTGCACGGTTTCCAGTCCGCCTTTACCGGTTTGATGCCAAACCGTAATGGCATCGCCCAACGCTGCGGCCACTTGCGGCACGGTCTGGTTGAGGATGCGCGCGCCCTGGCTGCCGCCAACCACCAGCACGCGAATCGGGCCGAAACGTGCACTTAGACGCTCTGCCGGTAACGGCAGCGCTAACACATCGGTACGCACCGGATTGCCAACCACTTCAGCATTCGGAAACGCCCCCGGAAACGCCTGCATCACTTTGGTGGCGATCTTAGCCAGCCACTTGTTGGTCAGTCCGGCAATGCCGTTCTGCTCATGCAGCACCACTGGAATACCGCAGCTCCACGCCGCTAAGCCGCCAGGGCCCGAAACGTAGCCACCCATTCCCAGCACCACATCCGGCTGCCAGCTCTTCATGATGCGACGCGCCTGGCGCCATGCATTGAAGATGCGTACCGGTGCCAGCAACTGCGCTTTTACACCTTTACCGCGTAAGCCGCTGATGCGGATAAAATCAATTTCAATGCCGTGTTTCGGCACCAAATCCGCTTCCATTCGGTCAGCGGTTCCCAGCCAGCGCACCTGCCAGCCTTGTTCCATCAGGTGATGGGCAACGGCCAGACCGGGGAACACATGTCCGCCAGTACCGCCTGCCATGACCATCAACCGTTTGCCACTCATCGTGCACCTCGGGTAAACGCCTGCGCTTTTGCCAGACGCGTTTCATAATCTATGCGTAATAAAAACACGATGGCGGTCGACATGATGATCAGACTCGAACCACCGTAACTAATCAGCGGCAGCGTCAGACCTTTCGTCGGCAGCATGCCAGCAGCTGCACCCACGTTAACCAGCGCCTGGAAGCTAAACCACACGCCAATTGAGCAAGCGAGGAAGCCTGAGAAGCGCTGATCGATCTCCAGAGCACGGCGACCAATCGACATCGCGCGAAAAGCGACGAAGAATACCATCAACAGCGCTAAAACCACACCGACATAACCCAACTCTTCACCGATGATGGAGAAGATGAAGTCAGTATGTGCTTCCGGCAGATATTCCAGTTTCTGCACCGAGTTGCCTAAGCCCTGCCCCCAGAACTCACCGCGCCCAAACGCCATCAACGATTGCGTCAGCTGGTAGCCGCTGCCGAAGGGATCTTCCCACGGGTTCCAGAAGGAGGTCACACGGCGCATACGGTACGGTTCGGCAATGATCAGCAGCACCACGGCGAAAATGCCGGAGCCGATGATCGCCAGGAACTGCCACATTTTCGCCCCGGCGAGGAACAGCATCGCCAGCGTGGTAACAAACAGCACAACGACGGTACCGAGATCCGGCTGTGCCAGCAGTAGCACGGCCAGCACCACCATCACGCCCATCGGCTTACAGAAGCCCCAGAAGTTGTTACGCACCTCTTCGACTTTGCGCACCAGGTAACTGGCGAGATAGCAAAACAGCGTCAACTTCGAAAGCTCGGCTGGCTGAATACGCAGCGGGCCAAGGGCAATCCAGCGCGATGCACCGTTCACCGAGCTACCGACGACCAAGACGATCAGCAGCATCACCACGGACACCATCAGCATCACGTTGCTGTAGCGCTGCCAGAAATCCATCGGGATGCGCAAGGTCACCAGCGCCATACCAAACGCTAAAGCGATATAAAACGCATCACGCTTGGCAAAGTAGAACGGATCTTCGTTCAGACGTTGACCAACCGGCATCGACGCCGACGTCACCATCACAAAACCAATCAGCGCCAGCCCAAAGGTCAGCCACAGCAGCGTGCGGTCGTACAGCACCACCGGCGCATCATCACTGTCGCGCGCGCCCATCACCCACTCACGCAGGCGCAACGACAGATAGTTGGCGATACCGGCTCCAGGAATGCGCATCAGCTCAACTCCTTCGCCAGTTGCGCGAACTGATCACCGCGCTGTTCAAAATTACGGAACTGGTCAAGGCTGGCGCAGGCCGGTGATAACAGCACCATATCGCCGGCTTTAACCTGGGCGGCAATCTGCGTCATCGCCTGCTGCATGGTTTCAGTGCGCGTGGCGATCTCCGGACGCAATGCCGCTAACGCATCACCATCTCGACCAAAACAGAACAGCTTCACGTTGTCGCCCTGCAGATAGCGCACCAGCGGGCTGAAATCAGCCGACTTGCCGTCGCCGCCCAGCAGCAGCCACAAGGTACCTTTCACCTGCAAGCCATTCAGCGCCGCTTCGGTGCTGCCAACGTTGGTGGCTTTGGAATCGTTGATCCAACGCACGCCATTGGCTTCATGCACTAGCTGGAAGCGGTGCGCCAGGCCGGTAAAGGTGGTTAAGGCTTTCAGGCTGGAAGCGCGTGGAATATTCACCGCGTCGGCCAATGCCAGCGCTGCCAGCGCGTTGGTGTAATTGTGTTGGCCCACCAGCGTCATCTCATCGGTGTTCAGGACTTTTTCGCCCTTCGCCCGCAGCCAGGTGCTGCCCTGCTGCTGATTGAGATGATAATCGCCGAGATTGATGCCGAAGCTTACGCAGCGCTGATCAACACCGCGCACCGGCATGGTCATACCATCGTCGGCATTCACCACGCAGACGCTGGCGTTTTCGTAAATGCGCAGCTTGGCGGCACGATACTGCTGCATGCCAAGCGGATAGCGATCCATGTGATCCTCGGTGAGATTGAGGATCGTCGCCGCCGCCGCTTTCAGGCTATGCGTGGTTTCCAGCTGGAAGCTGGAGAGTTCGAGTACATAAAGCTGTGCTGGCGATTTCAACAGCGTCAGCGCCGGCAAACCGATGTTACCGCCCACGCCTACCTGCCAACCTGCTGCGCGCGCCATTTCACCCACCAGCGTCGTCACGGTGCTTTTACCATTCGAACCGGTGATCGCCACAATCGGAGCCTGCGCTTCACGGCAGAACAGCTCAATATCGCCGATGATTTCAATCCCGGCATCGGCGGCTTCGCTCAATGCAGGATGCGCCAGCGCGATCCCGGGGCTGGCGATAATCAGATCGGAGGCCAGCAGCCAATCACTATTAATACCGCCAACATAGCGCTCCACCGAAGCTGGCAGTTTGTCCAGCCCCGGCGGCGAGACACGGGTATCCATCACGCGTGGCGTTACGCCTTGCGCGAGGAAGAAATCAACACAGGAGAGGCCAGTAATGCCTAATCCAATGATGACGACTTTTCTGCCCCGATAGTCAGCCATGATTAACGTACCTTCAGCGTTGCCAGGCCAATCAGCACCAGCATCAGCGAAATAATCCAGAAGCGCACAATGACGCGCGGCTCCGGCCAGCCTTTCAATTCATAGTGATGGTGAATCGGCGCCATGCGGAAAATACGTTGACCGCGCAGCTTGAACGATCCCACCTGCAGAATCACCGACAGCGTTTCAACCACAAATACGCCGCCCATGATTAACAGCAAAAATTCCTGGCGCAGCAGCACGGCGATGGTGCCGAGCGCACCACCCAGCGCCAATGAGCCGACATCGCCCATGAACACTTGCGCTGGATAGGTGTTGAACCACAAAAATCCGAGTCCGGCTCCGACAATCGCGGTGCAGACAATCACTAATTCGCCCGCGTGCCGTAAATAAGGAATGTGCAAATATTCGGCAAACTTAACGTTACCGGTCGCCCACGCCACCAGCGCAAAGCCTGCGGCCACGAACACCGTTGGCATAATGGCTAAGCCATCAAGACCATCCGTTAAGTTAACCGCGTTGCCGGTACCGACAATCACGAAGTAGGCCAGCACCACGTAGAACAGGCCCAGCTGCGGCATCACGTCTTTAAAGAACGGCACCACCAGCTGCGTTGCAGGCGTATCTTTACCGGCGATAAACAGCGCGAACGCAACCGCCAGCGAAATCACTGACATCCAGAAATATTTCCAGCGCGCGATCAGGCCTTTGGTGTCTTTGCGCACCACCTTACGATAGTCATCCACAAAGCCGATGATGCCAAAACCGACCAGCACCACCAGTACGCACCAGACATATGGATTAGACGGATAGGCCCACATCAGCACCGAAATGGTGATGGAGGTGAGGATCATCACGCCGCCCATGGTTGGCGTGCCGCGTTTGCTGAAGTGTGACTCTGGACCGTCGTTACGCACCACCTGACCGATCTGCAGCTTCTGCAGCCAGGCAATCAGGCGCGGTCCCATCCACAGAGAAATGAACAAGGCGGTCAGCAGGCTGACAATGGCGCGAAACGTCAGATACGAGAAGACGTTAAAGCCGGAATAAAATGCGACCAGATGTTCGGCCAGCCAGACTAGCATGTTCCTTTCTCCTGTAAGCTCTGTACTACCTGCTCCATGGCGGCACTACGTGAACCTTTAACCAAAATAGTGATGTCCTGATGTTCGGACAGCAATGTGCGTAAACGTTCAGTTAGCGCGGTTTTTGTGGCGAAATGCTCGCCTTTACCGCTGTTTTCGCCAATCAGCTGGCTCAGAGTCCCAATGCTCAGCACGCGATCGACACCGGCCGCTTTGGCCGCATCGCCGACCTGGCGATGACACAGTTCGGCTTCATCACCCAATTCAGCCATATCGCCCACTACCATCACGCGGTAGCCCGGCATATCGCCTAGCACCTGTGCGGCGGCAGTCATAGAACCGACATTGGCGTTGTAACTGTCATCCAGCAGCAGTTGATTAACCGCCAGGCGAATCGGGAACAGTCGACCAGGAACAGCCTGCAAGGTTTTAAGGCCAGTTTGAATCGCCGACAGCGGCGCATCTACTGACAATGCCAACGCTGCAGCGGCTAACGCATTCGAGATGTTATGACGGCCCGGCAGCGGCAGCTCCACGGCGATATCACCGCGTGGCGTATGCAGCGTGAACAGCGTGGCATCGGCTCGCAGCACGATTTCGCTGGCGCGGAACTCCGCATCAGCCATCGGCTGCGGCGAGAAGCGCCACAAGGTTTTATCTGCAAACTGTGATTGCCAGTTGACCAGATCGTTGCTGTCAGCGTTGACGATCGCGGTACCGTGTACTGGCAAGCCGCCAAAAATTTCGCCTTTGGCTTTCGCCACACCCGCCAGCGAGCCAAAGCCTTCCAGATGGGCAGCAGCAAGGTTATTCACCAGCGCAGTTTCCGGACGCACCAGATCGGTGGTGTAAGCAATTTCACCCTGATGGTTGGCACCTAACTCGATCACCGCGTAAGCATGCTCTTTGGTGAGACGCAGCAGCGTCATCGGTACACCGAAGTCGTTGTTCAGGTTGCCGGCCGTGTAAAGCGTTTCGCCACACTGACGCAAAATCGCGGCGGTCATCTCTTTGACCGAGGTTTTGCCGGATGAACCGGTCAGCGCAACCACGCGAGCGTTCGCCTGTTGGCGTACCCACGCGGCGAGTTGCCCAAAAGCAATCCGCGTATCAGCCACAACCACCTGCGGGACAGAAACCGGCAGCAGCTTACTGACCAGCAGCGCCTGCGCACCGTTAGCAATGGCATCGTTAGCAAAATCGTGAGCATCAAAACGTTCACCCACCAGCGCCACAAACAGGCTGCCGGCGGTGACCTTTCGGGTATCGGTGGTGACATCGGCAAGGGTTAAATCCGCGCCGTGCAGTTGACCGCCGCTGATTTCGGCCAGCGTATTGAGAGAAATGGGAATCATGCCATCACCCCCAACAAACGGGCGACGGTGTCGCGGTCGGAGTAATCCAAACGGCGGTTGCCAATGATTTGATAATCTTCGTGGCCTTTTCCGGCCACCAACACGATGTCATCGGCGCCAGCTTGCATCACGGCGTTGGTGACCGCCTGCGCACGACCGGAAACCACGCGTGCGCGGCCCGGATCGAGCAAGCCGGTGAGAATGTCATTCACAATCGCCATCGGCTCTTCGCTGCGTGGATTATCGTCGGTGATCACGACGATGTCGGAGAATTGCTCAGCAATCGCGCCCATTAGCGGACGTTTGCCTTTGTCGCGATCGCCACCGCAGCCAAACACGCACCACAGCTGGCCTTTACAATGCAGACGCGCCGCTTCCAGCGCTTTTTCCAGTGCATCAGGCGTGTGAGCGTAATCGACAACCACCGTAGGTTTGTCTGGCGCAGTGAATACTTCCATGCGACCACACACCGGCTGCAGCTGCGGTGCAGTGGCAACCAGCGCATCAAGCGGGTAATCCAGCGCCAGCAGCGTACCCAGCGCCAGCAACAGGTTGCTCACGTTAAAAGCGCCCATCAGGCGGCTATCAAACTCGCCGTTGCCCCAGCTGGAGCTGAACTGAATATGCGCACCGCCGTCGTGATAATCCACCGCCGTGGCTTTCAGCCAGCGGCCATGACAGCCCGATTGCAGATTGTCTTCCATGGTGACCGCTACCGCATCCGGCAATTTTGCCAGCCAGCGACGTCCCACGTCATCATCAGCATTGATGATGGCTTCAGCGACCTGATGCTCAGAGAACAGTAACCATTTAGCGGATTCATAACTCTCCATATCACCGTGATAATCGAGGTGATCGCGGCTCAGGTTAGTAAATACCGCGGCCGCAAACGGCAAGGCGGCAACGCGATGCTGCACCAAACCGTGTGAGGAGACTTCCATTGCCGTCAGGGTTGCGCCCTGCCCGACTAAATCATTCAGCACATGCTGCACATCCACCGCAGAACCGGTGGTGTTTTCGGTTGCCACCAGTTGACCGTAAAGGCCATTGCCTACCGTGCCCATCACTGCGCCGGTTTCACCGAGCAGATTGGCCCACTGCGCCATCAGTTGCGTGGTGGTGGTTTTGCCGTTAGTGCCAGTAACACCAATCAATTTCAGTTTGCTTGCAGGCTGCTGATAAAAGCGTCCGGCCAGTGCAGAGAGACGCTGCTGCAACTGCGCCAGATAGATAACCGGGACGCCATGCATCTCGCGGATATCTCCATCGCTGGCTTCGCCTTCGGCTTCGGCAATCACTGCCGCTACGCCTTGAGCAATAGCCTGCGGAATAAAACGACGTCCATCAGCATGATGGCCCGCCACGGCGATAAACAGATCGCCAGAAGCCGCCGCGCGGCTATCTAGTGTCATGTCACGGAGTGGACGCGCCGGCGCACCCGGCACCCACGGGGCCAGTAAGTCGCGCAGGTTACGATCTGTCACTTGATTCCTCACTTCTATTCTTCACCAACTCGTTCTTATCAACTGTTGGCAGCGCATCAGGTTCGATATTCATGGTACGCAATACGCCGCCCATGATGGCGCCAAACACCGGTGCTGAAACCGCACCACCATAATATTTACCGGCCTGGGGATCGTTGATCACCACCACCAGCGCAAAACGAGGACGGCTGGCAGGCGCAACGCCTGCGGTATAAGCAATGTATTTGTTGACGTAACGTCCATCCGGTCCAACTTTCTTGGCGGTACCGGTTTTGATGGCAATGCGATAGCCCTTGATGGCGGCTTTAACCCCACCACCGCCAGGCAACGCAACGCTTTCCATCATGTGCATCACCGTTTTCACCAGGTCTTCCTGGAAAACGCGTTCACCCGCCACTGGCGGGTCAACTTTGGTGATCGACAGCGGGCGATTGATGCCGTAGCTGCCAATGGTTGCGTAGACTCGCGCTAACTGTAACGGCGTTACCATTAGCCCGTAGCCGAAAGAGAAGGTGGCCCTCTCTATGTCAGACCACCGTTGTTTTTGAGGGTATAAGCCACTACTTTCCCCGACCAGCCCCAAATTGGTCGGTTTACCCAGTCCAAAGCGCGCGTAAGTATCTACAAGTGCTGAGGAGGGCATCGCTAACGCCAAACGTGAAACCCCGACGTTACTCGACTTCTGTAAAACCCCGGTAAGGGTCAATTCGTTGTAGCGCGCCACGTCTTTGATCTCATGACCATTGACGCGGTACGGCACGGTATTCAGTACGCTGTTCTCTTTCACCACACCGCGCTGCAAAGCCGTCATCACCACCATCGGTTTCACGGTGGAACCTGGCTCGAAGATGTCGGTAATAGCGCGGTTACGCATCACGTCTTTCGGCGTGTTGCTGAGATTATTCGGGTTGTAAGCGGGGCTGTTCGCCATCGCCAGCACTTCGCCGGTGTTTACATCCACCAGCACCGCGGTGCCTGATTCGGCTTTGTTGAACGCCACGGCATTATTCAGTTCGCGGTACACCAGCGCCTGCAGACGTTCATCAATGCTTAGCGTCAGGTTGTGCGCAGCGCGACTGTCTACCGAGGAGATATCTTCAATGACGCGGCCGTTGCGGTCTTTACGCACCGTACGTTCACCCGGTGCGCCGGTCAGCCATTTGTCGAAGCTTTTTTCGATGCCTTCAATGCCCTGGCCATCAATGTTGGTAAAACCAATCAGGTGCGCGGTCACCTGGCCCGCCGGATAGTAGCGGCGCGACTCTTCACGCAGGTAGATGCCCGGCAGCTTAAGCTTTTTCACATACTCGCCAATCGCTGGATTCACCTGGCGCGCCAGATAGACAAAGCGCCCTTTCGGGTTGGCATTGATACGTGCAGCAAGTTGATCGAGCGGGATCGATAACGCATCCGACAGCGCTTTCCAGCGACTATCCAGCGAGACGCCGCCGTGTTCGGTCAGCTCTTTCGGATCGGCCCAGATCGCATTCACCGGCACGCTCACCGCCAGCGGACGACCGGCACGATCGCTGATCATACCGCGCGCGGTTGGCACCGATTGCACGCGCAGCGAACGCAAATCGCCCTCTTTCACCAGCTTGTCAGGGTTGATCACCTGCAGCCACGCTACGCGCGACAGCAGTCCGCCCAGCGCCAGTAAAATGCACCCGCACAGTAACGCAAAGCGCCAGCTTACAAAGCTGGCCTTATCTTCTTGTTTTTTTAACTTCAGCGTTTTGCCTGCGCCACTCATTGAGTTCTGCGATTCCTTATTTCTGCACCACAATATTTTCCTGCGAAGGATCAACATGCTGCATTTGCAGTTTATCGGTTGCTATCCGCTCTACGCGGCTGTGATCGCCCAGTGCGTTCTCTTCAAGAATCAGGTTGCGCCATTCGATATCGAGCGCATCACGCTCCAGCACCAGCTGTTCACGCTGCGCCGTTAACAGGCGCGTCTTATGCGTGGTGGTCACGACCATTACCGAGGACACCAGCACCGCGATCAACAGCAACAGCGGGATCTTGCCAAATCGCAGCAAGTCCCCACCAATGACACCGGGTAAGCTGTGGCGCTCGTTGCCAATCATGAGGCCGTTCGCTCCGCGATACGCAATACCGAACTGCGCGCACGTGGGTTTTCGTTCACTTCGGCTTCGCCAGGAATCAATTTGCCCAGCGTTTTCAGCTCACGGCCGCCTAAGGCTTTAAGCTGCGACTCCGTCATCGGAATGCCTGCTGGCACCTGAGGACCGCGGCTCTGATCGCGCATAAAACGCTTCACTAAGCGATCTTCCAGTGAGTGGAAGCTGATGATCGACAACCTGCCGCCTGGCGCGAGAACCGACAAGGCCCCTTTCAGCGCGGTATCGATCTCTTCCAGCTCACTGTTGATCCAGATACGAATCGCCTGGAAAGTACGCGTTGCCGGGTGCTTAAATTTGTCTTTGACGGGCATGGCGGCGGCAATCACCGTCGCCAGCTCTTTGGTGCGCGTCATCGGCTGGTCGCGGTTACGTTCTACGATGGCGCGCGCAATGCGTTTACCGAAACGCTCTTCACCGTAGGTCTTGATCACGAAAGCGATATCCGCCTCCTCTGCGCTCATCAGCCATTCGGCGGCCGATTGCCCGCGTGTTGGATCCATACGCATATCCAGTGGCCCATCACGCATAAAGGAGAAGCCACGTTCGGCATCATCCAGTTGCGGAGAAGAGACGCCCAGATCGAGCAGAACGCCATCGATCTGGCCGGTCAGCCCGCGCTCTTCAACGTATTCTGCCAAAGCCGAAAACGGCCCATGGACGATCGAGAAGCGCGGATCTTTTATCTCAGCGGCTGCGGCTATCGCTTGCGGATCGCGATCAATCGCTATCAGTTGCCCTTTCTCACCAAGCTGCGAAAGGATTAAGCGCGAGTGACCGCCGCGACCAAAAGTGCCATCAATATAAATGCCGTCTTCCCTGATATTGAGGCCGTTTACCGCCTCATCCAGCAGCACTGTGGTGTGTTTGAAATTTTCCTGCATAGCTATAGCGACAAGTCCTGCAACCGCTCAGATAAAGGCTCCTGAGCCGACTGTTCTGTGTCAATATCATCCTTAACTTGTTGATACCAGGTCTGTTCATCCCACAGCTCAAACTTATTGAACTGTCCAACCAGCATCACTTCTTTGGTCAGGCCGGCATGTTGACGTAACGTGTTCGCCAACAACAAACGACCCGCATTATCCATCTGGCATTCACTGGCATGTCCCAACAGCAGTCGCTGTACGCGACGCTCGGCAGGATTCATGCTGGATAAGCGAGACAGCTTTTTCTCAATGATTTCCCATTCGGGCAGGGTATAAAGCAGCAGGCATGGCTGGTGGAGGTCAATGGTGCATACCATTTGCCCCTGAGACTCTGCGACAAGCAATTCTCGATAGCGCGTTGGTACTGCTAATCGTCCTTTGCTGTCGAGATTGACTAACGTTGCTCCACGGAACATGCCAGCCTTACCCCTCAATCACCCGTTTTCACCACTTTATCCCACTTTTTACCACGAAACGAGTTTACGGAGCCGATGAAATCCTTGTCAAGCCGCAACGGCAAGTGAATATCACTATTTACATCGGGTGAAATTAATCAATGAGGGAATTAATCGACATGGATTCGTAAAATAAAAAATTAACCTGATGAATAATTGAATAAAAATTTCTGCACGAGGATAAATGGCGAAAAATAAAGCGCTCCGGCGCAAAAGTATAATTGCCCCGCAATCTGCGACAGCGGCGGCATTTTAGGGGATTTCTGAAAGGAAGCCCAGCATCATCGCGCCAGCTCTGCCGCGCCTCACTGGTGAACATGTAAACAATTAAGAAAAGTCAGCAAGGTTAAATTGTTAGCTGGAGTGGCGATTATTTACGCTTATTTACGCCCTAAGGTTTCAAAATATCGACAGGATTAATAAATGCTGGGCAGCGAACTGCCCAGCATTTCATTTAGAGCGGCGACTTAATTGTCCGCGGCGGAATAAATTGCGACGAATACGGGTTAAACCCGGCTTGGGTTTACGTGGTTCATCTAGCGAGGCTAACACCAGTTCCAGCACGCGCTCAGCCACGTCGCGGTGACGTTGCCCCACCGCCAGCACCGGGCACTCGAGGAAATCCAGCAATTCATGGTCGCCAAAGGTGGCGATCGCCAAATCTGTCGGCAGGCGACCATCACGCTTCAGCGTAATGTCCATTACGCCCTGCAGCAGCCCAAACGACGTGGTGAACAGCGCCTCCGGCATCGGATGATCTTCGAGGTACTTCTCAAACAGCGCCGCAGCGGCGGCCCGATCGAAACTGTTGCAGTAGATGTAATCAATTGGCCGCTCATCATCTTTCCACGCATCGCGGAAACCTAACTCACGCAGGAAGCTGACCGACAACTCAGGCAGCGCGCCGAGGAACAGCACATTTTTCACCGGTAGCTGACGCAATTCAGCCGCCAGCGCCTGCGCATCATCCTGATCGGCACCCACTACGCTGGTAAAGTGTTCACGATCCAGCGCACGGTCCAGCGCGATAATCGGTAACGGATCGTTGATCCAACGCTGATAGAACGGATGCTCTGGTGGCAGTGAAGTTGAAACAATGATGGCATCAACCTGGCGCTGCAACAAATGCTCGATGCAGCGCATTTCGTTGTCTGGCTGATCTTCTGAGCAGGCAATCAGCAGCTGATAGCCGCGCTGACGCGCCTGACGCTCCAGATAATTCGCAATGCGCGTGTAACTGGTGTTTTCCAGATCGGGGATCACGAGGCCAATCGAACGTGTGCGCCCGGCGCGCAGCCCAGCCGCGACGGCATTGGGGTGATAGTTGTGTTCACGCACCACCGCCATCACTTTTTCGACGGTTTTTTCGCTGACACGATACTGCCGCGCTTTGCCATTAATTACATAGCTGGCCGTGGTGCGCGACACGCCTGCCAGGCGCGCAATTTCATCCAGTTTCACGGTGACACCTTAATTCTGATAAGCCAGCGCTGACGAAAATATCCGCAGAGTAGCTATGGGTAAAACATTTGTAACATCTAACCCCAGAACACTACGTCGAGCAACCGCTTTTCTCTCGCATCCTGGTTAAGCGCATAAAATAAAAAAACCCGGCATTTCGCCGGGTTAGGATCAGATGAAATCGTTACTTTGGGTGATTAACGCATCACGCGATCGCCGCGCGACACACCCACAATTCCTGAGCGCGCCACTTCGACAATTTCTGCCACGTCACGAACGGTGTTGAGAAACGCATCGAGTTTATCGCTGGTGCCTGCCAGCTGAACCGTGTAAAGCGTTGGCGTGACATCGATAATCTGCCCACGGAAAATTTCCGCGCTGCGCTTCACTTCTTCACGGCCGTAACCGCTGGCCTGGATTTTCACCAGCATGATCTCACGCTCAACGTAAGCGCCCTGACCCAGCTCGCTGACACGTAACACGTCCACCAGCTTGTGCAGCTGCTTCTCAATCTGCTCCAGCACTTTCTCGTCGCCGACCGTTTGAATGGTCATGCGTGACAAGGTGGGATCATCGGTCGGTGCCACAGTCAGGCTTTCGATGTTATAGCCACGTTGAGAGAACAGCCCCACTACGCGGGACAATGCGCCGGATTCGTTTTCCAGCAGAACCGATAAAATACGACGCATAATTAAGTCCTCTCCGTTTTGCTCAGCCACATCTCATCCATCGAACCACCACGAATTTGCATCGGGTAAACGTGCTCGCTGCCGTCAATGTTTACATCGACAAACACCAGACGGCCTTTCGCCAGCGTATCCAGTGCCAGCTGCAGCTTCTCTTCCAGCTCCGCCGGATGCGCAATGGAAATGCCCACATGCCCATACGCTTCGGCCAGACGCACGAAGTCAGGCAGCGATTGCATGTAGGACTGCGAGTGGCGGCCCGAGTAAATCATGTCCTGCCACTGCTTAACCATGCCGAGGAAGCCGTTGTTGAGGTTCAATACCAGCACCGGTAAATCGTACTGCAACGCGGTCGACAGCTCCTGAATGTTCATCTGGATACTGCCATCGCCGGTCACGCAGATAACCGTCTCATCCGGCAGCGCCATCTTCACGCCTAACGCTGCAGGCAAGCCGAAGCCCATGGTGCCTAAGCCGCCGGAGTTGATCCAGCGACGCGGCTTGTCGAACTGGTAGTAAAGTGCGGCAAACATCTGATGCTGACCAACGTCAGACGTCACGTAAGCTTCGCCTTTGGTCAAACGACAGATGGTCTCGATGACTGCCTGCGGTTTGATTTTGTCGCTGGTACGATCGAATTCCAGGCACTTGCGACCGCGCCAGCCTTCAATGGTCTGCCACCAGTCGCGCAGGCTATCAAGTTCCTGCTTCGCATCGCTTTGCGCCAGCAGCTCTAACATCTGTGCCAGCGTCTGCTTCGCATCGCCAACGATTGGAATGTCGGCGCTGACCGTTTTGGAGATCGACGTCGGATCGACATCGATATGCATGATGGTGGCGTTCGGGCAGTACTTCGCCAGATTGTTGGTGGTGCGGTCGTCGAAGCGCACGCCAATACCGAAAATCAGATCGGCATTGTGCATGGTCATGTTGGCTTCGTAAGTGCCGTGCATCCCCAGCATGCCGACACACTGACGATGTGTGCCAGGGAACACGCCCAAGCCCATCAGCGAGGTCGTTACCGGAATATTCAGTTGCTCTGCCAGCTGCAGCAGCTCGGCTTCGCAGCCCGACATAATCGCGCCGCCGCCGGCGTAAATCACCGGCTTGTGTGCTGCCAGTAACGTTTGCAGCGCGCGCTTGATCTGTCCTTTATGGCCCTGAATGGTCGGATTGTATGAGCGCATGCTCACTGTTTCCGGCCAGACGTACGGCAGCTTGTTGGCGGGATTCAGGATATCTTTTGGCAGATCGATCACCACCGGTCCCGGGCGACCGCTTGCTGCCAGCCAGAAGGCCTTTTTCAACACGGTTGGGATCTCTTCGGCGTTTTTCACCAGGAAGCTGTGCTTCACCACCGGGCGGGAGATGCCGACCATGTCGCACTCCTGGAACGCATCGTAACCAATCAGTGACGAAGGCACCTGACCCGACAGAATTACCATCGGGATCGAATCCATATAGGCGGTTGCAATACCGGTAATCGCGTTGGTGGCGCCCGGACCGGAGGTCACTAGCACCACGCCCACTTCACCGGTCGCACGCGCAAGGCCATCGGCCATGTGCACCGCGCCTTGTTCATGACGGACTAATACGTGGTCAATACCACCGACCGTTTGCAGCGCATCGTAAATATCGAGCACCGCTCCGCCCGGATAACCGAATACCTGCTTAACGCCCTGATCGATCAACGAACGGACGACCATTTCGGCTCCTGACAACATCTCCATTTTCTGCCTCCAGGCTTGAGGGACTGAATCCACTGACGTTCGCGTTTCCCGCACGCCACTGATATCCGGCCCCCGATCGCCAATTAAGATCAAAACCTTATGTTTATGCTCAGAAGGCGGCGTTCTGTCCGCCTTCCAGGTACAGGGAATCTACTTGAGTTAATTATTTGAGAGTAGGTCGATTACCATAACCGCAGACAACCCGCCCTGCAAACGCCAGAACGCCACGTCGCGCCCGATCCGGCAATAAAGGCACTGATGCGTGATTATTGCCTGCGAGGATTAAACTAATGCTTCGTCATAACCACAGAGGAAAATGCTGGTTTATAGATTATTTGCAGCGTGTTCTAAGAAATATGATTTTCATATTGCCTGACCACTCAGTCCACAATCTTTTGTGATAATTACTTTCTGGCGTGATTATCTATAAAACGACCTGATCACATCATATTCTTCTTAACAACAAGCCTAATCTTGTTTTATCAGTAATGCGCATTAGCAACTTAAAATTTTAATTATCAACAATTTAAAATAAATTCTATTTTCTAAACGATTTTTTAAGTGGATGGATTCACTTACTCTGTTGCTAATTAATGTCATTGCTCTGCGCAGCCGAAAAATCACAGCACATCGCCCTTCTTACTTCACAGAAATACCCTTGTACTTAAGGTTGACTTCACACGTCAATTCCAGTACCAATATGTGCAGCACTCAATTTACGAGGTTTGACTCATGTTTCATTCTTTCCGCCTACTCGGTCTACTACTAAACGCATCCAGTTTGCGCGGTAGACTCGTGGGCGGAATCAACAACTGATTCGAACCTGCAGAAGTTTAAGAAACCCGCGCCAATGCGCGGGTTTTTTTATGCTCGTAGCACCGGCAAAGTTAATGCATAAGGAAGATTACGATGAGCCAGCAAGTTATTATTTTCGATACCACTCTGCGTGATGGCGAACAGGCTTTACAGGCCAGCCTGAGTGTTAAAGAAAAACTGCAAATCGCTCTGGCGTTGGAACGTATGGGCGTGGATGTAATGGAAGTGGGTTTCCCCGTTTCCTCTCCAGGCGATTTTGAATCCGTACAAACCATCGCTCGTACCATTAAAAACAGCCGCGTCTGCGGACTGGCACGCTGCGTTGAGAAGGACATTGACGCCGCTTACGAATCACTGCGTGTGGCTGAAGCGTTCCGTATTCACACCTTCATCGCGACTTCGCCGATGCACATCGCCACCAAATTGCGCAGCACACTGCCAGAAGTGATTGAACGCGCAGTGCACATGATCAAACGCGCCCGCAACTATACCGACGACGTTGAGTTTTCCTGTGAAGATGGCGGGCGTACGCCAATCGACGATTTGTGCCGCATGGTTGAAGCCGCGATCAATGCCGGTGCAACCACCATCAACATTCCGGACACCGTCGGCTACACCTTGCCAGGCGAATACGCCAACATCATTGGCCAACTGGTGGCACGCGTTCCAAATATCGATAAAGCCATCTTGTCGGTTCACACCCACGACGATTTGGGTATGGCGACCGGCAACGCCATCGCTGCGGTATTGGCCGGTGCGCGTCAGGTTGAAGGTACGCTGAACGGTTTAGGCGAACGCGCCGGTAACTGTGCGCTGGAAGAAGTGATTATGGCGATCAAAACCCGCCAGCAGATCATGAACGTCCACACCAACATCAATCATCAGGAAATCTACCGCACCAGCCAAACCGTGAGCCAAATCTGCAACATGCCGATTCCAGCCAACAAAGCGGTGGTCGGTTCTAACGCCTTCGCCCACTCTTCCGGTATTCACCAGGACGGCGTGCTGAAGAATCGCGAAAACTACGAAATTCTGACGCCAGAATCTATCGGCCTGCACAAAATCCAGCTGAACCTGACTTCCCGTTCTGGCCGCGCTGCGGTGAAACACCGCATGGAAGAGATGGGTTACAAAGAGTCCGATTACAACCTCGACACGTTGTACGACGCCTTCCTGAAGCTGGCCGACAAGAAAGGTCAGGTGTTCGATTACGACCTGGAAGCGTTGGCCTTTATCAACAAGCAGAACGAAGAGCCAGAATATTTCGAGCTCAACGAATTCAACGTGCAGACCGGCTCCAGCGTAACCGCAACGGCCTCCGTGCAGTTGGGCTGCGGTGAAGAGACCAAAGCCGACGCCGCAACCGGTAACGGTCCGGTTGATGCGGTCTATCAGGCAATCAACCGCATCACCGGCTTTGAAGCTGAGCTGATTAACTACAAGCTGACGGCGAAAGGCCACGGCGAGAACGCGCTGGGTCAGGTCGATATCGTGGTCAACTACAACGGTCGTAAATTCCACGGCGTTGGCCTGGCGACCGATATCGTCGAATCATCGGCGAAAGCGATGGTGAACGCGTTGAACAATATTTGGCGTGCTAAGCAGGTGGAAAAAGAACTGCAGCGTAAATTTAAAGATCAGAAGGAAACGGTGTAACTATGTCTAAGTCTTCTCATATCGCGGTATTGCCAGGCGACGGAATTGGTCCGGAAGTGATGGCGCAGGCCATGAAAGTTCTCGATGCAATTCGTACGCGTTTCGACATGCGTATCACCACCAGCGAATATGATGTTGGCGGTATCGCCATCGATCGTCATGGTGAACCGCTGCCACCGGCTACCGTTGCTGGCGCAGAGCAGGCAGATGCAATTCTGTTTGGCTCCGTAGGTGGCCCTAAATGGGAACATCTGCCACCTGCGCAGCAACCCGAGCGCGGTGCGCTGTTGCCGCTGCGTAAGCACTTCAAGCTGTTCAGCAACCTGCGCCCTGCTGCGCTGTATAAAGGCCTGGAAGCGTTCTGCCCGCTGCGTAGCGATATCGCCGGACGCGGTTTCGACATCCTGTGCGTGCGTGAACTGACCGGCGGCATCTACTTCGGTCAGCCGAAAGGCCGCGAAGGCAGCGGCCCGCACGAGCGCGCTTTCGATACTGAGGTTTATCATCGTTTCGAAATCGAGCGCATCGCGCGTATCGCGTTTGAATCCGCGCGTAAGCGCCGCAACATCGTCACCTCAATTGACAAAGCCAACGTTTTGCAGACTTCCGTCATGTGGCGCGAAATTGTGAACGAAGTGGCAAAAGATTATCCGGATGTGCAGTTGAGCCACATGTACATCGATAACGCCACCATGCAGCTGATTAAAGATCCATCACAGTTTGACGTGCTGCTGTGTTCTAACCTGTTTGGCGACATTCTGTCAGATGAATGCGCGATGATTACCGGTTCAATGGGCTTGCTGCCTTCCGCCAGCCTGAATGAAGAAGGTTTTGGCCTGTTTGAGCCAGCGGGCGGTTCCGCACCGGATATCGCCGGTCAGAACATCGCTAACCCGATTGCGCAGATTCTGTCGCTGTCACTGCTGTTGCGTTACAGCCTGAATGCGGATGAAGCCGCCGCAAGCATTGAACGCGCCGTGAGCCGTGCGCTGGAAGCGGGTTATCGCACCCGTGATTTGGCTGGTGACGGCAAAGCCGTGAGCACAGATGAGATGGGCAGCATCATTGCCGGTTTCATCGCCGAGGAAAAATAATAAAATGAAAAGCTTATATCAGAAGTTATTTGATGCACATGTCGTTAACGAAACCCCGAACGAAACGCCGTTACTCTATATCGATCGCCATCTGATCCATGAAGTGACGTCGCCGCAGGCCTTTGATGGTCTGCGTGCGCACGGGCGCAAAGTGCGTCAGCCGTCGAAAACCTTCGCCACCATGGATCACAACGTTTCGACGCAGACCAAAGACATCAATGCGTCTGGCGAGATGGCGCGTATTCAGATGCAAGAGCTGATGAAAAACTGTGCTGAGTTCGGCATTCAGCTGTATGACCTGAATCACCCGTTCCAGGGCATCGTGCACGTCATTGGGCCAGAGCAAGGTATGACGTTGCCGGGCATGACCATCGTCTGCGGTGATTCCCACACCGCCACGCACGGCGCGTTTGGTTCGCTGGCATTCGGTATCGGTACTTCCGAAGTTGAGCACGTGTTTGCCACGCAAACCCTGAAACAGGGCCGCGCGAAGACCATGAAGATTGAAGTGCTGGGCGAAGCGGCGCCAGGCATTACCGCCAAAGACATTGTGTTGGCCATTATCGGTAAAACCGGCAGCGCTGGCGGTACCGGTCACGTTGTCGAATTCTGTGGCCCCGCGATCGAAGCGCTGAGCATGGAAGGCCGCATGACGCTGTGTAACATGGCGATTGAAATGGGCGCCAAAGCGGGCCTGGTCGCGCCGGACGACACCACTTTCAATTATCTGAAAGACAAGCAGTTCTCGCCGAAGGGCGAGCAGTGGGAACAAGCGGTCGCTTACTGGCGCACGCTGAAGTCTGACAGCGATGCCAAATTCGACAGCATCGTCACGCTGCACGCGGAAGATATCGCTCCGCAAGTGACCTGGGGCACCAATCCAGGCCAGGTAATGGCGGTAGATCAAGCGATTCCGAATCCACAATCCTTTGCCGATCCGGTTGAGCGCGCCTCAGCAGAGAAAGCGCTGGCTTACATGGATCTGCAGCCCGGCATCAAACTGACTGACGTGGCGATCGATAAAGTGTTTATCGGTTCCTGCACCAACTCACGTATTGAAGATTTGCGCGCCGCTGCTGCGATTGCCAAAGGCCGTAAAGTGGCGCCGGGCGTGGTGGCGATGGTGGTGCCAGGTTCGGGTCCGGTAAAAGCACAAGCCGAAGCCGAAGGTTTGGACAAAATCTTCCTCGAAGCCGGTTTTGAATGGCGTTTACCGGGTTGCTCCATGTGTCTGGCCATGAACAACGACCGCCTCAATCCAGGCGAACGTTGCGCATCAACCAGCAACCGTAACTTTGAAGGCCGTCAGGGCCGCGGTGGACGTACTCACCTGGTGAGCCCGGCAATGGCAGCTGCGGCTGCCGTAACCGGTCGCTTTGCCGACATTCGTGAATTGACTCAGGGAGCGTAAGCCATGGCGAACAAATTTACTCAACACACCGGCATTGTGGCGCCATTGGATGCGGCCAACGTCGATACTGATGCCATTATTCCAAAGCAGTTCCTGCAGAAAGTGACGCGCACCGGTTTTGGCGCGCATCTGTTCCACGACTGGCGTTTTGAAGATGATGCGGGCACCGTGCCAACCGCCAGCTTTGTGCTGAACAAACCGGAGTTCAAAGGCACCAGCATTTTGCTGGCGCGTGAGAACTTTGGCTGTGGTTCATCGCGTGAGCACGCGCCGTGGGCGCTGACCGACTTCGGCTTCCATGTGGTTATCGCGCCAAGCTTCGCCGACATTTTCTACGGCAACAGCTTTAACAACCAGCTGCTGCCGGTAAAGCTGAGCGATGAAGAAGTGGATGAGATGTTCAAACTGGTTGCCGCGCAGCCGGGCATCACCTTCACCGTGGATCTGGAAGCGCAAACTGTAACCGCAGGCGATAAGACTTATAGCTTCGAAATCGACAGCTTCCGCCGTCACTGCATGATCAACGGCCTCGACAGCATTGGCCTGACGCTGCAACACGAAGCGTCTATCTCCAGCTACGAGACCAATCAGCCCGCGTTCTTACGCTGAGGCAACAAGGGCGACATCCTGTCGCCCTTCTCTTTGCTATCTATCAACCACATCCCGCACGCGCGACGCCAATCCCAACGCCAGCACCGCCAGCCCCAACGCCAGCCAGTAAACCGACTCATGACCAAAGCGTTCGCTCATGGTGCCCTGAATGATGCCGGCGATAATCATGCCGGTGGAAATTGAGGTGGTGAACAGCGTCGTCGCCGCACCTGCGCGGCCCGGCATTAAATCCTGGAACCACAACATGCCAATTCCGGCGATGATGCCAACAAACGCGGCATTAAACAGTTGCAGCACCATCAACGCTGTCCGCGACTGGAACATCACCAATCCGAGATAAAACACAATCGCCGCCACCAGCGCCAGCAGCATCAGGTTGCGTTTGCCGGTGCGCCGCGCGTAATGCCCGGCCAGCAGCATAATAGGAATCTCCAGCCCGGCGGCGGTGCCCATCAGCAAGCCCGCCAGCTTCTCCGGCAGGCCAAGCGTGGTACTGATATACAGCGGCATATCAATGATATACATGGTGTTGCACGCCCACATGGTGACGGAGGCGATAAACAGCAACCGCACCTGACTGTCCTTCCACGGGCTCAGCTGCGTCAGCACCTCTTCAGGCGATGCCACCACGCGCGGCACCGAGGGCAAGGTGCGCCAGATCAGCAGCATGCTTAGCAGGAAAATCCCCGCCGCCACGCAAAACAGCGTCACAAAACCGTAATTAAGCGCCAGTGCAAACGACAGCGGTGGCCCGATCACCCACGCCAGCGACAGCTGCGCACGCATCACCGAGCTGAACATCACCACTTCACGCGCCGACTGATCGGCATATTCCCGCGCGAGGGCGAACACCTGCGGAATCGACACGCTGGCCAGCGCCGACAAAAACACGCCCAGCGTCACCAGCGTTAAATAGTGGCGATTGAAGGCAAACAGCAGCGCATTCAGCGTGGCCATCAGGCAGCAAAACAGAATCAGGTTGCGGCGATCGCCCTGATTATCGGAGCGTTTCGCCATCAGCAGGCTGACCACAATCCCCGCGATCGCATTGATGGTAAAGAACAAGCCGACCCAGAACGGACTTACCTGTACTTCGCGCGTCAGAAACAGGCTCAGCGTCGGCGCCTGTAGTGCACCGGCCACGCCGGTCATAAACGACACCGCCATAAACGAGAGGTAGACCGGATTGATGCGACGTTGACGCGTTAACAGCGATTTCATGCAGAAATCCCTTTGCGAATAAAAAAGGTAGAGAAATGAGGGTAGAAGATTCTACAGCAAAACGAAAAAAGCCAGCAGATAAAGCGCTGCTGGCGGTGAAAATGCACCCTACTCAGAAAGGGGTTCCACGTCGGCGGAACCGCTGGCAGAGCGCCATTCATTACTGAATGCCTCCCGCTCTTCCATTGCCGGGCAGTATGCCTCTAATATGAGGCAGGAAAAACTGAGCGATTCTGACAAGGAGTTCCCCTTTTATGTCCTCTTCACGTCTGCAGCAGCAATTTATCCGCCTATGGCAAAGCTGTCAGGGGCAGGATCAGGAAACCACGCTCAGCGAGCTGGCCGATCTGCTGCACTGCTCGCGTCGCCATATGCGTAACCTGCTCAACGCCATGCAAAGCGAAGGCTGGCTGATTTGGCAGGCAGAAGCGGGACGTGGCAAGCGCTCAATGCTGAGTTTTTGCTACACCGGCCTGGCGCTCCAGCAGCAGCGCGCCGAGGATCTGCTGGAACAAGATCGTATCGAACAGTTAGTGCAGCTGGTGGGCGATAAAAACCAGGTGCGCCAGATGATTGCGGCACATTTAGGCCGCAGCTTCCGCCAGGGTAAACACATCCTGCGCGTGCTCTATTATCGCCCGCTGCCCAATTTGCTGCCCGGTTCGCCGCTGCGCCGCTCGGAAACCCATCTGGCACGACAAATTTTCAACGGCCTGATGCGCATAAATGAGGAAAAGGGGGAAATCGAACCCGATATCGCCCATCACTGGCAGCAAACCTCGCCGCTGCAGTGGCGTTTCTTCCTGCGCCCGGCGATTCGTTTTCATCATGGCCGTGAACTGGAAATGGCGGATGTGATTGCTTCGCTGGAGCGCGTGCGCAGCCAGCCGCTGTTTTCTCACATCAGTAAACTGGATTCGCCCGCGCCCTGGACGCTGGATATCCATCTGAGCCAGCCGGACGATTGGTTGCCGTGGCTGCTGGCCAGCGTCAGCGCGATGATCCTGCCGCGCGAATGGCCCACGCTGCGCCAGTTTGCCCGCCAGCCGCTTGGCACCGGTCCGTACAGCGTGGTGCGCAATCAGCAAACGCAGCTGAAAATCGCCGCCTTTGATGATTACTTTGGCTATCGCGCGCTGATTGACGATGTGTCGATTTGGGTGCTGCCGGAGATCAGCGACGAGCTGGTGTATGCCGGAGTCAAGTTGCAGGGCGAAATCGCCGATGAAAAATCGGAAGAAAGTCGTCTGGAAGAAGGCTGCTACTTCCTGCTGTACGATCAGCGCTCCGAGTTGGGCCGCGATGCGCATTTCCGCCGCTGGGTAAGCTATCTGTTTAATCCCATCGCCTTACTGAATCATGCTGGCGTCGGCTATCAGCGTTACTGGTTCCCGGCTTATGGCTTGCTGCCGCGTTGGCACCATCGCCGCGATCTTACCTCCGCCGATAAACCGGCAGGCTTAACTCAGCTGACGCTGAGCTGGTACAGCCATCACGTTGAGCATGAAGGTATCGCTAACGCGCTGCGACCGCTGCTGGCGCAGCAAGGTGTTGAGCTAATTACTCGTGTCGTGAGCTACGAAGCGTGGTTCGAGGGCGAAGGTGAAAGTGATATCTGGCTCGGCAGCGTCAACTTTACCCTGCCGCTTGAGTACGCGCTGTTCGCGCAACTGTTCGAGCTGCCGTTGATGCATCACTGCATTCCGATTGACTGGCAAGCCGATGCCGCGCGCTGGCGGCAGAAAGCGTTACCGCTGGCGGAATGGAGCAAACAGCTGATCGACCGCGACTATCTGCATCCGCTGTTCCATCACTGGCTGCTGCTGGAAGGGCAACGCAGTATGCGCGGCGTGCGGCTGAATACGCTCGGCTGGTTTGACTTCAAATCAGCCTGGTTTGCACCACCGGAGCTGTGATCCTTTCGCGCTGTCATATAAATGTCTAGAATGAGCCGTTCTCAACGGGGTGCCTTGATATCAGGGCTGAGAGAAACCCGTCGAACCTGATCCGGCTAATACCGGCGTAGGGATTTGAGATGCCTCACGCCTCAGATCCTTTGCGACTCAACATCTCTTCTCCTCAAGGAGCGCAAAGTGTTAAACAAAGTTCTGCCTATGTTGCTGCTGGTTACGGCTCCGGCTTTCGCTGCTAAACCGGTTCTGACCGTCTACACCTACGATTCGTTCTCTGCCGATTGGGGCCCCGGTCCGGCGGTAAAAAAAGCCTTTGAAGCGCAGTGCGACTGCGAATTGAAGTATGTGGCGCTGGAAGATGGTGTATCGCTGCTCAATCGCGTGCGCATGGAAGGTAAAAACAGCAAAGCCGATGTGGTGCTGGGGCTGGATAACAATCTGGTGCAGGCGGCGGAGAAAACCGGCTTGTTTGCCAAAAGCAGTATTGATACCCGCAGCTTAAAACTGCCGGATGGCTGGAACAATCAAACCTTTATCCCGTTCGATTATGGCTACTTCGCTTTCGTCTACGATAAAAACAAACTGAAGAACCCGCCGAAAAGCCTGAAAGAGCTGGTCGAAAGCCCGGAAAAATGGCGCGTGATTTATGAAGATCCGCGTACCAGCACGCCGGGTCTTGGCCTGCTGCTGTGGATGCAAAAAGTGTATGGCGATAACGCAGCTGATGCGTGGCAGAAGCTGGCGCAAAAAACCGTTACCGTCACTAAAGGCTGGAGCGAAGCTTACGGCCTGTTCCTGAAAGGTGAAGGCGATCTGGTGTTGAGCTACACCACGTCTCCGGCTTATCACATCATCGAAGAGAAGAAAGAGAACTACGCCGCGGCCGAATTCAGCGAAGGCCACTATTTACAGGTGGAAGTCGCCGCGCAACTCGCCAGCAGCAAACAGCCTAAGCTGGCGCAGCAGTTCATGCAGTTTATGGTTTCTCCGGCCTTCCAGCAGACCATTCCTACCGGCAACTGGATGTATCCGGTGATCAAAAGCGATCTGCCAGCCGGTTATCAAACGTTGCAGGTGCCCGCGAAGGCGTTGCAATTCACGCCAGCCGAAGTCGCCGACCATCGCGCCGCGTGGATCAGCGCATGGCAACGCGCCGTTAGCCGTTAATGCCCGGCTGGTTGATTCCCGGTAGCGCCATCGCGCTGTTGCTGTGCGCGGTGGCGCTGCTGGCGTTTGGCGCATTGGTGGTGGTCGCTCCGGCCACCGACTGGCGCGCGCTACTCGACGACAGCTATTTGCATCATGTGCTGCTGTTCTCGTTTGAGCAGGCGCTGCTGTCGGCGCTGCTTTCGGTGCTGCCCGCGATCCTGCTGGCGCGCGCGCTCTATCGCCGCCGTTTTCCGGGACGCAATCTGTTGCTACGTCTGTGCGCCATGACGCTGGTGCTGCCGGTGCTGGTGGCGGTGTTTGGCTTGCTCAGCGTGTACGGTCGCAGCGGCTGGCTGGCACAACTGTGCGCGACCATCGGCTTTGACTACCACTTTTCGCCGTATGGCCTGCAGGGCATTCTATTGGCGCACGTCTTCTTTAACCTGCCGCTGGCGACGCGCCTGCTGTTACAGGCATTGGAGAACATTCCCGGCGAGCAGCGCCAGGTCGCCGCCCAGCTTGGCCTGCGCGGCTGGAATCTGTTTCGCTTGCTGGAGTGGCCGTGGCTGCGCCGTCAGATTCTGCCGACGGCGGCACTGATCTTTATGCTCTGTTTCGCCAGCTTCGCCACGGTGCTGGCGCTGGGCGGCGGACCACAAGCGACCACGCTAGAACTGGCGATCTATCAGGCGCTGAATTTCGATTACGATCCGGGCCGCGCGGCGCTGCTGGCGCTGTTACAGCTCGCTTGCTGTTTGCTGCTGGTGCTGCTGAGCCAGCGCTTTAGCAAAGCCATTCCCACCGGCAGCCAGAGCATTCGCGGCTGGCGCGATCCGCAGGATTCATGGCAGGCGCGCATCAGCGATACGTTGCTGATTGGCCTGGCGCTGCTGCTGCTGTTACCGCCGCTGGCGGCATTAATCGTCGATGGTTTGCGCGGCGGCGTTGCCGGTGCGCTGCAACAAGCGGCGCTGTGGCAAGCCACCTTTACCTCGCTGCGTATTGCCGTAGGCGCCGGCGTGCTCTGCGTGCTGCTGACCATGATGCTGCTGTGGAGCAGCCGCGAACTGCGGCAGCGCCAGAACAGAGTCGCCGCGCAGGCGATGGAGATGAGCGGCATGCTGATTCTGGCGATGCCGGGCATTGTACTGGCGAGCGGTTTCTTTCTGCTGTTCAACGCCACCGTGGGGTTGCCGCAGCGCGCCGATGGTTTGGTGATCTTCACTAACGCCCTGATCGCCATTCCTTATGCGATGAAAGTGCTGGAGAATCCGATGCGCGATATCAACGCCCGTTACAGCCAGCTCTGCGCTTCACTCGGCATCTCCGGTTTCAACCGCTTGCGGCTGATTGAGCTGCGCGCGCTGAAACGCCCGATTGCTCAGGCGCTGGCGTTTGCCTGCGTGCTGTCGATTGGCGATTTCGGCGTGGTCGCGCTGTTTGGCAGCGCCGATTTCCGCACGCTGCCCTTCTATCTGTTCCAACAGATTGGCGCCTATCGCGGTGCGGACGGTGCCGTCACCGCACTCCTGCTGCTGCTGCTCTGCTTACTACTTTTTACTCTGATGGAAAAATTACCGGGTCGCCATGCTGACACTGAATAACCTCACTTACCTTTATCAGCATCTGCCGATGCGCTTCAGTTTTGCGGCGCAGGCGGGTGAACGTCTGGCGATCCTCGGTCCGAGCGGCGCGGGGAAAAGTACTTTACTGAGTCTGATTGGCGGCTTTTTGCCGATCAATCAAGGCGCGCTGGTGATGAACGGCGTTGATCATACCCACAGCGTGCCGTCGGCGCGCCCGGTTTCCATGCTGTTCCAGGAGAACAATCTGTTTCCGCATCTCACGGTGCAGCAAAACATGGCGTTGGGCTTACATCCGGGCCTGAAATTGACGCGCGAACAGCAGCAGCAAGTGGTGGATATCGCCGAGCAAACCGGCTTGCAGGCGATGCTCACGCGTTTGCCTGGTCAGCTTTCCGGTGGCCAGCGTCAGCGCGTGGCATTGGCGCGTTGCCTGCTGCGCAATCAACCGATTTTGCTGCTGGATGAACCCTTCTCAGCGCTGGATCCGGCGCTGCGCAACGAGATGCTGCAGCTGGTACGTTCGGTATGCGAAAACCGCAACATCACCTTGTTGATGGTGTCGCACAGCCTGGAAGATGCTCAGCAGATTGCGCCGCGCAGTTTGGTGATCGTCGACGGGCGCATCTATTGGGATGGCAGTACAGAGAGTTTGGTGCGCGGTGAAAGTGCCGCGGCCGCCATCCTTGGCGTGACAGCGCGTTAAGCGAAGAAAACTTTCCACAGCAGGTGGCGGAAGATTGGCATCATCGGATGGAACTGGATTGCGATAAACGCGCCCAGGCCAATCGCCGCCATCAGCGGTGCCAGCCAGCGCAAACGCGATGCAGGCAGATACTTTGTCGCCCAATCCACCGTTTTACCGCTGCGCGACCAGCGCCACAGCAACCAGCCACCGATCCACAGCAGCAGCGCCACCAGCAACAGCAGCCATTTAAAGCTGCCGCCCTGCGCGGCCTGTGGTACATCAATTGCCACGCCCGCCAGAATGCCCGGCATCAAATACGCGGGCGGCCAGAGAATGCAGCCAATCAGGTTAGGCGGCAGGAATTTGCGCACCGGCAACTCCAGCATGCCCGCTGCTAGGGGAATCAGCGGACGCGTCGGGCCGACAAATCGCCCCACCAGAATGGTGAACATGCTGTGTTGATGCAGCGCATGCTCGGTTTTATCCAGCAAACCCTTGTACTTTTTCAGATATTTCCAGCGATGCAGCGGCCCCTGAAACTTCCAGCCGATGCCGTAGGAGACCCAATCGCCAATTAAACAGCCAACGAATCCGGCCGCCCACGCAGGGTAAAGACCAATTTGTCCGCTTCCGACCAGCGCCCCAAGGCTGGCCATTAATACCGTGCCCGGCAACAGCAATCCCACGAAGGCCAGCGACTCAAGGAAGGTCACCAGCGCCACAGCGATCAGCGCGTACTCCAGCGATTGCGAAAACAGGTGTTGAATCCAGGCTTCCATAAATATCCTCTGCGGAATATAGAGGCTGGATTGTCCAGAGCATACACATGGTCGTCAAGGCAAGAATTGTAGAACGATGTTGACAAAGTGGTGACAATTTCGCCTGCAGGACACTGTATAAACATCCATGTTATACTCAATGCAATTCATTCTCTGGAGTTCACGTGACCGATCCGCGCGCAGGTTTTCTGCTTACCCGACATTGGCGAGATACGCCGACCGGCAGCGAAGTGGTGCTGTGGCTGGCCACCGACAGCGGCCCGCAGCGGCTGGTGCTGCCTGCCCAGGAATCCGTGGCGTTTGTGCCCGAGGAGTTTCGCACGCCAACCGAAGCGCTGATCCGCGACGAACGTCATACGCGCCTGCAAACGCTGGAGCTGAAGGATTTCCGCCGCCGCCCGGTGTTTGGCCTCTATTGCCGCAGCAATCGCCAGCTGCAAAATCTGGAAAAGCGCCTGCGTGAAAACGGCATTCCGGTCTATGAAGCGGATATTCGGCCACCCGAACGCTATTTGATGGAGCGCTTTATCACCGCGCCGGTGTGGTTTAGCGGTGAAACACGTGGTGACAGCGTGGTCAACGCGCGTCTGAAACCGCATCCTGATTACCGTCCGCAGCTGAAATGGGTATCGCTGGATATCGAAACCACGCAGCACGGTGAGCTCTACTGCATCGGGCTGGAAGGCTGCTGTCAGCGCCAGGTTTACATGCTCGGTCCGCCCAACGGCGATGCCAGCACGCTCGATTTTGAACTGATCTATGTTGATAGCCGCCCGCAGCTGCTTGAGCAGCTCAACGCATGGTTCGAGCGGCATGAACCGGATGTGATTATTGGCTGGAATGTAGTGCAGTTCGATCTGCGCGTACTGCAGAAACACGCCGATCGCTACGGCATTCCGCTGCGTCTAGGGCGTCAGAAGCAGGCGCTGGAGTGGCGCGAGCACGGCTTCAAACCTGGTGTGTTCTTCGCGCAGGCAGCGGGCCGCTTAATTATTGATGGTATCGACGCGCTCAAATCCGCGTTTTGGGATTTCCCGTCATTCAGCCTCGAAGCGGTCTCGCGCCAGCTGCTCGGTGAAGGCAAGGCCATCAATAATCCGTGGGATCGCATGGAAGAGATCAACTGGCGCTTTGCCAACGATAAACCGGCGCTGGCGAAATATAATCTCAAGGATTGTGAGCTGGTGACGCGCATTTTCCAGCACACCGCCATCATGCCGTTCCTGCTGGAACGCGCCACGGTAAATGGTTTAGCGGTGGATCGTCACGGCGGTTCGGTGGCGGCCTTTGGTCATCTCTATATCCCGCGCATGCACCGCGCCGGTTTCGTGGCGCCGAATCTCGGCGAAGTGGCGCCGGAAGCCAGCCCCGGCGGTTACGTGATGGATTCGCGGCCCGGCCTGTACGATTCGGTGCTGGTGCTGGATTACAAAAGCCTCTATCCCTCAATTATTCGCACCTTCCTTATCGATCCGGTGGGTTTGGTGGAAGGCCTGGCGCACCCGGATGACGCCGATTCCGTGCCCGGCTTCCGCAATGCGCGCTTTTCCCGTGAGACCCACTGTTTACCGGCGATTGTCGAGCAGATTTGGCAGGGGCGTGAAGCCGCCAAGCGCGACAACAACAAACCGCTGTCGCAGGCGCTGAAAATCATCATGAATGCTTTTTATGGCGTGCTCGGCACCAGCGCCTGCCGCTTCTTCGATCCGCGCCTCGCGTCATCCATCACCCTGCGCGGCCACGCCATCATGCAGCAAACGCGCGAGCTGATTGAAGCGGAAGGCTTTGATGTGATTTACGGCGATACCGATTCCACCTTCGTCTGGCTGAAAGGCGCGCACAGTGAAGCGGAGGCGACGGCGATTGGTCGTCATCTCGCTGAACAGGTTAACGGCTGGTGGCGGCAGCATCTGCAATCAACTTATGGGCTGGAGAGCGCGCTGGAGCTGGAGTATGAAACGCACTTCAGCCGTTTCCTGATGCCCACCATTCGCGGCGCCGAACAGGGCAGCAAAAAGCGCTATGCCGGCATGATTCTCAGAGAGGGCGGCGAGCGGCTGGTGTTTAAAGGCCTCGAATCAGTGCGCACCGACTGGACGCCGCTGGCGCAGCAGTTCCAGCAAAATCTGTATGGCCGTATTTTCCGTGGCGAGCCGTGGCAGGATTACATTCGCGAAACGGTGGCGCAGCTGCTGGCCGGTGAACTCGACGATCAGCTGGTGTATAAAAAACGCCTGCGGCGCGCGCTGAAAGATTACGAGCGCAATGTGCCGCCTCATGTGCGCGCTGCGCGTCTCGCCGATGAGCAAAATCGCAAGCTGCAGCGCCCACTGCAGTATCAAAATGGTGGCTCGATCCGCTATGTGATGGCCACGGCCGGACCGGAACCGCTCGAGGCGCGTAATACGCCCCTCGACTACGATCATTACGTCACCAAACAGCTGCAGCCGGTGGCTGACGGCATTTTGCCGTTCGTCGGTGACGACTTTGCTACACTCATTACTGGGCAGCTGGGGCTTTTTTGACAGGTGACGAATGCCTTGCCATCCAGTACCATAGCGCCCTTCCTGATTCTCACCGCACTCACAATCTGACCAAACACCCGTTTGGCGGTTGGGTATTGCCTGAGTACAGGTGAACTTCTTTATGGCATGTCAGAGAGTCGAGCAAAAAATATATGGTTTTTACACTGGGTCAGCGCTGGATTAGTGATACGGAAAGTGAACTGGGATTGGGCACGGTGGTCGCGCTCGATACGCGCATGATCACCATGCTTTTTCCGGCAACCGGCGAAAACCGCCTGTATGCCCGAAACGATTCTCCGGTCACTCGTGTGATTTTCAATCCGGGTGACACCATCACCAGCCACGAAGGCTGGCAGATGACCGTCGATGAAGTCCGCAACGAAAACGATTTAATGACTTACATCGGCACACGTCTCGACACCGAAGAAGCGGGCGTCGTCATGCGCGAAGTGATGCTGGACAGCAAACTGGTGTTCAGCAAGCCGCAGGATCGCCTGTTCGCCGGTCAGCTCGACCGCATGGACCGCTTTGCGCTGCGTTTCCGCGCACGCAAATACCACAGCGAGCAATACCGCCTGCCGATCAGCGGCCTGCGCGGGATGCGCACCAATTTGATTCCGCATCAGCTGCACATCGCTCACGATGTCGGCCGTCGCCACGCGCCGCGCGTGCTGCTGGCGGATGAAGTGGGCTTGGGTAAAACCATTGAAGCCGGGATGATCATCCAGCAACAGCTGCTGGCCGGTCGTGCCGAGCGCGTGCTGATTGTGGTGCCGGAAACGCTGCAACATCAGTGGCTGGTGGAAATGCTGCGTCGCTTTAACCTGCGCTTTGCGCTGTTTGATGACGATCGCTACACCGAAGCGCAGCACGACAGCGACAATGCCTTTGAAACCGAGCAGCTGATTATCTGTTCGCTCGATTTTGTACGCCGTAACAAGCAGCGTCTTGAGCTGCTGGCCGATGCCGAGTGGGATCTGCTGGTGGTTGATGAAGCGCACCATCTGGCATGGAGCGAAGACGCACCAAGCCGCGAATATCAGGTTATCGAGCAGCTGGCAGAGAAAACCGCTGGCGTACTGCTGCTGACTGCCACGCCAGAACAGCTGGGCTTAGAGAGCCACTTTGCGCGTCTGCGTCTGCTCGACCCAAATCGTTTCCACGATTTCGGCCAGTTTGTCGAAGAGCAGCAGCATTATCGTCCGGTGGCCGATGCGGTGAGCTCGCTGCTGGCCGACCACGCCATCAGCAAAGATGAGATGAACCTGATCAACGATCTGATCGGTGAACAGGATATCGAGCCGCTGCTGCAAGTGGCGAACAGCGATCGCGATGGCAAAGAAGACGCGCGTAAAGAGCTGGTCTCGATGCTGATGGATCGCCACGGCACCAGCCGCGTGCTGTTCCGTAACACCCGTAACGGCGTGAAGGGCTTCCCGAAACGCGAGCTGCACCAGATTCGTCTGCCGCTGCCGGCGCAGTATCAAACCGCGATTAAAGTCTCCGGCATAATGGGCACGCGCAAAAGCGCAGAAGAGCGCGCGCGTGACATGCTGTATCCCGAGCAGATTTATCAGGAATTTGAAGGCGATAGCGGCACATGGTGGAACTTCGATCCGCGCGTTGAGTGGCTGATGGGTTACCTCACCAGCAACCGCAAAGAGAAAGTGCTGGTGATCTGCGCCAAAGCCGCCACCGCGCTGCAGCTGGAGCAGGTGCTGCGTGAGCGCGAAGGCATCCGTGCCGCCGTGTTCCACGAAGGCTTGTCGATTATCGAACGCGACCGCGCAGCAGCCTTCTTCGCCTCCGAAGAGGATGGCGCGCAGGTGTTGCTGTGTTCCGAAATCGGTTCTGAAGGCCGTAACTTCCAGTTCGCCAGCCGTTTGGTGATGTTCGATTTGCCGTTCAACCCGGATCTGCTGGAGCAGCGTATCGGTCGTCTCGATCGTATCGGCCAGATGCATGACATCCAGATTCTGGTGCCGTGGCTGGAAAAAACCGCGCAGGCGGTGCTGCTGCGCTGGTATCACGAAGGGTTGGATGCGTTTGAACACACCTGCCCAACTGGCCGCGCCATTTATGACAATGAGTACAATCAGCTGATTGAATATCTTGCCGCGCCGGAAAATCCGCAGGGACTCGATGAGTTCATCAGCGCAAGCCGCAAGCAGCACGATGCGCTGAAATCACAGCTGGAACAGGGACGCGATCGCTTACTGGAACTGAACTCCAACGGCGGCGAAGCCGCTCAGGAGCTGGCAAATGCCATCGGCGAGCAGGACAACGATACCGATCTGGTTAACTTTGCGCTGAACCTGTTCGATATCGTCGGCATCAATCAGGAAGACCGCAGCGATAGCCTGATCGTGCTGACGCCGTCCGATCACATGCTGGTGCCTGATTTCCCTGGCCTGCCGGAAGAGGGTTGCACCGTGACCTTTAACCGTAACCAGGCGCTGTGGCGTGAAGATACCCAGTTTATCACCTGGGAACATCCGCTGATCCTCAACGGCCTCGACCTGATTCTTTCGGGCGATACCGGTAGCTGTGCGCTGTCGCTGCTGAAGAACAAGGCGCTGCCGGTCGGGACGCTGCTGGTCGAGATGATCTATGTGGTTGAAGCGCAAGCGCCGAAAAGCCTGCAGCTCACCCGCTTCCTGCCGCCAACGCCGGTACGTTTGCTGATGGATCGTGCCGGGAACAATCTGGCGGGCAAAGTGGAGTTTGAAAGCTTTAACCGTCAGTTGAATGCGGTGAATCGCCATACCGGCAGCAAGCTGGTGAATGCGGTGCAGCAAGACGTGCACGAGATTCTGACCCAGGCCGAAAAAGCGATCGTTCCGGAAGCGCAGGCGATTATCGCGGCAGCGAAAGTGGAAGCCGAAGAGAAACTCGGTGCTGAGCTGTCACGTCTCGAAGCGCTGCGCGCGGTTAACCCCAACATCCGTGATGACGAGGTTGAAGCGCTGGAAAGCAATCGCGAACAGGTATTGGAAAGCCTGGGCGATGCAGGCTGGCGTCTCGATGCGCTGCGCCTGATCGTGGTCACGCACCAATAATGTTCAGGACCGCGACATCATGCTGATGGAAGCTTACAACCCGCCGCTTGAACCCTGGCTGCATATTCTGTATCAGGACGAGCACATTATGGTGGTGAATAAACCGAGCGGGTTGCTGTCGGTGCCGGGCCGTCTCGAAGAGCACAAGGATAGCGTGATGACGCGCATCCAGCGTGATTTCCCGCAGGCGGAATCGGTGCACCGTCTCGATATGGCTACCAGCGGCGTGATCGTCGTGGCCCTGAATAAAGCGGCAGAGCGTGAGCTCAAGCGCCAGTTCCGTGAGCGCGAGCCTTCCAAATACTATGTGGCGCGCGTGTGGGGCCATCCGGCGGCAGAAGAGGGTTTGATCGATCTGCCGCTGATTTGCGACTGGCCGAATCGGCCGAAGCAGATGGTGTGTTTCGAAAACGGCAAAGCGGCGCAGACCGAGTATCAGGTGCTGGAGTATGAAGCCACGAACAGTGCGCGCGTCAAGCTTAAGCCAATTACCGGACGCTCACACCAGCTGCGTGTGCATCTGCTGGCGCTGGGGCATCCGATTCTTGGCGACCGCTTTTATGCACATGATGAGGCGCTGGCGATGGCGTCGCGTTTGCAGTTGCATGCGGAGTCGCTGACGATCACCCATCCGGCGTTTGGCAATAGCATGACGTTCAGGCAGCCGGCGGGATTTTAGTGTTGGAGATGCTGCCCCTCCTCGGTCCGTGCGTGCAGTCCCCCTCCTCGTTCCGTGCTTGCTGCCCCCCACCTCGGTCCTCCCCCATAAATGGGGGAGGAAGATGTTGCTACATGTTAGTGATGAAGCTGCATGGGGCAGCATCTCCTTCCCCCGCTTGCGGGGGAAGGCCGGGATGGGGGACAGCAATAAAATTATTTAAACCCTTTCTCCTTACGAATCAGATCGTAAGCCGCCTGAATCTCCTGCGCTTTCTGCTTCGCCATCTCCATCATTTCCGGCGGTAAACCTTTCGCCACCAGCTTGTCAGGATGATGTTCGCTCATCAGCTTACGGTACGCGCGCTTGATGGTGGTGCCATCATCGCTGCTTTTCACGCCCAGCACGCTGCAGGCATCTTCCAGCGTAGGACCGCGTTGCGCCTGCTGATACGCGCCGCCGCGGGAAGAACCGCCACCACCAAACTGCTGACCGCCTTCCATCATGCGCAGGAACTGATCGAACTGTGCGCGTGAAATACCCAGCTCTTCGGCAATCACATACAGCACCTGACGTTCGTTGGGATGCAGTGAACCATCGGCGAAGGCGGCCTGGATTTGGATTTCCAGAAACATCCGAATCAGATCAAACCGGCCAAAGCAGGCGCTGCGCAGCTCGCGCAGTTTACTGCGCAACGGATAGTCGCTCTGTTTACCTTCACGGAACGCACGCTGCGCGGCAGTGCGCGCATCGCCATGCAGCTGCATGCGATCCATAAATAAGGAAGCAATCTGGATATCCGCTTCGGTGACGCGCCCTTTTGATTTGGTCAAATGGCCCATCACCTGAAATGTGGTACTGAAAAACAGCGTCTGACGCGCCTGGTTATTGGCGAAATAGCCCTGTCCTTTTACGCTGCGCACTTTGTCAAACATGTGACCAATGATCAGACCCAGTACAATGCCCCAAAAGCCTGCCCCGGAAAATATCCCAAGCGCCAGACCAATTACTTTTCCCCAGTAGCGCATAAACTCCTCAATTCGCCATGCTTGCGGCTGAAAATTGCATTATCATACCTGTCATTTATCTCAGCGCCTAACGGCAACGCGGACAGACAAGGATTAACACTGGCGCAACGCCGGGCAGTAAGTTAGTCTCTGACCGGATTGTCGGCATGATGCCAGTTTTCATGGAATTATCGAAACCGCGTATGAAAAAACGTATACCTACCTTGCTGGCTACCATGATTGGTGCAGCGCTTTATAGCCAGTCATCACTCGCCGACGATCTGATGTCGCAGTGCATGCTGGGCGTGCCGAGTTACAACCGCCCGCTGGTCAATGGCGACACCAACTCGCTGCCGGTCACCATCCATTCTGATTCCGCTAAAGGCAACTATCCGGATGATGCGGTGTTCACCGGTAACGTCGACGTGCAGCAAGGCAATAGCCGCCTGCGTTCCGACGAGGTGCAGCTTCATCAACGTCAGCAGGAAGGACAAACCACGCCGGTTCGTACCGTGGATGCGCTGGGTAATGTGCACTATGACGACAATCAGGTCATCCTCAAAGGTCCAAAAGCCTGGTCAAATCTGAACACCAAAGACACTAACGTGTGGAACGGTGATTATCAGATGGTTGGCCGTCAGGGCCGCGGCGATGCCGATCAGATGAAACTGCGCGGTAACAATCGCTACACCATTCTGGAAAACGGCAGCTTTACCTCCTGTTTGCCGGGTTCCAACAGCTGGAGCGTGGTCGGTTCCGAAGTGATTCAGGACCGCGAAGAAGAAGTCGCGGAAATCTGGAACGCCCGCTTTAAGCTCGGCAATGTGCCGGTATTCTACAGCCCTTATTTACAGCTACCGATTGGCGATCGCCGCCGCTCCGGTTTCCTGATCCCGAATGCGAAATACGGCAGTAATAACGGCTTCGAATTCATGCTGCCTTATTACTGGAACATCGCGCCGCAGGCCGATGCCACCATCACGCCGCACTATATGGAAAAACGCGGTCTGCAGCTGCAGAACGAATTCCGCTATTTGACGGTGTTTGGCGCAGGCTTGATGGAGCTGGATTATCTGCAGTCAGATAAGCAGTACGACAATGACAAAGCAGTGCGTGGTATCGCGCAGGACGATAGTTCCGATCGCTGGCTGTTCTACTGGCGCCATTCGGGTGTATACGACCAGCACTGGCGCTTCAACGCTGACTACACCAAAGTAAGCGATCCCTATTACTTCAACGATCTTGAGTCGAAGTACTACAGCTCCACCGATGGTTACGCCACGCAGAAATTCAGCCTTGGCTACGCGGATACCAACTGGGACGCGACGCTGTCGACCAAAGACTTCCAGGTGTTTGGTAACACCAGCAACAGCAACGTCTATCGTGCGATGCCGCAGCTCGATCTGAACTTCTATCAGAACGATATGGGGCCGTTTGATGGTCGAATCTTTGCGCAGGCGGTGAAATTTACCAACGTGAATAGCCAGATGCCTGAAACCACGCGTCTGCATGTTGAGCCAACGTTGAATTTGCCGCTGTCTAACGGCTGGGCGAGTCTCGATACCGAAGCGAAATTCCTGGCAACCCATTATCAGCAGGATGACGTTGAGTATTACAACACCTCGGTTAATACCGCTCGTGATAATCAGCTGGAAAACTCGGTTAACCGCACGCTGCCTCAGTTCAAAGTGGATGGTCGCCTGGTGTTTGACCGCGATATGGACTGGGAACCAGGCTATACACAAACGCTGGAACCGCGTGTTCAGTACCTTTACGTCCCCTATCGTAACCAGAGCAATATCTATCCGTACGACTCGACGTTGCTGCAAACCGACTACACCGGCCTGTTCCGCGATCGTACCTACAGCGGCCTGGATCGCATCGCTTCAGCAAATGAAGTGGCGACCGGCGTAACCACGCGTATTTATGATAACGATCTGGTTGAACGTTTTAACGTTTCTGTGGGTCAAATCTACTCGTTTACCCCGTCTCGTACCGGCGTAAACCAGACGAACAAAGAAGATGACACCGGCAGCCTGGTTTGGGCCGGCGACACGTACTGGAAAATCAGCGATCGCTGGGGGGCGCGTGGCGGTCTGCAATATGACACCCGCCTCGATAACGTCGCGCAGGGCAATGCGGTAGTTGAGTATCGTCAGGATGCCGATCGTATGGTGCAGCTGAGCTATCGCTACAGCAGCCCGGAATATGTGGCGCAGGCGCTGAATAACTCAAGCCTGGTGACTAACCCGATCTATAAAAACGGGATTTCACAGGTGGGCGGCACTGCCAGCTGGCCGATTGCGGATGCCTGGTCACTGGTGGGCGGTTATTACTACGATACCCGCAATAGTCGTCCGGCTGAACAGCTGGTCGGCCTGCAGTACAGCTCGTGCTGCTATGCCATTCGTCTGGGTTACGAACGCAAGATCAACGGTTGGGAAAACAACGACAGTAAGTATGACAACCAAATCTCATTCAACATTGAGCTGCGTGGTCTGAGTTCTAACTATGGCTTAGGCACCAACGAAATGCTGCGTCAGGGCATCATCCCTTACCAGCGCGCTTTCTGATGTTGTGATGTTTGACAGGCTCTCCCGCAGTGCGGAAACAACAATGGATAAAGTATGAAGAACTGGAGAATGCTGATTCTTGGTGTAGCGATTACCGCTAACACTGCGTTCGCAGCCCCACAAGTGGTTGATAAAGTTGCCGCAGTCGTGAACAACGGCGTGGTACTGGAAAGTGACGTTGATAACATGATGCGCACCGTGAAATCACAGGCGCAGCAGGCAAACCAGCAACTCCCTGATGAAAAAACCTTGCGTCATCAGATCCTTGAACGCCAGGTCATGGATGCCATCATTCTGCAAATGGGTGAAAGAGCGGGCGTGCAGATTACCGATCAGCAGCTGGATCAGGCAATTCAGAACATTGCCGCGCAAAACCGCATGAGCCTCGATCAGCTGCGTAGCCGTCTGGCCTATGACGGTATGAACTACAACGATTACCGTGCGCAAATCCGCAAAGAGATGCTGATTTCAGAAGTGCGTAACAACGAAGTGCGTCGCCGCGTCACTATACTGCCGCAGGAAGTGGATACGCTGGCTACGCAGGTGGGTGCGCAGAACACGCAAGGTACTGAGCTTAACATCAGCCAGATTCTGCTGCCGCTGTCAGAAAACCCGACGCAGCAGCAGGTTGACGACCAGGAAACGCTGGCGCGCCAACTGGTTGCTCAGCTGAAAGGCGGTGCCGACTTCGGCAAGCTGGCCGTGACTTACTCAGCCGATCCGCAGGCGCTGAAAGGCGGCAACATGGGTTGGGGCAAAATCGAAGAGCTGCCAACGCTGTTCTCGCAGGCGCTGAGCACCGCGAAGAAAGGCGATATCGTCGGTCCAATCCGTTCAGGTGTTGGTTTCCACATCCTGAAGGTGAACGACCTGCGTGGCGAAAGCAAAAGCATCTCTGTGACTGAGGTGCATGCGCGTCATATTCTGCTGAAGCCTTCACCGATCCTGACCGACGCACAGGCGCAGGCCAAAATCGAACAGATTGCAGCGGATATTAAAAGCGGTAAAACCACCTTCGCCGCAGCGGCCAAACAGTTCTCCGACGATCCGGGTTCGGCTAACCAGGGCGGCGATCTCGGCTGGGCATCTCCAGAGATTTACGATCCGGCATTCCGCGATGCATTGCTGAAGTTGCAGAAAGGCCAGGTCAGCCAGCCGGTTCACTCCTCATTTGGCTGGCACTTGATTCAGTTGCTGGATACGCGTCAGGTTGATAAGACCGATGCCGCGCAGAAAGAGCGCGCCTATCGCATGCTGTTCAACCGTAAATTCGCGGAAGAAGCGCAAACCTGGATGCAGGAACAGCGCGCCAGTGCTTACGTGAAAATTCTGGATAACAATGGTCAGTAATTATCGTGTGGTGATCACGCCCGGCGAACCCGCCGGGATTGGTCCCGACCTCACCCTGCAACTGGCGCAGCAAAACTGGCCGGTTGAATTGGTGGTCTGCTGCGACGGCGAGCTTTTGCGCCGTCGCGCTGCTTTATTGGGTTTGCCGCTGACGCTGCGTGACTATCAACCTGCAGTGGCACAACCGCAGCAGGCCGGCACGCTTACGCTGCTGCAGGTCGATACCGCTCAGCCAGTGACCGCCGGAGAACTCTGCGTCGCAAACAGTCACTACGTGCTGGAAACCCTGACGCGCGCCTGTGACGGTTGTCTGAACGGCGAATTTGCCGCGCTGATTACCGGTCCGGTGCACAAAGGCGTGATCAACGATGCGGGCATTCCGTTTACCGGTCATACCGAGTTTTTTGCCGATCGCGCCGGTGGCGATTTAGTGGTGATGATGCTGGCAACAGAAGAGTTGCGTGTGGCATTGGCTACCACACATCTGCCGCTGAAAGATGTTTCTGCCGCAATTACCCGCGACACGCTGCATGAAGTGATCACCATTCTGCATCGGGATCTGCAGCAGAAGTTTGGTTTACCGCATCCTCATATTTTCGTCTGCGGCCTTAATCCGCATGCCGGCGAGAGCGGCCATATGGGCCGCGAAGAGATTGATACTATCATTCCGGCCCTCAACGAACTGCGCCAGCAAGGCATCCAACTTACCGGACCTCTGCCAGCCGATACGCTGTTCCAGCCGAAATACCTGCAACATGCCGATGCGGTTCTGGCGATGTATCACGACCAGGGCTTGCCGGTGCTAAAATTTCAGGGGTTTGGCCGCGCGGTGAATATCACACTTGGCCTGCCCTTTATCCGGACTTCTGTCGATCACGGCACCGCGCTTGAATTAGCCGGTCTCGGTCAGGCAGAACCGGGCAGCTTTATCACGGCGCTTAATCTCGCCATCACTATGATCAAGAGCAGTAATGAATAATCGCGTCCATCAGGGGCATTACGCCCGTAAACGTTTCGGGCAGAACTTCCTGAACGATCAGTACATTATCGATAGCATTGTCTCCGCCATTCACCCGCAAAAAGGTGAAGCTATCGTGGAAATCGGCCCCGGCTTGGGTGCATTAACCGAGCCGGTAGGCGAACGTCTGGATGAGCTGACCGTGGTCGAGCTGGACCGCGACCTTGCTGCGCGTCTGCAAACGCACCCGTTCCTCGGTCCTAAGCTGACCATTTTCCAGCAGGATGCCATGACCTTTGATTTCTCTGCGCTGGCGCAAGAGAAAGGTCAGCCGCTGCGCGTGTTCGGCAACCTGCCATACAACATCTCGACGCCGCTGATGTTCCACCTTTTCAGCTATACTGGTTCGATTAAAGATATGCACTTCATGCTGCAGAAAGAAGTGGTGAATCGTTTAGTCGCCGGTCCGGGCAGCAAAGCTTATGGTCGTTTGAGCGTGATGGCGCAGTACTATTGCCAGGTTATTCCTGTGCTCGAAGTGCCACCAGAATCCTTCACGCCGGCACCGAAAGTGGAATCGGCCGTGGTGCGTTTAGTGCCGTATATGCAGCCACAGTATCCGGTCAGCGATATTCGACTGCTGAGCCGTATCACCACGGAAGCCTTTGGTAAACGCCGAAAAACGCTGCGCAACAGCCTTGCTCATATGTTTGCGGCTGGTGCGCTGGATCAATTAGAAATCGATGCCTCGCTGCGTGCAGAGAACGTCTCTGTGGCGCAATATTGCCAACTGGCAAACTGGTTGAGCAAGCATCAGGCAGAAACTCCGGAGAGTTGAGTGCATGAGTGATTTGGCCCGCGTCTGTATCCATGTGCATAGCCAGTATGTGGAGTCGCAATCCTTGCCCGACGAGGATCGCTACGTGTTTGCCTACACCATCACCATTCGCAATTTGGGGCGCAGCAACGTCCAGCTGCGTAGCCGCTATTGGCTGATCACCAACGGCAACGGTCGCGAGACTGAAGTGCAAGGTGAAGGCGTGGTCGGCGAACAGCCGCACATTGCGGCCGGCGGCGAGTATCAGTACACCAGCGGCGCGATTCTGGAGACGCCGATGGGCACCATGCAAGGCCACTATGTGATGATCGACGATGCGGGCGAAGAGTTCCACGTCGAGATTCCGGTGTTCCGACTCGCGGTGCAAACCCACATTCACTAATCCTCCTCCGCCCGGCCCGTCCGGGCGGCGCGTTTTAATCGGACTGACAATGAGTACATACCTGATTGGCGATGTTCATGGCTGTTATGACGAGCTTCGTGCGCTGTTGGCGCAGGTTGACTTCGATCCGCAGCAGGACACCTTATGGCTTACCGGCGATTTGGTGGCGCGCGGCCCCGGTTCGCTCGATGTGCTGCGCTATGTAAAATCGCTGGGAAATTGCGTGCGCCTGGTGCTGGGTAATCACGACCTGCATTTGCTGGCGGTGTATGCCGGTATCAGCCGTAACAAGCCGAAAGATCGCCTGACGCCGCTGCTGGAAGCCGATGATGCCGATGAGTTGATTAACTGGTTACGTCGTCAGCCACTGTTGCAGGTAGATGAAGAGAAGAAGCTGTTGATGGCGCATGCGGGCATTACGCCGCAATGGGATTTAGAGACGGCGCAGCTGTGCGCGCGTGAAGTGGAAGCGGTGCTCTCCAGCGACAGCTATCCGCTGTTTCTGGATGCGATGTATGGCGACATGCCAAACAACTGGACGCCGGAACTCAGCGGTCTGGCGCGACTGCGCTTTAGCACTAATGCGCTGACGCGCATGCGCTTCTGCTTCCCGAACGGCCAGCTGGATATGATCTGCAAAGAGTCGCCTGAATCAGCGCCGCCGCCGCTCAAGCCGTGGTTTAAGGTGCCGGGCAAAATCGACAGCGACTATACGCAGATCTTTGGTCACTGGGCATCGCTGGAAGGTAAAGGCACACCGGAACATGTGATTGGTCTGGATACCGGCTGCTGCTGGGGTGGAACATTGACGCTGCTGCATTGGGAAACCAAACAGTATTACGTACAGGCATCCAATCGCGAACAGGCAATGGCCGAAAGCGCGGTAAGTGCGCATCCACCGTTAAGTGATACGCCGTAAATAAAAAACCCGCATAAGCGGGGTTTTTTATGGGTCGCCATCACTGGCAACGTTACTTGCGGCGATCCAGGATCTCGAAGCAGTAGCTGTGCGAGTTCTGCTCATCGGCGTCATGGAATTCGCTGAAGGTTGACTGCCACTCGTCCGGTTCGTAATCCGGGAACTGCGTATCCCCTTCCACTTCCGCATCGATATGGGTCAGGTAGAGGCGATCCGCGCGAGCCAGCATCTGCTCGTAAACGCGTCCACCACCAATCACCATCATCTCTTCGACATCACCCGCCGCTTTTACCGCCTCTTCCAGCGATGTCACCCAGGTAACGCCTTCGTGGTTGCCCGGCTGGCTGCTGACCACAATGTTCAGGCGTCCAGGAAGCGGGCGGCCAATCGATTCAAAGGTCAGACGACCCATAATCACCGGCTTATTCAAGGTATTACGTTTGAACCATGCCAAATCTGCTGGCAGGTTCCATGGCATGGCGTTTTCCATACCAATAATGCGATCCGCTGCCAGTGCCGCGATCAGACTAATCATGTTAAAAGACCTACTGGAAAAAATTGGCGCCATCATACGTAAAGGCGAAACTTTCGTCGATAGGCCGCCCCCGCTATTTGCGTAAAGCTCCGATGCCACCGCACTTTTGTTATTGGACAGAGTTTTACACCGACTTTCCCGGCAATTGCGGGGCGAGGAGCCAGAAATTGCTGACGAGGCGGCACAACTCCGCGCGAAACGTCGCATTATTGGTATCGCAGTGTAAAGAAAAGCGCACTCTGTGCAAAAAAAGAAAACGGCTCCCGCAGGAGCCGTTGAAACGCTTTAGAAATCGTAGCGTAGACGCACCAGGTTCACGTTGCCCAGTGACTTGTCGGTGCTGGAGGTGATGACATATTCGTAGTCGACACGGAAGCCGTAATCCAGCTGAGCACTCACGCCAACGCCGTTATCAATACGCTTGTAGTCACGTCCGTTGACGAACTCCAGACGGTCGCCCATGAAGTAAGGCTGAATAGATTTCACCGCATACTGGCCAATTGGGAATTTGTAGCCGGCAAAGTATTCGATGCCCCACGCGTCATCCGCGAAGTAATTGTTAACGGTATTACGTTTGGTTGGGGAGAAGTTCTCATACCAACCCGCTCCGGCTGACAGCGTCCAGTTATCCGGCGTCCAGCTCAGAGCGGTACCGTAGATATTCTGGTCATAGCGCTTGCTGTCGCCATTGCCTGGATTGCGAATATCGGCGCGGGTGTAGTTCCACGCGGTTCCCCACGCCAGGTCTTTGGTGATGTGGTAGTTCACACCCAGCGAGCCACCGCCTTTACGCTTGTAGCGTAGGCCGTTGCCTGGCAGGAACTCATTATCTTCAAACAGATACGACGCATACACATCCGCATCGCCGAAGGTATTTTTGTACTTCAGCATTTTGCGCGAACGGTAAGAACCATCGTAATCACCATTGATGCCATTGCCCGGCGCCTGCGCCAGCATGTCGTAATCCCAGATATCGGTCTTCGCTCCTACGACATCGTAGTAAACGCTGTTCTGCTGACCAAAGTAGAGCTCACCCAAGGTGGCGCTTTTGAAGCCAGTATAAAGTTGGCGGCGCGAAGTGTTATTCGCACCATCTGCATGATGATTGTCCCAACCCCACCAGGCCGGGAAGTTAACGCCCAGCTCGTAGTAACCGACCCAGCTTACGTCGTCGAACAGGTAATAATTGGCGCTGAAGCGGAAGCGTGAGCCGCCGTCGTAGCCATTACGTTTGTACGATTTGTCGTTTACGCCATTCTGATGTTGGAACTGCGGACGAATACTGCCGCCCACTTTGAAGTCGAGACGGCTTAGCGCATCGCCCGCCTGTGGATCCTGCTTGAGTAAAGTAATTTCCGCCTGGCTGGCGAGTGGCGCCGCTGCGAGTAACGCAGCAATAGCGCTGAGAGTGAAAGCACGCATTTGCATTTTTATATCCCAGTTAAGGTGAGCGCTCTATTGGTGAGCGGGCGAAATAGTACGGTGCGCTAACTGGGATCTTATTTATAATTTTGTGCGGATATTCCGAGGTGTAACGCTTTCCGCATCAACTGATAAAACATATGTCAAATCAATAGGATTTTTACAGATAAGGAAATGCGGGCATTGGTAAAAGGATAAAAAAACGGCCCCCGCAGGAGCCGTTAGTGAGTAGCCAATTGGAATCAGCCTTTAATTTGCGCGTGCATTTCCTGCACCGAAATTACCTGCTCCGTTGGATCCGCGTTCAGCGCCATCGCTGTGGCAAAACCGCCGTTCAGCGTGGTGTCGTAATGCACTTTGTACTGTAGCGCACTACGACGAATCAGCTTGGAGTCTTCAATCGCCTGACGTCCCGCCGTGGTGTTGACGATGTAGGTATATTCGCCATTCTTCAGGCGATCCTGAATGTGCGGACGACCTTCATGCACCTTGTTCACCAGACGTGGATTGATGCCCGCTTCGCCCAGCACAACTGCGGTACCGTGTGTCGCATCCAGCTCGAAACCAAACTTCTGCAGTTTTGCCGCCAGGTCGACGATACGTTTCTTATCGCCTTCACGCACTGACAGCAACGCGCGACCGGTTTTCTTCATGTTGCTCTGGGCACCCAGCATCGCTTTGGCGAAGGCTTCAGCGAAGGTGCGACCGACGCCCATCACTTCACCGGTAGAGCGCATCTCTGGGCCGAGAATCGGGTCAACGCCTGGGAACTTGTTGAACGGCAGCACCACTTCTTTCACCGAGTAATACGGTGGAATCACTTCTTTAGTGACGCCCTGCTCAGCCAGCGTTTTACCTGCCATCACGCGCGCGGCAACCTTCGCCAGCGCCACGCCAGTGGCTTTCGACACGAACGGCACGGTACGCGCGGCACGTGGATTCACCTCAATCAGGTAAACTTCATTGTCCTTCACCGCGAACTGCACGTTCATCAGGCCACGTACGTTCAGCTCGAAGGCCAATTTTTCCACCTGCTGACGCATCACGTTCTGGATTTCAGTGTTCAGCGTGTAGGCTGGCAGTGAACATGCGGAGTCACCTGAGTGCACGCCTGCCTGCTCGATGTGCTCCATGATGCCGCCAATCAGCACGCGCTCGCCGTCGCAAATCGCATCGACATCCACTTCAACCGCATCATCGAGGAAGCGATCCAGCAGCACCGGCGCATCGTTAGAGACCGACACCGCCGTCTGGAAGTAACGCTTCAGGTCGATTTCGTCGTAAACGATCTCCATCGCGCGGCCGCCCAGCACATAAGAAGGACGCACCACCAGCGGATAACCGATACCGGCGGCTTTCTCAACGGCCTGTTCCAGCGTGGCAACGGTGGCGTTAGCCGGCTGCTTCAGGCTCAGGCGATCAACCGCCTGCTGGAAACGCTCACGGTCTTCTGCACGGTCAATCGAGTCCGGGCTGGTACCAATCACCGGCACGCCAGCCGCTTCCAGCGCGCGTGCCAGTTTCAGCGGCGTCTGGCCGCCGTACTGTACGATGACGCCTTTCGGCTTCTCGATACGCACGATTTCCAGCACATCTTCCAGCGTGACCGGCTCGAAGTAGAGGCGATCCGAGGTGTCGTAGTCGGTTGAGACGGTTTCCGGGTTACAGTTGACCATGATGGTCTCGTAACCGTCTTCACGCAGCGCCAGCGCCGCATGCACGCAGCAGTAATCGAACTCGATGCCCTGGCCGATACGGTTTGGACCGCCGCCCAGAATCATGATTTTTTCACGATCCTGATTTGGATTGGCTTCGCACTCTTCCTCGTAGGTTGAGTACATATAAGCAGTATCCGTCGCAAATTCAGCGGCGCAGGTATCGACGCGTTTGTAGACCGGATGCAGGTTAAATTGCTGACGCAGCTTACGGATTTCGCCTTCAGATACGCCCGCCAGCGCGGCCAGACGGACATCAGCAAAGCCTTTACGCTTCAGCGCGCGCAGGAACTCCGCGTTCAGCGAGTTCACACCTTCGCGTTCAACCTGCTCTTCCAGACGCACCAGCTCTTCAATCTGCACCAGGAACCAGCGATCAATGTTGGTGAGGTTGAACACGCCATCAACTGACATGCCGGCGCGGAACGCATCGGCGATGTACCAGATACGGTCAGAACCGGCATCTTTCAGTTCGCGGCGAATGCGCGTTAACGCTTCTGGATCGTCGAGGCTGACTTTCGGGTCGAAACCGTTGGCACCGACTTCCAGACCGCGCAGCGCTTTCTGCATCGATTCCTGGAACGTGCGGCCAATCGCCATCACTTCACCGACCGATTTCATCTGCGTGGTCAGACGATCGTTGGCACCGGCGAACTTCTCGAAGTTGAAGCGAGGAATCTTGGTAACGACGTAGTCGATAGAGGGTTCGAACGACGCAGGCGTTAAGCCGCCGGTGATGTCGTTCATCAGCTCATCAAGGGTAAAGCCCACCGCCAGTTTCGCCGCCACTTTGGCAATCGGGAAGCCGGTCGCTTTTGAAGCCAGCGCTGACGAACGCGATACGCGCGGGTTCATTTCGATGACGATCATACGGCCATCTTTCGGGTTCACCGAGAACTGGACGTTCGAACCACCGGTTTCGACACCGATTTCACGCAGTACCGCCAGCGAGGCGTTACGCATGATTTGATACTCTTTGTCGGTCAGAGTTTGCGCGGGCGCCACAGTGATAGAGTCACCGGTGTGGATGCCCATTGCATCGAAGTTTTCGATCGAGCAGACGATGATACAGTTGTCGTTTTTATCACGTACCACTTCCATCTCGTACTCTTTCCAGCCAATCAGCGACTCATCAATCAGCAGCTCATTGGTTGGCGACAAGTCCAGACCGCGTTCGCAAATCTCTTCGAACTCTTCGCGGTTATAGGCGATACCGCCGCCGGTGCCGCCCATCGTAAAGGAAGGGCGGATGATGCACGGGAAGCCAACGTCTTCGGCCACCGCCAGCGCTTCTTCCATGGTATGCGCGATACCGGAACGAGCGGTGCCCAGACCAATGCTCTTCATCGCCACGTCGAAGCGACGACGATCTTCGGCTTTATCAATGGCATCGGCAGTTGCACCAATCATGGTGACGCCGAACTCAGCCAGCACGCCCTGACGCTCCAGCTCCAGCGCACAGTTCAGCGCTGTCTGGCCGCCCATGGTTGGCAGCACCGCATCCGGACGCTCTTTTTCGATAATCTTGCGCACCACTTCCCAGTGAATCGGCTCGATGTAAGTCGCATCGGCCATTTCCGGGTCGGTCATAATAGTTGCCGGGTTCGAGTTCACCAGAATGACGCGGTAGCCCTCTTCACGCAGCGCTTTACACGCCTGCGCACCGGAGTAGTCAAATTCACATGCCTGGCCGATAACGATCGGGCCAGCACCAAGAATCAGGATGGATTTTATGTCTGTACGTTTTGGCATCGTGGGCTCCTGATTACTTCGCGTTAGAACGGTATGCTTTGATCAGTTCGATGAAGTGATCGAACAGTGGCGCCGCATCATGCGGGCCTGGGCTCGCTTCCGGGTGTCCCTGGAAGCTGAAGGCCGGTTTGTCAGTGCGTTGAATGCCCTGCACGGTTTGGTCGAACAGCGACACATGCGTCACGCGCAGATTGGCCGGTAATTGGCTGTCATCAACCGCAAAACCGTGGTTCTGTGCGGTGATCATCACGGTGTTGTTATCAAGATCTTTCACCGGATGGTTGCCGCCGTGGTGGCCGAGTTTCATCTTGATGGTTTTGGCACCGCTCGCCAGCGCTAACAGCTGATGGCCAAGGCAGATACCGAATACCGGAACATCGGTTTTCAGGAACGCCTGAATGGCATTAATGGCGTAGTCGCATGGCTCCGGGTCGCCAGGACCGTTCGACAGAAAAATACCGTCTGGATTAAGTGCCAGAACCTCTTCCGCCGGAGTTTGCGCCGGCACGACCGTCAGGCGGCAGCCGCGATCCACCAGCATGCGCAGGATGTTGCGCTTGGCGCCGTAATCGTACGCCACCACATGGAACGGCAGCTCTTCCGCCGTTTTCTGCTCCGGCAGGTCACCTTCCAGTGTCCAGCTGCCCTGCTGCCACGCGTAGGTTTCCGCGGTGGTCACCTCTTTCGCCAGATCCATGCCTTTCAAGCCTGGGAACGCCTGCGCTTTCTGCAGCGCCAGTGCGGCATCCGGATTATCACCCGCAATAATGCAGCCGCTCTGTGCACCCTTCTCGCGCAGCAAACGGGTCAGTTTGCGCGTGTCGATATCGGCGATGCCAACGATGTTATTGCGCTGCAGGTAAGCTGCCAGACTTTCTTCGCTGCGGAAGTTGCTGGTAATCAGCGGCAGATCGCGAATAACGAGGCCTTGAGCATGAATTTGGCTGGATTCTTCATCGGCGGCGTTAACGCCAACATTGCCGATATGGGGATAAGTGAGGGTAACGATTTGGCGGGAATAGGAAGGATCAGTGAGGATTTCTTGATAACCGGTCATTGAAGTGTTGAAAACAACTTCCCCCACTGCCGACCCCGTAGCCCCGATGGCCCGACCGTGGAATTGGGTTCCGTCTTCCAGAACCAAGAGCGCTGACTTAATCAAAACATCCTCCAGGGAATAAACAGTCACAATATTTGCATATTAATTCAAAAGCAGTGCCAGAATCAATGCAAAACCCGCCTGAGTACTCGAATTTTGGCAAATTGCGCGCATTCTAATGATCGCCCCGCACCTTGTCTACAACATGTGGTTATTTTTTTGTATATTTCGGGCAACTGAATGTTAAAAACGGCGAAAGGCGACAAAAGAGTGAGATAACTCGGAAAAATAATCGGTTGCCTGACGGCGATAATGGCAAACTGGTGCTGGCGCGCATAAATTTTTTACCAAACGGTCAAAATTAGCCATCGCAAGCCTGATAATCACTCATCAACTTCGACAAATAAGCACTTCGAACCAATAATATAGCAAAATGGTCATTTACAGATAAAATAAAGGGCAATGATCACATTGCCCTCGTCAATCAAGGTCTTACCGATTGAAATAACCACATCACGATGGTTCACAACACTCACAACATCGATAAATCCAGCACATCACGCATGTCGTAAAGGCCAGATTTCTTGTTCTTTAACCAGCTTGCCGCTTTAACTGCACCATTTGCAAAGGTCATACGGCTGGAAGCCTTGTGGGTAATCTCTACGCGCTCACCAATATCTGCAAACATCGCGGTGTGTTCGCCGACGATATCACCAGCGCGCACGGTAGCAAATCCGATGGTTTGCGCTTTACGCTCACCGGTATGACCTTCACGGGCATACACCGCGTGCTCATCCAGATTCCACTTCATGGCATCGGCAATCGCTTCGCCCATCGCCAGCGCAGTACCTGATGGTGCATCAACTTTGTGACGATGGTGCGCTTCAACGATTTCAATGTCCGCGTAGTCGCCCATCACCTTCGCTGCCTGCTGCAGCAGATTCAGCACCAGGTTGACGCCCACACTGAAGTTAGCGGCGAACACGATGCCAATCTCTTCAGCAGCCGCGCGAATCGCCGCTTTACCGGCTTCATCAAAACCGGTGGTACCGATCACCATCGCTTTGCTGTGCTGTCGGCAAAACGCCAGATACTCCAGCGTGCCTTCCGGACGGGTGAAGTCGATCAGGACATCGAAGTCGTTAACCACCTTTTGCAGGTCGTCAGAGACGATCACGCCCGTTTTACCGATGCCCGCCAGTTCGCCAGCATCTACGCCCAGCAATGACGAACCGCTACGCGCCAGTGCTGCGCCTAGCGCAACACCTCCCGCCTGCTGTACGGCCTGAATCAAATTGCGTCCCATGCGGCCCGGCGCACCAACGATAGCAATGCGGATTTCACTCATAATTATTCATTCCTGATACAAATCTATGCATGTAAAGCGTAAACAGGTTAACGGTCAGATAACAGTCACGCCACAACAATAAAGGGATATAAGAATTTTATGCCAGCCGCGAAACATTATCAGTAAAAGCAATCCCGCATGCTGGTAGCAGGATTTTCTACTGCGACAGGCAAAGAAAAGGCCGAACAATGTCGGCCTGATTTTACTGCGGTGTAAACCGCTTACTGCACGTTTCGCACGTCGACGCGCAGCTCTTTTGGTACTTCAAACACGATGTTCTCTTCACGGCCAATCAGCTCAATCGCCGCTTCACCGCCGAGCTCACGCAGACGTTGAATCACCTGTTGCACCAGAATATCAGGAGCAGAAGCGCCCGCGGTGACGCCGATGACCTGCTTGTCTTTGACCCACTCTTCCTGGATGTCATCAGCCGAATCAATCAGCTTCGCCAGCTTACCAGCACGCTGCGCCAGTTCGGCCAGACGGTTCGAGTTAGAGGAGTTTTTCGATCCCACTACCAGCACCACTTCAGCATCACGCGCTAAGACGCGTACCGCTTCCTGACGGTTGGTGGTGGCGTAGCAGATGTCATCTTTACGTGGACCGATAATCGCCGGGAAGCGCTGACGCAGTGCATCAATCACGTCCGAAGTATCATCGACTGAAAGTGTGGTCTGCGTCATAAAGCACAGGTTGCTCTCATCTTTGACGTTCAGCTTGAACACATCTTCCGGCGATTCCACCAGATACATGCCGCCGTTAGGATTGCTGTACTGGCCCATGGTGCCTTCCACTTCCGGATGCCCCGCATGACCAATAAGAATCGCTTCAACACCTTTACGGCTAGCGCGCGCCACTTCCATATGCACTTTGGTCACCAGCGGACAGGTCGCATCAAACAGCATGGTGAGGTTACGCGCTTTGGCTTCGGCGCGAACCGCTTGCGATACGCCGTGCGCGGAGAAGATCAGAATGGCGTTATCCGGCACTTCAGCGATCTCTTCAATGAAGATCGCCCCACGTTCGCGTAAGCTACTCACCACGTAGCGGTTATGCACCACTTCGTGACGCACGTAGATGGGCGCGCCGTACATCTCCAGCGCGCGCTCAACGATGCTGATGGCGCGATCAACGCCTGCGCAAAAACCGCGTGGGTTAGCTAACAGGATTTGCATCGTTGGCCTCCAGCGCCGGATCAATCTCCAGCACTTCAATGTCAAACTGAATGCGCTGGCCCGCCAGCGGATGGTTGAAGTCTACGGTGATCGAGTCACCGGACACTTCACGAATCACGCCAGGCATTTCGCTGCCGCCGCGGCCGCTGAACAGCATAATGGCACCCACTTCCGGCTCGCCCGCGTCGTTAAAGTCACGACGTGAGAAGTACTGAACCAGATCCGGGCTGGTGCCGCCAAACGCATCTTCCGGCTCCAGCGTAAATGCGTGCTTGTCGCCCACTTTACGCCCGAGTAGCTGCTGTTCCAGCGCGCCCGACAGGCTGCCATCACCCAGACGGAACAGCGCAGGTTTGCCGTTGGCGCGCGTGGATTCGGCCGTCGAGCCATCCTCCAGCTTCAGCGTAAAATGCACCAGCAACGCGCTATCGCGCTGAACTAAGTCTGTCATCAGTTACCCTTTCTGTTTAGCCGGTTTGCCGTTCGGGCTGAGAAAACCTTCCAGCACTACCAGCGCCGCGCCGATGCAGATGGCACAGTCGGCGATGTTAAAGGTCGCGAAGTGCCAGTCACCGACATAGAAGTCGATAAAATCGACCACAAAACCGTGATACGAACGGTCAAACAGGTTACCCAACGCCCCGCCGATAATCAGGGCGTAGGCAATATTGGTTAATTTGTTGCTGGCAGCGTTGCGATACATCATCACCAACAGCGCCACCACGATAGCAATGGCGATGCCGGCGAAGAACCAGCGCTGCCAACCGCCTTTGTCGGCCAGGAAGCTGAACGCCGCGCCATAATTATGCGCGTAGAACAGGTTCAGGAACGGCATCAGCGGCTGCGTTTCATGCAGCATCATGTTGTTGATGACCCACATCTTGCTGCCAAAATCGATGGCAATCACCACCAGCACCAGCCAAAGCCAGCGCAAACCGGTTGAAGAGAGCGCTTTACTCATCAGGCAAATTTCCGCTGTTCGCCATTGCCGGCGACGTTGGTGTAGCAACGACCACACACCGCAGCATGCTCCGGATTCTGGCCAACGTCAGTAGTGTAATGCCAGCAGCGCGGACATTTCTCGCCTTCTGCTTTGTGCAGCGCGATTTTCAGACCTTTGAACAGCTCGCTCTGCTGCGCTTCATCGCTGGCAGTAGCGTAATCCGCCACGGTCGCGCCTGAAGTTAACAGCACGAAACGCAGCTCATCGCCCAGCGCCTGCAGCTTGGCTGCCAGCTCGGCATCCGCATACAGCGTCACCGTCGCTTCCAGCGCACCGCCGATGCGTTTGTCGCTACGCGCTTGCTCAATCACCTTGTTCACTTCACCGCGGACTTTCAGCACATCATCCCAATAAGCATCGTTCAGCGTTTCGTTATCTGCCAGACCAAACAGATCCTGATACCACTCTTCGGTGAACACGTATTTCGCGCGCTCGCCCGGCAGGTAGCCCCAGATTTCGTCTGCGGTGAAGGACATGATTGGCGCCATCCAGCGCACCAGCGCTTCAACGATGTGCCACAGCGCGGTTTGGCAGCTGCGACGCGCCAGGCTGTCGCCTTTTGCGGTGTACTGACGATCTTTGATCACATCGAGATAGAACGAGCCCATTTCGATTGAGCAGAAGTGCATCAGACGCTGCACCACTTCGTGGAAATCGTAGTTTTCGTAGGAGTGCACGATATCCTGCTGCGCTGCCAGCGCACGGCCAACCGCCCAGCGATCCACCACCACCATCTCTTCCGGCTTGACGCAATCGGTCGCCGGGTTAAAGCCAGCAAGGTTTGCCAGCAGGAAACGCGCGGTGTTACGGATACGACGATAGCTGTCTGCGGCACGCTTCAGGATTTCGTCGGAAACCGCCATCTCACCGGAATAATCGGTAGAAGCGACCCACAGACGCAGAATATCCGCACCCAGCTTATCCATCACATCCTGCGGCGCCACGGTGTTGCCGATCGATTTCGACATCTTGCGGCCCTGACCATCCACGGTGAAACCGTGCGTCAGTACCTGACGATAAGGCGCTTTGCCTTTCATCGCCGTGGAGATCATCAGAGAAGACATGAACCAGCCGCGATGCTGATCCGAACCTTCCAGGTACATATCTGGCGTATGGCCACCGAATTCAGGACGCGCATCCACCACCGCGTAGCTGGTTGATCCGGAGTCGAACCAGACATCTAAGGTGTCTGGCACTTTGACGTAATGGTCCGCGTCGTCGCCCATCAGGTCGCGCGGATCGAGATCCCACCACGCCTGAATGCCGTCCTGCTCAACCCGTTTCGCGACTTTCTCCATCAGCTCCAGCGTATCCGGATGCAGCTGCTCGCTCTCTTTATGCACGAACAGCGCCATCGGCACACCCCACGTACGCTGACGTGAGATACACCAGTCCGGACGGTTCGCTACCATCGCTTCGATACGCGCCTGGCCCCAATCTGGGATCCACTGCACGCCTTTGATCTCTTTCAGCGACTGCGCACGCAGGCCTTTCTGATCCATGCTGATGAACCATTGTGGCGTGGCACGGAAGATGATTGGCGTTTTATGACGCCAGCAGTGCGGGTAGCTGTGCAGCAGCTTCTCCACGTGCAGCAGCGCGCCCTTCTCTTTCAGCAGCTCAACGATCATGTCGTTGGCTTTAAAGACGTTTACACCATCCAGCGTCGGGTAGGTGCCTGGTAGATACGCGCCATCCGGCCCCACCGGATTGGCGGTTTCCAGACCGTATTTCTGACCGATAACATAGTCATCCGGGCCATGGCCTGGCGCGGTATGTACCGCACCGGTACCGGCTTCCAGCGTCACATGCTCACCCAATACCACTTTCGATTGGATCTGCTCGAGGAACGGATGCTGGAACAGCTGCAGCTCCAGCGCCGCGCCGTTGCATTCGCCCAGCACGGTCCAGTCGCTGATGCCCGCGCGCTTCATCACGCTCTCAACCATCTCTTTGGCGAGAATCAGGCTGCGACCGTCGATCTGCAGCAGCTGGTATTCAAATTCAGGATGCAGCGAGATACCACGGTTGGCTGGCATGGTCCACGGCGTGGTGGTCCAGATCACCAGTGAAACCGGGCCTTCTGAAGCCGCGACGCCAAACTTCGCGCGCACCGCATCTGCATCCACGGCATTGAACATCACATCGATGGATGGCGAAGTTTTGTCGTAATACTCCACTTCCGCTTCAGCCAGCGCCGAACGGCAATCCATGCACCAGTGCACCGGCTTAGCGCCTTTGTGCAGATGGCCGTTGCCGATGATTTTACCCAGCGCACGGATGATGTTGGCTTCGGTCTGGAAATTCATCGTCAGATAAGGACGATCCCAGTCACCGAGCACGCCGAGGCGGATGAAGTCATTTTTCTGCCCTTCAACCTGCTCTGCCGCATATTGGCGGCAAGCGGCACGGAATTCAGACGCGCTCACTTTTTCGCCCGGCTTACCAATCATCTGTTCAACTTTGTGCTCAATCGGCAAGCCGTGGCAGTCCCAACCTGGAACGTACGGCGAGTCGTAGCCCGCCATGCCTTTCGACTTAACGATAATGTCTTTCAGAATCTTGTTAACTGAGTGACCAATATGAATGCTGCCGTTCGCATAAGGAGGGCCATCGTGCAAAATAAAGGTTTTTTTCCCTTTTTTGGCTTCGCGGATGATGCCGTACAGGTTGTCATCATACCAACGTTGCAGCATTCCCGGTTCACGCTTGGCCAGATCGCCACGCATCGGGAACCCCGTTTCCGGCAAATTCAGGGTAGATTTATAGTCACTCATCAGATTCTCGATTCCGTATTTCGGTCATTAAACCGGTGTTTTTAGCCCAAAGAATTGGCGGGCTGTCACCACATCTTTCGCAATTTGTTCTTTCAGCGCGTCCAGCGAAGCGAAACGCTGTTCATCGCGAATCTTCTGTTTCAGCACCACTTCAATGTGACGCCCATAGAGATTCATATGTGTGTCGAGCAGATGAACTTCAAGCTGCTGACGTAAACCTTTTACCGTTGGGCGCGTACCAATATTGGCCACGCCGGGCAGCGGCTGATCCCCAAGGCCCAACACTGCCACCGCAAACACGCCTTTAACCGGCGTAACGGTGCGACGCAAAGGGAGATTAGCCGTTGGGAAACCGATGGTGCGCCCGAGTGCATCGCCGTGCACTACGCGGCCTGAGATGCTGAACGGATGGCCCAGCAGCGCTTCGGCTTGCGCAAAATCATCCTGCGCCAGCGCCTGACGAACGGCGGTACTGCTGATGCGCTTGCCGCTGTCACAATAAGTCTGGGTGCTGATAACCTCAAAGCCATACTCCGCACCGGCTTTCTGTAATAACAGGAAATCCCCCTGGCGACCAGCGCCGAAGCGGAAATCATCGCCTACGGCCAGGAACTTGACGTTGAGCTTGTCTACCAGCAATTCGGAAATAAAACTCTGCGCCGAATGCGCAGCGAAGCGACGATCAAAACGTACGCAGAGTACGGCATCAACGCCCGCTTGTTCGAGGTACTTCAGCTTTTCACGCAAACGCGTAAGGCGCGCCGGGGCTTTGTCGCCGGCAAACAGCTCAAGCGGTTGTGGCTCAAATACCATCACCACCACCGGCAGATTGCGTTTTCGTCCTTCGGCAATCAGCTGCGCCATCAAAGCCTGGTGGCCGCGATGTACGCCGTCGAAATTGCCAATGGTCAGGACGCAGCCGCGATGCTGCTCTTTCAGATTATAAATACCGCGGATAAACTTCATGGCTGACTCAAACCGGTGGAAATCGGCGGATTATACCCTTGAATGGCGTTTAGGTTAACCCGTATACGTGCCTTTCCTGCTTCTGGCGCGGCTTATTCCACGCGTGGGCAATTGCTTAGCAAGGATCTGAAGATTTTTGCTGCGAAATACTGTATTCAACGCCGCGTTGCTGGTAGAATCCTGCGCCATCAATTACGTAATCGAGTGTTGTTTTTAAAACGACGCTTATTTGCACAAATCCATTGACATAAGAAGGCGCAAAAGGCATAGTCCTCGGCCTTTGATTTGTCCATATAGATCACATTTGGGAGTTGGACCTTGGCTAATATCAAATCAGCTAAGAAACGCGCCGTAACATCTGAGAAACGTCGCAAGCATAACGCAAGCAACCGTTCAATGATGCGTACTTTCATCAAGAAAGTATACGCGGCTATCGCAACAGGCGACAAAGCTGCTGCGCAGAACGCATTCAACGAAATGCAACCACTCGTGGACCGTCAGGCTGCTAAAGGTCTGATCCACAAAAACAAAGCTGCACGTCATAAAGCAAACCTGACTGCTCAGATCAACAAACTGGCTTAATCGCCCGTCTGTTAATCGCTTTGTAAAAAAGAACCGGCGTTTAGCCGGTTTTTTTATGCCTGCAATTCAGGGGTAAACAGCGCACTAAAGTCGCGATGGCAGATCCGCTGTACCGCCGGATGCTGAATCATCCGTTCGGCAAAGATCACGTGATACTCCTCCATCACCGCATCCAACCGCCCAATCTCTTTGATGGCGTCATCCCGGTAAATCTCGTCGCCATACAGCGTCGGAGCCACAAATATCGCGTTGTTAAGCGCACCAAAAGCTTTCATTAATGCCGCATCATCAAACTCGCCCAGAATCTCCACTTGCAATCCCTGGCTGTGAATCCAGTTCAGCAGTTTACGACCCAGCATCGAGCGACGCCCCGGAATCAGCAAACGCCGCTCTTCCAGGCTGGCAGGAAACGGCAGCGTCGGTAACGGTGTGTTGCACCAGAAGCTGATCGGACACTCGCCCAGCTTGACCGAAAACAGCCCTTCCTGCTGAGTCGAATCAATTGGGCAATCGGAAAGAATCATATCCAGCTTGTGCTGGCTTAACTGTTCCAGCAGCATCTCGTGCGTTGATTCAAAGCAGCGCAGATGGATTCCCTCTTCTGCCACCACCGCAGCCTGCAGCACCTTGCTCACCAGTTGCTTAGACAAGGCATCCGCTACGCCAACATCAAACAGCAGATGCGACTCTTTGCGGTAGTTAACGATATCGAGCATCTCCTGGCTCAGCATGAACATGCGGTCGGCATAGCGGAACACCAGCTGACCAAGCTCCGTCGGCACTAAACCGCGCCCCTGACGACGAAACAGCACGCCGCCGAGTTGCTCTTCCAGCGATTTAATCTGGCCAGTAACCGTCTGTGGCGCCAGGCACAGCACATCCGCCGCGCGCACTACCGAACCGGCTTTACACACCTGCCAGAAATAGTAGAGATGATTAAAGTTGAGCTGATTCATCGGCAAAAAAGGAGGCTTTCGCCCCCTTCCTCTTTTTAACGCAGTTTGATGCGCAGCAGCGTGTAACCAATCACCGCTGAGAGCAGCGAGCCACTGAGAATCCCCAGCTTGGAGAAGGTCACCAGTTGCTCATGGGCGGCATCAAACGCCAGCGAACTGATAAAGATTGACATGGTGAAGCCGATACCGCACAGCACACCAATCGCCATGATATCGCGTATCGTGGTGCCCGCCGGCAACACCGCCAGCCGCCACTTCACCGCCAGCCAGCAGAACAGCGTGATACCCAACGGTTTACCAATCAGCAAGCCGAGAATGATGCCCAGCGGCTCTGGCGACAGCGTATCCATAAAGGTAATGCCGCTCAGCGAAATGCCGGCGTTGGCAAAAGCGAACAGCGGCAGAATCAGCCAGTTTACCCACGGCATTAAACCATGCGCCAAATGCTCGGCTGGAGAATGGCCGTTCTTCTCTTCCAGCGGCACGAAGAAGCCAACAATCACGCCCGCTAACGTTGCGTGCACACCCGATTTGAGCACCGCCGTCCACAGCACAATGCCGACCAACATATAGATGGCAATGTTACGCACGCCACAACGATTGAGAATCGTCAGCAGCACAATCGCACCCGCCGCCACGCTCAGCGACAGCACGGAGAGATCGCTGGTATAGAACAGCGCGATAATCACGATAGCGCCGAGATCATCAATAATCGCCAGCGCCATCAGGAACACTTTCAGCGCGGTTGGCACGCGGCTGCCCAACAGTGCCAGCACGCCCAAAGCAAAGGCGATATCAGTAGCAGTAGGAATTGCCCAGCCGTTACGTGCAATAGGATCGCCATGATTGAGCAGCAGGAAAATCAGTCCCGGCATAACCATGCCGCCAATTGCCGCAATCACCGGGAAAATGGCGCGATCGCGGCTGGCGAGTTCACCGGTGATCAGTTCACGTTTCACTTCCAAACCAATTAACAGGAAAAACAGCGCCATCATGGCATCGTTGATCCACAGCAGCAGGTTTTTGCTGATGTCTAATGCACCGAAGCGAATCTGCACCGGTTCGGCGAGAAACGATTGATAAGCTTGAGCGGTTTCCGCGCTGTTAGCCAAAATCATTGCCGCGACGGCCGCCAGAATCAGCACCATGCCGTTGCTGGCATCGCTGGCAATAAAGCTTTTCAGTAAGCTTCGAAGAGAACGGGGTTTGTTCACAACTCCTCCTGAGTAGAGACATTTAGGCTGAGAAGTGTAGCGACTCAAACACCTCGTTAAAAGCAGCTTATGTCTCGTTAACGACTCGATAATACCGATGCATTACGAGAGGGTTTCTGCTTTTATCTCACGCCAGGCAGATTGAGCTTATATCAGGAGCGACGCGTTGGCGGTAAAACATAAAAAAAGCGGAGAGTTTCCTCTCCGCTTTATTAAGCATGCCAGACGGGATTAACGTGTTAAATCGTCAAAAAACTTCTTCACGCCGTCGAGGAAGCTTTTGGAGCGCGGGCTGTTTTTCTCGCCGCTCGGGCCGCCAAAACTCTCTTCCAGTTCACGCAGCAGCGCTTTCTGTTTGTCATTGAGGCTAACTGGCGTTTCCACCACCACACGACACAGCAAATCGCCTACCGCACCGCCACGCACCGATTTCACGCCTTTACCGCGCATGCGGAACAGCTTACCGGTTTGCGTCTCAGAAGGCACTTTCAGGTTCACACGCCCATCAAGCGTCGGCACTTCAATCTCGCCACCCAATGCTGCCATCGCAAAGTTAATCGGTACTTCGCAATACAGGTTGTTATCTTCACGCTCAAAGATCGGGTGCTTTTTCACCGAAACCTGAACGTACAGATCGCCCGCTGGTGCGCCCTGTTCGCCCGCTTCACCTTCGCCGGTCAGACGAATGCGATCGCCGGTATCCACGCCTGCTGGAATTTTCACCGACAGGGTTTTACTGCGCTCAACGCGACCGTGACCATGACAAGCATTGCAAGGATCTTTGATCACTGAACCGCGACCGTGACAGGTCGGACACGCCTGCTGCACAGTGAAGAAGCCCTGACGCATCTGCACCTGGCCTGCGCCATGACAGGTATGACAGGTCTGCGGTTTGGTCCCCGCTTTCGCGCCGCTGCCGTGGCAGACATCGCACTCTTCCAGTGTTGGAATGCGGATCTCTTTGGTCACGCCGCGTACCGCTTCTTCCAGCGTTAGCTCCATGTTGTAGCGTAAATCGGCGCCACGTGCGGCACGCTGACGGCGGCCACCACCAAAAATATCGCCAAATACGTCGCCAAAGATATCGCTGAAGTCGGCACCGCCGCCGCCGAAGCCACCACCGCCGCCCATGCCGCCTTGTTCAAAGGCTGCGTGACCATATTGGTCGTAGGCCGCACGCTTCTGTGCGTCGGTCAGAATTTCGTAGGCTTCCTTAATTTCTTTAAACTTCGCTTCGGCTTCTTTATTGTCCGGATTACGATCCGGATGGTATTTCATCGCCAGGCGCTTATAAGCCTTTTTGATTTCACGCTCATCTGCGGATTTAGAGACGCCTAAGATCTCGTATAAATCACTCTTAGCCATATTTGTTCTGCCCTTAACATGATCGCACGGGCGTGGAGAGATCTCCTACGCCCGTGCTGGTTTCAACGGCTGTCAGGCCAGCCGTCGCGCCCGGTCAGGGGCAATTATTTTTTGTCTTTAACTTCTTCGAACTCAGCGTCGACAACGTCGTCTTCTTTCTGTGCAGAAGCATCGCCTGCATCAGCTGCCTGACCCTGCTGCTGTGCCAGCTCCATCAGTTTGCTGGACACTTCCATCAATGCCTGCATTTTGGCTTCGATTTCTGCTTTGTCTTCGCCTTTCAGCGCGGTGTTCAGCTCGGTCAACGCAGCTTCGATTGGCGCTTTGTCGTCAGCAGACAGTTTGTCGCCCGCTTCGTCCAGCTGCTTACGGGTGCTGTGCGAAATCTGATCGCCCTGGTTACGGGTCTGAACCAGCTCTTCGAACTTGCGGTCAGACTCGGCGTTCGCTTCCGCGTCACGCACCATTTTTTCGATCTCTTCTTCATTCAGACCAGAAGAAGCCTTGATGGTGATCTTCTGCTCTTTACCGCTGTTTTTGTCTTTCGCAGACACGTGCAGGATACCATCTGCATCGATATCGAAGGTGACTTCGATCTGCGGCATACCGCGCGGTGCAGCCTGGATACCGTCGAGGTTGAACTGGCCCAAGGATTTGTTATCGCCTGAACGCTTGCGCTCACCCTGCAGCACGTGAATGGTCACGGCAGACTGATTGTCTTCAGCGGTAGAGAACACCTGGCTGTGCTTGGTTGGGATGGTGGTGTTCTTGCTAATCAGCGAAGTCATCACGCCGCCCATGGTTTCGATACCCAGCGACAGCGGAGTCACGTCCAGCAGCAGAACGTCTTTCACTTCACCCGCCAACACGCCGCCCTGAACCGCAGCACCCACGGCGACCGCTTCATCCGGGTTCACATCTTTACGTGGCTCTTTACCAAAGAACTCAGTCACTTTGGCCTGAACCATTGGCATACGCGTTTGACCGCCCACCAGGATCACGTCGTTGATGTCTGAAACAGACAAACCTGCATCCTGCAGAGCCACTTTCAACGGCTCGATAGAGCGAGAAACCAGGTCTTCAACCAGTGATTCCAGTTTCGCACGTGTTACTTTGATGTTCAGGTGCTTAGGACCGGTCGCATCCGCCGTGATGTACGGCAGGTTAACGTCGGTCTGCTGTGCTGAAGACAGCTCGATCTTGGCTTTCTCTGCCGCTTCTTTCAGACGCTGCATGGCCAGCGGATCGTTGTGCAGATCGATGCCCTGATCTTTCTTAAATTCAGCCACCAGATAGTTAATCAGACGGCTATCGAAGTCTTCACCACCAAGGTGGGTATCACCGTTGGTTGCCAGAACTTCAAAGGTTTTCTCGCCATCAACGTCATCGATCTCAATGATTGAGATATCGAAAGTACCACCGCCCAGGTCGTATACCGCGATGGTGCGGTTGCCCTGACCTTTATCCAGGCCGTAAGCCAGTGCAGCTGCGGTTGGTTCGTTGATGATACGTTTTACTTCCAGACCCGCGATACGGCCGGCGTCTTTGGTCGCCTGACGCTGCGCATCGTTGAAGTAAGCTGGAACGGTAATAACCGCTTCAGTGACGGCTTCACCGAGGAAATCTTCCGCGGTTTTCTTCATCTTTTTCAGCACTTCAGCAGAAATCTGCGGCGGTGCCATTTTCTGGCCTTTTACGTCCAGCCATGCGTCGCCGTTATCTGCGCCGATGATTTTGTACGGCATAATTTTAATATCACGCTGTACTTCTTCGTCCTGGAAGCGACGGCCAATCAGGCGCTTGATCGCAAACAGGGTGTTCTGCGGGTTGGTCACAGACTGACGTTTAGCCGGTTGACCCACCAGAGTTTCGCCATCCTGTGCATACGCAATGATCGACGGCGTGGTGCGATCGCCTTCGGCGTTTTCCAGTACGCGTGCTTTACCACCATCCATAACTGCAACACATGAGTTGGTTGTACCCAAGTCAATACCAATAATCTTGCCCATCTAAACGTCTCCTACTTAAATTCTTTGCCAATTTGGGTTGTGAAACAGAGATGCGGTCAAACTGACCACTTTCAACTGCTGAAGCAGGCTTTTTTTGCTGCCTCACAACGCTCGATGACAAGTAAATGGGGCCGGTTCGATGCGCATCAAGGGTTAAAACTAAAAAAAATTTCATTCTCTCGTCGATTCAGATCAAAGTTGGGCAAAAAGAGGCCGCTTATTATGCAGTGCCTCGCGCCCCCAGCGGTTTGCGCGGGTGTAAAACACGAACAACATCTTCAACGCTGCTTCTGAGGAATTATGAGCAATACCACGCTGGCGAATCCCGCCCCGTTGGGCCTGATGGGATTCGGTATGACCACCATCCTGCTCAACTTACACAACACCGGCCTGTTTGCGATGGATGTGATCATCCTGGCGATGGGGATTTTCTACGGCGGCATCGCGCAAATTTTTGCCGGGCTGCTGGAATATAAGAAAGGCAACACCTTCGGGCTGACCGCCTTTACCTCTTACGGCAGCTTCTGGTTAACGTTGGTGGCGATTCTACTGCTGCCAAAACTGGGGCTGGCAGAGGCGGCCGACGGCCACTTCCTTGGCGCGTATCTCGCGCTGTGGGGCGTGTTCACTGCATTCCTGTTTTTCGGCACGCTGAAGTCACCGAAAATGCTGCAGTTCATCTTCGCCAGCCTGACGCTGCTGTTTGCGCTGCTGGCTATCGGCCACCTGACCGACAACGCGGGGTTGCTGCGCGTTGCCGGCTGGATTGGCATTATTTGCGGTTCGAGTGCGTTCTATCTGGCGATGGGCGAAGTGCTGAACGAGAAGTTTGGTCGTACGGTATTGCCGATTGGCGAGTGACAAATGAATAGCGGAGCTGTTTGGCTCCGCTTTTTGCATTATGACGAGTGCAGCGACATATCTAACTGCGCATACTGCTGACGGCTATCGCGCCACAGCCAGATTCCCACCATAAAGCCAATTATCGCCAGCGCCAGCACATACCAGGCAGGCGCCATTGGCGTCAGGCTCATCATCAGCGTTACGCTAATCGGCGTCAGACCACCGAAAATCGCGTAAGCAACATTGTACGAGAATGAGATGCCGGTAAAGCGCACCGCCGCCGGGAATGCGCGCACCATCACCAACGGCACTACACCGACGACCCCCACGCTCAGGCCCGCTAAACCGTACCAAACAAACAGCATTTCCGGCGTGCTACTTAACTGATGGAAGAAGTTCCAGCTGCCGATCGCCAGCAGTATTGAACCGACCATCAGCGAACGCGCCGCGCCGAAGCGATCCACCAGCCATCCGGCGATAACACAACCCAGCAGCAGCATAATGGTGGCGAAGCTGTTGGCCTGCAGACTGAGCGCGGCGGGAATGCCATGCTGTTTTTGCATCAGCGTCGGCGCCATCAAAATCACCACCACAATGCAGGCCGACAGAAGCCAGGTGAGCAGCATCGAAATTACGATGCCGCGCTTATGGCTGGCAAAAATGGTTTGCAGCGGCATTTTTTCTGCCAGCGCTTTACGCTGCTGCATCTGCTGGAACACCGGGGTTTCATGCAGCCAGCGACGCAGATACATCGCCAGCAAGCCAAACACACCGCCGAGGAAGAAAGGAATGCGCCAGCCATGATCGCGCATCGCAGCCGGTGACAGCGTGGTGTTCAGCACCGTTGCCACCAGCGAACCGAGCAGAATCCCTGCGGTTAAGCCTGCGGTCAGCGTGCCGCAGGCAAAACCAATGCGTTTTTCAGGCACATGTTCGGCGACAAACACCCACGCGCCAGGCACTTCACCGCCGATAGCCGCGCCTTGCAGCACGCGCATTAGCAGCATCAATAACGGCGCAGCGATGCCAATGCTGGCATAAGTGGGCAATGCGCCCATCGCCAACGTCGGCAGCGCCATCAGCAGAATACTGAGGCTGAACATCTTCTTACGCCCCACTTTGTCACCAAAGTGCGCCATGATAATGCCGCCTAACGGACGCGCCAGATAACCCGCAGCAAAGATGGCGAAAGTCTGCACCTGACGCAACCATTCAGGAATGTCAGGCGGGAAGAACAGTTCGCCAATCACGGCGGCAAAGAAGACGAAGATAATGAAGTCGTAGAATTCCAGCGCCCCACCAAGGGCGGCCAGCGACAGGGTTTTGTAATCCTGCCCGTTGAGTCGGCGCGTTGCGTGCGTATCCATAATCCAGCGGTATCCAGAGGCAAAACAACTTATGTAAAGATTGAATTACTATACCGTCAATATTTTGCCACACCAGTGCCGCTGGATTTTATGCCTGAAAATGCCGATTTTTAGTCATTTGTCTCACGACGGGCGCTTTTGGGGCGAAAAGCTGCTACCACATCGGCATGAGTTTCCACATACGGCCCTTCCAGTAGCTGTAAACAATAAGGTACAGCGGCAAAAATCCCCGGCACCTTTACCGTTCCATCTTCCGCTTTCAGCCCTTCCAGCGTCTCTTTAATGGATTTTGGCTGGCCCGGCAGATTGAGGATCAGCGACTGCTTGCGGATCACGCCAACCTGGCGAGACAAAATAGCGGTCGGCACAAATTGCAGGCTAATTTGGCGCATCTGCTCGCCGAAGCCCGGCATTTCACGGTCGGCAACCGCCAATGTGGCATCTGGCGTCACATCACGCCGCGCCGGTCCGGTGCCGCCGGTGGTGAGGACCAAATTGCAGAACAGCTCATCGACCAGCTCGCAAATCGCCTGCTCAATCATTGGCTGCTCATCCGGTACCAGACGCGTTTCAATTTCAAACGGCGTAGCCAGCGCGGCGGTGAGCCAGCTCTCTAACGCCGGAATGCCCTGATCCTGATAGATGCCGTTAGCAGCACGATCGGAAACGGAAATTAATCCAATTCGTAAAGTATCCATAGAGTTATCGCTGTGGTTAGCTGCATGGCAGCAAATGACGTGAGTAGTTAGAAGGATAATACAAGAAGCGGGGGAAAAAACGTAAAACCGTGGCAGCGGTTGCCGCCACGGCCAATCACCTTACAGCAGCTCGGCGATCATCTTCTCAAGTTTGCCCTGATCGATGGCAAAGTTGCGGATACCTTCAGCCAGTTTGGTAACGGCCATTGGATCCTGGTTGTGCTGCCAGAAGAACTCAGCTTCGGTCATCTTCGCTGGACGCGCTTTCACTTCGCCGGTGTAGCTCAGCTTACGCTCAACGGTGCCTTCGCTCTCAGCCAGCTCTTTCAGCAGGCCCGGAGAGATGGTCAGACGGTCGCAGCCAGCCAGCTCAATGATTTCACCAACGTTACGGAAGCTTGCGCCCATTACCACGGTTTCATAACCGTGCTGCTTGTAGTAGCTGTAGATTTCAGCCACAGACACCACGCCTGGATCTTCGTGGGCTGCATACTCTTTCTTATCGGTGTTCTGCTTGTACCAGTCGAGGATACGGCCAACGAATGGGGAGATCAGGAACACGCCCGCTTCGGCACAGGCACGCGCCTGCGCGAAGGAGAACAGCAGCGTCAGGTTACAGTTGATACCTTCTTTTTCCAGCTGCTCAGCAGCACGAATGCCCTGCCAGGTTGACGCCAGTTTGATCAGGATACGGTCATTGCTGATGCCCGCATCGTTGTACAGTTTGATCAGGCTACGCGCTTTAGCGATGCTCGCTTCAGTGTCGTAAGAGAGGCGCGCATCGACTTCAGTCGAGATGCGACCAGGGATCAGTTTGAGAATTTCCAGACCAATGTTGACGGCCAGCTTGTCAGAAACCAGCGCCAGCTGATCTTCTTTGTTGCTGCTCTGCTGACGTGCCCAGGTAATGGCTTCGTCAATCAGTTTGCGGTATTCAGGGATTTGAGCGGCGTTGAGAATCAAAGAAGGGTTCGTGGTCGCGTCCTGCGGCTGGTAAAGTTTCATCGCCGCGATATCACCGGTGTCGGCGACCACAGTAGTCAGCTGACGCAAGGAAGTAAGTTTGTCCGTCATGGTTCTCTTTCTCTTAGGTTGACTGTCAGGGTGTAAAAGGCTGTTGCGATAATATCACGCACAAGTGACGGCGCAACACCACGAAGTGCCCTTTACGATAGCGCTAACAAATGGGAGCGATTTGCCGATCCATGCCGCTTTTTTGCTACACTCCTTGCGACATTTTCCCTTCAATTCCCTGATAAACCTGCGGGTCAAAGAGGACGTACACGATGCTGATGGTTATCTCACCAGCGAAGACACTGGACTATGAAAGCCCGCTGGCGACACAACGTTTTACCCAACCGGCGCTGTTAGAAAAATCACACCAATTAATTGACGTTGCGCGCGATCTTTCACCGGCGCAAATCAGCTCACTGATGGGCATTAGCGACAAGCTGGCGCACCTGAATGCCGATCGTTTTAACCAATGGCAGCCGCCCTTCTCGCTGGAGAATGCGCGTCAGGCGATCCTGGCGTTCAAAGGCGATGTATATACCGGTTTGCAGGCCGAAACTTTTAGCGACGACGATTTTGACTTTGCCCAGCAGCACCTGCGCATGTTGTCGGGTCTTTACGGCCTGCTGCGCCCACTCGATTTGATGCAGCCTTATCGCCTGGAGATGGGCATCAAGCTGGCGAATCCGGCCGGGAAAGATCTTTACGGCTTCTGGGGCGATTTGCTGACTGAGAAGTTAAACGAGGCGATTGCTGAGCAAGGCGATGACGTGCTGATCAATCTGGCATCCGATGAGTATTTCAAAGCCATCAAGCCGAAGAAACTCAACGCCGAGTTGATCAAGCCGGTGTTCCTCGATGAGAAGAATGGCAAATTTAAAGTCATCAGCTTTTACGCCAAGAAAGCGCGCGGTTTGATGAGCCGCTATGTGATTCAGAACCGCCTGACCAACCCTGCGCAGCTGAAGAAGTTCGATGTGGATGGATATTTTCTGGACGGTGCAGAAAGCAGCGAGAACGAACTGGTGTTTAAGCGCCGCGAGCAGAAATAGTTCAGCAAGCGCTGCAATGGATTGTGCTCGCTGCCCCCCTCCTTGGTTCGTGCTCGCTGTCCCCCTCCTCGGTCCTCCCCCATAAATGGGGGAGGAAGATGCTGCGATATGATAGTTGGGGAGCTGCGTGTGGCAGCGTCTCCTTCCCCCGCTAGCGGGGGAAGGCCGGGATGGGGGACAGCGAGCACTTACCCCAGTCAGCACTTACTTCAGCAAAAACGCCCGCAGCTCCGCGAAATCGCCTTTCAGGTTGTGCGACAGCAGTGGCAAATCGGCGCGCTCGGCCAGCTCTTTTGGCAGCGGCAGATCCTGACCCAGAATCTCATCCACGCTCTCTTTGAACTTCGCCGGATGCGCAGTCCCGAGGAACAGGCCATATTCGCCCTCCTGCAGGTTGTCGCGCAGCAAACGGTAAGCAATCGCCGCATGCGGTTCAGAGATATAGCCAATCTCTGCCAGCTCGCGCATGGTGGATTTGGTGGTTTCATCGGTTACCGCGCCGTACGCCAGATCGGTCAAACGCCAGGTTTTGCGGCGGAACAGCTCTTCCACGCGCGGCCAGTTGTTCGGCTGGCTGACATCCATGGCGTTCGACAGCGTTGCTACAGTGGCGTTTGGCTGCCATGCGCCGTTGCCGAGGAAGCGTGGCACGGTATCGTTAGCATTGGTCGCAGCGATAAAGCGCTTAATCGGCAGACCCAATGATTTAGCCAGCAGGCCAGCCGTTAAGTCACCGAAGTTTCCGCTCGGTACCGACACCACCAGCTGATTGCGCTTCTCTTGTGGCAGCTGCGCCACCGCTTCGAAGTAGTAGCAAATCTGCGCCAGCAGACGGCTAATGTTGATAGAGTTCGCCGAGTTCAGGCCAATCGCCTTTTTCAGCTCTTCATCATCAAACGCCTGCTTCACCAACGCCTGACACGCATCGAAATCGCCTTCAACCGCGATGGTTTCGATGTTGCCGCCCAGCGTACAGAACAGTTTCTCCTGCAGCGGGCTGATTTTGCCCTGCGGATAGAGAATCACCACGCGCACGTTTTCCATGCCGTAGAAGGCATGCGCCACGGCGGCGCCGGTATCGCCGGACGTGGCGGTCAGAATGGTGATCTGCTCATCCGCACCGCTCACATAGGAAAGCATCTGCGCCATAAAGCGGCCGCCGAAGTCTTTGAACGCCAGCGTTGGACCGTGGAACAGCTCGAGGCAAGCCACATCATCGCTGACCTTCGCCACAGGCGCCGGGAAAGCAAAGGCGTTTTTCACGCGCTCGGCCAGCTGATGCGCCGCAATTTCATCGCCAATGTAGGCAGAGAGAATTTTGCTGCTGCGGCTGACGAAATCCATCTCCAGCATGGCATCGATATCGGTCAGTTCGAATTCCGGCAGTTCGAGCGGGAAAAACAGCCCTTGCTGCGAGCCGAGGCCCTGTTTAACGGCCTGAGCAAAACTAACCTGCTCGTTGTGATCCTTAAGGTTGTAGAGTTTCATGCGTTATCCCAATTTACGTGCGCCAGCCGTATCAAGACGGCAGATGTGGACGAAACCTTCTTCATTCTGCAGATAGTGCTGGCTCAGCCAGTCCGCCATCCGCTGTGCCGTTGCCATCTCGTTGCAAACGGCGAAAAGTGTCGGGCCGGAGCCCGAAATGCCGCACGCCAGCGCGCCAACATCCTGCGCTGCTTTACGCGCATCGGCGAAGCCTGGCAGCAGTTTGGTGCGATACGGCTCGGCGATAACATCCTGCATAAGTTTAGCCGCCAGCCCAGGCTGACGCGTATGACAAGCGTGAATAAAGCCTGCCAGCAGGCGGCCATGCTTAATGGCATCCTCTTTGCGGTACTGTGCCGGCAGAATGGCACGCGCTTCGGCGGTGGAGACTTTAATCCCCGGATACGCCATCACCCACAGCCATTCGTCAAAGCACGGCACGTCCTGACTGATGATGCCGTTCTCTTCAATCATCAGCTGCACGCCGCCAAGGAAGCACGGCGCAACGTTATCAAAATGTACGCTGCCGGAAATACGCCCTTCCAGCTCGCCCATCAGCGCCAGCAGTTCGGTGTCGTTGAGCGGTTTGCCGCAGAATTCGTTCATCGCCATCAAACCGGCAACCACCGAACAAGCACTTGAGCCGAGTCCGGAACCAATCGGCATATTCTTTTCCAGCGTCATCGCCACCGGAACTTGTTTACCAATCGCCTGGCAAAAACGCTCCCAGCACTGATAAACGATGTTCTCCTGCGGATTGGTCGGCAGTTTGCTGACAAAACGCCCGGAGTTCACCAGGCTAAAGCTGTCGGCGGCTTCCACGGAAACGCAGTCACCCAGCAAGGTGCCATCCACCGGCGAAACCGCCGCGCCAAGCACATCAAAGCCGACGCTGACGTTACCTATCGAGGCCGGTGCATAAATTTTTACCATCATCAAACTCCCAACTTCCACGACAGCGTACGCAGAAGGTCAGCAAATACGCCCGCTGCTGTGACATCATTCCCTGCACCATATCCACGCAGAACCAGCGGGATTGGCTGATAGTAGCGGCTGTAGAATGCCAGCGCATTCTCACCGTTCTTCACTTTGTACAGCGGATCGTTGCCGTCCACCGCGTCAATCTTCACTTTGCAGACGCCACCCTCTTCTATCGCGCCGACGAAGCGTAATACTTTACCTTCGTCACGCGCTTTGGCAACGCGCGCGGCAAAGGCGTTATCCAGCTCCGGCAGACGTTGCATAAACTGCTCAACGTCGGCGATCTCCGTCAGGCTGGCGGGCAGCAGCGGTTCGATATCGATATCGCTAAGCTCCAGCTGATGCCCCGCTTCACGCGCCAGAATCAGCAGCTTACGCGCCACATCGGTGCCAGAAAGATCGTCACGTGGATCCGGCTCGGTAAAGCCCATCTCACGCGCCATTTTGGTCGCTTCCGACAGCGAAACGCCCTCATCAAGCTTGCCGAAGATAAAAGAGAGCGAGCCAGAGAGAATACCGGAGAACTTGATCAGTTCATCCCCGGCATTCATCAGGTTTTGCAGGTTTTCGATCACCGGCAAACCGGCACCAACGTTGGTGTCGTACAGGAACTTACGGCGCGATTTTGCTGCCGCTGCACGCATCTGCTGGTAATAATTCCACGACGACGTGTTGGCCTTTTTGTTCGGCGTGACGACATGGAAACCTTCGGCAAGGAAATCGGCATACTGATCGGCAACCGCCTGGCTGGAGGTACAATCGACGATCACCGGGTTTAGCAGATGATACTCTTTCACCAAACGCATCAGGCGACCGAGATTGAACGGCTCTTTGGCTTCGTTCAGTTCTGCCTTCCAGTTGCTGAGATCGATACCGTGTACGTTGGTCAACAGCGCCCGCGAGTTAGCGATGCCGCACACGCGCAGATCGATGTGCTTCTGTTTCAGCCACGTCTGCTGGCGATGCAGCTGATCCAGCAACGCTGCGCCCACACCGCCAACGCCGACCACGAACACTTCAATGACCTGATCGGTAGCGAACAGCATCTGATGCACCACACGCACGCCGGTGGTGACTTCATCGTTGCTCACTACCACCGAGATGGAACGCTCAGACGAGCCCTGCGCAATCGCCACGATATTGATGTTGGCTCGCGCCAGCGCCGAGAAGAATTTAGCCGAGATGCCGCGCAGCGTGCGCATGCCATCACCGACCACCGAGATCACCGCCAGCTGTTCCAGCACGTCCAGCGGATCGAGTAAGCCATCTTTCAACTCCAGATAGAACTCCTCCTCCAGCACGCGACGCGCACGCGCCTGCTCGCTTTGCGGTACGCAGAAGCTGATGCTGTATTCCGAAGAGGATTGGGTGATCAGCACCACGGAGATGCCGGTGCGTGACATTGCGGCGAAAACGCGCGCCGCCATGCCGACCATGCCTTTCATGCCCGGACCTGACACGTTGAACATCGCCATGTTATTCAGGTTAGTAATGCCTTTCACCGGATTCTCATCCAGCTCGCCTTCGCCACCAATTAAGGTGCCCGGCGCTTGCGGGTTAGCGGTGTTTTTGATCAGGCAAGGAATCTGGAACTGGGCGATGGGCGCGATGGTACGCGGATGCAAGACTTTGGCGCCGAAGTAGGAGAGCTCCATTGCTTCCTGATACGACATCGATTTCAGTAAGCGCGCATCAGGCACCTGACGCGGGTCGCAGGTATACACACCGTCAACATCGGTCCAGATTTCACAGCAATCAGCGCGCAAACACGCAGCCAACACGGCAGCGGAGTAGTCAGAACCGTTGCGGCCCAGCACCACCAGTTCGCCCTTCTCATTACCGGCGGTGAAACCGGCCATCAGGATAAAGTGATCGGCAGGGATCTGGCTGGCGGCGATGCGACGCGTGGATTCGGCGATATCAACGGTGGATTCAAGGTAATGACCAATCGCCAGCAGCTTCTCCACCGGATCGATAACGGTAACTTTGTGGCCGCGCGCCTGCAGCAGCGCTTCCATAATAGCAATCGACAGCTTTTCGCCACGGCAGATGATGGCGGCATTCACAGCGTCCGGACATTGGCCCAGCAAGCTGATGCCGTGCAGCACTTGTTTCAGCTGTGCAAATTCCAGTTCAACGCGGGTTTTCAGTCCGTCATAATCAAAGCCCGGCTGCGCATCACGCAAGCCTTGCAACAGATCGGCAAAAATACGTTCGGCATCGCTGATATTCGGCAACGTGTCCAGGCCGCTGATGGTTTTCTCAATCATCGCCACCAGATGATTGGTAATTTTTGCTGGTGCAGAGAGTACGGTCGCAACCTGTCCCTGTTGTGCATTGCTTTCCAGAATATCCGCCACACGGAGAAAACGTTCCGCATTGGCTACTGAGGTTCCGCCGAATTTCAGCACTCGCATATTTGAAGCTCTCCTGAATTTTTGCCGAAAAAAAAGCCCGCACTGTTTAGGTGCGGGCTTTTTTCTTTGTTTTTCCTGTATGCGTCAGCCCGCACCGTTACCTGTGGTAATGGTGGTGGTAATAATAATTGTGGTGTTCAGGCTGAGTTTACGCATTTAGATTTTTTTCTGTCTGTCTTTGTCTTGTCCGTCTGCCTTCCAGAAGTAAAGCAAAGCGCACGTTAAGTCAACGAATTTGTCTTAGCCGCGCCGTCCCTGGCGTTGCGCAGTGCTGCGCTTGCTGAGGCAAAAATTATCGCGATCGTTCAGGAGATGCGGCGGATTGCCGCATCAGTCACTAGCATCTCAGGATTTATCCGAGCAATTATCTATAAGTTTTTTTTCTACGTCGTGTAACAAACGATGCAGCATGGCGCTGTCACGCTGTTCCAGCAGGCCGATGCGCTGATCGATCCAGTCCGCCATTTTGACGTCATCACTCACATCCAGCTTGACCAGCAACTGATGAAAGCGCTGGCGCAATGCCTGCAACTGCTGCTCATTCGCCACTTCTGCGGTCTCAGCCGCAATCTGATTGAGCGCCGACAGCTGATAGCAATACACCATCACTGCCTGACCGAGATTCAGCGACGGATAATCATTGGCCATCGGAATGCCGGTTAACAGATCGACCTGCTCCAGCTCTTCATTGGTTAAGCCGCTGTCTTCACGGCCAAACACCAACGCGATGCGGCTCAGCCATTGGCGCTTCTCCTGCAGGATGTTTTCAACCTGGCTGGGCGTAGCGTAATAGCGGAATTTCGCGCGGCTACGTGCGGTGGTCGCTACGGAAAAATCGACATCCTTGAGCGCCTCGCTCAGCGTGGCGTAGGTTTTGACGTTATCGAGGATCTCACCGGCGCCGTGCGCCACTCGGCGTGCTGCGGGATCTTGCCAGGCATCGCTGGCGACAATGCGCAGCTCGCTAAATCCCATGGTTTTCATAGCGCGAGCAGCCGCACCGATATTTTCCGGACGAGCGGGAGAGACAAGGATTAAGGGGAAATGCATGATTTTTCCATCGAACTGTTAACAACTCGCATTATGTTGGCATGCAGGAGAGAAAATACCAACTGCGGCTAGAGGAGAAAATAAGATGTTAACGATGTTAAAAGAGGGATAAATCCAGCTGTAGTGGAAATTAGCGGGCATAAGCAAAATTATCGGACCTATTGAATATAAAACCCTTTTCTTTCATATCATTGAAATATAATTTCCTGCGTGTTTTAGTTTTGGTTATATAAGGACGAAATGTAGCAAAAATGCTGCATTTTGTGAGCTAAACTAGCAATCCTGGAGAAGTTTTTCATAAAAGTGTTAACGTGCTACACTTGCATTTGATATAAGTCAACGAAGCGTTGTTTTTATGCTTATCGGTTGTTGTTGGTGCTGTTAGGTTGCTGTTAATACGGTTAGGATGAGCGCCTGTCCGAGATCCTCGGGGCGTGCAAATATCCATCCTGACTGGCTGAGCTAACACTGAAGTTGACGTAGATGGATGGTGTATTCCGAAGATTATTTCGTATACCGGTTGCAGCACATTAGCGTAACCGACGTACGCCCTGTTTTCGATTTGTTGGCAAATTTTAGGTAGCGAAACATGCAGACCCCGCACATTCTTATCGTTGAAGACGAACTGGTCACGCGTAACACCCTCAAAAGTATCTTTGAGGCAGAAGGTTACGTGGTCTATGAAGCCACCGACGGCGCCGAGATGCATCAGGTTTTGACGGAAAATGACGTCAATCTGGTGATTATGGATATCAACCTGCCAGGTAAAAACGGTTTGCTGTTGGCGCGCGAATTGCGTGAGCAAGCAAACGTCGCGCTGATGTTCCTTACCGGCCGTGATAATGAAGTGGATAAAATTCTCGGTCTGGAAATCGGTGCCGATGATTACATCACCAAACCGTTCAACCCGCGTGAGTTGACGATTCGTGCACGCAATTTGCTGTCGCGCACCATGAATCTGGCGATGCCAAGTGAAGAACGCCGTACCGTTGAAAGCTATCGCTTCAACGGTTGGGAGCTGGATATCAACAGCCGCTCACTGATCAGTCCAAACGGCGACCAGTACAAGCTGCCGCGCAGTGAATTCCGCGCCATGCTGCACTTCTGTGAAAACCCTGGCAAAATCCAGACGCGTGGTGACTTGCTGAAAAAGATGACCGGCCGCGAGCTGAAGCCGCATGACCGTACCGTGGATGTCACCATCCGCCGCATCCGTAAGCATTTCGAATCCACGCCAGACACGCCAGAAATCATCGCCACCATTCACGGCGAAGGTTACCGCTTCTGCGGCGAACTGCAGGATTAAGCGTTGAAAGAAAAAACGCCCGTGAGGGCGTTTTTTTATGCCTGCATTAATGCCACGGCATAATCGGCACGGCGCTCAGCGCATTCTTCGGCGATCCATCCACCACCTTGTCGGAATAGCTTAGGTACACCAGCGCATGACGTTTCTGGTCAAAGAAGCGCACCACCTGCAGCTTCTTAAACACCAATGATGTGCGTTTTTTGAACACCACTTCACCTTGCGCCTTGCCTTGTGCGATTTTCTCGCTAAGCTCTACCGGGCCCACCTGTTGACAGGAGATGGCCGCGTCGGACGTGTCTTCCGCCAAACCTAATCCCCCTTTGATACCGCCGGTTTTTGCCCGGCTGATATAACAGGTTACATTTTTTACGTCGGGGTCATCGAAGGCTTCTACCACGATCTTATGATCGGGGCCAAATATCTTGAATACCGTGTCAACTGAGCCGATCTCTTCGGCCTGAACGCCAGCACTGAATACATATGTTGCCAACGTGATTATAAGAATACGAGCTATTGTCATTGAGTTACCATTGCCAATCGAATAGATGAGAATGTAATGTACTGTCAATCGAACAGAGAACCAAACCTAAAAGGGTTTTAACCGCTTTGACTTAGCACACTCGATTAGCAAACCGCCCCCACGCTTTTGTGCATTTCGTGCTATTATTCGACGACTTCATAGTTGCGCCACCAGAGAGTTATGAGGATGTTTTATGGACCAAGCCGGTATCATTCGCGATTTGCTTGTCTGGCTGGAGAGCCATCTGGATCAACCGCTTTCATTAGATAACGTTGCGCAGAAAGCAGGCTACTCCAAGTGGCATCTACAGCGGATGTTCAAGGAAGTAACCAGCCACGCGATTGGTGCGTACATTCGCGCGCGTAGGCTGTCGAAAGCCGCGGTGGCGCTTCGCCTGACCAGCCGCCCCATCCTCGACATCGCGTTACAATATCGCTTCGATTCGCAGCAGACCTTTACCCGTGCGTTTAAAAAGCAATTCAACCAAACGCCTGCCTGGTATCGTCGCTCATCGGAGTGGAACTCGTTTGGCATTCGCCCGCCAATTCGTCTCGACGATAACAGCATGCCGGAAGCGCAGTTTGTCACGCTGCCAGAAACGGTGTTGGTCGGCCAGACGCAGAGTTACTCCTGTACGCTGGAGCAGATTTCCAGCTACCGCGATGAGATGCGCCTGCATTTCTGGAAGCAGTTCCTGCTGGAAACCGACACGGTGCCGCCGGTGCTGTATGGCTTGCATCAGGTGCGCGCCAGCCATGAAAAAGATGATGAGCAGGAGATTCTCTACACCACTGCGGTGCCTGCCGATCAGCTGGCAAAAAGCATGCAGTCGAATCAGAGCGTGATTGTGGAAGCCGGTGATTACGTGCAGTTCACCTACAACGGTGCGCGCAGCGCGCTGGGTGAATTTATCCTGCTGCTGTACGGCACTTGTATGCCAACGCTGGGATTAGTGCGTCGTCAGGGACAGGACATCGAGCGTTTCTACACGCACGGGGGTAAAAAACGTAGCGAGCCGCCAACGGAAATCCGCTGCGAATACCTGATTCCGATTCGCCAACAGAATAACTAATAAAAAAATGCCGTCATCGCGACGGCATTTTTATTTTGGCTTAGCGTTGAAGCTCGTCTAACGCTGGCGCATCCAGATGCGACACATCGCCCGCCGTCTCAACTACCCAACCGGCCGCCAGCCACGCGCTCTGCTGATGATCCACGCGCGAGATCGAGCAATTCCGCAGACGCAAACGACGTTCCGCATGCGCAGGCAAACCGAGAATGGTACTGACCAACACGCCCAGCGCCATCCCGTGGCTGACAATCAGCGGACGGCTGCCGGCAGGCAGCTCCAGCAGTGCATTCAGCGCTTCGTGCATCCGCGTCGCCATCTCCGCCATCGATTCGCCACCCGGAATACGTCCAGCAGTGGTGCCATCCACCAGCGTTTTCCGCCAGTGTTCCTCTTCTTCGGTTAAGCCATCGAGTGGACGTTGTTCCAGGCAGCCCATATTGAGCTCGCGCAGACGCGCATCAAGCGTCACGGTGCAGCCACACGCATCGGCGATAATCTCTGCCGTACGCCGCGTCCGTCCCAAATCGCTGGCAATCACATGGGTAATGCCCAGCGATTTCACTCGCTCGCCCACTTGCTGAGCCTGCTGCTCACCTTTTTCCGTTAACGGGCTGTCAGACTGCCCCTGAATGCGCCGAGCCGCATTCCATACCGTTTCACCGTGACGAACAAGATAGACCTGTAGCATGCTTAATTTCCGTTATACTGCGACAAATTTGCCTCGAGGGTTCAAACAATTATGTACCATGTTGTCGCAGCCACCATCAACCCGGCAAAAATTCGCGCGATTGCTCAGGCGTTCAACGACGTTTTCGGCGAAGGATCCTGCCACATCGAAGGGGTTGAGGTCGAGAGCGGCGTCGCAGCCCAGCCACTTAGTGATGTTGAAACGCGAACTGGCGCACGTCAGCGGGTTGAGAACGCGCGTCAAACGCGTCCACGGGCCGATTATTGGGTGGCGATCGAAGCGGGCATTGAAGGCGATTGCGCCTTTGCGTGGATGGTGGTTGAAAACGCGCAGCAGCGCGGAGAATCACGTTCGGCCAGCTTTACGCTGCCGCCGATTGTCGTGGCAGGCTTGGCTGCCGGGCATGAACTGGGTGATGAGATGGCACGCTTAACCGGCGTGGAGAATATCAAACACAAAGGTGGCGCGATTGGTGCCCTCACCCACGGCCTGCTTAGCCGCTCCAGCGTCTACCATCAGGCGTTGATTCTGGCGCTGTGTCCGTTCACCCATCCGCTCTACAGCCAGCGTTAACCGCGGCCGAGACGCGCTTCCAGCCAGCGTTTTAGCTCTGGCGGCGCCTCTTTCAGACTATTAGACCCGCGCGTAATGGTGGCGATGCCGACGCCCAACTCATTCTTCAGTTCACGCTGGCTCATATCGCCGTTCATCAGCTCTTCAATAATGCGCAAACGCGTCCCGTAGGATTCACGTTCATCCGGCGTCATCATCAGTTGTAATAACGGCAGCGCCACGCCATCGGCAAAGGCATTTTGCATCAGTTCGATAAATCGCAGCCAGTTATCTTCAACAGGCTGAGCCGATTCCGGCTGGGAAGAAAGGGGTTGGCTCATGAAGGGCTTCCGTACTCATTAACGAGTACGGAAGCATAGCACAGTCAATACTGGCGATTCCACTCACTGTCGGCGAGAATCTTGTCCGGCTTGCCCATGAAGTAGCGGTAATAGGCATCGTAGGCCAGCACGTTTTTCACGTAGCCACGCGTTTCGGAGAACGGGATGGTTTCGATAAACGCCACCGCATCCAGATTACCACCGCTGGTTTTCTGCCAGCTGCGCACGCGTCCCGGACCGGCGTTATAGGCGGCCGAAGAGAAGATGCGGTTCTGACCAAACTGCTGATAGACATACTCCAGATACTGCGTACCGATCTGAATATTGGTCTGCGGATCCAGCAGCTGGCTGCTGTTCACATAGCCGGGAATGTTATACATCTTCACGGTATGCGTCGCCGTAGCGGGCATCACCTGCATCAATCCGCTGGCGCCCACCGGTGAACGCGCTTTCGGGTTCCACGCGCTCTCCTGACGTGAAATCGCCATCGCATAACTCTGCGGAATGCCTTTGTCGCTGGTGTATTGCTGGTAAAGGTTTTGCCATGCCAGCGGGAAGCGCTCTTTCAGGCTATCCCACATTTTCGCGGTGATGGTGGCCTGCACGCTGAGATCCCACCAATCCTGCTCGTTAGCGTAACGCGCCAGCATCTGCTGCTGCGAACGGGTTTTGCTGGAGATCAGATTGGCCCACTCGCTGCGTGCCAGGTTATCCAGCCCCCAATACATCAGCTCACGCACGCGCGCCATTTCCGCACCTTGCGTCACGCTGCTGTCGGCTGCCGGAGCTTTGTCGACCTGCAACGGATACTCCACGCCCAAACGCTGCGCCGCGACCATCGGATAGAAACCGCGCGCCTGCATCAGCTTCCGCAGAATATCGTTGGCTTCCTCTTTACGGCCCTGCGAAATCAGCAGATCCGCCTGCCAGTATTGCCACTCATCTTTCTCTTTGGCTTCCACCGGCAAACGCGCGATCCAGGTATTGAGACCACGACGATCGTTCTGGCTCAGCGCCAGGCGTACGCGGCGCTCCACCAGCGCGGTAGATTCGCTGTTCATCACCACCGCATCACGCCAGCGCGCCTGCTCGCTGGTGAGATCCGCGCCCATCATGCGCCACACCACGGTCTCTTTCAGATTCTGCTCATCGGCCTGGCTCATCTTCTGCGCCTGCACCAGCTGCGGGATCATCATGCGCGCGTTATCCATATCCTCACGCGCCACGCGGGCGAAGGCGTAGCTGGTCGCCATGCGGGTGAAATCGGTGGGTCCCATGCTGCTGGCAAAGGTGGTGACGGTTTGCGGATTCTGCTGCAGCGCAATCAGCCCGCTGGCGGTGGTTTGATAATCCGCCGGCAGCATTTTCGCCAGATAGTTCACCAGGCTGTCGTTACCGGCTTTCATCGCCAGACGAATACGCTCGAGAATGGTGATCGGCGAGAGTTGCCCGCTGGCTTGCCATACCGAAAACAGCTTGTCGCAGTCGTTCGGTAACGCGGTGCCGCGCAGCCAAATCTCTTTCGCACCGGCAAACGCCGCCTGCTGCTGGCCGGTCGCCCACTTAGCGTAGTACCAGTTACAGCGCGCCTGCACCGGTTTCGGTTCATCCGGGCTGAAGCTGAGTACGCCCTGCCAATCCTGACGGTTCGCCAGCACATTCACAAAGCGCGTTGAGAGCGAGCGCGCCGGCGGCAGCGTAGGATACTGTTGAATAAAGTTCTTCACCGCCAGCGGTGTCTCTTGATCGAGATCCTGCGCCAGCAGGCGATATTGCAGATACGGGTAGAGCGGATAATCCTGCAGCGTCGGCATCAGCTGCGTCACCTGGTCCATCTGTTTGTTATCCCAGGCTTGCTTGATTTGCGCATAGCGCTGTCGCTGCTGATCCAGCGAATCGGCCCATACGCTGCTGGCCGTGCTGGCCAGACAGATCCCTAGCATCCAGTAACGCCACTTCTCCATTACGCTCTCCTCTCAGTGCTGCGATCCAGCTCATGCCAGACTTCTTTCATGCTAACCAGGCCAACCGTCTCTTGCCATGTTCTTCACAAAATTTACGCTCGCGCACCGCCGTTGCGCAGCGTTTGCGCCGCCGTTGTGCAATTTATCATCAGAAAAACGTATTACACATCAATTAACTACGCGGTTTCATCGGCTTACAAAAATGGCACGCGCTTTGCTCTGTTGAATTCCATCTTGTATACCAGTTGGAATTCACTCATGGCATCGACCTTTGGCTTTACGCTCCAGGATTGGCAACGCAGTTACCAACAGGATCCACAACAGATTACCGCCTTGCTGGCGGCTCATCTCGACGCCCTCGACGCGCAGGATAACGCGTGGCTCTATCTTGCCACGCCCGCGCAGTTGCAGGCACAGATTGAACCGCTGCTGGCGAGCTATCAGCGCAACCCGGCGGCGCTGCCGCTGTTTGGCGTGCCGTTTGCGGTAAAAGATAATATTGATGTCGCCGGCTGGCCGACCAGCGCCGCCTGCCCGGCCTTCACCTACACCGCCGAAGCCGATGCCTTTGTTGTCGCGCAGCTCAAAGCAGCAGGCGCGGTGGTGATTGGCAAAACCAACCTCGACCAATACGCCACCGGCTTAGTCGGCACGCGTTCGCCGTTTGGTGCCGTGAGCAACACCTTCAATCCTGATTACGTCAGCGGCGGTTCCAGCTCCGGTTCTGCGTCGGTGCTGGCGCGCGGTCTGGTGGGCTTCTCACTCGGCACCGACACCGCCGGTTCGGGCCGCGTGCCCGCCGGTTTTAACAACATTGTCGGCCTCAAGCCGACCAAAGGTTGGTTCTCTGCCAGCGGCGTGGTGCCCGCTTGCCGCCTCAATGACACCATTTCCGTGTTCGCGTTAACGGTCGAAGATGCCTTCGCGGTGGCTACCGCAGCGGGCGGCTATGACGCGGGCGATGCCTATTCGCGCAGCAATCCGCACACCGCGCCAGCCAGCTTCAAAGCGCAGCCCGATTTCGCCATTCCCGCCACGCCTGAATTCTTCGGCGACAAGCAAGCCGAAGCGGCCTGGCTGGCGGCGCTGGAGCAATTGCAGGCCGGCGGCGCCACGCTGCATCCGATCGATTTTTCCCTGTTCCATCAACTCGCCGAGCAGCTCTATTACGGTCCGTGGGTCGCCGAGCGCACCGTGGCGGTGGGCGAGATGATCAACCGCCCGGAAGAGATGGATCCGGTGGTATACGGCATCGTCAACAGCGGCCTGAAATACACCGCAGTCGAAGCCTATCAGGCGGAATACTTGCGCGCCGAACTGACGCGCCAGATTCAGCAAACGCTGACGCAGTTCGATGCGCTGGTGGTGCCCACCTCGCCAACCATCCATACGCTGGACGAAATGCAGCAGGAGCCGGTGAATTACAACTCGCAGTTCGGCACCTACACCAACTTCACCAACCTGGCCGATCTCAGCGCGCTGGCGCTGCCTGCGCCGTTCCGCGCCGATGGTTTGCCTGCCGGCATCACGCTGATTGCGCCTGCGTGGCACGATCGCGCGCTGGCTGGTTTTGGCCTGCGCTGGCAGCAGCAGATGGCGCTGCCGCTCGGTGCCACCGGCAAGGCGCAGCCTGCTCAGCAAGGCGCATTGCCGGTTTCCGCCGATCACGTCCGCGTGGCGGTGGTGGGTGCGCATCTCACCGGCATGCCGCTCAACTTCCAGCTCACCACGCGCCAGGCGGTGCTGGTCGAGGAGACGCAAACCGCCAGCCATTACCGTCTGTTCGCCCTGCTCGATGGCTCGATTAAGAAGCCGGGCCTGCTGCGTGGCGAGAGCGGTGCGGCGATCACCGTGGAACTGTGGGATATCCCGCTGGCGCGCTTTGGCGAGTTCGTGGCGGAAATCCCGGCCCCGCTCGGCATTGGCTCGCTGACGCTGGCCGACGGACGCATCGTAAAAGGCTTTATCTGTGAACCGGCGGTGCTGTCGCAGGCGCTGGAAATTACCGAATTTGGCGGCTGGCGCAACTGGCTGGCCTCTCTGGGGAGTAAATAAGCATGTTCAGCACCGTTCTGATTGCTAACCGTGGCGAGATCGCCTGCCGCGCCATTCGCACCTTAAAACGCCTCGGCGTGAAAAGCGTCGCCGTCTATTCCGATGCCGATCGCAACGCGCGCCACGTCAAAGAAGCTGACGTCGCCATCGCCCTTGGCGGTGACAAAGCCAGCGACAGCTATTTACGCATCGACAAAATCCTCGCCGCCGCGCAGGAAACTGGCGCGCAAGCCATCTGGCCGGGCTACGGTTTCCTGTCAGAAAGCCTGCCGTTTGCCGATGCCTGTGAAAAAGCCGGCATCGCCTTTGTCGGCCCCACCGCGCAGCAGATTGGCGAGTTTGGCCTGAAACACCGCGCGCGTGAGCTCGCTGCCAGCGCGGGCGTGCCAATGACGCCGGGCACGCCGCTGCTGAGTTCGCTGGAAGAAGCCTTAAGCGCCGCCGACACCATCGGCTATCCGGTGATGCTGAAAAGCACGGCAGGCGGCGGCGGCATTGGCCTGACGCGCTGCGCCGACGCCGATGCGCTGCGCAATGCGTGGGAGAGCGTGCGCCGCCTTGGCGAGCAGTTCTTCAGCGATGCGGGCGTGTTTTTAGAACGCTGCATCGATCGCGCGCGCCACGTTGAAGTGCAGATTTTTGGCGACGGCAGCGGCAAAGTGATCGCGCTCGGCGAACGCGACTGTTCGCTGCAGCGCCGCAACCAGAAAGTGGTCGAAGAGACGCCTGCACCGAATCTACCGCAGGCAACGCGTGAAGCGCTGCTCTCTTCTGCGGTGCGCCTCGGCGAGCTGGTGAATTATCGCAGCGCCGGTACGGTGGAATACATCTACGACGCCGAACAAGATGCCTTCTACTTCCTCGAAGTGAACACCCGCCTGCAGGTTGAACATCCTGTCACCGAATGCGTCACCGGCCTCGATCTGGTTGAGTGCATGCTGAAAGTCGCCGCTGGCGATGCCCTCGACTGGGCGCGCCTGCAGCAAGCGCCCGCTGGCGCATCGATTGAAGTGCGTATCTACGCCGAAGATCCGCTGAAAAACTTCCAGCCCAGCCCCGGCGTACTGACCCACGTCAGTTTCCCGGATGACGTGCGCGTTGATGGCTGGATCGCTACCGGCACCGAAGTCTCGGCGTTTTACGATCCGATGGTCGCCAAACTGATCGTGCATGCCGAGACGCGCGCAGCGGCGCTGGCGAAGATGCAGCAGGCGCTCGACGCCACGCAGCTGCACGGCATCGCCAGCAATCTCGATTATCTGCGCCAGATCGTCGCCACCGACGCCTTCCGCAGCGGCAACGTGTGGACGCGCTTCCTCGATAGCTTCACACCAGCCGCCAGCGTGATTGAAGTGCTGCAACCCGGCACCTTCAGCAGCATTCAGGATTTTCCTGGCCGCCTCGGCTATTGGGATATCGGCGTGCCGCCATCCGGCCCAATGGACGATTTCGCCTTCCGCCTCGCCAACCGCATTGTTGGCAACCACGACAGCGCCGCCGGACTGGAATTCACGCTGCAAGGCCCCACGCTGCGCTTCCACAGCGATGCCGTTATCGCCCTGACCGGCGCTGATTGCCCAGCCGACATCGATGGCGAAAACATCGCCTACTGGCAGCCCGTCAGCGTCAAAGCGGGACAAACCCTGACGCTGGGCCGCGCGCAGAGCGGCTGCCGCACCTACTTAGCGGTGCGCAACGGGTTCGACGTGCCGGAATATCTCGGCAGCCGATCCACCTTCTCGCTCGGCCAGTTTGGCGGCCACGCCGGACGCACTCTGCGCGTCGCCGATATGCTGCCAATTTCTCAGCCGCAGCTCGCTGCCTGCACCACGCCCGCGCCGGTCAGCGCCCCGCAGGCGCTCGATCATGCGCTGGTGCCGCACTACGGCACTGAATGGCGCATCGGCGTGCTGTATGGACCGCACGGCGCACCGGATTTCTTCACTCAGGCGGCGATTGATGAGTTCTTTGCCAGCGACTGGCAGGTGCACTACAACTCCAACCGCCTCGGCGTGCGTTTGGTTGGCCCGAAACCGACATGGACGCGCGCCAACGGCGGCGAAGCCGGCCTGCATCCGTCCAACGTGCATGACTGCGAATACGCCATCGGCGCGGTGAACTTCACCGGCGACTTCCCGGTGATCCTGACGCACGACGGCCCCAGCCTCGGCGGCTTCGTTTGCCCGGTGACCATCGCCAAAGCCGAACTGTGGAAAGTCGGCCAGGTGAAACCGGGCGATAAAATTCGCTTCCACCCAATCAGCGCCGACGAAGCGGTGGCGCTGGAAAAAGCCCAGGCGCACAGCGTGGCCACGCTGCGCAGCAGCCACGCGCCGGCCTTTGCGGTGCCCTCTTTAGCAGCCAGCGCTATCGGTTCCGCCACCTTGCTGGCGGCGCTCCCCGCCACGGCAACCACGCCAGCGGCGGTTTATCGCCAGGCGGGCGACAAATATGTGCTGATTGAGTACGGCGATAATGTGCTGGATCTGGCGCTGCGTCTGCGCGTGCATCTGCTGATGAATGCGCTACGTGAACGCGCGGTGCCGGGCGTGGAAGAGCTGTCGCCGGGCGTGCGCTCTCTGCAGGTACGCTACGACAGCCTGATTCTCAGCCAGAAACAGCTGATGCAGCTGCTGCTGGAACTGGAAGCCGGGCTCGGCGATGTCAGCCAGCTGAAAGTGCCGTCGCGCATTGTCTGGATGCCGATGGCCTTCGAAGATAGCGCCACGCTCGGCGCGGTCGAACGTTATCAGGAAACCGTGCGTGCCAGCGCGCCGTGGCTGCCAAATAACGTCGATTTTATCCAGCGTATTAATGGCCTGCCGAGCCGCGAAGCGGTGCGCGACACCCTTTTTGATGCCAGCTACCTGATTCTCGGCCTCGGCGATGTTTATCTCGGCGCGCCGTGCGCGGTACCGATCGATCCACGCCATCGCCTGCTGAGCTCCAAATACAGCCCGGCGCGCACCTTTACCGCCGAAGGCACGGTCGGCATTGGCGGCATGTACATGTGCATCTACGGCATGGATTCACCCGGCGGCTATCAGTTGGTGGGCCGCACACTACCAATCTGGAACAAGTTCCTGAAAAACGAGCAGTTTGCGGCCGACGAGCCGTGGCTGCTGCACTTCTTCGATCAGGTGCGCTTTTATCCGGTAACGGAAAACGAACTGACGCAGCTGCGCGATGACTTCCGCGAAGGCCGCGCCACGGTGCGCATCGAAGAAACGGTCTTCGACTTCGCCGCCCATCATCAATTCCTGGCGGAAAATGCCGCATCGATCAGTGATTTCCGCCAGCGTCAGTCCGCCGCCTTCGAACAGGAAGTGACGCTGTGGGCGCAGGAAGAGCAGAACGCGCCGCTCACCAGCGAGGAGACGCTGGTGGTGGCCGAAGCCGACGACGATGCGCTGGCGGTGTGCGCCGATATGAACGGCAACATCTGGAAAGTGCTGGTGCAGCCGGGCGACGCGGTGGAATCCGGTCAAACGCTGGTCATCGTGGAAGCGATGAAAATGGAACTGGCGATTGTCGCGCCGCAGGCCGGCACCGTGAAACGCATTGCCTGCCAGGCTGGACGTCCGGTGAGTCCGGGCGATGCCCTGCTGTGGCTGGAATAAGGAGTCGGCATGAACACGAGCCCTCGTAGCAAAGGTCGTCCGGAAGCACTGGCCGAAAAGGTTTATCAGGCGCTGAAACAGGACATTTTTGAGTTCCGACTGATGCCGGGCGATCGCTTTAGCGAAAACGAAATCGCCGATCGGCTGGAAGTGAGCCGCACGCCGGTGCGTCAGGCGCTGTTCTGGCTGGAGCGCGAGGGCTACGTCGAAGTGTGGTTCCGCAGCGGCTGGCAGGTGAAGCCGTTTGACTTTGAATATTTCGAAGAGCTGTACGACTTTCGCACCGTGCTGGAGTGCGAAGCGGTGCGCCGCTTGTGCGCACTGCCCGCACCGCAGTGCATCGACATGCTCACCGCGCTGAAAAGCTTCTGGATGGATGCACCGCCTCTGGCCGATGGCAAAGCGGTTTCGGCGCAGGATGAAGCCTTTCACATGGCGCTGGTGGCCGCCGCTGGCAATCAGGAGATGGCGCGCATCCACGCCGAACTGACCGAAAAAATCCGCATCATTCGCCGTCTCGATTTTACCCGAGACGACCGAATGGAGGCGACATACCGCGAGCACGCTCAGATTTTACGGGCGATTTTCCAGCAACAAACCGAGGAGGCGCAGCGCATTTTAACCGACCACATCGCCGTCAGTAAGGCAGAGGTCAGAAAGATCACATTGCATATGTTACAGCAGGCTCGACTTCAACCCATTGAATAACAATACAAACATCGTGAGGGGTTTACTGATGAAAAGACGTTCGTTGCTCAAGGCTTTCGCGCTCTCTGCCTCTGTGGCCAGCATGGGCTTTGCCTTTGCGGCGCAGGCTGCTGACACCATCAAGGTGGGCATTATGTCCTCGCTCTCCGGCACCATGGCGATCTCCGAAACGCCGCTGAAGGATGTGGCGCTGATGACTATCGATGAGATCAACGCCAAAGGCGGCGTGCTGGGCAAAAAGCTGGAACCGGTGGTGGTCGATCCGGCCTCCAACTGGCCGCTGTTCGCTGAGAAAGCGCGCCAGCTGCTGACCCAGGACAAAGTGGCGGCGGTGTTTGGCTGCTGGACCTCGGTATCGCGTAAATCGGTGCTGCCGGTGTTTGAGGAGCTGAACGGCCTGCTGTTTTATCCGGTGCAGTACGAAGGCGAAGAGATGTCGCCGAACGTGTTCTACACCGGCGCCGCGCCGAACCAGCAGGCGATTCCGGCGGTGGAATACCTGATGAGTGAAGATGGCGGCAGCGCGAAACGCTTCTTCCTGCTGGGCACCGACTACGTTTATCCGCGCACCACCAACAAGATTCTGCGCGCCTTCCTGCACACCAAAGGGGTACAGGATAAAGACATCGAAGAGGTCTATACGCCATTTGGTTACAGCGATTATCAGACCATCGTCTCCAACATTAAGAAGTTCTCTGCCGGTGGCAAAACCGCGGTGATCTCCACCATCAACGGCGACTCCAACGTGCCGTTCTACAAAGAGCTGGCCAATCAGGGCATCAAAGCCACGGATATCCCGGTGATCGCCTTCTCGGTCGGCGAGGAAGAGTTGCGCGGCATTGATACCAAACCGCTGGTCGGTCAGCTAGCGGCGTGGAACTACTTCGAGTCGGTGGATAACCCAACTAACCAGAAGTTCGTCGCGGATTACCGCGCCTACGCTAAGGCGCACAACCTGCCGAACGCCAACACCGTGGTGACCAACGACCCGATGGAAGCGACCTACGTTGGCCTGCACATGTGGGCGCAGGCGGTAGAGAAAGCGGGCACCACCGATGTGGATAAAGTGCGCGCGGCGATGGCGGGACAGACCTTTAAAGCCCCGGACGGTTTCACCCTGACCATGGATAAAACCAACCATCACCTGCATAAGCCAGTGATGATTGGTGAAGTGGAAGAGAACGGTCAGTTCAACGTGGTGTGGCAGACCGAGCAACCGGTACGCGCCCAGCCGTGGAGCCCGTACATTGCGGGTAATGATAAGAAGCCGGACCATCCGGTGAAATCAACGCAGTAGGGGTTGTGCTGGCTGTCCCCCATCCCGGCCTTCCCCCATAAATGGGGGAAGGAGACGCTGCCACATGCATGTTCATTGCTGGCATTGGGCAACGTCTTCCTCCCCCATTTATGGGGGAGGACCGAGGAGGGGGACAGCCACACCAATCCAAACCAAAACAACTTCTCACCATCAGGGCCAGAACCATGACAATCCGCCGTTATCTCTGCTGTCTGCTGTTACTGCTGCCCTGGCTCGCCCAGGCGGGCGATGGCGCAGACTTCGCGGCCGCCAGCCGCGCGCAACAAGCCACGCTGCTCCAGCAGTGGGCCGCCGCACCGCAGGCCAGTCGCTTGCCGCTGCTGCAGGCGCTGCGCAATGAAACCGTGGTCATCGACCAAAAACAGCAGCCGTTCAGCAAACAAGGTGAAGCCTTGCAGCCGCTCGACAGCGCGCAACAGCCCGACGGCGACACCAAAAAGCTGTTTATGAACAACCGCCTGCGCGTATTGATCGCCAGCGCCCTCGCCGCCCATCAGCTGGTGAGCGATGATGCCGCGATCCGTTTACGTGCCGCACAACAACTGCAAAATGATGGCGTCGCCGATATGCTGCCGCTGATTGAGCAGCGTCTGACGCTGGAAAAAGACGCGAAAGTGCACGACGTACTGCTGATGGCAGCGGCCAACCTGCAGCTCGCCAGCCCGGATGCCGCGCTGCGCCTGAAGGCTGTCAAACTGCTCGGCGAATCCAGCGATCCCAACATGCAGGCCAGCCTCACGCGCTTAACCCAGGCCAGCAATGAACCCGATACCAGCGTGCGTGATGCCGCCGCCGCCAGCCTGAAGCAGATTAAACAGCGCCTGATGTGGGGCGATCTGCTCGGTCAGGCGTTTACCGGCCTGTCGCTCGGTTCGATTCTGCTGCTGGCCGCGCTCGGTCTGGCGATCACCTACGGCCTGCTGGGCGTAATCAACATGGCGCACGGCGAAATGCTGATGCTGGGTGCATACGCTACCTGGTTTGTGCAAAGCCTGTTCCAGCAGTTCGCACCGCAGTGGCTGGCCTGGTATCCGCTGCTGGCGCTGCCGGTGGCCTTTCTGGTCACCGCCGGTATGGGCATGCTGCTGGAACGCACCATCATCCGCCATCTGTACGGACGTCCGCTAGAAACGCTGCTCGCCACCTGGGGTATCAGCCTGATGCTGATTCAACTGGTGCGCATGCTGTTTGGCGCGCAGAACCTGGAAGTGGCTAACCCAGGCTGGCTCTCCGGCGGGCTGCAGCTGTTACCGAATCTGGTGCTGCCGTACAACCGTATCGCGGTGATCCTGTTTGTGTTTGCCGTGCTGGCCCTCACCTGGCTACTGCTGAATAAAACCCGTCTCGGCCTGAGCGTGCGCGCCGTGACGCAAAACCGCGCAATGGCCGACTGCTGCGGCGTGCCGACCGGACGTATCGATATGCTGGCGTTTGGCCTCGGTTCTGGCATCGCCGGACTCGGCGGCGTGGCGCTGTCGCAGCTCGGCAACGTCGGGCCGGAGCTCGGTCAGGGCTACATCATCGACTCCTTCCTCGTGGTGGTGCTGGGTGGCGTCGGCCAACTGGCGGGCACCGTGGTCGCGGCCTTTGGTCTTGGCATTCTTAACAAAGTGCTGGAGCCGCAGATTGGCGCGGTGCTGGGAAAAATCCTCATCCTCGTGCTGATCGTGCTGTTTATCCAGAAACGTCCGCAGGGCCTGTTTGCCTTCAAAGGGAGGGTGATTGACTGATGAGCCAGCCAATGACGTTAACTATTGCGCGCAAAGCGCCACGCCTGACGCTCAGCCTCGGCGTGGTGATCGCTGCGCTGCTGCTGGCGCTGCCGTTCTGCGCCCTGCTGCCCGCCACCCATCCGCTGGCGATCTCCACCTACACGCTAACGCTGGTCGGCAAGATTCTCTGTTACGCCGTGGTCGCGGTGGCGCTCGATTTAGTGTGGGGTTACGCCGGGCTGCTGTCGCTCGGTCACGGCCTGTTCTTCGCGCTTGGCGGCTATGCGATGGGCATGTATTTGATGCGCCAGGCTTCCGGCGACGGCCTGCCTGCGTTCATGTCTTTTCTTTCATGGAGTGAGCTGCCGTGGTTTTGGGCGGGCACGCAACATTTTGCCTGGGCGCTGTGCCTGATCATGCTGGTGCCGGGTTTGCTGGCGCTGGTGTTTGGCTTCTTCGCCTTTCGCTCGAAAATCAAAGGCGTTTACTTCTCAATCATGACGCAGGCGCTGACCTACGCTGGCATGCTGCTGTTTTTCCGCAACGAAACCGGCTTCGGCGGTAATAACGGCTTTACCGGCTTCACCACATTGCTCGGCTTTAACGTCACCGCTACCGACACGCGTATTGGACTGTTTGTCGCCACGGTGCTGCTGCTGCTGGTCAGCCTCGGCATTGGCTTCGCGCTGGCACGCAGCAAGTTTGGCCGCGTGTTGACCGCGGTGCGCGATGCGGAGAACCGCCTGATGTTCATCGGATACGATCCCAAAGGTTTCAAGCTGTTTGTCTGGACGCTGTCGGCGGTGCTGTGCGGGCTGGCGGGCGCGCTCTACGTGCCGCAGGTTGGCATTATCAACCCCAGCGAAATGTCGCCAACCAACTCGATTGAAGCGGCGATATGGGTGGCGCTGGGCGGACGCGGCACGCTGATTGGTCCGCTGCTTGGTGCCGCCATCGTTAACGGAGCCAAAAGCTGGTTCACCGTCGCCTTCCCGGAATATTGGCTGTTTTTCCTTGGCCTGATGTTTATCCTGGTCACGCTGTTCCTGCCGCGTGGCGTGATTGGCCTGCTGCGCCGGAGGCGTGATGACTGAACAACTGTTTACCCAACCTCATCCCTCGGATCGCTATCGTGAACAAAGCGATCCGGTATTGCAGCTGGAGAAGATCAACGTGTCGTTCGACGGCTTTCGCGCGCTCACCGATCTCTCACTGAAGATCGGCGTGGGCGAACTACGCTGTGTGATCGGCCCCAACGGCGCGGGAAAAACCACGCTGATGGATGTGATCACCGGTAAAACCCGGCCGGATAATGGCCAGGTGATCTACGACCAGGATACCGATCTCAGCAAAATGTCGCCGGTGGAGATCGCGCGCGCCGGTATTGGGCGCAAGTTCCAGAAACCCACGGTATTCGAAGCGCTGACGGTGTTTGAGAATCTGGAAATCGCGCTGAAAAACGACAAATCAGTGTGGGCCAGCCTGCGCGCGCGGTTGAACAGCGAGCAGCAGGATCGCATTGATGAGGTGCTAAAACTGTTGCGATTGGGCGGCGAGCGTCAGCGCAAAGCCGGTTTGCTGTCGCACGGTCAGAAGCAGTTTCTGGAAATCGGCATGCTGCTGGTACAGGACCCGCATCTGCTGCTGCTGGATGAACCGGCAGCCGGCATGACCGATGCCGAAACCGAGTACACCGCTGAGCTGTTTCGCAGCCTCGCTGGGAAGCATTCGCTGATGGTGGTCGAGCACGACATGGGCTTTGTTGAAACCATTGCCGATCACGTCACCGTGCTGCATCAGGGCCAGGTTTTGGCCGAGGGATCGTTACGCGAAGTGCAGGCGGACGATCGGGTTATCGACGTTTATCTGGGGCGTTAACATGCTGCAAGTCGCGGAACTGAATCAATATTACGGCGGCAGCCACATTCTGCGCGGCCTGTCGTTTGAAGCGAAGCCGGGTGAAATTACCTGCCTGCTGGGACGTAACGGCGTGGGTAAAACCACGTTGCTGAAATGTTTGATGGGGCTGATCCCGGCTAAATCCGGCGAAATTCGCTGGCAGGATAATGTGATCAACATCCGCAAGCCGCATCAGCGCGTGCAGGCCGGTATCGCTTATGTGCCGCAGGGGCGCGAAATCTTCCCGCGTCTGACGGTGGAAGAGAATCTGCTGATGGGGCTGGCGCGTTTTTCTGGCGCACAGGCCAAAGCGGTGCCGGAGGAGATCTATCAACTGTTTCCGGTGCTGCGTGAGATGAAAGCGCGCCGCGGCGGCGACCTGTCGGGCGGACAACAGCAGCAATTAGCGATTGGCCGCGCCCTCGCCTGTTCACCAAAGCTATTGATCCTCGATGAGCCAACCGAAGGGATTCAGCCGTCGGTGATCAAGGAGATCGGGGCGGTGATCCGCCAGTTGGCGCAGCGCGGTGATATGGCGATCCTGCTGGTCGAGCAGTTTTATGATTTCGCCGCCGAACTGGCCGACAGCTATCTGGTGATGTCGCGCGGCGAGATCGTGCAGCGCGGCGCCGGATCCGCCATGGAAGCCGAGGGCGTACGCGGATTAGTAGCGATTTAGTTGAGCTTGATAATTCAAATGGGCGGCCTAACGGCCGCGTCTACAAGCAGAAGGCACGTCGTTTCGAGCATTTTAAATATTTTAATTAATTTTCAAATTCAAAATCTGCCATGCGAACTTTACTGCTCACTGACACAATTTTTCCACTCCATCCAAAGGTGATATGCCCATTAGCTGATATGTTAATTGAGCGGATGCTTCCTACACCTTCAATGAGAGGTTCCAACGTTTTAAGTTTATTTAAAACTTGTTTTTCGTTGCCGGTAATCTCACTGGTTAAATAATATCGATAAATAACAGGAACAGTGGCACCGCCAGCACTGTATTCAGTCATATATAGCCAGGAAGATTGATTAATTTTTTGACTACGCTTCAATACATCATTATCGCGTGAGCTTTCATTACCGATGACTAAAAAACCAATAATAATCAGCAAAAGAAGAGTCAGTATCAAATGAAATCGCTTAATAACCGTGCTGTTTAGCATACTCAATTCCCTCGCGTATATTGCGTTGATCTGTGGGATCATCTCCATAGGGAGGAACATCATACCACTTTCCCCAGCGAGATTTTGATGTGCCAGCGAGTGTTTGAGCAAATCCCGCGCCCATCAGCAAAATGTCATCGGGTATGCCAGCTGCTCTGCCTGAAGCGCCAAAATTGAAGTTTCCAAAAGCAGCCCAATTGAAGTCGAATTGTTTGTAATCCCAAGGGCCGCGATTGCGTACTTTTTGATAAAACCAGTAATAGGTTTCCGGTGTCGCCATACCTCTCGACATACCATTACATCTGGCTTCACGCATATTATTCTGAATAATTAATGCACCAGGTCCTATCGGTACAGATGCCATAATCCTTCCCTGAACGTAAATTTAAATCAGTTAACTATAATGCACATCCTCTTATTTAATAATTTGACCTAAATCATTAGGTCATTGCAATTAACCGAGGGGAGATAGGGGTATATTTGATATTTTTTAAATGATTTTTAATATCAACATCCGCTGTTGATATTGATTTTAAAATGGCGATCCTAAGACCGCCATTGATTACAAAATCCCGGTCTCAACGCTGAAATGGCGCTGTTCGCCGGGGGCCAGCTCAATCAGCGTGCCGGCGCGCTGTGCGGCTTTGAAACCCTCCGGGCGGCAGGTTGACGGCAGCACATAGGCGGCGACCTGCTGATCGCGGTTATGCAGCATCCAGCGCGTGGCGTGCGGGAATTGCTGGCTGGAGAAGCGCGTCATCAGGGCAAACCCTTGCGGTGAGTGCAGCTCGAACTGCATCTCATCACCGTACTGCTGGAGATCGTCGGCGAAAAACACGATCTCCGGATCGCACATCTGCGGCTGATCCAGCTGCTGAAACGCCTGCGGATCGCGCGCCAGTTGATCGGTGTATGCGCGCCACTGCGGGGTAGGTTTGACGTGCGCCGGGATCGAACTGCGCAGCTGGAACGCATCGGTCGGAATCGACTGCTGGAAACGCCCTTGATCCAGCCAGGCGCTGTTCAGATGACACATATACTGCAGCGGCATCAGCGCGCCTGCCAGGTTAGTGACGTTCATCTCAATGTGCAGGCGCGCAGCATTGGCCTCAAGGCGCACCGCCGGTGCGGCAAGATAGTGATGGCCAAAGCCCTTCACATACTCGGTTTCGCCCTCCAGCGACAGGCGATCGTCCTCCAGCACGAGCCATGCGCTGTCCATGCGCGCGCAGGCCATTTCGCCATGCAGCGGATGATCGTCATCCTCTGCCGGACAGCCGTTGGCCAGCAGCCCGGAGTGGAAAGCGAAACAGCCGTAGGTATCAATGATCGAACTGCCGGGCAGCGGCTGCTTAAAGCTGTGGCTCATGGTCAGCGAATGGCCGTCAAAGTTGGCGTCCCACACCATCTGACCGTAAAACGGCAGTACGATCACCGTGCCGCGTGGATTGCTGATGCGTACCGCTTCCACGCCTGCGGGATAGCGAAACAGCTCGACGTGGAACGTCTCGTTGCGCAGCAGCGTGGCTGGCGTTTCATGAAACTGCTCACGACGTAACGGTAAACGGGTTTTCATGGCATCTCCTCAACTAAACGACCGGCTGCTTCTGCCTGTTTTTTATGACGCAGCTCGCCCCAGAAGAAGTAACCCACCCAGGCGAAGCACAGCAGCGAAACGCCGAACGCCAGCTGCATCGATCCCAGATGATCGGAGACGAAGCCCTGAATCGCAGGAATAAAGGCAGCACCGACAATCGACATCACGATAAACGCGCCCGCCACTTCGGTGTATTTGTTATCGACGGTCGCCAGCGTTCCAGCGTAGATCGTCGCCCAGCACGGACCAAACAGCGCACTGACCAGGATGGCGGCATACACGGCGGTAAAGTTCGGCACAAACATCACATACGCCAGCGCCAGAACACCCAGCAGCGAGTAGGCAATCAACACTTTTTCCGCACGGAAGCGCGTCATCAGGACGTTGGCGATAAATTTACCGATAAAGAAGCCGATGAAGCTGTAAATCATAAAGTTAGAGGCATGGCGCTCATTGACCGCGCCGAGCGTCAGCGCCTGACGAATGGTGAACGACCATACCGCCACCTGCATGCCGACATACAAGAACTGCGCCAGAATCCCGCGTTTGAAGTGACGATTCGCCGCCAGGTAGCGGAAAGTCTCGCCGAGCGACGGCAACGATTTTTCACTGCTTTCCGGTTTGCAGCGCGGATAGCGGGTGAAAAGGAACAGCAGCATCACTACCACCAGCACCATCACCAGATATTTGTAGGGTTCCAGCGTATGCTCCAGCATGGTGAGACGGAACGCATGCGCCTGTTCCGCATTCATGCCGGCCAGCTGACTTTCCAGACTGTCGCCCTCCTGAAACACCAGATATTTGCCCAGCACGATGCCCATCAGTGCGCCCACCGGATAGAAGGTCTGGCTGATATTCAGGCGCAGCGTGGCGTGATCGCGATGACCAATCATCGAGCTGTAGGTGTTGGCGGCGGTTTCGAGGAAGCTCAAACCGATGGCGATGGCGAAAATCGCCGCCAGGAACATGGTGTAGGTTGCCATGTGCGACGCGGGATAGAACAGCACGCAGCCCAAGATATACAGCGCCAGTCCCAATAAAATCGCCAGTTTATAGGTGGCTTTGCGGATCACCAGCGAGGCCGGAATAGCGATCAGGAAGTAGCCGCCATAGAACGCGCTCTGCACCAGCGCGCTGGCGAAATCGCTTAACGCGAACACGCTTTTGAACTGGGTGATCAGGATGTCGTTCAGACTCGCCGCACAGCCCCACAACGGGAACAGGCACGAGAGCAAAATGAACTGGAACAGCGGCGTTTTATTCAGATAGCCATCAGATTGCTGAACAATGTTCGGTTGCATAACTCGACCTCAGTGAACGTTGAGAAAACGCTGGAAGGTTTCCGCGTCGGGATAGGAGCGCTGCGTGCCGCGACCGGTCACGCTGCAGGCGGCATAAGCCGAGGCTTGTGCCATCGCGGCCGGGATATCGCCGCTTTTCACCAACTCGTGGGCGAAGCAGCCGATAAAGGCATCGCCCGCGCCGCTGGTATCCACCGCTTTTACCGCGGTGGGGGCAACCTGGTACACGCTGTCGCCAGACATCCACAGCGAACCGCGCCCGCCCAGCGTGATGATCAGGTTTTTCAGCCCGCGTTTGAGCAGCGATTGCCCCGCCAGCTTCACCTCTTCATCCGTGGTGACCGGCATGCCGGTGAGGATCTCCAGCTCGGTTTCATTCGGCATGAAAAAGTCGCATTTGCAGGCGTAGTCGATATTGAGATCCGCCACCGCCGGTGCCGGATTGAGGATCACTTTGATGTCATGCTGACGGGCAAAATCAATGGCGTAATAAACGGTCTCCAGCGGGATCTCCAGCTGCAGGATGATCAACTGGCAGCTTTTCAACGCGTCAGCGGCGGCATCGATATCGGCTGGCTTCAACTGTTGGTTGGCACCTTTAATAATCAGAATGCGGTTCTGCGACTCATCGTCGACGAAGATAGGTGCCACGCCGCTGGAGGTGCCTGGCGCGGTGGTGACGAAGCGGGTATCAACGCCTTGCTGCTGCAGATTGGCCACGGTATTCGGCGCGAACAGATCGTCGCCGACTTTACTCACCATCATCACGCTGCCGCCCATCTTCGCTGCTGCCACAGCCTGATTGGCACCTTTACCCCCGCAGCCGATGGCAAAATCGGGTGCTTCCAGCGTTTCGCCCGCTTTAGGCAGCTGATTGGTATAGGTAATGAGGTCCACCATATTTGACCCAATAACCGCAATATCCATTGTTTTCTCCCGGTGAATTTTTAGCTTTATAATGTTATTAAAATAACAATATCAGGTTAATAAAGTTAATTATGTGATAAATTTCACACCTCGACATCCTGATGAAAAGCCGATAAACAGCCCTTCATTCGTAGAAATGAATGTTATTATTCTAACAATGGAACAACATTGAGAATCAGAGCGAAGCGGCTTGAGAGCAACACGTTGGCGGCATTGCATGAGGTTTGCGGGCCGATCTCATTACAGGTAAGATTGAAAACTGGCCTGCTGGATACGTCGCAAATCATTAAAATATGTGAGATTTATCGTGATTTTTGACCAGGCCACTTCGACTTCAGGATTAATTACGCAGAGATGATCATGGAAACCCGGCGCGACGAACGTATTCACAAGTTGGCTCAGGCGCTGAAACGCACCGATAAACTGCACCTGAAAGACGCGGCGCAGCTGCTGGGTGTGTCGGAAATGACCATTCGCCGCGATCTCACCGAACCGGCTTCAACCGTGGTGCTGCTGGGCGGCTATATCGTCAGCGATCCGAAAAGCCACGCCGGACACTACTTTATCTCCGATCAGCACGGTCAAAACGCCGCACGCAAACAGCGCCTGGCGCAGGCTGCTGCGGATCTGATCAGTGAAAATGACACGGTATTTTTTGATTGCGGCACCACGCTGCCGTACATCGTAGATGCGATTCCTGACACCTTGCCGTTCACCGCCATCTGCTGCGCGATGAACACTTTCCTGGCGTTGAAAGAGAAACCGGCCTGCAACGTGATCCTGAGCGGCGGTGAGTTCCACGCCGATAACGCGCTGTTCACGCCGATTGGCGCGCACTCGATCCTCGACGATCTCTGCCCGACGCTGGCGTTTATTTCAGCGGCAGGTATCGATCAGGAACAGGGCGCCACCTGCTACAACATTAACGAGCTGGCGATGAAGCACCACGCGATGCTGCGCGCACGTCAGCGCGTGCTAGTGGCGGACAGCAGTAAATTTGGCAAAGTGCTGCCCGCGCGTATCGGTGAATTGCGCCGTTTTGATTTGCTGGTCAGCGATAGCGCACCCGAACCGGCGCTGAAGAGCTGGCTGGCACAACAGAATATTCCGCTGCGATTGCCTAAAGCTTAGAATTCCTCTGTTTCTATTACCGGGAAACAAAACCAGACCCTAAATACTTCGTGTTGCAGGAAGGCGGCAAGTGGGTTCATCCCCAGGAGCATACATTAGTATGTGACTGGGGTGGACACACGCAGCCAACGCACCTGCAGCGCGAAGTATGACGGGTATGAATAAAGGGTGAAAACAGCTAAACTTCTGTACCTAAAGTTCATAACTCACAGACCAAAAGGCTCAATACAACGTGGCTCAATTCGTCTATAGCATGCATCGCGTCGGCAAGGTCGTTCCGCCGAAGCGTCACATCCTGAAGAATATTTCTCTTAGCTTCTTCCCTGGAGCAAAAATCGGTGTACTCGGCCTGAACGGCTCGGGTAAATCGACGCTGCTGCGCATCATGGCCGGTATCGATACCGATATCGAAGGGGAAGCACGCCCACAGCCGGGCATCAATGTGGGTTATCTGCCGCAGGAACCGCAGTTGAACCCGGAGCACACCGTGCGTGAATCCGTTGAAGAAGCGGTTTCAGAAGTGGTGGGCGCGCTGAAGCGCCTCGACGAAGTGTATGCGCTGTATGCCGATCCCGATGCGGATTTCGACAAGCTGGCCGCTGAACAGGGCCGTCTGGAAGAAGTGATCCAGGCGCACGATGGTCACAACCTCGATACCCAGCTGAACCGTGCCGCCGACGCGATGCGTCTGCCAGACTGGGACGCCAAAATCGCTACCCTTTCCGGTGGTGAGCGCCGCCGCGTTGCGCTGTGCCGTCTGCTGCTGGAAAAGCCAGACATGCTGCTGCTCGATGAACCGACCAACCACCTGGATGCCGAATCCGTGGCGTGGCTCGAGCGCTTCCTGCACGACTTCGAAGGCACCGTTGTGGCGATCACGCATGACCGTTACTTCCTGGATAACGTGGCTGGCTGGATTCTGGAACTGGACCGCGGTGAAGGTATTCCGTGGGAAGGTAACTACTCTTCCTGGCTGGAGCAAAAAGATCAGCGTCTGGCGCAGGAAGCTTCTTCTGAAGCGGCGCGTCGCAAATCTATCGAGAAAGAGCTGGAGTGGGTGCGTCAAGGCGCGAAAGGCCGTCAGTCGAAGGGCAAAGCCCGTCTGGCACGCTTTGAAGAGTTGAACAACACCGATTACCAGAAGCGTAACGAAACCAACGAACTCTTCATTCCACCTGGCGCACGCCTCGGCGACAAAGTGCTGGAAGTGACCAACCTGAAGAAATCGTATGGCGATCGCGTGCTGATCGACGATTTGACCTTTTCCGTACCGAAGGGCGCGATTGTCGGCATCATCGGTCCGAACGGCGCGGGTAAATCTACGCTGTTCCGCATGATGTCAGGTCAGGAGCAACCGGATTCCGGCACCATCGAGCTGGGCGAAACCGTCAAGCTGGCGTCGGTTGATCAGTTCCGTGACGCGATGGACAATTCCAAAACCGTGTTTGAAGAAGTGTCTGGCGGTCAGGACATTATGCGCGTTGGCAACACCGAGATGCCAAGCCGTGCTTACGTTGGTCGCTTCAACTTCAAAGGCACCGATCAGGGCAAACGCGTGGGTGAGCTGTCAGGGGGTGAGCGCGGTCGTCTGCACCTCGCCAAGCTGCTGCAAGTCGGCGGCAACCTGCTGCTGCTTGATGAACCAACCAACGACCTCGACATCGAAACTCTGCGCGCGCTGGAAAACGCCCTGCTGGAATTCCCAGGCTGTGCCATGGTGATCTCGCATGACCGTTGGTTCCTCGACCGTATCGCCACCCACATCATCGATTATCAGGATGAAGGCAAGGTGGAGTTCTTCGAAGGTAACTTTACCGAGTACGAAGAGTACAAGAAACGCACCCTCGGCGCCGATGCGCTCGAGCCGAAGCGTATCAAGTACAAGCGTATGACGAAGTAAGCCTGTTGCTGTGAAAAAGGCGCCATTAGGCGCCTTTTTTTATGGCTGAATCAACTGCCCAGCATCTGCTTCACCAACTCGACGCAGCGCAGGAAGCGTGTGTCGTAGTCATCTTCTTTAACGTGAACAAACTCGATATTGTTTTCACGCAGCATGGTGATCAGCATGGTCTGGAATTCGCGGCGATCCATTGAGCTGCCGAGGCTGCGCAATCCATCCGCCACCCATGGCACGTTGTTTTCCAGCAAAATTACCAGGTCGAAACGGTACTCATCAATCAACGCCTGCACAAACGGGTGCTCGCGTCCTTCGTACTTGAGGCAAAACGCCTGCGTGGTGATGAAATCGGTATCGATAAAGGCGACTTTACTGGCGTACTTCACGGCGAAGTCGATGTACTGCGCCTGGCCGAGCGCAATTTTGTCGTAGTCGGAATATTGCAGCGCCATCTCGTCGCCACCGAGGTGCGAGAAGACATAATCGCGGCCATATTCCCATGCGCTGGTGGTGTTGAAGATGTTCGCCAGCTTGTTCACCAGCGTTGATTTGCCGCTCGACTCGCCGCCCAGCACCGCCACGGTGCGCACGAAGAACGGCTTCACTTCGGTCGGGATGTATTCCCAGTAGCGGAACGGATCCTGACGAATCTGGCCGCCGCTAATGTTCATAAAGGATCGATTGGGATCGATCACCACCGCCGGAATGCCGAGGTGCTGCTCATACATCGCGGCATCCGGTTCTTCACTGGTGTAGATACAATTCGGCTCAATGCCCTGCTCAGCCAAAAAGGTTTTGACGCCGCCGCTCCACACATCCCAGCCGTGCGGATAAGGTTCAATGCCCTCTTCATCAAACGAATGGATGCGGATATTTTTCTGGTATTTGAAGGTTTGCAGCAACCAGCGTAGTCGATCGCTGATGGTCGGCTGCTGCGACATGGCGCTGTTTTCAAACAGTTCACGATCGCGCGGCTCGTCGTGGCCCATGATGATATGCAGCTCATCCACCTGACTGCAGGCGCGCTGGATTAAATAGATGTGGCCGGTATGCAGCGGATAAAATTTCCCGAACACCACGCCAACGGTTTTATCGCGGCGCGGAAATTCCAGGCCAAGAAAACGGTGCAGCGCTTCCAGCTTCTGCGCGCTCGGGCTTTTAATTTTGGCGTTGAGCAGCTGGCTTAAGTAGCCTTTGGTCATTCCGCTGGCGTCGGCAACCTGCTGCAGCGTGTGGCCTTGCTGGCGAATGGCTGTTTTCAGGTAGTCAAACGATGACATTTAGTGCCTCCTGCGTGGAATAAAGGGCGGTGCGGCCTTTAAGACGGTGCGCATAAATGCGCACCCTACAAACGTAGGGTCGGCATTCATGCCGACCGGTAAAACTTACAACTCATCCAGAATCGCTAACGCATCCGCCAGCTTCTTTGCGCTGTACACCTTCATCCCTTCGACCGGTTTCTTCGGTGCATTACCGGCCGGGACGATGGCGCGCTTAAAGCCGTGTTTCGCCGCTTCGGAAATGCGCTCCTGGCCGCTTGGCACCGGGCGAATTTCACCGGCAAGGCCCACTTCACCAAAGATCACCAGATCCTGCGGTAGCGGACGATCGCGGAAGCTCGATACCATCGCCATCAGCAGCGCCAAATCGACGCTGGTTTCGGTGACTTTTACGCCGCCGACCACGTTAACGAACACATCCTGATCCGCCATCTGCAAGCCGCCGTGGCGATGCAGTACCGCTAACAGGATTGCCAGGCGATTCTGCTCCAGACCCACCGCGACGCGGCGTGGGTTGCCCATCATCGAATGGTCCACCAGCGCCTGAATCTCGACCAGCAGCGGACGCGTACCTTCCCATAGCACCATCACCGAACTGCCCGAGGTGATCTCATCACCGCGTGACAGGAAGATGGCCGATGGATTGCTGACTTCGCGCATACCTTGTTCGGTCATGGCGAATACGCCGAGCTCATTCACCGCGCCAAAGCGGTTTTTATGGCTGCGTAAGGTGCGGAAACGGGAATCAGCGTCGCCATCCAGCATCACCGAACAGTCGATACAGTGTTCCAGCACTTTCGGGCCGGCCAGCGAACCGTCTTTGGTGACGTGACCGACCATGATGATCGCCACGCCGCGCGTTTTGGCGAAGCGTGTCAGGTAGGCGGCCGTTTCACGCACCTGCGCTACGCTGCCCGGCGAGGATTGGATCTCCGCCATGTGCATTACCTGAATCGAGTCGATCACCATCAATTTCGGCTGCTCCTGCTCGGCGATCAGGCAGATCTGCTCGATGCTGGTTTCCGACAACATATTGAGATTTTCGGTCGGTAATCCCAGACGATGGGCGCGCATCGCCACCTGTTGCAGTGACTCTTCGCCGGTGACATACAGGGTTTTCATCCCTTCTGCCAGCTTGCACATCACCTGCAGCAGCAGCGTCGATTTACCGGCACCCGGATTACCACCAATTAAGATGGCGCTGCCCGGCACCACGCCGCCGCCCAATACGCGATCGAACTCTTTGAAACTGGTTGAGAAACGCGGCAGGGCTTCGAGGCTGATCTCCGACAGCTTCTGCACGCGGCTAACGCCCGCGTTGCCGCCGGCATAACCGCTCAGGCGCTCATTACGCGCCGCCGCAGGCGAGGCGGCAATGCGCACCTCGGTGATGGTGTTCCACGCATGGCAGGCGCTGCATTGCCCCTGCCAGCGCGGATAATCAGCGCCGCATTCGTTACAAACGAAGGCGCGTTTTGCCGCTTTGGCCAAATCAAATCCTCAGTTAACGCTCTTCGTGAATCAGGCTGCCGGTCAGGATGCAGAACACACCCATCAGGTCAGCATGTCGGATGATGATTTCCGTCTGCTCATTCACTTTAGGTTTAGCATGATAGGCGATACCCAGCGCCGCGGTTTTAATCATCGGCAGATCGTTGGCACCATCACCAATCGCCACGGTTTGTTCCGGCGCAATTTCAAAGCGCTGTGCCAGATCGTTCAGGGTATCGGCTTTAAATTGGGCGTCGACAATTTGTCCCAGCACCTGGCCGGTTAGCTTGCCGTCGCGAATTTCCAGCTCGTTGGCCACCGCCGCGGCTAAATGCAGCGTATGGCGCAAATAGTCGGCGTAGAAGGTAAAGCCGCCCGAGGCGATCGCCACCTGCCAGCCCAGCGCCTGCAGCTTCTGCACCAGCGTGGTTAAGCCTGGCATCAGCGGCAGCGCATCGCGCACTTGCATCAGGATATTGGCATCGGCGCCCGCCAGGGTGCCGACGCGCTCGCGCAGGCTGGCTTTGAAATCCAGCTCGCCGCGCATCGCGCGCTCGGTGACTTCCGCCACCTGCTCGCCGCAGCCCGCCAGTTTGGCGATCTCATCGATGCACTCAATCTGGATCGCGGTGGAATCCATGTCCATCACCAGCAAACCTGGCGTTTTCAGATGCGGGATTTTGCCGAGCGGTGCCACATCAAAACCGGCTTCATGCGCCAGTTTGCTGGCGCGCGGCGTCAGCGAGCCTGCCAGACGTATCACCTGATACTCATCGACATTCCAGGCGCTGACGATCACCATCGCCGCCCCCAGCTTATGCTGATAATCGGTGAGTTTTTGTTTATCGAGCCCGCGCCCATACAGCAACCAGCCAGTCCGACCAGCACGGTAATCCAGCGGCATCACTTCATCACCGCTGAGGGAAAGGGGTAAACCCGGCCAAAGTGAAACATCGGCGGGCAGATCGCACCAGGTAAGACGATTTGGCATTACAGCTCCTGTAGGGACAACAAAACCACGCAAGAGGCTACCTTGTCTGCGCGGGTTCTGGCAACATAATTGCCAGCCTTTCTGCTGTTACATCACACGGGTTTCTGATGGTTAAAACCGCACTGAAATTTCGCCTGCATCGCACGGTGATTGTTCTTATCTCGCTGGCTCTGTTAGTGGTTCTGATGCAAGGCGCATCCTGGTTTAGCCTCGGCCATCAAATGGCTCGCTCTGAACAAGTGGAAGAACTGGCGCGCACGTTGACCAAACAGGTGGCGTTTAGCCTTAAACCGTTGATGGATAACAGCGACGATAACCGCACGCAGATTGCCGCCATCCTCAATCAGATGACCGACAACAGCCGCATTCTTGATGCTTCCGTCTACGCCGATGATGGCAGCCTGGTGGCGCACAGCGGCGAAAGCATTAATGTGCGCGATCGGCTGTCGCTGGATGGCAAACGCGCTGGTAGCTACTTCAACCATCAAATTGTGCAGCCGCTGGAAGGCAAAGATGGCCCGCAAGGTTTCCTGCGCGTCACGCTGGATACTCACGTGCTGGTGACGGAATCACGTCAGGTGGATAACACCACCAACATCCTGCGCCTGATGATGTTACTGGCGCTGGCCATCGGCATTATCCTGACGCGCACCCTGCTGCGCGACCGCCGCACCCGCTGGCAGCAATCGCCGTTCCTGCTAACGGCGAGCCGCACGGTGAAAGAGGATAAAGAGAAAGAGCAAGAAGAGGCGGCGGCGGCAACCACAGAGACTGAAAAAGAGCGTTAAGCCATTTTATGCATTGTTACTTCCATCGCTTCCAGTTGCTGTAATGCCTGCCCGGCAATGCTGCGGAAGTTCGCGCTAAACTCAGCATCCTCTGCAATCGCTTGCCAGTAGATTTTCGCCATAGCGCTGGCAGCGCGCCACACGGCGCCTGGCAGCGCGAAATCCAGCGTCAGTTTGACTTCATCGCGCATGTGCCCCTGAGAATTGGGCGCCAGCGCCATCGGCAGCATGTCGTAAGCCGGTGTCAGGCTGAAACGTTCTTCATCAGTAAAGAAAGACAGATTGCCCGCGTGCATGTCGCTATTGGCAATCAGTCGTCCAAACGCCCACTGCAAAGTCCCGCGTTCAACCGCTACCGCATCAACACGTTGCTGACGCTGCAACTCACGCAGCGCATCCGGCCAGTGTTGTTGATGGCCGATAAACTCTGCGCTTACCGCTTCTAATGAACTCATGCAGCGTCGACCACGTTGATGAATGCGATCAAAACGCTGCACTTCGAGGAACAATTGTCCTTCACTATCAATCAGCTGGCTATGTGCGGCAGGCAATCCCGCCGTCAGTAAATGTTGCAACGCCAGATGCTCCGCGCGTAACAAATCACGCCAGCGCTCAGCATTATCACTTTGACGGGCGACGGTAAATTTCACCAGACAATGACGATCGCCATTCGCCGTTGCGGCATAGCACAGGAATTTCGGTTGTTCGCCGCCAGCCGATGAGCCCGGTTCATCGCCGCTCAGCGCCTGTTGTGCCATCAGCGGATAACGCGCGATTTTTTGCGCCTCGCTGATGGCTTGCGGTGCGGGCTGTTGCAGCCAACGCTGGTATGTCATGTCGCCAACAATAAAAGCGCCCGGCATATCGATGCCGCCGCTTGCCAGCGCCATCAGGCACTGCTCATCACTCCAGAGACGAATATCATCCGTCAGCCCGAGCTGTGGCGCGTATTCACGGCCCCATTGTCGGCCCAGAAAACCTTGCGGACGCATCTCCTGCAGGAACCACGGTAAGCCGTCATAAAAGCGGCCTTGATCGTGCTGGTCCAGATGCAGACAACTGCCCTGCGGCCAGGTTGGCAAAAGGATGCCAGCGGGCGATGCCTGACCTTCAGCAGAAATACGATACAGCGGGAAGCGGCTTTCACCCCGGATGGGCCGCAGCAACGCATAACGCGTCGCGCGCGCTTTGCCCCATTTGATAATCTGCGGCTGCTGACGCAGTTGGCGTGAAAGCGTGGCCTGGCTGATATGCAATCGAGCCAGCAGATCCGCCGCGCTAAGCGGTCCTTCCAGCAGCAAACTTTGTAGCTCAGCCATTGCCGCCACCTTACCTGATGAATAGATTGATGAATAGATTCATGCATAGATAATAACATAAAAAAAAGCCCGCACAGCGGGCTTCTCAGCATCATCACGATGGTAACGATGAATAGATACTTTTAACCTTCCGTCAGAATCGTTTCCAGCTCGGCCAGCGTTTTCACCTGCCAGGTTGGCGTGATGTGATCGGGTAACGGACGCGTACCGTGATCGATCCAGCAGGTCTTCAGGCCGGCATTCATGCCGCCGAGAATATCTGATTCTGGCGTATCGCCGACCATCAGCACGCGGCTGCGATCCGGGTTGCCCAGCAAGGCCAGCGTGTGATCAAAAATCGCCACGTCAGGTTTCGGTACGCCAACTTCTTCAGAAATCACCAGCGCATCAAACACATCGAGGAATCCGGTACGCTCAAGTCGCGCCTGCTGTAACGCAGTAAAACCGTTAGTGATGATGGCGATTTTCACTTTGCCTTTCAGCGTTGATAACAGGTGGGCTGCGCCTTCCAGCGGCAGGCAGATATCGGCCATTGCGCTGAGGAAATCGCTGTTGAGTACTTCGGGTGCGACGCTCAGCTTTTCGCCCCACAAGGTGAAGCGGCGCGTTTGCAGCTGCAGTGCGGAAATGCTGCCGTTCTGGTAATCGACCCACAGCGGCTTGTTGATCGCCTGATAATCGGTGTAATCCTGCGTAGAAAATTGCACGTCATAGCGGGCAAACATGCGCTGCAAACCGGCATAAGCATCGAAATGGAAAAGCGTTTCGTCTGCATCAAACAGGATGCAGTCCCAATCGTTTAGCATGGTGCTCCTTAAAGCGTTAGCGCCATAATGATGGCATCTTCTCGTCCGCTGGCAGTGGGATAATAGTTGGGGCGTACGCTCACCTGATGGAAATCCAGCTGCTCATACAACGCAATCGCCGGCGTATTTGAGGCGCGCACTTCCAGCCATAGCGTCATGACGTCGCGCTGCTCGAGCTCAGCAATCAGATGCTGCAACAGCTGGCGCGCCAGGCCGCGGCGCTGGAAGTCGGGATCCACCGCAATATTGAACAGCGACGCTTCATCCAGCACCACTTGGGTGATGGCGAATCCGGCCAGCTTACCTTCAACTTCAATGCGGATATTAACGAAACGTTCGCCTTGATTGCTGCTAAACGTCTGCTCGCTCCACGGAAAAGCATGTGCGCGGCGCTCGATCGCCAGCAGCTGCGGCTGGTCTTCAGGGGTGACTAAAGAGATGGCTGTCATGGTTACACATCTGTTGCCACAGGGCGCGTTTTGCTGCGCCGCTGCTGATCAGTTCATTGAAAACGGCGGTGTTGAAGGTAATGCCGTTAAAGGGATGTTCGCTCTCAACGCCCAGCAGCCAACCGGCGCAATCGACCTGCTCCGGCAGCATTTGCAGCTGGTCTGGCGTTAACGCCATGACCTGCGCGGGTTGAATGTTCAGCGCGCGCAGCACGTCGCGAATCAGCGGTTCTTGTAGCGTGGGTGCCTGTTCGGCCACCAAAACCAAACGCGTGTCGGGCAAAAGCGTGACGGCAATTTCCCCTTGCAGCACGCGCGGACGCCGCAGCTGATACTGCGTAATCCCCATTTGCTGTAGAAGCCAGTCGCGCCTTGTGCTCATGCTATTACCCGTTATGCTGCCAGAATGCGACGCTATGCTAGCAAACCCATCGAACATGCGCCAACAAAGCACTATAATCGCGGCTCTGATTTAACAGGAGCGTTCCATGTCTGCTTTTACCCCGGCCAGCGAAGTGATTCTGCGCCACAGTGATGAATTTACTGCCCGCAACGTTTTATTTGCTGGCGACCTGCAGGATGACCTGCCCGCCCAGCTAGAAACCGCGTCGAGCCGCGTGCATACCCAGCAATATCATCACTGGCAGAACCTTAGCCATCGCCTTGGTGAACGTGCGGTTTACAGCATGGTTGCAACCGCGGCCGATGTTGAAGGCTGCGATACGCTGGTTTATTACTGGTCGAAGAACAAACCCGAAGCGCAGTACCAGCTGCAAAACCTGCTCTCTCTGCTGCCGGTAGGCTGCGATATCTTCGTGGTGGGTGAAAACCGCAGCGGCGTGCGCAGCGCCGAAGGCATGCTGGAAGCGTGGGCGACGCTGGAGAAAGTTGATAGCGCGCGTCGTTGTGGCCTGTATCACGGTCGTCTCGATAAGCAGCCAACCTTTGATGCCAGCAGCTACGGCCATACTTATCAGCTCGAGGATCTCACCATCCATACCTTGCCGGGCGTGTTCAGCCGTGATGGTCTGGATATCGGCAGCGATCTGCTGCTCTCCACGCTGACGCCGCATTTCCGTGGCAAAGTGCTGGATATCGGTTGTGGCAGCGGCGTGCTGGCAACTGTGATGGCGAAAGTGTCGCCGCGCGTGCGTCTGTGGCTGTGTGATGTGCATGCTGCTGCGATTGAAGCGAGTAAAGCTACGCTGGCCGCCAATGAACTGGAAGGTGAAGTGTTTGCCAGTAACGTTTTCTCTGACGTTACCGGCCGTTTCGATATGATCATCTCCAACCCGCCGTTCCACGATGGCCTGCAAACCAGCCTTGAAGCGGCTAACACGCTGATTCGCGGTGCGCTTAAGCATCTGAACAGCGGCGGCGAACTGCGTATCGTGGCTAACGCCTTCCTGCCGTATCCACAGATTCTGGATGAAACCTTTGGCAATCACGAAGTGCTGGCGCAAACCGGACGCTTCAAAGTCTATCGCGCCGTATATGGTCGCGGTGCCAAAACGCGTTAACAGCAGCGCGGCGGCAGAAACGTTGCTTTTTACAGCGATCGTTTTGCCGTCGCGAAATATGTGTTGACGCAATGAGTAAAATCTCTAAAATGCGCCTCCGTGGTTAGCAATACTTTAGGGTGTTGTTAGTTTGCGATGGTGGCGGAATTGGTAGACGCGCTAGCTTCAGGTGTTAGTGTCCTTACGGACGTGAGGGTTCAAGTCCCTCCCTTCGCACCAAACTAAAATCACACAGTTTATATCTGCGCACTGAGCGATGGTGGCGGAATTGGTAGACGCGCTAGCTTCAGGTGTTAGTGTTCTTACGGACGTGAGGGTTCAAGTCCCTCCCTTCGCACCAATGCGACGATATAAACAGACAACTAAGATGCGATGGTGGCGGAATTGGTAGACGCGCTAGCTTCAGGTGTTAGTGTTCTTACGGACGTGAGGGTTCAAGTCCCTCCCTTCGCACCAACAGTTGTCACTCCTTTCGAGCAGTAAATCCCCCGAAAGATTTTTCAACGAACTTCACGCTATCAGCGTGATGTTGTCGTTTCTGCGATTTGATCAGATAACGTGGAAATTGACCGACACCGCCGCTAAGCCGCCCGCCAATGCCAGACAAGATGGCAGCAACAGATAGTGACGCAGGCGATGGTGAAACAGCATCACCACGGTCAGCAGCAGTGCCACAATCATCACCACTCGCCATTGACTGAAACTCGGTTCCCATAACGCAAAAATCGGCATCGCCGCGCAGGGTAATAACACGCCCCAACCGCTATCCAGACGTTTACCCATTACCCAGCTCACGCCCCATAGTCCGCAGGCGGCTATTATCGCCATGATCATCGCGCAACCCTCAAATGATAAATATTCGCATTATCATATGACAATATTTCTCATCTTGCAGCGAATTTTTGTCGCAAGCCATGCCGGATGACAGAATTACTGGAAAATGCTAAATTGCCGCCGATAACAATATCGCTAACACAACAATAACGTGCTCTCTATCCGGGTAGGTAAACTATTACTTGCGGGTAGCGCTTTGATATATCAGGGCTGTCACGAGAATAATAATGAAATTACAATCTTATGATGAGTTGAAACAGAGTAAATATCGGCTGTCGCTGATGCTATTTCTGTTTCTTAATGTCGCCGTTTCGCTTTTTTGCCTGCTGCCGATTTTAGGCAGCGATAGCCCAATACGCTCGCTGCCGGTGGACGTTGTAGCGGGCTTCAGCTCCACGCTGCTGGTTATTTGCTTAATGGCGTCAAAACAAAAATTACCGCTATTAAATCCTGTGGCTTTTATTTTGGGTGCGCTGTGGGCGTGGCATATTAACCACAGATATCATCTGGTTTACTATTTTGATGGCAGCTTTTTAATTATCAGCCTGTTAAGCGTGTTCTTTATCAGTGCCATTGCGCTGAGTGATTATTTGATTGCATTCTGTTTACACATCACACCGCCGGTATTAACCGTGCTGTTATTGGATGATGGTCAGCATTTAATGATGATCTTATTCACCATTACGCTGCCATTAATCGGCTTTTCACTGCACCATTTAATGCGTCGTCGCTTTGATACCTTCACCCGTCGGCTGGTTAGCCAGCTGTATGAGGAAAAAGAGAGCTTCAGCGATTTGAGCATGCTCGATCCGCTTACCGGCTTGTACAACCGCCGTGGATTGAAGAATCGCCTTGATACCATTCTGGAAAACCACGCCGGCAGCCACTTTGTGCTGCTGCTGGATATCGACCACTTCAAAGCCTACAACGACAATTACGGCCATGCGATGGGCGATCAGGCGCTGGCGCGCGTGTCCGTGGCGATCCGCGACGCGGTGCGTTCGCGCGATGTGGTCACACGCTACGGTGGCGAAGAGTTTCTGGTGCTGATGACCAATGTAAACGCCTCAATCGCAATGAAACTGGCTGAACGCATTCGTCAGTACGTGGTGGATTTGGAAATTCCGCACCGCTTCAATGATAAAGTCTCGACGCACGTCACCATCAGCGCTGGCATCGCGCCCATCTTTGCTGACGATTTTGACCTGGCAGTCGCCAATGCTGACCGCGCGCTGTATGTGGCGAAAAATCAGGGACGTAACACTATTCTGGCGTGGGAGGATTTGCCGAAATTGACGCAGGCGAGTAATGAACTGATATAAAGCCTTGTCATTACCCAACGCACACCTCGTCGCGGCGCAATTTTTTGCGCGATAAAACGCGCCGCGACGAAATGTGCGTTAACAGTTGCATGTGCAGAAATGTTGTTCAAAATGCTGGGAACGATTATCATTTGTCTCTCGATTCCCGTTATCACTCAGGACCGGCATGGCCATCATCACGCGTCAGGATCATCGCTTCAGCGAGCATCCACTGATCTTTATGCAGAGCGATCGCAGTTTAGCGAGCGCACTGGAAGATCTGATGCGCGATCAACGCAGCTACATGCTGGATAACCTCAAGCTTGGCCAGCCGGCACCCGCCGGGACGTTAACTCTGGCTGAATGGTCCAATCCGCTTCACTATCGCCGCCTGACGCAGCGCTACAGCGATTATCTCTATCGCGATCATCCTGATGTGCAGCAGGAAGCTAAGCCGCTGCAGTCGCTATGGGCGCAGTGGTATTTTGGCCTGCTGCTGCCACCGCTGATGATGGCGTTATTGCAGGAACCGCGTGCGCTGAACTGCTCGCCGCATCTGATTCACGTTGAGTTCCACGAAAACGGCCATCCGTGCGCTTTCTGGCTGGATGTGCAGGAAGATGAGGATGCGCGCTACCTCAATGCCCAGCAGCGTATCGATCGCCTGATTCAGCAATGCCTGATTCCGGCGGTTAACGGCATGACGCAGCACGGTGATATCAATGCGAAGCTTATCTGGAACAACATGGGCTTTTCGTTTTACTGGTTCCTTGGTGAATTGAAAAATCAGTTGCCAGAAGAGAAGATTTTGCAGCTGGAACAGGCGCTATTTTTCAGCAAATCCCTGCTCGATGGCAGCGATAATCCGCTGTATCGCACCATGATCCCGCGTAATGGCGAAATGGAACGACGCAGCTGCTGCCAGCGCTATCGTATCCCCGATGTAGAACGTTGCGGTAACTGCACGTTAAAAGCGGTGTAGCACCCGCGCATTCTGTTACAGATTCTCCTTTTCTCCCGTTTACACTTTTCCAGGCTTGTGGCATTTTTTCGGCTCTGTTTTTACCGGAGATAACAATGAGCCTGGAGTCGGTACGGCACTTCTTTGCCGAACATGCACCGGATATCGACATCATCGAGATGCCGGAAAGCACCGCCACCGTTGAGCTGGCCGCACGCGTTCATGGCGTTCAGCCTGGGCAAATCGCCAAAACCCTGTCGCTGAAAGTGAAAGATGCCATCGTGCTGATCGTTACGCGCGGCGATGCGCGTCTCGACAACCGCAAGCTGAAAGCTGCGCTCGGCGCCAAGGCGCGCATGTTAAGCGTGGATGAGGTGGTGAACTGGACCGGGCATCCGGTCGGCGGCGTTTGCCCGTTCGGGCTGGAAAATCCGCTTAGCGTCTATTGCGATGTGTCGCTGCGCAGCTTTGACGAAGTGCTGCCCGCAGCCGGATCGATTCATAGTGCGGTGCGCATTTCGCCGCAGCGCATGGCGGAACTCACCGCGGCGAAATGGGTTGACGTCTGCGAGGCGCTTTAAGACGACTCGCGCGCGGCGGCACCGGAGATTTCGATGCCGCGCGTCTCGCGACCAAAGGCCACTAACACGCAAATCAGCACCGCCACCGTTCCGGCGACAATCGCCATACCCAAACCATAATTGCCGCCGTGCGCCTCGGCGATACGCGACTGCAGCGTCGCATTCACGGAGGCGATCAGATTCCCCAGCTGATAGACAAAGCCCGGCAGCACCGCGCGCGCATTGGCGGGCACCAGTTCGGTGAGATAGGTCGGCACCACGCCCCACGCGCCCTGCACCATAAACTGCATCAGAAACGCGCCGATACCGATCATCCATGAACCACTGGAGAAGGCCCACAGCGGCAACACCGGCAGCGCGAGGAATGACGCCAGAATAATCGCGCGCTTACGGCCAATGCGCTCGGACAATGCACCAAAGGTAATGCCGCCCAGCATCGCCGCGATGTTGTAGCTGATGGCAATGATGCTGACGGTGTGCGGATCAAACTGATGCTGCACTTTCAGGAAGGTGGGATAGAGATCCTGCGTACCGTGGCTGAAGAAGTTAAAGCAGGCCATCAGCAGCACCATATAGATACAGATTTTCCAGTGCTGGCGGATAATCGGCAGCAGCGCATTGCTCTCTTTTCGCTCGCGCGCCGCCAGCCACACCGGCGATTCCGGCACATTGAAGTAGATAAACGGCAGCAGCAGAATCGGCAACGCGCCAATCAGGAACATGCCGCGCCAGCCGACCGTTTCGAAGAACAAACCAAAAATCACCGACGCCAGCAGATAGCCGCACGGATAACCAGCCTGGAAGATGCCGGACATCAAGCCGCGCGAGCGATCCGGAATGGTTTCCAGCGCCAGCGACGACGCCACGCCCCAAATCCCCCCCATCGCCACGCCGTAAATCACGCGGAAACCGAGGAACGCCGTGAAGGTGGGCGACCACGCCGACAGAAGCTCAAACGCCGAGAACATCACGATATTGAGCATCAAAATCGGTCGGCGGCCGTACTTCTCCGCCAGCCGACCAAACAATAGCGCGCCGATCGGACGCACGGCGAGCGTGAGCATGATGGCAAGAGAAACATCGGAGACGCTGGTATGGAAATATTGGGCAAGATCGCTGAGGACAAACACTAAGATGAAGAAGTCGAACGCATCCAGCGTCCAGCTCGCGAAACTGGCAAAAGCCACGTTGCGCTGGGTCGCAGTCCAGTTGAACATGTTGGTATCCTGTCTGATGAGCTTCCGGTTCGTTGGCCGGATTTATAGTAGAAGTTACCGCGCAAATAATTTCACGGGTTACTAATTTGTTAACTATTTGTATATAGCATGTCAGAAAGGCGGGCTGTGGTAGGAATTGTCAGCGAGTGATGCGCGGTGTAAAAAAACGTGTCATTGATGGAGGTAATATCCTGTAGCGGCGCGTTTTATCGCGCCGTTACGGCAGGTGCAGTCAACGGTTTTATAACTGATTAAATGCCTTTTCGATCATCTCAAGCAGCAGCGCATTATTAACGGTTTGAATCACATGCACCAAGGCGCCGGTCTGCGGTGGCACGCCAATATCCAGCCGCAGCGGCGTGCGATAACGCCAGCTTTTGCCGCGCGTGGCGCCAGGCCGCAGCTCAATATCCACATGATAATCCACGCCGTCGGCGACACGCTGATTCAGCAGCCACGCCACCACCAGCGCGTCGTGTATCCAGCAACCTGGCAGATGACGGGTGCGGATCGAATAATCGATCCACGGCCGCAACGTCTCGCGCACAAACTGCGGCAACGGATGATCGTTAGCGGTCAGCCGCGTGAGATCCTGCTGCGTCATCAGGGTTTGCGTGGTGGCGTCCATCGGTACCAGCGTGATGGCAGCACCGCTGTGCAGCACCTGATGCGCGGCTTCCGGATCGAGGCCAAAATTGGTGTCTTTGATGTAATCATCCAGCGCGAACACGCCGCCCATAATCACAATCTCTGCCACCGATTCAGCCATCTCTGGATAACGCTGCAGTGCCAGCGCCACGTTAGTCAACGGGCCAATGGCTACCAGCGTAAACTCGCCGGGATTGTCACAAATCAGTTGGCCCATTACGCCAGCCGCATCATGTCCATCCGCCGGAATACGCTGCGGTTGACGAACGCCGCGCCACAGTTCACCGAGCTTTTCATCAGCAACGTTATCAAGACGCGCACGCCACGGCGCAGGATCTTCACGCAGCGCCTGCAGCGCGCCCTGCACCACCGGAATGTTGCGTCCCAGCCGCTGCAGCAGATCTTTCGCGACCTGCGCCCCCACCGCGCTCGGCGTGTTGCCGGTCACAGTGGTAATCAGTTCCAGCGACAGTGACTTTGAGGCCAATGCTAACGCCAGCGCGAGGCCATCGTCGGTGTTGGCACCCGCTATACCGTTTCCCGGATCACAATCAATAATCAATCTTTTCATAGTGTTATAATTTTATTCTTGTTGAGTAAGCTGGCAGCCACAGGACTCACCGATTTCTAAATGGTGAGGAAATTCCGCCAGCTTCGCGTCGCCATCCCAATTTTTGAGCATAGCAATCGCACTGCGCGCCATATCGCGCAGCGGCTGACGTACGGTGGTGAGCGTCGGCACATGAAACGCCGACTGATCGGTACCGTTAAAACACACCAGCGCGACATCCTGCGGCACGCGCAGTCCATGCTCCGACAGCGCACGAATGCAGCCAATCGCCTGGCCTTCATTACTGGTAAACAGCGCGCGCGGCACACGACCGCTGGCCACCATGCGCTGCGCGGCGTCGTAACCGCCCTGCCGCGTGTAGCTGGCAGGGAAAATCATTGCCTCATCTGCCAGCAACCCTTTCTGCGCCAGCGCATCGCGCCAGCCGTGAATACGGTCCTGCGCGTTAAGCATGTCCAGTGGACCGCTGATCATGCCCACCTGCTGATAACCGTGGCTGAGCAGATGCGCGGTCACCTGGCACGCCGCTTCGCGCTCATTGACGCGCAGCATGCCAACGCCTGGACGCGGCTCAATGCGATCCAGCATCACCAGCGGCGTACCGCTGGCCTGAATCACATCGATGTAGGGATGGCGATCGACGCTGTTGTAAAACAGGCCATCAACCTGACGATTTAACAGGCCCTGAATAATCTCCAGCTCGCGTTTGCGATCGTCGCCGGCATCCCCCAACAGCATGACGTGGCCGTGATTCATCGACTCCTGCAACAGCATGTGCGCCATCGAGGCAACAAAGGGATTGCCGATGTTTGGCACCACTAAACCAAAGGTTTTAGTGCTGCCCGAAGCCAGCGCGCGCGCCACCGCGTTGGGGCGATAGCCGGTCTGTTTGATCGCCTCCAGCACGCGCTGACGCGTGGCTTCTGCCACCGGACGCGGGCCGTTATTGATCACGTAACTGACCACCGCCACCGAGGTGCCGGCGATTTTTGCCACGTCCGTGCGCGTTACGTTTCCGGTTTGAGATTTCGCCATTCCTTTGCCCCTGCGTAAATGCCATTGGCCGGAATATCCGGCCAATGGGGGTTGTGATTTACGCGATCCTGCTGGTCAGATGGCATCTTCCGGCAGATTGAGATCGCGTCCGCGCGTTTCCGGCGCCACGAAAGTGGTGAGAAAACCGATGCTGGCCATCGCCGTGAAGTAAACCGCGATCGGCCACCAGTGTCCGGTAAACGACAGCAGCGCCGCCGCCACTAATGGTGCGGTGCCTCCTGAAAGGATAGACCCCAGCTCTTTCGCTACCGCCATCTTGGTATAACGACGTTTCACACCAAACATCTCGACGCCCCACGCTGCCTGCACGCCGAAAATACCCAGCGATGCCAGCGCCATGCCGACCACAATCACCGCGATGACAATCGTCGGGTCGCGGCTGTCCATCAGGCTAAAGGCGGGCCAGGCGTAGAACATCAGCAATAAGCAGAAGCAACGATAGGTTATACGGCGACCGAAGCGATCCGACAGCCAACCGGCAAACGGAATAATCACGAAGCCAAGTAACGAGGCGATGAACACCGCGGTGGTGGGCACCGACTTATCGATCATTAGCACTTTGGCGACGTAACCGACGATAAAGCCCTGCGCCAGATAAGAAGGGCCGTTTTCGCCGATGCGTAAACCCACCATGGTCCAGAAGGCGCGGGTGCGACGCCAGAAACTGCGCGTATCCACTTCTGCTTTCGCCTGCGCCAGCGTGGCGTTTCGTTCGGCCTGCAATTCCGCCTGCTGGCGTTCAAACACTGGCGTTTCTCGCAGATGACGACGGATCCACAACGCCACCACCGCAATCAGTACGCTGCTGAGGAACGGAATACGCCAGCCCCACGCCAGCAAGCTCTCTTTGTCCATCTGGATCACCGCCAGCCAAACCAGCGAGGCGATCAGCGTGCCGCTGTTTGAGCCCAGCGCAATCACCGACGAGACCAAACCGCGACGCTCAACCGGCGCGTATTCGCCCAGCATCACTGTGCCGCCGGACAACTCTGCGCCCGCCCCCAAACCCTGGGTAAAGCGCAGCAGCACCAGACACGCCGGTGCCCAAACGCCAATGCTGGCATAGGAGGGAATCAAACCGATTAATGTTGTGGAGGCGCCCATCAGAATGATGGTCGAGATCATCACCGTTTTGCGGCCTTTACGATCGCCGATCCAGCCGAACAGCAAGGCACCAATCGGGCGGGCAATAAAGCCAACCGACCAGGTGGCAAAACTCGAGAGCAAGGCGATAGTCGGCGTGGCTTCGGGGAAGAAGACATCACCAAAGATAATGCCGGCAGCGAGGCCATACAGCGCAAAATCCGCATATTCCATCGCGGTGCCGAGCCAGCACGAGAAGGTGGCGCGCCAGAAATCTTTGCGGCCGGATGATGTTTCAAGCCGCGCGTCGGCAGCTGAGGAGGATGTCAGTGAGCTTTGTTGCGAAACCGTCATAACCCAATCCCTGAATGAGGTAAAAACAGCAAACGCCCTTCCGTGGGTCAGTTCCCTTGCAACAAGCGGAACTCCCCGGTGGCAACGTTCAGTAGGCAAACCTGGATGAAAAATCAGTAATGAATTCCCTGGTGTTGGAATCCGCTTCTTCGCCTGTTCCCGCCGATGTAATTTTCATCGATCGCATTAGTAAGGCAAATGTAACTGGGTCATCTCAAGGCCAACTTCGTCTCTGGCACCGTGAGTTATCACTATGGGCATAGTCTATCTACGCGCGTAGATAAATCAAGCAAAAATAGTGATATTTATTAGATAAACTTCACTATAACTCATGAGCACAAGATAAAAGAGGCGTTAATTCATGACATTACATCTAATGCGCGTAAGCAAGAAATGTCTGATTACAACGTAATTAACGATTATTGCTTACCATTTAACGGCGCAGACTGAATCTTCATCGCGCTGGTTTTCGCACAGTTCAGTTAAGGTTTAATGACACACCCGCAATATTCTTAAATGCCGTCACCGGTGCGCGACTGACTCAGCATCTGCATTACACTGGAGAAAGATCACTCAGGAGCGCTATGACCATTATTCTTATGCGACACGGTAAACCCGATCATCCGGTCACTGGGCGCTTCACGGCTCGGGCGCTGGCCGACTGGTGTGAAGGTTACGATCAGGCTGATATTTGCGACTCCCCGCCGCCGCGCAGTCAGACCATTGCGCGCCTGGCGAGTGTGATCGCCACCAGCCCGCTGCCGCGCGCCCGTTCGTCATTAACGCGTCTCGGTTTACAGCCGCACGCGGTGGATGAGGTTTTTAGCGAAGTGGCGATACCGACATTGCCGTTTGAGCGTTTACATCTGCCGCTCAACGTCTGGCTGGCGCTATTGCGCTTGTTGTGGCTGTGCGGCTATGCCGGCCATGTCGAATCGGTGCAGCATGCTCGAGAACGTGCCCGTCTGGCGGCGGATAAACTGGTGGTGCTGTCGCAGCAAGGCACGGTGTTATTGGTTGGGCACGGCATCATGAATAAGCTGATTGCACGCGAGTTACGCAAGCGCGGCTGGCAGGCCGAAAAACATGCCAGCAGCCGCCACTGGAGCAGTGCGATTTATCATCGCCCGTTTATTTAAGGTTTGAGGTGAAAGTAACTCAGCACTTCACAACCGGTACCGGCCTGCGGCGTGGCAATCACTTTCATCTGCTGCAGATCAATCAGGCTGAGCGAACCGTCGCCCTCATTAGCAATCAGCAAGCTGTGATTATCCTCACTGAAGCAGCCATCCATCGGCTTGTTGCCGACATGAATATCGCCGAGCGGATTGAGCAGCTCGTCAAACAGCGTCACCACCGGCTCCTGATCGCCAATCGCCACCAGCCGCTCGCCGTTGGCACTGAAGCGCACCACCTGACACGGTTGCTGGTGGCCCGGCAACGTCAGGCGCTGGCGGATACGATGGCTTTGCCGATCCACCACATACAGCAGCGGCGCATCGGCGGCGCTCGCCACCAGATAAGGATGTTTCGGCGAGGCGGCGATGCCGGAAATCGGGCCGGGCATCAGAATATTGTCAATAATCCGCCCTTCCGCCTCACACAGATCCACCACGGTAATGCTGGCGTCCTCTTCATTCTCGGTAAACAACTTGCGACCGCTGGGCGACAAAGTGAGTCGGTGCGCATTGTGCGAAGGCAGCTGAATGGTTTTCTCCACGCGATCGCTAACGGGATCAATCACCGCCACCACCGCGCTGTTTTCACAGCAGAGATAAACTTTACCGTCTCGTCCCAGCTGGCCGCTGTGCGGTGCTTTTAACGGCGACAGATCGATAAAACCACTGATCTGCCGCAGGCGCAGATCGATGATCGCCACTTTGTGGCCGGGATGCGGATTGTCGCCGTGAATGCCGTCGCCGTAGATCGGCACGTAAGCTTTCTCCAGCTGCGGCAGCATCAGAAGCTCGTGTGGACGCGGCGGAAAGGCATTTAACTCTTGTTCAACGGCAAAGGTTTCGGGATTGAGAAACAGCACGCGATTGCCCTGCTTATCGACCGCCAGTAATCCACGGTTGTGTCGCTGCATAGTGTCTCCTTTTGTTCGTCACCTCCTTTAAGCGTAGCCAACCCGCAATCAGGAGGGGATTTTCGCGGCAGGCCAGCGAAAAATGCAGCGAGGTTAACACGTGATCTCACACGCAATTTTTAATCCGCCCCGCGACTTACGCCACGCTATTGTTATTTTATTAGGAATAGTCTCAATGAGATAAAATAGAATAATCAACAATCCACGCGGTTATTTATCGTTAATTTAAAGCTTAACGGATCCTTGATTTTCCGGTTTATCTGAAAGGATCAAAAAGTGATAGCCGCGCCGCACAGAATGTTTTATTAAGCATAGGAGAGTACTTTTTTACACACAGCCTAAAGGACAATCAAGAGCGCTAAGCGCCGCGATCAGGGACGCCTTGCCAGCATAATCACAATAATCAGGTGCATCATGAATAAAAAACGCCTTCAGCCAGCGTTAACCCTCTGGCATAACTGGAAAAGACTCGCTTTTACCAGCCAGACTTTCCTGCAGAAAAAACAGCATAATGCGCTCTGTGCGCCGGAATACGATCCCAGCCAGGAGGACAATATCGTGTTACTTTCTGGCGAAAAAGATCTGCCAGAGATTCCAAAGAAAGTCTGGATGTATTGGGATAATGAATATTTACCGAAATCAATGGCGTTAAATATTAAAAAGATTCGTCAGGATAATCCCGATCATGAAATTCATTTATTAAATCGTTTAACGATAAAAGAAGTTTTACCGGATTTTATCTTTACCTCGACCCAATTAACCGCCCAACAACGCAGCGAAGTGATTCGTCTGGAATTACTGTTGCGTTATGGCGGCATTGCCATTGATTGCAGCACTTTATTATTTGAAGATCTCTCCTGGGTACATCGCGCGCATCAGGAACGTCGCATGGATGTGATTGGTTATTATCACGAAAACGCCACCGTCAACTATCTCGCGCCGGTGATTGAGAGCTGGTTCCTGGCGGCAACCGCCAATAATCCCTTTATCCGCGAGTGGCAAAAACATTACGCGCCGATCAAACATCTCGGCGAACAGAATTACTTCAGTGAATTGACCAAGCGCGATGATTATTCCCTGCTGACGCAGAAAATTGCGCAGCCGCAGCAGCAATTAGGTTCTCTGGCGCAGCAGATCGCCATGCGTGAACATCGCCGGGTGAATCTCTATCTGCGTAAATGCGAGGCGAACGCTTATTACTATCAGCGTTTAAGCGGCTGGAAAAGCGAGGCGTTTGCCCACGCGGTGCTGTTTCACCAGCGTCCACTCACGCCGCCACCGGTGATTAAACTCAGCGGCAATGAGCAGTTGCATCTCGACTTCAACCTGCGGCTCGGCAACTACAACCGCGGCAGTTTGTTGGGTCAGATGATGCAAACGCCTGCGCCGATCGCGCTGGCATCACCCATCAACAAAGCGCGCGCGTAACCAGTGAATTAAGGTGGTCACCGCCCGTGGTACCTGTGCGGCATACGGGCGCACCACCCACAACCGGTCGGCGAACGCATCCACCGCTTGCCACTGCGGCAGCACCTGCTGCAGCGTGCCGCTGGCGAGTGCCGCGCTGGCACTGAAATCCGGCAGCATCGCAATGCCCAAACCCTGCAATGCGGCATCGCGGATCGACTCGCTGTTGTTGGTGGCAAAGTTGCCCTGAATCTTCACCTGCACGGTTTCACTGCCGCCGTCCGCTAATTGAAAGCGCCACTGCGGCGATTCGAGTCCGCGCGGATAATAAAGACAATTGTGCTGCTGCAACGCCTGCGGTGAATCCGGCAGGCCGTTTTGCGCCAGATATGCCGGCGACGCCACCAGCAGCGCGCGGGTTTCACACAGCGGCAGCGCAACATGGGTTTCAGGCAGGCTATCACTGTGGCGAATCGCCAGATCAAAGCCTTCACTGCCGAGCGACACCAGACGATCGGTGACATCCAGCTGCAAGCGCACCTGCGGATAGTCGCGCAGGAAATCGCCAATGATCGGCACCAGTTGCTGACGCGCAAACGCCACCGGCGCTGTGACGCGCACCATGCCACGCACTGGACCGGCTTCATCGCGCACGCTGAAAAAGCTCTGCGCGATACGCGCGAAGGGATCGCGCAGCTCATCCACCAGCTTTTCACCGGCGGAAGTCAGCCGCACGCTGCGAGTGGTGCGCTGCACCAACGCCACGCCCGCCATCTTTTCCAGCTCTTTAATCTTCTGACTCATCGCCGCTTTGCTGACGTCTAATCGTTCCGCCGCGCGCGTAAAACTGCCGAGCTCAGCCAGCACGGTTAACCAGTGCAAATGGACCCAAAGGCTATCGGTTTTAATTTCTTTCATATCGATTGTTCAAAATAATAAATAATCAATTCAACCAGCGCGCTTTTTCTTTCCGGCAGCAAGCGGCAGCATAGCGCCACATCCTACTCTTTTCATGTGAGCAAAAACGAGGTTTTATTTATGCCGTTACTGACATTCGACGTTATTCAGGGCCGTTCAGAATCAGAAATCCGCACATTGCTGGATGCCGCACACCGTGCGGTCTTAACCGCCTTCAAAGTCCCGGCGCGCGATCGTTATCAGATTGTTCACGAAAACAAAGGTTATCAGATGGTCTTTCAGGATACCGGCTTGGGCTTTGCGCGAACCGACAATCTGGTCATGGTGCGCGTATATACCAGCCCGAGAAGTGAAGAACAGAAGTGCCTGTTTATGGCAGAGTTAGCACGCGAGCTGCTGGAAAATTGTGGCGTACAGGGCACGGATTTGATGATTAGTTTTATCACCAACAGTAAAGGCGACTGGAGCTTTGCCGACGGCGAAGCGCAATACCTCACTGGAAAACTCTGATTCCCTTCTCTGCCCTCACTGGCAGCAGCCCGTCCGTTGCTGCCAGGCTAAACCACAGTCAGCCTGAACCCGCCTTAAACGAATCGGAATGCATCGCACAAATCTGGTTGGATGTGTTGCAGCCATGTGACACCCAATATAGATTGTCGCAAAATCCCCGCAGAGGGTCGTTGGCGCAAGGATTGCGTATTCATTCAAAATGAGGATCTGACGTTGTCCGAATTGGTTTCGGTTGTACTCTTTTTGGCTGCGATTGCAGTCTACTCCTTCAAAGCCGGGCGAAATAAATTCTGGTTTAGTCTGATCCTGCTGCTGCTCACGCTGTTTATCGTGCTTAACGTCACGCTGGTCGCCAGCAACTATTTTACCGGCGATGGCATTAATGACGCGGTGCTGTATACCCTGACCAACAGCCTGACCGGCGCGGGCGTGAGCAAATATGTCGTGCCCGCCATCGGACTGATCATCGCGTTGTTCTCGCTATTTTGCCTGCTTTCATGGTTACTGCGCCGCCGTAAGCGGCCGCATCACCTCGGCTGGAGTTTGCTGGCGATTGCCTGTGCTGCGGGTTCGGTACAAACCACGCCTGCGTTCCGCCAGGTGAAAGAGCTGATCGCCTCACATTCGCGCCTCGCCGATTCGGACTTCGAAACCTATTACAAAACGCCTAATAAGGTGATCGCCGAGCCAAAGCTCAACCTGGTCTACATTTATGGCGAAAGTCTTGAACGCACCTACTTCGATCAGCAGGCATTTCCCGGTCTGGCCCCGGAACTCAGCCGCGAAAAAGATAACAGCATCGATTTCAGCCAAACCGAACAATTGCCTGGCACTGATTACACCATCGCGGGCATGGTGGCTTCACAGTGCGGCATCCCGCTGTTTGCGCCTTTTGATGGCAACGCCTCGGCCTCGCTCTCCAGCTTCTATCCGCAGAATATTTGTCTGGGCGACATCCTGAAAAACTCTGGCTATGAGAACTGGTTTATTCAGGGCGCCGATTTACGCTTCGCCGGTAAAGACACTTTTCTGCTGTCACATGGCTTTGATGCGGCCAATATGTATGGCTCGCAGGAGCTGAAAAGTCGCGTCGCCGATCCCGGCTATCGTAATAACTGGGGCTACTACGATGACACGGTGATGGACGAGGTGTTTGAGAAATACGAAGAGCTGTCGCGCGCGCAAAAACGCTTCGCATTGTTCACCCTTACCGTCGACACCCATCACCCGGATGGTTTTATCTCGCGCAGCTGCCAGCGCAAAAGCTACAGCTATGATGGCAAACCAAACCAATCCTTTAGCGCGGTCGCCTGCTCGCAGGAGCATGTGGCGCGTCTGATTGAACGCATCAAAGCGTCGCCGTGGTTTAAAAACACCATCATCGTGGTGACCTCCGATCATCTGGCGATGAATAACACCGCGCATCAATATCTGATCAAGCAGCCGCGCCGTGACCTGTTTATGGTGATTCGTGGCGATCAGCCTCAGGCGGAAGTGCTCGACGCCAAACGCAGTACGCTGGATAACGGCGCCACGGTGCTGGATATTCTCGGCGGGGATAACGCGATTGGACTTGGTCGCAGCGGCCTCTCTTCCACCTCGCTGTCAACCGAGTTTGAAGACATGGCGAGGCGCGTCACGGCGTGGAAAGCGGATATTATTCAACTGTGGAATTTCCCCAGTAAGATGGACAGCTTTACCGTCGATCAACAAAAAAACACCTTCACCTTCTCCGGCGCAACCTTCAAATTGCCGATTCTGTTCCGCGTCTCCGATAAGCATGTTGAACCGCTGCCCGAAGGCGAATACGCGGAGCCACTGCGTTATCAGCTGGCTAAATTTGCTGCCGACGACAAATTCGTTTGGGTCGATCGCTGCTTTAAAATGGCGCGTCTGTGGCAGCCAGATTTAGCCCTGTCGAACGATTTGTGTGTTTCGATGGGACAGATGGGCGCCAAACCGAGCGTTACCCGCATTGATAAACCGCAGTGGAAAGCGAAAGTCAGCTTCCCCAAAGCCGAAGTCAGTGCGGCAACCTTCCAGCTCAACGAGCAGCAGATTCGGATTGAAGACAACGCGATTCGCTACAACGCGGACCGCTTCCTGTTATCAGTGCCTGGCGCGCCAACCAGCGTGAAGAGTTTTAAAGGGATCTCTCGCCCGGAAGAGTGGGGACGCTGGTCAAATGCCAATCTGGCCCCGGAAGTGAATATTGAGTACACCGATCCGCTGCCAGAACGCTTTGATGTGGTGATCACCGCGCGGGCGTTCGGTCCGAATGCGCACCGTCCGATTCCGGTGCGCGTTGGCGATGAAGAGCAGCAACTGAATTTAGGTGAGGATTTCTCCACCACCACGCTGCATTTCACCAATCCAACCGGCAGCCGCAATTTGATCATTGCGCCGCCGGAGCCGCAGGAGTCAAATGTCGGCAATATTATCGGCCAGGATCCCCGCAAACTGGGGATCGGCATGGTGGATATAAAAATAATTCCGCAAAACTAACGTAGGGTGCGCAGCGCCTCCAGCTTTTCGCGTTGCGTCCCCTCCGCCGTAAAGTTCTCTGCCGCCAGCCAGCGTTCGAAGCCCTGTTTCACCTGCGGCCAATCGCTATCAATAATCGAGAACCAGCAGGTATCCCGGCTGCGGCCTTTATAGACAATCGCCTGACGGAAAGTCCCTTCGAACTGAAACCCTAAACGCTGTGCCGCGTTTCGTGATGGCTGGTTGCAGCTGTCGCACTTCCACTCATAGCGCCGGTAGCCCAGTTGCTCAAAGGCGTAGCGCATCAGCAGATAGTGCGCTTCAGTGGCCATGCGCGTTTGTTTGAGCAACGGCGAGAAGGCGACGTGGCCGATCTCCACCGATCCGTTTGTCGCATCGATGCGCATTAACGCCAGGCTACCGACCGCGCGGTTGCTAACGGGATCGATCACCGCGAAATGCATCGGATCGCGCCCGTTTTCCAGCTGACGCGCGTAGGTAATATAGGCCGCTTCATCGGCAAAAGGTTCGGCGAACATATAGGTCCAGTCACGGCCATCTTCAGCCAGCGCATAGGCAGCATAGAGTTCGCGGCCATGACGCTCAGCACTCAGCGGTTCAAGGCGACAATAGTCACCGGTGAAGGTTTCATAGCTCGGCCAGGCGCGGGGTTGCCAATCTGGCAGCGGAAATCCTACCGGTTGTCCGTAATCATTCGTGTGTTGCGACATAGCTTAATTCCTTTATCAGTCAGGGCCAGAAACGCAGAGTGCCACTTTGCTGGTGTGTTAAAAAGCGCCACAATGGTTGAAATTGATGGATCCACGGAACCGCGTAAATGAGTGATATTGCACTGCATCGATTATTATTGGCCCCGCTAGAGACCAACGGCGAGCTGACGCTGCAACAGCAGCTGTTCCAGCGTATCAAGCAGGCGATTCTGACCGGCAAACTCGCTGCCGGTACGCGTTTGCCCGCAACACGCCAGCTGGCGCTGGATCTCGCGGTTTCACGCAATACGGTGATCGCCGTCTGGGCGCAACTGCAGGCTGAAGGATTTTTGCTGAGCGATCGCCAGGGCAGTCGCATCAGCAATATGGCGCAGCTACCGCAGGAAACTCAGCCGCCCGCCAGCAGCGAAATTGCCTTGTCACCGCGCATCGCTCAGTTGCGATCCAGCCATCGCACATTGAGTCAGGAGATGGCGCTGCGGCCCGGCGTTCCTTCGTTAGCACATTTCCCGCTGGTTCAGTGGCGACGGGCGCTGAACCGCGTGATGCTGCATCAGCCGCAGCAACTGCTGGGCTATGGCGATCCGCTCGGCGAACGCACGCTACGCGCCGCGCTGGCGCAGCATCTGGCATTAGCGCGCGGCGTGCGCTGTACGCCCGAACAAATCGTGATTACCGAAGGCGCACAGCAGGCATTAACGCTGTGCGTGGCGCTGCTCAGCAGCCCTGGCGACATCGGTTGGGTGGAGGAGCCGGGATATCGCGGGGCGAAAGCGGCGATGCGGCTGGGAGATATGCGTATTGAACCGATAGCGGTCGATGCACAAGGTCTGGCGCCGCAGCCGCAGGACTGGCGGCAGCGTCCGCCGCGCCTGATTTACACCACGCCAACGCACCAATATCCCACCGGCGCAATCATGAGCGCACCGCGTCGTCTGGCGCTGCTGGCGGCCGCGCGGCAACAGCAAACGTGGATTATCGAAGATGATTACGACAGCGATTTTCGTTACAGCGGCGAGCCAATCGCCGCCATGCAAGGCATGACGCAGCCAACGCCGGTGATCTACGTCGGCTCGTTCAGCAAAACGCTGTTTCCGGCGCTACGGCTCGGGTTTATGGTATTGCCGCCGCAGCTGGTCGCGCCGCTGCGCCCTGCGCTGCATGAACTGCTGCGCGGCGGGAATCGTCCTGAGCAGCAGGCGCTGGCGCTGTTTTTACGCAGCGGTGATTTTAGCCGTCATCTGAGCAAAATGCGCCGTCTGTACCGCCAACGGCAGGCGACGTTGCGACAGGCATTGCAGCAAACGTTTGGCGCACAGGTTCCGTTGCTGGGCGGCGAATGCGGCATGCATCTGGTGTTATCACTGGCAGCGGATCAAAACGATATGGCATTGGTGGATCGGCTGATCCAGAGTGGCTACGCGCCGGGCGCGCTGTCGGGATTTTATCTCGGTGAGCAGAAGCAACAAGGGCTGGTGCTGGGTTACGGTAACACCAGCACCAGCCAGATTACGGCGGGCGTCGCGCAGTTAGCGCGTCTGCTGCGCAGGAATTAACCGCGGAAGAAGATTTCGCCTGATTTGCCCATCACGATCTTACCGGTGTCATCGGTGATCAGGATGTAGTTGGCATTGATGTACGCCCAGTGCGTGCCTGGCTGCGGCGCTGGCAGATGGCGTGGCTTCCACTCAACAATGGTGTACTGTTTTTTACGGTACTCATCTGGCACCACATCGCCCACTTTGTACTCTTTGTAGTCGATGATGATGGTGTTCAGATCATAGTTGTTTGGCGCAGCCGCATTGCCGCTTTGCGGTGGACGAATCGGCGCGACATCGCCGCTGGATTCAGCCGGTTCATTGCTGACAGGCGCATCGGCGGCCGGCGCCTGAGCGGGTGCATCAGCGGCGGGTGCCTGGGTTTGCGCGTCGGGTGCGGTTTGCTGCACCTGTGGCGGCATGGGTACGGCGTCTGTTTGCTCGCCTTCCGCCAGCGCGGCCGGAGCAAGGCTTAAAGCGCCCAGAAAAATTCCTGCAGAAAGAAGATTGACGTGTGTCCTGCGCATGGGTGATTTCCACTCTGGTTAATTATTAACTGTCCATTTAACTGACACGTTAAGCACGCAGAAGGTTCCCCCGGCGCGCTTAGCGCGTCAAATTTCGCTGCTCAGCATACCTCAGCTCAGGCGCTTTTTGGCGCAGTAAAATTGCAAGCAACCATGTTAGTTTTTGTCGTGCGCTTTATTTGCCAGATCCCTCAATAACGCGATGCCCAGATAGTTACTCCAGTTAAACGCGTTCTGCAGCACCACAATCGCATTGCCGTTCTGTTTATCAAAGCCAATAAAGCTGGAGTAACCGCCGATATAGCCAACCTGATAGGTAATCTGCTGATCGCCGTAGGTATCCGTAACCCAGGCGATATTTTGTGACTGATTGCCGTGCTGTTCGTAGCCGTGATTGACCTGCGCAAACGCCGCATTGAGCGAAGCACCCGCGCCGTCATGCAGGTGCGCATCAAGATAGTGAATCAAATCGCGCGCGTTGCTGTAGAGGCTGGCGGCCGCCACCATATTGTTGTTAAACGCCCAGTCCGGCGTGATTTGCCCGCGAGGAATTAGCTTAGGCTGATCGCCGGCATGGCCGAGCGCACGCCACGGATAGCCGCGCAGGCTCTGCGGCTTGAAGCTGCTGCTGGTCATGCCCAGCGGCAGGAACAGATTACGCTGCGCCAGCGTTTCGATGTCCTGATGGAAGCGATATTTAAGGATGTAGCCCAGCAGCGCATAGCCGAGATTGGAATAGCGCGCGCCAGGATGCGCGGGCGCGTCAAAGTCGACCAGATAATCCAGCACGGCATCGCTGTCGAGGTTGCCATAAAAGTTCTCGCCGCTACGCAGATAGCCCATAAATTTCATGAACATCGGCAAATCCATATCCTGACGCGGCAAGCCCGAGGTGTGCGTCACCAGCTGCAACAGCGTGATGCGTTTGGCATCGGCGCTCAGCGGCACGTTGGGCGGCAAAAGCGTCGCTAAGGTGTCGTTCCAGTGCAGTTCACCGCGATCCACCAGCTCAATAATCACCTCCGCGGTGATGCCTTTACTCAGCGAGCCGAGCGCAAATAAAGTGTCTGGCGTAATGGGATAACGGTGCAGCGCATCGGTGACACCAAAACTGTAAAATTCAGGCTGGCTGCGTTGATGGATAATGGCGATGCTGATGCCAGAAACCTGCTTTTGCTGCATGTAATGGCGCACGATGTCATCGACGTTTTCATTAAAAGTCGCGTGTGAAAGATAGACTTTATCGCTGACGGGCGCGGAGGTTTGCGACAAGGTGCCGCAGGCGCTGAGCAATACGCTCATGCCCAGCACAATGATGCATATTGTTAAACGATGGCACAGCACCCGTTTATTCCTGGCGAAGGTAATCATGGCAATGGATTGAGCGAATTTTTATGTTTTATAAAGGGTGCGACGGGTGTTGGTGGCGAAATATAGCACAGAAGAAAGTCAGCGCCACCTGCCAAAAACAGGTGGCGGCAGGGATTATTGATTAACGGGAATAACCGATCCTTTATAGTGCTGGTTAATAAATTCAGCAGTTTGCTTTGACTCCAGATCTTTTGCTAGTTCCAGAATACGCGGATCGTGCGCCAGTTTCGGCGTAGTGACCAGCACGTTGGCATACGGATTATCTTTCGCCTGTTCCAGCGCCAGCGCATCCTTCGACGGCACTAAACCGGCCTGCAACGCGTAGTTACCATTGATGATCGCCAATTGCGCATCATCCAGCGCGCGCGGCAGCTGCGGCGCTTCCACTTCGATAATCTTCAGATGGTGCGGGTTGTCAGTAATGTCTGCGGAAGTCACCAGCGTGTTGGCGCTGCTGCTTTTCAGTTTGATCAAACCATTGGCCTGCAACAGATAAAGTGCGCGGCTCAGATTGGTGACATTATTCGGTACCGCCACCTGCGCGCCATCAGGCAGATCGTTCAGTGATTTCACTTTGTGCGAGTAGATGCCAAGTGGCTCAATATGCACGGTGGCGACCACAGAAAATTTCTCGCCCAGCGCTTTTTCCTGCTCGCGCAGATAAGGCACATGCTGGAAGTAGTTGGCATCCACGTCACCGCGCGCCAGCAGTTCGTTGGCGTTGAGGTTGCCGTTGAGTTCAATCACTTTGAGATCGAGTTTCTTGTCGCTCTGTTTGATGTGGTTGAGGATTTCGCTGTGCGGTACGGCATCGGCCGCCACGCGCAGCGCGGCCGCCGAAGCGTAAGTGCTGAACACCGAAACCATCGCCAACGCGGCTATCACCTTTTTATTCATCTGCTTCCCTTAGTTTCTTATGATTTAACGCTAATGAGAGTGTCAGCGTAATAACGCTGCGCCACGTCGCGATGCGATCGCAAACGTCCTTTGAGATAGTTCCAGCCCACTTCACGCAGCAGCGGATTGCTGGGATCGCTGGTCGGTCCGCGCGCTTCTGCCGCCAGCTGCGGCGGTAATTGATACAGCGGCACTTCGGCGTCGAGCTGCGCGCCGAGGAAGAAAGCGATGGAGATGCGCTGCTGTTTTGCCGGCGGCGACACTACACGATGCACGGTGGCGCGCAGATAACCGTTGGTGGCGATCTCCAGCAGTTCGCCGATGTTCACCACAAAAGCACCCGGTTTCGGCAGCGCATCAATCCACTGATCTGGCGCGACTTCAACCTGCAATCCGGGTTGATCGTCCTGCAACAGAAAGGTCAGAAAGCCGGAATCCTTATGCGCGCCGACACCTTGCTGGCTGGCAGCGGCATCCTGACCCGGATAGCGAATCAGCTTCACATGTTCGTTGGGGTGCGTGCCGTACAGCGCATCGAAAGCGTCCGGCGGCAGCGACAGGGATTTGGCGAAGGCGCGCAGTAAACGCAGCGCCACGTCAGTCATCGCCTGCTGCCACGCGTGGATCACCGGACGCAGCTGCGGTAGCGCCTGCGGCCACAAATTGGGTCCTTGCAGCTGCTTCCACGCCGGATCGTCTGGTTGCAACGTCAGGGCGGCCCGTTCTGCACCGATATCAAACTGCTCACGCTGATCGCGCTGCTCACGGGTGTATTCCACGCCCGCGCGGTTGTAGCCACGAAAATGCGGTGAATGGATCATCGAAACGCGCTGCTTCTCTTCATCTGGCAAGGCAAAGAACGCGCGCGTGATGCTTTGCACGTTCTTTAACAGCTGCGGATTGATGCCATGATTCACCAGATAGAAGAAGCCGACGTCACGCGCGGTTTCGCGCAGCTCGGCGAGGTATTGCGCCTGTTCCGCATCCGGCAGTTCCAGCAGGGCTAAATCCAGTACCGGCAATGTGCTGGCCATACTTTTGCATCCTTCATGCAGAAAATTCTGCCTTTACGCTGCCATCTGCTGACAAATGCAGCCAATACTGTTGCGCGATAAGTTATGGCGAATCATTTTTAGGAAAGGTTCAGCAATCGATATGCAAAAAGCGATAAATCGAGCCCGCTTCCCGCTATAATCGCCGCCAATTAACTTTGGGCATGGCCCATCAATGAACCGCAGGAGACGCCGTATGAACCAGGGTCCGTTAACCGAAAAAGAGCTCAACTGGCTTGAAGATATGCTGGAGAAATACGGCAACGAACACTCGGTGGTGGATACCGCTGAGCTGGACGGCATGCTGACGGCGTTGCTCTCAGGCCCGAACGACATCGAACCGAGCGAATGGCTGGTGGCGATGTGGGGCGGCAAAAAGCACATTCCAAAGTGGTCGAATGAGCGTGAGATGGATCGCTTCATGACGCTGACCTTCCAGCATCTGAACGACATCGCCGAGCGCCTGGCCGAATTCCCGGAGCAGTTCGATCCGCTGTTTGGCACCCAAGAGATGGAAGGCCAGGAATTCACCGTGGTGGAAGATTGGTGCTATGGCTATTTGCGCGGCGTGGCGCTGGATGCGGATTGGTCGCTGCTGCCAGAATCACTGCAGCCGATGATGGAGACGATTGCCTTGCACGGCAGCGAAGATCATCTGGCGAAGCGCGAAGCCTTCACGCCGGAAGAGTTTGAAGCCAGCATCGAGGCGATTCGCCCCGCGGCGCTGGAGCTGCATGAATACTGGCAGGAACAGCGCATGGCGCAGCCCGATCCTGAACCTCAACTGCCACACTTTGCCGGCGAGAAAACCGGCCGTAACGATCCTTGCCCGTGCGGCAGCGGTAAAAAATATAAGCAGTGCTGCGGTAAATAATATGTGCACCTTCCGTAGCGGCGCAATTTATTGCGCGTCCCTGGCCTTTTAATCGCGCCGCTACCGATATGTGCGTTTTTTTTCAGGGAGCCGGTTTCACCTCGGTCACCCAGGTTGGCAACTGCCATGCGCCGCCCGCACGAATCGCGCGGCACATGCCGGTGGTGGCATCGCTGCTCTGCTCAAACGCTTTGCCATCCCACACCCACGCCGCTGTACTCCAGCAATCGCCGATGCCGCGCCCTTTCTGCGCTTCTGAGATCACACCTTCACTGTAATCAGAGCCGGAATCCGTCACCAGCTGCGGCGTGCCCTGCAATGCTTTATCGATCAGCCAATAGCCATAACCTTCGTTATACGCTCCGCGCCAGCACAGCGCGGCGATCAGCACATGCGCATCATCAACCGGCGTTAAGGTCAGCGGCTCCGCGCCCTCTTCCGGCTGATCGTCGGACGGAGCCAGATTGTCGCAGCTGTCGTCGTCGGTGAGTGAGGCAATCAGCTTTGGCTTCAACAGCGCCAGCTCATCGGCCGTCAACGGACGCGCATCGGCCTTAGCCACTTTTACCTGCTGAATCACCGGCATCGCCATCGCTGCCGGTACGCTGCTTTCCGGCTTGTTGCCTTTGCGCACCAACGCGCCCGGCGTACTAAGACGACCTTGCGCATCATCCATCTTCAGCAGCACAGCAAATGCGCCATTGCTGGAGAGATCGAAAGGCTCTTCACCACCGCGAAACTCCACTTTGCCGCTGCCTTTAATGCCGTTAATTAGCGCCTGGGTTTGTTCATCCGTCAGCGTCCATTCTTCGTTATCGGCTTTCGCCACGTCGCCCAGCGCACGGTCATCAATCCACAACGCTAAGTTGTTCACCACTTTAGAATCGTCATCGCCGGTATCGGCCAGCACCACACGGCCGTGCGTCACCGCATTGGGACCGCCCGCGCGCACCAGCAACACCGAGCCGCCCGCGCCCTCTTCGGCGCTGTAACCAGCGGCACGACAGGTCAGCGTGTTATCGCAGGCCAGTTCCCAATCTTTGTGGCTAAACGAGACGCCGTCTTGATCTGCCAACAGCGGCGCACTCAGGCTGGCAAGTAGCGACATCGCCAGCAGCAATCGGGTAATCATGCCATCTCTCCATAATGGTAAAGGTGGCTAGTGTGATGATTTTTGTGACGTGGGAGAAGTGAATTTTTTGCGGCGATGCTGATTTAAAGCGCCGCCACAATCTGCTGCCGCAGCCACTGCTGGGCCGGATCGCGGTGCAGACGTTCATGCCACAACAGCAAAATATCAAAGCCTGGCACCTCCAGCGGCAGATCGACAACCGCGAGGTGCGAATCGTGACGCACCAACCGCTCGGGCAGTACCGCCACTAAATCACTGCTCGCCAGCGTTTCCTGCATAAACAAGAAGTGCGGCACCGACAGCACCACGCGGCGTGAACGCCCGAGCTTCGCCAGCGCATTATCGGTGGCGGCGCTAAAGCCACCGCCATCGGGCGATACCATGACAAATTCCAGCTGACAGAATTGATCCAGCGTCGGTGGACGTTGCAATTGCGGGTGATCGCGCCGTCCCGCCAGCACATAGCGCTCGCTGAACAGTTTGCGTTGATGCAGCGTCGGCGGCGCGTTATCGCCCGTATGAAACACCACATCCAGCTCACCTTTTTCCAACTGCTGTGCTACCAGCGGCGGATTCAGCGCCAATATCGCCATACGACTTTGCGGCGCAGCTGCGCGGATCAGGTTGAGCGCGGGCAGCACCAACGCCGACGAGGTGTAATCGGTGGCGGCGATGCGCCAGGTGATATCGGCATTGGCCGGATTAAAGGTATCGGGCGGCGCTACCGCACGCTCAACCGCTTCCAGCGCCAGACGCAGCGGCTCACGCAAAGCTTCTGCGCGCGCCGTTGGCAGCATGCCACGCGGCCCCGGTAACAATAGCGGATCGTCAAAATGCCTACGCAATCGCGCCAACTGAGCGCTGACGGAAGGCTGCGAGAGATGCAAACGCTGCGCCGCGCGCGTGACGTTGAGTTCGCTTAACAGCACGTTGAGCGTCTGCAGCAGATTCAAATCCAGCGAGTCGATATTCACTATGGCTATACCTGAGATATCAGCAATTGATTTCCACTATAGCCAGCGCCGACTTAATCTGCAGTGGTTTTCATCTCACAGGATTAAGCCCATGAATGTACTGATTGTGTATGCCCATCCGGAACCGCGTTCGCTGAGCGGTTCACTTAAAGACTTTGCCGTGCAGCATCTGCAGCATGCCGGACATCAGGTGCAGGTCTCTGATCTCTATGCGATGCAGTGGAAAGCGCCACTCGACGCTGCCGACACGCGCGCCCCATTAGTGGGCGACCACTTCGATGCGACGCTGGATTCTCGCTTCGCCTACGATCATCAGCTGCAGGCCGCCGATATCGCCGCGGAGCAGGAAAAGTTGCGCTGGGCCGATACGGTGATTTTTCAATTTCCGCTGTGGTGGTTTTCGATGCCCGCCATCATGAAAGGCTGGTTTGACCGCGTTTACGCCAACGGTTTTGCTTACGGCGTGGGCGAGCACAACGAACAGCATTGGGGCGATCGTTACGGCGAAGGCAATCTTAGCGGCAAACGTGCAATGCTGGTGGTGACGACCGGCGGATGGGAATCGCATTACAGCCCGCGCGGCATTAACGGCCCGATCAACGATCTGCTGTTTCCGATTCAGCACGGCATGCTGTTTTATCCCGGCTTTAGCGTGCTGCCGCCGCTGGTTTTCTATCGTGTACAAAAGTCAGCAGCAGAACGATTTGCTGGCTGGTGCGATGCGCTGGCTACAAGGCTGGATACGTTGGCGGAAACCGCGCCCATTGCCTACCGTCAGCAGAACAGCGGCGACTATGAGATTCCTGCGCTGACCTTAAAGGCGGAGTTTGTCCTGGAAGAGAGTGGCTTTGGCGTGCATGTGAAGCGGTGAAAGGTGGCAGACTCGGCGCTGAGCCTGCTGTTACTCGTACAGCCAGCGCCCCGCTTTTGCTGATTCAATCAACATTCCCAGCGTGAAATCGGGTACTACCGGCACTTCACGCTTATTAAATGGATTGAGAATCTGCGCCAGCGAGGGCTCATCGGGATAGTAGGTTTCGATAACAAATCCGCCGCGATCGACGCTGAACTCGCCGAAGAACTCATCCATCAGCGCAGCGGCTTCTTCACGCTCGAAGTTAAGATCGCTATCGATATCAATCTGCGGCGTCAGCGTTTTTTGCTTAAACAGGTAAACGCCGTCGTAACGTCGCACCAGCTCGTAGATACGCTGCTCAATTTCAACTGTCATCGCTTCTGCACCTCCACTGATTTCACCGGAGCGCCATTCTGCCATGCAATCCCGACAGTTGAATGAAAAAAATCTCTGCGGGAGAATTTTGAGACAAAGAGCCAGTTTTCCAGCCGGGATGCCTGGTTTATTGCGTTAATGCATCCTGCGCTTCTTTCAACTCTTCACGTGCTTCATCCAGTTTGCGCTGCTGCTTCTCAATTTTATCGCTGCGGCCTTTGGCCTGCGCTTCATGGAGATCCTGCTCGCGCTCCTGCACTTTCAGCTGCTTCTCGGCCACTTTCTCCTGGCGCGCTTTGAGCAAGCCGCTGTCGGTGCAGTTTGCATTGGTTTCGCGTAACGCCTTTTCGAGACCGGCGATGCGCGCAGCATTGCCATGCTCACGCGCCATCGCCAGCTCTTGCTGGATATCCTGCTTTTTAGCGGCGCAGCCGGTGGCTGGGTTGGCAGCCTGAACAGACGTCACGGTCAAAGCAGAGAAAAGAATCGAAAGGGAAATCAGGGTGTTTTTCATGGTGAGCTCTTGGTTTACGTTGATGGGCGCTATTATACGAAGAGTTCTTAAGAGGATCTTAAAGGTGCAAGCAACTTACTAAGCCGTTTCCATTAAGCTGCCGTTTGACGGTGAAAAAAGGCTTGGCGCTATTAATTTGATACACATAACGCCAAACTCACCTCGGACATGATGTGGCTCCGCCTCACAATTGGCGTTGAATCAAACTCGTGTGAATCGTTTTAATTTCACCTTTTAAGTTATCTCCGCGATACACCATCGACGTATCGTACCGTTGATACTTATCTTCTCGTGTGGCGCTAAACCAATTAAACGAACCAACACACAGTAAACGCTCGTCCCCAATTACGATTTTACTGTGAACGCGATTGACCAGCTTAGTAGTAACACCAAACTCATTCAGTTTTTCCAGTGCGCTGTGAAGCCGCCGCTGTTTTTCTTGACGCTTTTCATAATCACTATGTTCGGTATTGTAATGCTTGTCCGTCACCACAGTAATATCAACACCGCGAGCACATGCCTGAATCATTGAGTTTAAAAAGCCAGTTTGCTCAAGCATTTGCCAGGTCAACCAAGGAGAGACAATGGTAATGCTCTTCTCGATTGTACCCAATGTCTGATTCAGAAATGCATCATGCTGATCTACCCCATGTAGCGTAGAAACGGGCATCTGGGCTGCGTTCAAGTCTTTACGTACCTGAAATTCAAACGCTAATGCGTTGCTGTCTTGTGCAAACAAGTATTTTGCCAATAATCCTCTTGGCGAAGAGGCAGGTTGGATCTCAAATAAATCCATGTCCCCAAAGACCAGGAAACTATCTTTAGCGCGGGAGACCGCAACGTTCAACATGCTGCTGTCGCTGTCGATAAATCCACCATCCTCATGTTTGGAATAAACTGGGGAGAAGATCACGATTGCTCTTTCTGCACCTTGCAGGGAGTGAACAGTGCCGACGGTCAGTGAATCATCATCTCCACCACAGTTAATACCCAGCTTACTCAATGAGGCTCTAATAGCGTTCACCTGCGCCGAAAATGGCGTTACGATTCCCACCGTTTGATGCAGTGGTTTGTCATAATGATGCTCTATTTCTTCTTTATGGGTCGCCAGCCAAGCCGCTATTGTCTCGGCTTCACAAGTGTTGTATCGGCTGCCACCGTTTGCCCGTTTACCCAACCCATTAATATGCAGATAACCCATCGCTGGAAAAAGTGTCTCTTTTTCACCGCCCCGTTTTGGCTGTAACTTGCCGTGGTAGCAGAGCGCGTTACAGTAACCGATGATGTTATCGAAACAGCGGCGATGCTCATACAGATACATGCCGCGGGCCAGATCCGGGTCATACTGGTAGCGCGAGCTAAATTGGGCGATTTTCATCACGCTGCCCGATGCCGAGCTTTTCCCTGAATCACATATAAGCGCATAAGACTCCGCTAGCGCTTCCTGAGTACCGACAGGGAGGAGGTTCTCCTCAACCATATTGCCGATATCAATGCCCGGCAAACTGTTCCAGATGGGTGCGATCTGTTCCGTATCGCCAATTACTAACGCTTTTTTTGCTAATGTGAAGGAGGCTGCGGCTACCTCCGGCAATACCTGCCCCGCTTCATCAACAATTAATAAATCGGCAAAATTATAAAAATATCCGGATTCAAATTTCTTAGCGCCGCCAACATGTTCGCTGATGACCATATGACGAGGCAGCATGTAACAGGTCATCACCACACAAGGGGTGAGCTTCATTCTTCGATGCCAGCGAGCCAGGGTAGCTTTCGCCCCCTTACGACCTTTTTCCTTTCGAAGATCGCCAATGGCGGCCATGTCCATCAGCCATCGCCCCTCCCAGTAGTGAGATGCAGTAAGAAATGCCGGGAATCGGATAGCCGTATCGGCGAGCGCATCAGCCACAGCAAGGGTTATCTCATCTTTGCCCGCATGTCCCAGGGAAACCGAGAAACCATGCCAAACTCGCAGAGCTTCGCTTTCACGTCTGGAAACGTCCTGAGCAAAATCAATCTGCTGCTGGTACTTGGCCTGCTCTTTTTGGGCGCGAGCAATAAGCCCGTCGATATAAGCATCAACATCTTCCGGCGCTGAGCCCTTAAACTCGGCCATTCTTGTACCAAACGTAGTGTCGAGTAAGAGGTTAATCTGATAGTGGCGCTTTGTACGAACCGCGGGAATCCAGGAGAAGATCGCATAGAGCATCGACTCACTGGCACGATACTGTTGCCACTGCTTTTTACCCTGAGTTAACAACGCAATGTCTTTTGTGCTATCGAGCAGTAGCTTACTTTTATCGTGAATATAAAGGTCGAGGTCTTCGCTAAGGTGGATGCGCTCCTCGCGAATGCGGATCAAATTCCCCCAAGCCTGCTCAATATGTTTAAGCTGAGCTAACTGCGTGGTTAATCGCTCATGTAGTAGATTCACAACTTGTTCTGGAGAACGGCATTCCGCAGATGGGAAGGCTACTTTTGCCCTCTCCAGATAAAGTACCAGCGCATCTTCAACGTATTCGGTAGATTCCACACGGTTGAAAAAGTCTTCAGTCTGGTACTGTTTAGCGGCCTCAGCTTCACGCATTTGAGAAGGGAAATAAGCACCATAACTTTTTAGTTCCGGTAGCCAGCGCCCAGCCATAGCCCCTGTTCCAGTGGAAAAGTCTTTACCGAAGGCCTCAATGATATTGGTAACGGCTTGGTTGTTGGTTGAGGTGGCAATCACTACCGGTGGTTCAGATTTGTTAAATGCCGCTTTAACCCATTCAGTAGCAATGATAGAGAGAACAAGTGTAGTTTTTCCAGTTCCCGGCGGACCATTGACGGCAAGGATATCGCCCGACTGCTGCGTGAGATAATGGTTAAGAGCGTCGCGCTGCGCCACAGCAAGCGGGAATTCATCTCCTGAATGGCCTAATCGCTCGCTGAATTTCGCATTAGATGCAAGCAACGGTTCCAGGATCGGCCTGGCAGCCGAAGCAAAGCGTGTTAATAGCGGAACCTCTTTCTTGCACACCCGAAGATGATCATACAGAGGGAGGATATGGCGGCTGGCACCGCCGGGCTGGTTGGCTTTTATAACGTAACCATATTCGGCGAGTTCATATTGCTCGTGGGTGGCGACCCATTGTCCGATTACGTATTCCAGCAAATTGCTTATTTCAGTCTGAAATTTTTGCCACTGCAGCTGATGCTTCTCATACCGCTGGGCTCGCTGCTCGTCATTTTCCTCTTCGTATTGCTGTTCGTAATCCACTTCAAAGGTGGTCGAGTTATGCGTGGTTTTATATCTATCATATTGCGCCATCTCGCCAATTGAGAAGGTGCCTTTTGGGAGAGGCTCTAATAGATCACGGGGGATAGTGGCCGATGAAGTAGGGAACAAAAAACCTTCGCGATTAAGTAGCGCAGATGATACCAGCGGTGTGACTATTCCAGGAGCGCCTGCCGTTCGCTCTTTGCCGTGCTGTAGCAAACGTAACCAGGCTTTAGGTCGTAGCACTACCTCAACGGTTTTTACCGTGTCACCTTCACCCTCAAAAAACGCATTAACAGTCTCTTCATCCAGCCGTCCCGTGCTGATGTCCACCCAACGAGTAAATTTATCCGCATCCTTACGCTCAAATGCCCCTTTCCCTGATTCGGCATCGGCTAAAGAATTACGCCAGTATGATGTGAATCCCAGAGTATTCCTGTCCATTATCCATCCCTTGACATAATAAAATTATTGATTTAATTGATATTAACGCAACCCATGGTTGAACATTGTCCACGATGAGAACGCGATCGCAATAATTTGTTTATGTTGCTAAGGGAGTGAGATTAGGTAAAAAGCCAGATTTCAGACACAAAAAAAGCCGCTCGTAAGCGACTTAATTTTGCATCAATCGATGGTGCCGAAGGCCGGACTCGAACCGGCACGTATCTCTACGGTTGATTTTGAATCAACTGCGTCTACCGATTTCGCCACTTCGGCACTGAAGAGGATGCGGAAAACGTTGGGGATTATACCGTTACGAACAGCGTGCGCAACCGGAATCGTTAGGGATGTGCGCTAAGCGTTGAAAAAAACAGCATTTCGCGGATAACTGCTTGTTATACCGTCGATCCCGCCAACCGACGTTCAAAAATTAAAACCCAGAACGGTCCCAATTTTCCCCAATCAGCCCGGTTAACTGGAACTTTCCGAATTCAAACCTCTCTTAACCAAAACTGACGCAGTCAGAACATAAAAGACAACGAGGTTGAGATGAAAGTACAACGCATGATTTGGGGATGGGGCATCGCGGCAGCCATGGTTGCGGGGAGCGCATCGGCAGCAAGCTGGCAGGATCAGCTGAGCAGCGCGGCATCGCAGCTGTCACAGCAAAACAACAGCACCAGCAACACCAGCACCACGCAGAATGGCGGCATGTCGCTCTCATCGCTTACCGGCCTGCTCAACGGCGGCGATAAAGCGGTGAGTTCCAACAGCATGACCAACGCCGCAGGCGTGATGTCCTACTGCGTGCAGCACAACGTGGTGGATAACAACGTGAAGTCGGTAAAAGATCAGGTGCTGAGCAAACTCGGCCTGAACAGCACCACCGCGCAAGAGCAGAAAACCGATTACCAGCAGGGTTTGCAAGGCTTGCTTAACACTGGCAACGGTCAGCAACTGAATTTGCAAAGTCTGAGCAACTCGCCGATGGGTGAGAAGCTGAAAACCAAAGCCTGCGATGTGGTTCTGAAGCAGGGCAAAAAATATATCGGCATGTAAGGACGCGCCGATATCAAGGCGCGAGCTGTCCCTCGCGCCTTTTCTTTAGCCCAGCAACGCTCGCGTCTCCAGCACCGTTCTCTGCAACAACTCCCGCGCCTGATCCAGCGACCGAATGTTGGTATAGCCAATCACCAGGCCATAGCGTTTCTGTGTCTGCATATACCAGCCGGAAAGCGGCAATACCCGCAGCTGATGCCGCTGCCAAATCTCCGCCAGCGCCGTGTCCTGCGTGCCGCGCGGCAGGAAGGCGACAATGTGCATGCCGCCATCCGTCAGTTCGAAATCAAACACATTCGGGAAACATGCCTGCAAGGCATCCAGCATCATGCGGCGTCGCTGCTGATAAAGCGTGCGCATCTTTTTGATGTGGCGATAGAAATGCCCTTCGCTGAGGAACTGCGCCAGAATCTTTTGCGGCAGCAGCGACATACCGGTTTCAAGGATTTCCCCCAACTCGCTGAAGCGCGCGATGGTCTCTTTCGGCATCACCAGATAACCCACGCGCATCGCCGGCATCATGGTTTTGCTGAAGGTGCCGGTGTAAATCACCCGATCGTGCACATCCAGGCTTTTCAGCGCCGGAATCACTTTGCGCGTGTAGTGAAACTCGCCGTCGTAATCATCTTCAATAATCCAGCTGTCATTGTGCTGTGCCCACTCCAGCAGTTGATGTTTGCGCGGCAGCGATAAGGTTACCGCCAGCGGGCTGTGATGCGTAGGCGTGACGATGGCGAAACGCGCATCGGCGTGATAGCGCAGCAGATAATCTACATCCATGCCTTGCCGATCGACCGGCACGTAATGCAGATTTGGCGCGATGCGCTTCAGCAGTTTTTGCCCGAAGAAATAGCCGGGATCTTCAAACAACACCTTGTCGCTTGGCTGCGCCAGCACCGCCAGAATCAGTCGCAGGTTGGCGCGATAGCCGCTGGTGATAAAAATCTGTTCCGGCTGGCAGTTAAGTCCACGCGAAATATTCAGGTAGCTGGCGATGGCTTCCCGCAGCGGCTGATAACCCATGACCGGCGGCAAAATCATCTCATCGGCGCGCAGGCTGCGCGCCGCTTTGCCGGAAATCAGCAGCCATTTTTTGTGCGGAAACGCATCCAGCGCCGGGATGCCAAGCCGCAGCTCGCCTTTGCTCTCGCGCCTGATTAACGCGCTCACTGGCGGCGCAGGCACTGCCGTTTTCCCGGTTGTTTCCGGCAGAATCAGTTCGGGACTAACGCGCGTGCCCTTCGCGCCCTGACTGACAAAATAGCCTTCGCCGATCAGGATTTCATAAGCGGCTTCCACCGTTTTTCGCGCCACTTGCAACTCACTCGCCAGCGTACGGATCGCCGGTACGCGCTCGCCCGGTTTCAGCTGCCCTGCAAGAATCTGCTGGCGATATTGCGCATAAATCTCTTTATAACCCACGCCATGCCCTACCTGTTTTCACGTTTTTTGACCCTTTTCACTCAGACATGGAAGTTTAAGATGCCCGCATCACCTTCGCATTGAAAAACGACTGACCTGAGGATAAAAACATGACTGCACGCGTTAACCACTTCAAAACCGTACCGACACTGGTCAAAGCCATGTCCGATCTCTCCATGAACGTCAGTAATGTTTCATTAGAAACCTCACTGAAGCATCTGGTCGATCTGCGCGCCTCGCAGCTCAATCAATGCGCGTTCTGCGTCGACATGCATGTGAAAGAGGCCAAACTGCACGGCGAGCGCGAGCTGCGTCTGCACCATGTGGCGATCTGGCGCGAATCCCCGCTGTTCACCGCCAAAGAGAAAGCGGCGCTGGCGCTGACCGAAGCGCTGACGCGTCTGGGCGATCACGGCATCGACGAAGCGCTGTACAGCGAGGTGCGCGCGCACTTCTCCGAAGTGGAGACCAGCGAGCTGACGTTCTGTATCGCGGTGATCAATACCTGGAATCGCCTGATGGTGCTGTCGCAGATGACACCGGGCGCACTGGACAGCGCTTATGGGTTGGATCGTGCTGATTTACGTTAATTTTTACCGCCAGTCGCTCATGCTGCTGGCGGCACCATGTTCATCTGCGCTGCCTGAGGCTATAGTGAGATTTTGCACCACACAGGACAGCGCACATGAAAGGCATCAACATTGCGATTTACTTCGATCCCGACCAGATTCACATCTGCGTTCACCAGCAGGATGACAGCTATCTCAGCCAACACTTTATTTACGACGACAGCGTAATTGAAGAGATCTATCAGTGGCTGGAGCAGTTCACGCCTAATCGCACCCACATTTGCCTGATTGAGCACGATACCGCCGATATCCTTGCCGATGAATTGGTGGATAACGGTTATCACGTCCATCAGGTGACGCAGCACGATCTCTTGACCTGGTTCGCCAACGAACCGCCTGCCGAACCCGATGGTTCACCGGTGCGCGCGCTGCTGCGTTATCTGGAGAACGAGCAGCCATCCGAATACCAGTCACGCACGCCGCAGATTGAAGCGTTGATGGATCTGCTGGATGAGCTGGACGATCTCGAAGGTGTGGATGAAGTTGAAGATGAAGACAATCTGCCGGATGACGTGCTGCGCCTGATGAAGCAGAAGAAGATCAGTGCGCAAGACGCCGCCCAACGCCTGCTGCCGGATGTGAATGAGCGCATTCGCGAGCATTTAATCAATTATCCCGAACTGATGACGCCTGAGCTGCTGCAGGATTTCTTCCCTGAGCTGATCGAGGCGCTGGATACGCCGAAGCACTAATCAATGAACGCACACACCGTAGCGGCGCGATTTATCGCGCGGTTTTGACCGACTCTCCATCCTCTTAACGCGCAATAAATTGCGCCGTTACGAGCCGTGCGATTATCGAATAATTTTTCAAATGGGACATTTCATGCTGGAGTTGTTTAAAGCCATCGGGCTGGGATTGGTGGTGATTTTGCCGCTCGCCAATCCGCTGACCACGGTGGCGCTGTTTCTCGGCCTGGCCGGAGAGATGAATTTCCAGGAACGTAATCGCCAGGCGATGCAGGCCTCGATCTACGTGTTCCTGATCATGATGGTGGCGTGGTATGCCGGCAGCGCGGTGTTGCACACCTTTGGCATCTCCATTCCCGGCCTGCGCATGGCGGGCGGATTGATTGTGGCGTTTATCGGTTTTCGCATGCTATTTCCGGCGAAACCGGTCGGGCATTCGGTCGAAGCCGAGCACAAGCAGGATGAACTGGACGCGACCGACAGCAACCGTGAAACCGTCAACATCGCATTTGTGCCGCTGGCGATGCCGAGCACTGCGGGACCGGGCACCATTGCGATGATCATCAGTTCCGCGTCGACGGTTAAATCGGGCGTAGATTTCCCGGCATGGGTGGTTGCCGTCGCCCCGGTGCTGACGTTTTTGGCCGTGTCGGTGATTTTGTGGATTTCGCTGCGCAGTTCGGGCGCCATCATGAAGCTGGTTGGTAAAGGTGGCATCGAAGCGATTTCACGTCTGATGGGCTTTTTGCTGGTGTGTATGGGCGTGCAGTTCGTGATTAATGGCGTGTTAGAAGTGATTCACAATTATCATTGAGACCACGTTGAAGACGCGCAATGAATTGCGCCGCTACGGTATTTGCGCCTATCCGTAGCGGCGCGATTTATCACGCAGTTTTAAGCGATTTACTCACCTTTCAACGTTTTACGCACTTCTGCTACCTGATCTTTCGTCACCGCTGGTGCACTGTTGCTCCAGCCCTGACGAATGAAGGTCGCCAGTTTAGCCACTTGATCATCATCCAGACGCTTAGCAAAACCTGGCATCGCCAGCGTTGATGGCGCCTTCTCGGTCGATGGCTGCTGCGCACCGGCCAGAATGGTGTGGATCAAACCACTTGGATCTTTGGCATTGACGATCGTCGCCTGATCCAGCTCCGGGAAGATCCCCGGCGCACCTTTACCGGTGACAAAGTGGCAGGCGCCGCAGTTGTCGATATACAGACGCTCACCTTCCGTCAAACCTTTCGCGGCGGTCAGTTTCGCTTCGGTTGCCTGCTGCTTCTGCACGTTGTACGCCTGCAGCGGCGGATTACCACCAAGGAACTTCAGGTAAGCCGCGATCGCTTTCAGGTCAGCATCTGTCATGTGCGAGCTGGAGTGCTCAATCACCGACTTCATCTCACCGCCCACCGCTGCCTTGTCGTTACGACCGGTTTGCAGGTAATCGACAATCTCCTGCTCGCTCCAGCGCGGCAGACCGCGCAGTGACGGCACATCCCAGCTGTTCAGGCTGCCACCAGCAAGGAACTGATCGTCGCCGCTATCCAGCGCTTTCTCATTCATGCCGAGGCCGCGTGGCGTATGGCAGCTGCCGCAGTGCCCCAGGCTTTCCACGATGTAAGCACCGCGATTAACCTCTTCTGACGCGCCGCCAATCGGCTGGAATGGCTTGTCAGAGGTAAATGCCCAGTTCCAGAAGCGCATGCCCCAACGCTGGCTGAACGGGAAGCTCAGATCGGTTTCCGGCGGCTGCTCGCTGCTCGGCTTCACGCCTTTCATGAAGTAAACGTAAAGCGCGTGCATATCGGCATCGGAGATTTTGGCGTAATCCGGATACGGCATCGCTGGATAGAGACGCGACCCGTTCGGCAACACGCCTTTGCGCACTGCGTCGGAGAACTGCTGCTCGCTGTAGTTGCCGATGCCGTGCTCTTTGTCCGGCGTGATGTTGGTGGAGTAAATGGTGCCGAGATTCGACTCAATCGCCAAACCACCAGCGTAATCCCCTTTGCCGGAAACGGTATGGCACGCCATACAGTCGCCGAGACGCGACAGGTATTCACCCTGCTTGATCAATTGAGCTTCATCTTCCGCGTGTGCCTGCACTGCAAAGCTGCCCAGCAGCACGGCGTTGGCGATTAACAATGATTTTAATTTCATGCGCTTATGCCTGTACCAGTGGACCGGGGTTTTTTAGATAATGTTCTTTAATGGCTTGTGCCGCCATCAAGGTGATCGCGCCGATGGTATCGGTCGGGTTCGCCTGGAAGTTTTGCGGGAAGGCGTTGCCGCCCGGCACAAACACGTTATGAACATCCCAGCTCTGCAGGTACTTGTTCAGTGCAGAAGTTTTCGGGTTATCGCCCATCACCGCGCCGCCCACATTGTGGGTCGAAACGTATTTGGTGAGGTCAAAGTCCGCGCCCATTGGCAGGAAGCTCATGCTCATGCTGTCTGGATTAAGTTCTTTGGCGATGTTGCCGACGATGCCTTTCAGATGCTGTTGCAGCTTCAGTTCGTTCTCTTTCCAGTTGAACGTCATACGCAGCAACGGCTGACCGCGATGGTCGGTGTAGTGCGGATCCAGATCCAGATAGATATCGCGGTACGACTGGCAGGTGGTGGTGATGCTGATCTTCATGGAGTGGTTGTACCACTCCTCCAGACCTTCTTTGTAACCCATGCCCCACGATGGCGTGCCTTTCGGCAGCGCAGCAGCCATTGGCGTGCCGGTGGCTTGCGAGCTGTGGATCTTGGCGCCGCCAAGGAAACCGAGGCCCGGACCATCGAAGTTGCCTGGCGAGATGTCGTTGAACATCTGGCCGGTGGCGCCGGCGGTGGCGTAAGAGTTGAAGTTTTTGTCTTTGAAGAACAGGGTTGCGCCGCCGTTTGACAGGAACGCGTAGTTACGCCCCACCACACCTTCTTCGGTGATTGGGTTATACGGCTTGCCGATACCGGAGAGCAGCATCAGGCGTACGTTATAAAGCTGGAAGCTGGAGAGCACCACGATCTTCGCCGGCTGGAACACTTCGTTGCCGTCCACATCGTAGTAAATCACGCCCTTGGCGGTTTTCTGGTCGTCATGCAGTACCACTTTCACCACTTCCGCATGCACTTCGTAAGAGAAGTTCGGCATACGTTTCAATGCATCCATCACCGCCGTTTGTGGTGAGGCTTTTGAATAGTTGAGGCACGGATATTTCGAGCAGTAGCCGCAGTAGTTACACGGTGCGATCTGGTTGCCGTACGGGTTTTTCCACGCGCGTGATACGCACGCAGATGGGTTCGGGAACGGATGGTAGCCGAGTTTGGTGGCCGCCTCTTTGAACATCACGTTGTTCAGCGTGTCTTCCAGCGCAGGCAACGGATAAGGTTCAGAACGCGGACCTTCAAACGGATCGCCGCCCGGCAGAATCTGGCCGCGCAGGTTGCCGGTGGTGCCGGATTGACCGCAGATCAGCTCAAACTTGTAGTAATACGGCTCGATCTCTTCCCAGGTGAACGGGAAGTCCATCACGCGCATATCTTCCTGCAGGATGCCCGGCTTGTAGGCCTCATCGACGTAGGTTTTCAACTTAAGATCGGTTGGGGTTGGACGAATCAGCACCGCCGTCCAGTGCATGCCCGCGCCGCCCACGCCGGTTCCCGGCGCAAACGCGCCCCATTTACGGGTCGGCAACGCCGTCTGGCTGCTGTTGTAACGCACGGTGACCGCCACTTCTTTTGGCGTAGCGAACACTTTGTTACGCACGTTGTAGGCGTATTCATCAGCCGGTTTCGGATAAGCGAAATCCGGGTAATCACGCTCGCCGCCACGCTCTAATGCGCGCACGTCGAGTCCCGCCATCGCCAGTTCAATACTCATCAACGAGCCGGCCCAGCCGAGGCCGCAAACGACGACGTCGACTTCTTTCTTTGTAATCTGTGCCATGTTAATCCTGTCTCACATACCAAAAACGGGGGTGTGCTTACGCGCTTTCACCCAGGAGGCTGACCGGTCCCAGCGGGTACGGCACGTTGTGCTGCTTCACCCATTCGGTAAAGCTGGCGCGCGCGCCCGGGAAGCCGATGGCGATCCAGGCTTTCATGCCTTTGTTGCCGCCGTACATCGGGTCAGCGAGGTAGCCATGTTTGGTATCTGAGAGCAGCTGGCCGAAGAACTGCGAGGCCTTCAGGTTCTCTTCGCCCAGGGCGGCGAAGTCAATGCCGTCGTTTTTGTTCACTTTGGTGAGCACCGCATCTTTCTCTTCCAGTGACAGCTCATGGAACGGTTTCTGGAAATTGCTTTGCGTCCACTGATTCACCAGCTTGATACCGGTTTGGTACATCTGCTGTGGCGTGAACGGGATTTGATAACCCATGGTGGCAGGCGCATGCACGTTGAACGGACCCTGCATGTAGATCTCTGCCCCGAACTCCGGGCTGTGCAGCTGCTGATCGATAAAGATCGGCACGTTAGTTTCCAGTGCACCTGGCGCTTTACCTTTGCCGCCGGCTGGAATCAGGCGATCGGTTGCGGCCAGAATAAATTGCCACTCATCGGCACTGAAAAAGATCGGTTTATAGTCGGCGAGCTCGGGTGCTGCCATTTCCGCAGCTTGCGCCGCAGTTAATCCCTTAAATACCAGGTCACTTAATGGCAAAGCCAAAAGCGACCCAAGTAAAAACTTACGTCTGGTGGTCGGTTTATTTAGAAGCATGGCGCGACGACTCTCACTTGCTAAGAAAGATAATTATTTTTGTTGATAGCTTTATAAATCGGTAAATAACCTGGCAATCTTAGGGATATAGGTATTTCAGAATGTAAAAATTCAATTATGGATGTGTTTTGATGAAATTCAGTCATCATGTTGAATTTAGGTTAAGGCTTGGTAAAAGACTTTCGAGGCGAAAAAATAGGGTTTAACCGTACATTTGATGGGAAAGTGGCACGAATCAGTGGGCATTTGACCAGGGATTATCGCGTAAAGAAATAATCGCAGAAATGAATCAATGAAAAAAAATCATACTTCCATACCAGAGAATTATTCTCATTTATAACATCTTATTTACTTTATTGACCAGCAGATGAACGATCTATTTAGCGGAAATGACAAGTCGCGCACAAAATAAACGCAATAATTCCCCAAGGTAATCAATTGTTATATTCCGGCACAGCTCAGAACAAACCGGCATTTTGCCAAAGCGACGGCAGAGATAGAGTGAATTTATCTATCACTCAGGACAATAATAATGCGCTCACTGATTTTGCTCGTCGCTTTATGGGGCAGCAGTTTTGCACTGCATGCCGCCACACCGAAAGATACCCTTGTCGTCGCCGTCCCGCTCGACGGCATTATTAGCTTCGATCCCGCTGAAAGCTTCGAAACCGTCAGTAACAGCGTGCAGCGCAACATCTACCAAACATTAGTGGAGGCAGATCGTAATGATCCGCAGAAGCTGGCACCGCTGCTGGCCACCCACTGGCAACAAGGCAGCACGCCGCACAGCTTAGTGTTCAACATCAAACCCAACGCACACTTCTCCAGCGGCAATCCGGTGACGGCGCAGGATGTGATCTTCTCACTGACGCGCGCGGTGCAGCTGAACAAAGCGCCCTCTTTCATCCTCGCCGAATTTGGCTGGACCAATGAAAACATCGCCAGCCAGTTCAAAGTGCTGAATGACCATCAGCTGGAGATTCAGTGGCCAGCGCAGATTGGTCAGAACCTGGCGCTGCGCCTGCTGACCGCGCCGGTGGCCTCGGTGGTGGATAGCAAAACCGTGCAGCAACACGTCGCTAATAACGATCTCGGCAACGGCTGGCTGCATACCCATTCCGCCGGCAGCGGCGCATTTATCCTTCAGCAATATGTGCCGCAGCAGGCGCTGGTGCTGAGCGCCAACCAACAAGCGAATCCGCAGCCGAAGCTGAAACGCATTCTGCTTAAAGGCGTGGCGGATGCCAGTGCGCGTCGTCTGCTGATTCAGCAAGGCGATGTTGATGTGGCGTATCAGCTTGGCCCGGATCAGATTGATGCGCTGAAGAGCGACAAGAATCTGCGCATTGAAGCCTTCCCTTCCAGCCTGGTTTACTACCTCGGTTTCAATACCAAAGACAAAGCGCAACCGGCGTTAGGCAATCCGGCGCTGTGGCAAGCCGCGCGCTGGCTGGTAGACTACAACACCCTCTCGAAGGATTTGCTGAAAGGTCAGTACCGCATTCATCAGAGCTTCCTGCCGCAGGGTTTTGACGGCGCGCTGGACGATCGGCCGTTCCACTACGATGTGGCGAAAGCCAAAGAGATTTTAGCCAAAGGCGGCATCAAGCCGGGGACGAAGTTTGCGCTGACGGTGATCAATCAGCCGCCCTATATTGACGTGGCGCAGGCGCTGCAGGCCAGCTTCGCCCAAGCGGATGTGCAGATTGAGTTGCAGCCGGTGGCGGAATCGGAGTTGTGGAGCAAAATGCGCGGTCGCGATTTCCAGTCGATCTTCATTTACTGGGGCGCAGACTATGTCGATCCAAACACCAACGCCAGCGCCTTTGCCTATAACGTGCCGGGCGGTTCCAAAACCCTGGCGTGGCGCGTCGGCTGGGATATTCCGGATCTGAGTGCGAAAACCCGCGCAGCGGCCGGTGAAAGCGATGCGGTTAAGCGCCGTGCGCTCTATACCGATTTGCAGAAAACCGTGCAGCAGAACTCACCGTTTGTGGTGACGCTACAGGGCGCGCAGCAGGTTGCGGTGCGGAATAACGTGAATCATGTGCAGCAAGGGATTGGTGTGAGTTTGCTGTTTTTTGATACGGTGCAGAAATAGTTTTGGATTGTGCTCGCTTTCCCCCTCCTCGGTCCTCCCACCAAAATTGTGCTCGCTTTCCCCCTCCTCGGTCCTCCCCCATAAATGGGGGAGGAAGATGCTGCCATATGTTCGTTCAGAAGCTGCATGTGGCAGCTTCTCCTTCCCCCGTTTACGGGGGAAGGCCGGGATGGGGGGCAGCGCGCACCTAACCTCCTTCCCCCGTTTACGGGGGAAGGCCGGGATGGGGGACAGCAGGCACATAATTACGCCTTTTTCGGCACAATCCTCCTCCCTCCTCGCGCGCCGCTTGCTATCCTTCTGGCATAACCTATTGCCTGAGAGCGAAAAAATCATGACCACTCCGTTACTGATTGCCCAAACGCCTGACGTTCAACTGCATCTTCTCTCCAACATGGCGAACCGCCACGGTTTGATCACCGGCGCTACCGGCACCGGCAAAACCGTTACGCTGCAAAAGCTGGCGGAATCCTTCTCCGATATTGGCGTGCCGGTGTTTATGGCCGATGTGAAAGGCGATCTCACCGGCATTTCCGCCGCAGGCGAAGGATCCGAGAAGCTGCTGGCGCGTCTGGCGAAGATTGGCGTCAGCGACTGGCAGGCGCAGAAAAATCCGGTGATGGTGTGGGATATTTTTGGTCAGCAAGGCCATCCGGTGCGCGCCACGGTATCCGATCTCGGCCCGCTGCTGCTGGCGCGGCTGCTCAACCTTAACGACGTGCAATCGGGCGTGCTGCAAATCATCTTCCGCATCGCCGACGATCAGGGCTTGTTGCTACTGGATTTCAAAGATCTGCGCGCCATGACGCAATACATCGGCGACAACGCCAAAGCCTTCCAGACGCAATACGGCAACATCAACAGCGCGTCCGTTGGGGCGATTCAGCGCGGATTACTGGCGCTGGAGCAGCAAGGTGCCGAGCACTTCTTTGGCGAGCCGATGCTGGATATCCGCGACTGGATGCGCTGCGATAGCAACGGCAAAGGCTTTATCAACATCCTCTCGGCAGAAAAGCTTTATCAAATGCCAAAACTCTACGCCACCAGCCTGCTGTGGCTGATGGCCGAGCTGTATGAGCACTTGCCCGAAGCCGGCGATCTCGATAAGCCGAAAATGGTGTTTTTCTTCGACGAAGCGCATCTGCTGTTTACCGACGCGCCGCCGGTGCTGCTGGAGAAAGTTGAGCAGGTGATTCGCCTGATCCGTTCGAAAGGCGTTGGCGTCTATTTCGTTACGCAGAATCCCGCTGATATTCCCGACAACGTGCTGGGCCAGCTCGGCAACCGCGTACAGCATGCGCTGCGCGCCTTTACCCCGAAAGATCAGAAAGCGGTAAAAAGTGCCGCCGAAACCATGCGCGCCAATCCGGCGTTTGATACCGTCGAGGCGATTCAGGCGCTCGGTACCGGCGAAGCGCTGATCTCCTTTCTCGATGAAAAAGGCAGCCCATCGATGGTGCAGCGAGCGATGGTGATTGCGCCCGGCTCGCGCATGGGACCGGTTACGCAGGATGAACGCAATGGCCTGATCAACAATTCGCCGCTGTACGGTAAATACGATAGCGAAGTCGATCGCGAGTCGGCGTTCGAAATGCTGCAAAAAGGCGTGCAGGCCACCACGCAGCAAGCCAATGCGCCGGAAGCCAAAGGCAACAAGGTCGCCGTTGATGACGGTATTCTCGGCGGTCTGAAGGACATTCTGTTCGGCACCACTGGCCCACGCGGCGGCAAGCGCGACGGCGTGGTGCAGAGCGTGGCGAAGAGTGCCGCGCGCCAGGTCACCAATCAGATCATTCGAGGTGTATTAGGAAGCCTTCTTGGCGGCCGCCGTCGCTAATACCCGGCATACTTCAAGCCGCAGGTGCGTTAGCTGTATGTCTTCCTGCAACTCGAATTGTTTAGGGTATTTAAGGAACTATGGATAAATTCCAACAACTTAAGCGCAGCAAACGTCTGGCGCTGTCACTGCTGCTGATTGCGGCAGCCACCTTTATTGTGACGCTGTTTCTGCCAGCCAACTTTTGGGTGCTTGGGCTGAAGGCAATCGCAGAAGCGGCGATGGTCGGCGCATTAGCCGACTGGTTCGCCGTGGTGGCGCTGTTCCGGCGCGTGCCGGTGCCGTTTATCTCACGTCATACAGCAATTATTCCGCGCAATAAAGATCGCATTGGCGAGAATCTGGGTCGCTTTGTGCAGGAGAAATTCCTCGATACCGATTCGCTGCTGGCGCTGATTCGCCGCCACGATCCGTCGCAGATGCTGGCGCAGTGGCTGAACACGCCGGGCAACGCCGATCGCATTGGTCGTCATCTGTTACAGGTGATGCGCGGTTTTCTCGATCTCACCGATGATCAACGCATTCAGCGCTTTCTGCGCCGTGCGGTGCATCGCGCGCTGGATAAGGTCGATCTCACCCAATCCAGCGCGCTGCTGCTGGATAGCCTGACGAAAAATAATCGCCATCAGGAGCTGCTGGATGCGGCGGTACAACAGCTGCTGCGCTTGCTGCACAAGCCCGGAACGCGCGAGTTTATCGCCGCGCAGATTGTGCGCTGGCTCAAGCGCGAACATCCCATCAAAGCCAAAATGCTGCCCACCGAATGGCTGGGCGAACACAGCGCTGATTTGGTGGCGAATGCGGTGGATTCGATACTCGATCAGGTCGCGCTCGATCAGGGGCATGAGTTGCGTCTGGGCTTTGACCGCGCGGTGAAGCGGCTGATTGAGCGGCTGAAAAGCGATCCTGAAATGGCGGAACGTGCTGAAAACATCAAGAGCTGGCTGAAGGAAGATGAGTCGTTCAATCGCTACATTGGCGAGCTATGGCAGGATTTACGGGGCTGGCTGAAAGACGATCTAAATAGTGAGGATTCACGAGTGCAGGAGCGCGTCAGACTGGCCGCGCTGTGGCTGGGCGAGACGCTGGCGGCTGACGAAGCGCTGCGCGCCTCGATGAATCAGCATCTGGAAGATGCCGCACGCAGCGTAGCGCCTGAGTTTGCTGCCTTCCTGACGCGCCATATTAGCGATACGGTGAAAAGCTGGGATGCGCGCGATATGTCGCAGCAAATTGAGCTGAATATCGGCCGCGACCTGCAGTTTATCCGCATTAACGGCACGCTGGTTGGCGGAACGATTGGGCTGATTTTGTATGTGTTGTCGCAGGTGCCGGGTTGGATCGAGCGTATTCAGTAAAAAGGTCGCCATAAATGGCGACCTTACAAGGCTTAGCGGCGTTTCATCAGCAGGAACAAGCTGATGGCGAAGAATGCACCGCTCGGCAGAATCGCACCCAGAATCGGCGGCAAACCGTATACCAGGCTTAGCGGGCCAAAAATCTGGTCCAAAACGTAGAACAGGAAGCCAAAGCTAATCCCCGTCACCACGCGCACGCCCATCGATACGCTTCGCAGCGGACCAAAGATAAACGACAGCGCCATCAGCATCATCACCGCCACAGAGAGCGGCTGGAAGATTTTGCTCCACATATTCAGCTGGTAGCGCCCGGCAACCTGGCCGCTCTGCTTGAGGTATTTGCTGTAGTTATACAGGCCGGTGATCGAGAGCGCGTCCGGGTCCAGCGCCACTACGCCGAGCTTGTCAGGCGTCAGGTTGGTTTTCCATTCGCCGCTCAGGCTTTGCGAGCCGGTAATTTGTTTGGCATCTTGCAGATCCGATTCATCGACCTGCGACAGCGCCCAGACCTTTTTATCCGCATTCCAGGCGGCACTCGCCGCATAGCGTACGCTGAGTAAACGGCGCTGATCGCTGAACTTGTAGATGCTGACGCCATCAATCTCGTTATCACCTTTGATGCGCTCGATGTAGATGAAGTCGTTGCCGTCCTTCGCCCACAGGCCGTTTTGCGTTGAAACCAGCGAGCCGCCGTACAGCTGCTGCGCACGATAGTTACGCGCCATCTGTTCACCCTGCGGTGCAACGAATTCGCCCACCGCCATGGTCAACAGCACCAGCGGAATCGCCGTTTTCATCACCGCCAGCGCCACCTGCATGCGGGTAAAGCCCGATGCCTGCATCACCACCAGTTCGCTACGCTGCGCCAGCGTGCCCAAACCGAGCAATGCGCCCAGCAGCGCCGCCATCGGGAAGAAGATTTCGATATCTTTCGGTACGCTGAGCAGCGTGTAGTAACCGGCGTCGAGTGCGGTATAAGCGCCCTGCCCGGTTTTACGCAGCTGATCGACGAATTTGATAATGCCCGACAGCGACACCAGCATGAACAGCGTCAGCATGATGGTGTTAAAGATAGTTTTGCCGATATAGCGGTCAAGAACCTTAAACATCAGACCGATCCTCCACGGCTAAAGCGCGCGCGGATGCGACGCATCGGCACGGTATCCCACATGTTCAGCAGCACCGCTAGCGCCAGATAGGAGAAGTTCACCACCCACATCCAGATGGCCGGATCGAAGCGGCCTTTCGCGGCGTTGGAACGCAGAGAACTTTGCAGTAAGAAGAAGATCAGATACAGCAGCATGGCAGGCAGCATCGACAGCACGCGGCCCTGACGCGGGTTCACCACGCTAAGCGGCACCACCATCAACGCCATAACCAGGACGGCAAAGATCAGCGTCAAGCGCCAGTGCAACTCCGCCTGGAACTGCGGGGTTTTAGTCTTGAGCAGCGTGCTAATATCCGCCTGATCGGCATCGTTCGGATCGAGCGTGGCTTCTTTGTAGCCTATCACCGCCTGATAGTTGACGAAGTCCGTGATGCGGAAGTCACGCAGCAAGGCGGTGCCTTCAAAACGCGTGCCTTTATCCAGCGTCACCACTTGCGAGCCATCTTTGTGTTGCTCCATGTGGCCGCTATCAGCCAGCACCACCGAGGGACGCGCGTTGCCTTTCGGACGCAGCTGCGCCAGGAACACGTTGCCGAAGGTATTGCCCTTCACATCTTCAACAAACAGCACCGCATTGCCGTCGCTAGAGGTCTGGAACTGCCCAGCCGCCAGCGCCGCCGCGCCTGGGTTAGATTTGGCGTTTTGCGTCACTTCCTGCTGATAACGTGATGACCATGGCCCTAACCAAATGACGTTGACTGCCGCCACAAGCGAGGTGAACAGCATCAGGATCATCGCGGCTTTAATCAGCACACTTTTGCCCAGGCCGCAGGCATGCATCACCGTGATTTCACTTTCGGTGTACAGCCGCCCAAGGGTCATTAAAATCGCCAGAAACAGGCTTAGGGGCAGGATAAGTTGTGCCATTTCAGGCACGCCGAGTCCTAACAATGTCAGAACTAAGTTTGTTGGGATTTCGCCATCCACCGCAGCTCCCAAAATCCGCACTAACTTCTGACAAAAGAAGATCAGCAGCAGGATGAAGAGGATAGCCAGCTGGCTTTTGAGCGTTTCCCGAACCAGATATCTAATGATGATCACGCTTAGTACGCCTGTGATAACTTGTCTTTTTGCAGGAAAATCGCTAGTTTCAACGCTTATCAGCCATTTTTCTTCATCAATGGCCGTCATCGTAGCTAAAATAGTATGACGAACGCGTTAGTGTGGTGAAAAAACAACATACTTGTCACCACCACTCATTATGACTACCGGCGTTGAATTGTCATGGCGTCGCAACGAATTAATGAGTTACGAGCGCGCTACATTCTAACGACAGCCAAGGCCGTTGTCTTTAAGATTCAGGAGAGTGCATGGAGTTCAGTGTAAAAAGCGGTAGCCCGGAAAAACAGCGTAGCGCCTGCATTGTTGTTGGCGTTTTCGAACCGCGCCGTTTGTCACCCATTGCTGAGCAGCTGGATAAAATCAGCGATGGCTACATCAGCGCCCTGCTGCGCCGCGGTGAACTGGAAGGAAAAGTGGGCCAAACGCTGCTGCTGCACCATGTGCCGAATATCCTCTCCGAACGCATCCTGCTGATCGGTTGCGGTAAAGAGCGCGAGCTTGATGAGCGCCAGTATAAGCAGGTCATTCAGAAGACAATCAATACTTTGAACGACACCGGCTCAATGGAAGCGGTGTGCTTCCTGACTGAACTGCACGTCAAAGGTCGCAATACTTACTGGAAAGTGCGTCAGGCGGTCGAAACCTCTAAAGAAGCGCTCTACAACTTTGATCAGCTGAAAAGCAACAAAGTCGAGCCGCGCCGTCCGCTGCGTAAACTGGTGTTCAACGTGCCGACCCGCCGTGAACTTACCAGCGGCGAGCGTGCCATTCAGCACGGTTTGGCCGTGGCTGCCGGTGTGAAAGCCGCCAAAGATCTCAGCAATATGCCGCCAAATATTTGTAACGCCGCGTATCTGGCGTCGCAGGCGCGTCAGCTGGCGGATGCGTACAGCAAAAATGTCACCACCCGCGTCATCGGCGAACAGCAGATGAAAGAGTTGGGGATGAACGCCTATCTGGCGGTCGGCGCAGGTTCGCACAATGAATCGCTGATGTCGGTGATTGAGTACAAAGGCAATCACGATCCGGAAGCGCGCCCCATCGTGCTAGTGGGTAAAGGCTTAACCTTTGATTCCGGCGGTATCTCGATCAAACCGGCCGATTCCATGGATGAGATGAAGTACGACATGTGCGGTGCGGCGTCCGTTTACGGCGTGATGCGCATGGTGGCGGAACTGAATTTACCGCTGAACGTGGTGGGCGTGCTGGTGGGCTGTGAAAACATGCCTGATGGCAAATCGATGCGTCCGGGCGACGTGCTGACCACTATGTCAGGTCAAACCGTTGAAGTGCTGAATACCGATGCCGAAGGCCGTCTGGTGCTGTGCGATGCGCTGACCTACGTTGAACGCTTCGAGCCAGAAGTGGTGATTGACGTGGCCACGCTGACCGGTGCCTGCGTGATTGCGCTGGGTCATCATGTCAGCGGTTTGATGTCGAACCACAATCCGCTGGCGCACGAGCTGATCAGCGCATCTGAGCAGTCCGGCGACCGCGCCTGGCGTCTGCCGATGGCGGATGAGTATCAGGAGCAGCTGGAATCCAACTTTGCTGATATGGCGAACATTGGCGGCCGTCCTGGCGGTGCGATTACCGCCGCCTGCTTCCTCGCGCGCTTTGCGCGTAAGTTTAACTGGGCGCACCTGGATATCGCCGGTACCGCATGGCGTTCCGGTAAAGCCAAAGGCGCAACCGGCCGTCCGGTACCGCTGCTGTCGCAGTTCCTGCTGAATCGCGCAGGGTTGAACGGCGACGATTGATTTGGTGATGGCTGTCCCCCATCCCGGCCTTCCCCCACAAGTGGGGGAAGGAGACGCTGCTACATGCGAATTCACAACTAACATAGGGCAGCATCTTCCTCCCCCACTTGTGGGGGAGGAACGAGGTGGGGGACAGCAAGCACCCAGCTCCCCCTCTCATCCAAAGGATCCCATGAAAAACGCCACTTTCTATGTGATGGAGTCTGAGAGCGCCGACGACGGCCTAACCGCCATCGAAGCGTTGGTGTGCTCTCTTGCCGAAACACGCTGGCGTGACGGCAAACGCATCCTGATTGCCTGCGAAAACGAAGAACAAGCCAATCGGCTGGATGAAGCGCTCTGGCAACTTCCGGCTAACGCCTTTGTGCCGCACAACCTGGCTGGAGAAGGCCCGCGCTACGGCGCTCCGGTTGAGCTGGCCTGGCCACAGCGTCGCGGCAGTTCACCGCGCGACCTGCTGATCAGCCTTCTGCCACAGTTCGCAGATTTTGCTACTGGTTTCCATGAAGTGATAGACTTCGTTCCTTATGAAGAATCTCTAAAACAACTGGCGCGCGATCGCTACAAAGCCTATCGCAGCGTTGGTTTCCAATTGAATACGGCGACGCCACCCTCGCCGCAAACGACAGTGTAGAAATGGAAAAGACATATAACCCGCAAGATATCGAGCAGCCGCTCTACGAGCACTGGGAACAGCAGGGCTACTTTAAACCGAATGGCGATACCAGCCAGGAAAGCTTTTGCATCATGATCCCGCCGCCGAACGTCACCGGCAGCTTGCATATGGGTCACGCTTTCCAGCAGACCATCATGGATACCATGATTCGCTACCAGCGCATGCAGGGTAAAAATACCTTGTGGCAGGCCGGTACCGATCACGCCGGTATCGCTACGCAGATGGTGGTAGAACGCAAAATCGCCGCTGAAGAGGGCAAGACGCGCCAGGATTATGGCCGCGATGCATTCATCGACAAAATCTGGCAGTGGAAAGCGGAATCCGGCGGCACCATTACTCGCCAGATGCGTCGTCTCGGCAACTCGGTTGACTGGGAGCGCGAGCGCTTCACCATGGACGAAGGTCTGTCCAACGCCGTGCGCGAAGTGTTTGTCCGCCTGTACAAAGAGAACCTGATTTACCGTGGCAAACGCCTGGTAAACTGGGATCCAAAACTGCGTACCGCAATCTCCGATCTGGAAGTGGAAAACCGCGAGAGCAAAGGCTCGATGTGGCACATCCGCTATCCGCTGGCTGACGGCGTGAAAACCGCTGAAGGCAAAGATTATCTGGTGGTGGCAACCACGCGTCCGGAAACCCTGCTGGGCGATACCGGCGTCGCGGTTAACCCGGAAGATCCGCGTTATAAAGATCTGATCGGCAAAGAGCTGATCCTGCCGCTGGTGAACCGTCGTATTCCGATCGTTGGCGATGAACACGCTGATATGGAAAAAGGCACCGGCTGCGTGAAGATCACGCCTGCGCATGACTTCAACGACTACGAAGTGGGTCGTCGTCATAAGCTGCCGATGATCAACATTCTGACCTTTGATGGCGACATCCGCGAGCGCGCGGAAGTGTTCGACACCAATGGCGAAGTCAGCGACGCGTGCGCAGACGACATCCCGGCACAGTTCCAGAAAATGGAGCGTTTCGCCGCGCGTAAAGCGATGGTTGCCGCCATTGATGAGATTGGCCTGCTGGAAGAGATCAAACCGCACGACCTCACCGTGCCTTACGGCGATCGCGGCGGCGTGGTGATCGAGCCAATGCTGACCGACCAATGGTATGTGCGCACCGCACCGCTGGCGAAAGTCGCGGTTGAAGCGGTAGAAAATGGCGATATCCAGTTCGTGCCTAAGCAGTACGAAAACATGTACTTCTCATGGATGCGTGACATTCAGGATTGGTGTATTTCACGTCAGCTGTGGTGGGGACACCGCATCCCAGCATGGTACGACAACGACGGCAACGTCTATGTTGGCCGCACCGAAGACGAAGTGCGTCAGGAAAACAATCTGGCCGCCGATGTGGCGCTGCGCCAGGACGACGACGTGCTGGATACCTGGTTCTCGTCCGGTCTGTGGACCTTCTCGACGCTGGGCTGGCCGGAGAATACCGAAGCGCTGCGTACCTTCCATCCAACCAGCGTGCTGGTGAGCGGCTTCGACATCATCTTCTTCTGGATTGCGCGCATGATCATGCTGACCATGCACTTTATCAAAGATGAAAACGGCAAGCCGCAGGTGCCGTTCAAAACCGTTTATATGACCGGTTTGATCCGCGATGAAGAAGGCCAGAAGATGTCCAAGTCGAAAGGTAACGTCATCGATCCGCTGGATATGATTGACGGCATTTCGCTGGAAGATCTGCTGGAGAAACGTACCGGCAACATGATGCAGCCGCAGCTGGCTGAGAAGATCCGCAAACGTACCGAAAAGCAGTTCCCGGACGGCATCGTGCCTTCAGGTACCGATGCGCTGCGCTTCACCCTTGCCGCGCTGGCTTCTACCGGTCGTGACATCAACTGGGATATGAAGCGCCTCGAAGGCTACCGCAACTTCTGCAACAAGTTGTGGAACGCTAGCCGCTTCGTGCTGATGAATACCGAAGAGCAGGATTGCGGACAAAATGGCGGCGAAATGAAGCTGTCGCTGGCGGATCGCTGGATTCTGAGCGAGTTCAACCGCAGCGTGAAAGCCTATCGTGAAGCGCTGGATAACTATCGCTTTGATATCGCGGCCAACATTCTGTACGACTTCACCTGGAACCAGTTCTGTGACTGGTATCTGGAGTTGACCAAGCCGGTGATGACCAGCGGTAGCGAAGCGGAACTGCGCGGTACGCGTAATACGCTGGTCACCGTGCTGGAAGCGCTGCTGCGTCTGGCGCATCCGATCATTCCTTACATCACCGAAACCATCTGGCAGCGTGTGAAAGGCCTGAAAAACATCGATCACGATACCATCATGCTGCAGCCGTTCCCGCAGTATGACGCGGCGAAAGAGGATGCCGAAGCGCAAGCCGATATCGAGTGGATGAAGCAGGCGATCGTCGCGGTACGTAATATCCGTGCTGAGATGAACATCGCACCAAGCAAGCCGCTCGACGTGCTGCTGCGTGACTGCTCTGCCGCCGCGCAGCGTCGCGTCGAAGAGAACCGCACCTTCCTGTCGCGTCTGGCGCGTCTGGAAAGCCTGACCATTCTGCCTGCAGGCGAGAAAGGCCCGGTTTCGGTCACCAAGATTGTTGAAGGCGCTGAGTTGCTGATTCCGATGGCGGATCTGGTCAACAAAGAAGCCGAGCTGGAGCGTCTGGCGAAAGAGCTGGTGAAACTTGATGTCGAAATTGAGAAGATCCAGACCAAGCTGGCGAACGAAGGCTTTGTCTCACGTGCGCCGGAAGCGGTTGTCGCCAAAGAGCGTGAGCGCGTGGCTGAGCTTGAGCAATCAAAAGCAAAACTGTTTGAACAGCAGGGCGTGATTGCGGCATTGTAAGCGCTTCAGTCCAACTGCTTAATCGAAGCCGGGCACTGCCCGGCTTTTTTATACCGGAAGATAATGATGACCAGCGACGCTCCCATCAATTTAAAGGTGCGCCCCATTTCAGCCGCCGATAACCCGCTGATTGCGCAGGTGATCCGTGATGTGTCAGCCGAATTTGGCCTGACGGCGGATAAAGGCTACACCGTGTCCGATCCCCATCTCGATCGCCTGTTCGAACTCTACAGCGAAGCCAACAGCGCTTACTGGATTGTGGAACATGATGGTGTGGTGGTGGGCGGCGGCGGCGTTGCACCGCTGGCCTGTAGCGCGCCGGATATCTGTGAGCTGCAGAAAATGTATTTCCTGCCGCAGGTGCGCGGCTTAGGTCTGGCGCGCGATCTGGCGCTGCGTGCCATGGAATTCGCCCGTCAGCAGGGCTTTCAGCGCTGCTATCTGGAAACCACCGGCAGTTTGACGCGTGCGATTAAGTTGTATGAGTCGTTGGGGTTTGAGCTGATTGAGAGCGCGATGGGTTGTACCGGGCATGTGGATTGTGAAGTGCGGATGCTGAAGGTGTTGTGATTTGCTCGCTGTGTGTGCTCGCTGTCCCCCTCCTCGGTCCTCCCCCATAAATGGGGGAGGAAGATGCTGCCACATGTCAGCGTTGAAGCTGCATGTGGCAGCATCTCCTTCCCCCGCTAGCGGGGAAAGGCCGGGATGGGGGACAGCGCGCACAAACCTAAACCGCCGGCACTCCACTATGAAACCGCAGTTCGCCATCCGGCTCGCTGATTAAGCGCGCTTCTGCCTCGCCAAACACCTGCACGCGCGGCGCAATCTCCTTCGGCGAAATCTGCTGCGCCAGCTTCAGGTAATCCTGATAGTGACGCGCTTCCGAGCGCAGCAGCGAAATATAGAACTTCTCCAATTGCTCATCCAGATACGGCGCCAGGCTGGCGAAACGTTCGCAGGATCGCGCTTCGATGTACGCCCCGCAAATTAGCTTATCCACCAGCGCTTCCGGCTCGTATGTGCGAATCTCGCGAATCAAACCTTTGGCATAGCGGCTGGCAGTGATTTTGCGATACGGCAAACCGCGCGACTGCATGATTTCCCACACCTGATAGAAGTGGTGCAGCTCCTCTTTCACCAGCAGCACCATCATCTCCACCAAATCATCGGCCCACGGCAGCTCGTTGCGCACGATAATGCTTTTGGTCAGATTCTTGTGGGCATTGATAAAGTTACCGTCCTGCTCGTCGCGGTAGATAAAATCTTCATACGGCTTGAGCCACGCCAGAATGGCATCACCACTTGGCTTATCCGCCACGTATTTACGGATGATGAACACCGCGGTTTGCGCGGCTTTCAATTCACAAACCATGTGATCGGTGAGCAGCAACGTCAGATTTTCCGGCTTGCGCGCTTCATCAATCCACGCTTGTGGCGTGCGGCAATGCAGGAATTGATAGATCGGTTCTAATAGCGGAGCGTAATTCATGGGCAGTCTTTTGTCTTACGGGGAAACGTGTTCAGGGCGACGAGTGCCGCCCAGTCATGCTTAGTGACGCACACCGTTGTCTTCTTCGTCGTCGATGAACTCGCCATCGTCGTCTTCATCTTCGGCATCAGGATCTTCAAAGTAGGTGCCCCACCCGTCGTAATCGACGTTGTAGCTGCCCGCCAGATTCACCAGCTGCTCAACCTGCGCATCAATCAGCTCTGGCTTCAACGCGCCTTCGCTCAGGATATCCACACACATTACGGTGGTGCCGTCTTCCAGCTCCAGCTCTTCTGGCTCGCTCACTTCGTAGCCCAGCTTGAAGGCATCAACCGCCACCTTCTCCAGCGAGTCGAAGTTGTTGCAGGAGAGATGATGCTCAATAGTGTAAAGCGCATCTGGATCGCTGCCGTCTTCCAGCAACTCTTCAATGATCAGTCGCGTCTCTTCGCGCTGTTCTTCCAGCAATGCTTCATATGCCATGGGTGTGTCCTCAAATATTCGGCTGAATTCAATTATTTTCCCACACTGCCTCGCGCGCCACTACACAAAACAACAAGTTTCTTAACGCCGGGGTTGAAAATGCATATTCATACGGTTAAATTGAATTTTAATTCATTTAATGTAGTCATCCGGAGCGCTGTATGAGTCAGCTACATCAAAGACATTTCCTGAGATTGCTGGATTTCACCCCAGCCGAAATCGATTCTCTGCTGAGTCTGGCAGGTGAATTAAAACACGCAAAGAAAAATGCCAGCGAAACGCAGTACCTGAAAGGCAAAAACATCGCGCTCATCTTCGAAAAAGACTCGACTCGTACCCGATGCTCTTTCGAAGTTGCCGCTTACGATCAGGGCGCTAACGTCACCTATCTCGGTCCAAGCGGCAGCCAAATTGGCCATAAAGAGTCGATGAAAGACACCGCGCGCGTGCTGGGACGCATGTATGACGGTATTCAATATCGCGGCTACGGCCAGGAACTGGTGGAAACCTTAGCGGAATTCGCTGGCGTGCCGGTGTGGAACGGCCTGACCACCGAATTCCACCCCACGCAGCTGCTGGCCGATCTGCTGACAATGCAGGAGCATCTGCCGGGTAAATCGCTGAATGAAATGACGCTGGTTTACGTCGGCGATGCACGCAACAACATGGGCAACAGCATGCTGGAAGCCGCTGCGCTGGTCGGCATGGATCTGCGTCTGGTGGCGCCAAAAGGCTGCTGGCCGGAAGCGGAACTGGTGGAGCAATGCCGCGTGGCCGCACAGCAAACCGGTGGCAAAATCACCCTGACCGAAGATATCGCCGAAGGCGTGCAAGGTGCCGACTTCATCTACACGGATGTGTGGGTGTCGATGGGCGAAGCCAAATCAGTGTGGGAAGATCGCATCGCCCTGCTGCGTCCTTATCAGGTTAATAGCGCGATGCTGGCGCTGACCGGCAATCCGCAGGTGAAGTTCCTGCACTGCTTACCGGCCTTCCATGACGACAAAACCACGCTGGGCCGTCAAATGGCCGAGCAGCACGGTTTGCACGATGGCATGGAAGTGAGTAATGAGGTGTTTGAATCTGCGCACAGCATCGTGTTCGATCAGGCTGAAAACCGCATGCACACCATTAAAGCGGTGATGGTCGCGACGCTCGGCAAGCTATGATTGGTGGCGCCGCAAACGTTTACCTCGCGCGCGATATTTGCTTGATGCAAATCAGTGAATGCGTATAATGCGGCCCAATTTGCCGGAGGAAACATGCAACAGCGCAGCGCACAATTTGACGCTCAACGACGCCTGACAGCGGGCGGCGCATCTGTTTCTTTCCGTCATCAATCGATCGTAAAAAAAGCCCCTTAAGCAGGGGCTTTTTTTTTGTCCGCAATCCGGCAGCGCAGAGGAGAACGCTATGGCCAACCCGCTATATCGCAAGCACATTATTTCCATCAACGATCTCAACCGCGACGAGCTGGAGCTGGTGCTGCATACCGCTGCCCAGTTGAAAGCCAATCCCCAGCCGGAGCTGCTGAAACACAATGTGATCGCCAGCTGCTTCTTTGAGGCTTCAACGCGTACGCGTTTGTCGTTTGAAACCGCGATGCATCGTCTCGGCGCGTCAGTGGTAGGCTTCGCCGACGGTAGCAACACCTCGCTCGGCAAGAAAGGCGAAACCCTCGCCGATACCATTTCGGTGATTGGGACTTACGTTGATGCCATCGTGATGCGTCATCCGCAGGAAGGCGCCGCGCGTCTGGCGACGGAATTCTCCGGCGGCATTCCAATCCTCAACGCCGGTGATGGCGCTAACCAGCATCCAACGCAAACGCTGCTCGATCTCTTCACCATCCGCGAAACGCAAAATCGCCTGGATAACCTGAATGTGGCAATGGTCGGCGACCTGAAATATGGCCGCACCGTGCATTCACTGACGCAGGCGCTGGCGAAGTTTGATGGCAACCGCTTCTTCTTTATCGCGCCGGATGCGCTGGCGATGCCGGCGTACATCACCGATATGCTGGATGAGCAGAACATTGCCTGGTCACGCCACGACACCATCGAAGAAGTGATGCCAGAACTCGATATTCTGTATATGACGCGCGTGCAGAAAGAGCGCCTCGATCCGTCGGAATACGCCAACGTTAAAGCACAGTTCATTCTGCGTGCCGCTGATTTAGCCGGTGCGCGCGACAACATGAAAGTGCTGCATCCGCTGCCGCGTATCGACGAGATCACCACCGACGTGGATAGCACGCCGCACGCCTGGTATTTTCAGCAGGCTGGAAATGGCATCTTCGCTCGCCAGGCGCTGCTGGCGCTGGTACTGAATCGCGAACTGGCACTGTAAGGAGAAAGCGATGACTCACGATAATAAATTGCAGGTTGAAGCCATCAAACGCGGCACGGTGATTGACCATATCCCGGCGCAGGTCGGCTTTAAGTTACTGTCGCTGTTTCGTCTGACCGAAACCGATCAGCGCATCACCATCGGCCTCAACTTGCCGTCGGGCGAGATGGGCCGTAAAGATCTGATCAAGATCGAAAATACCTTCCTGACCGACGATCAGATCAATCAGTTGGCGGTGTATGCGCCGCTCGCCACGGTAAACCGCATTGACGAATACGAAGTGGTGGCGAAGATCGCCCCCACCTTGCCGGATCGTATTGACCGCGTGCTGACCTGCCCGAACAGCAACTGCATCAGCCGTAACGAGCCGGTATTCACCAGTTTTGCGGTGAAAAAGCGCGAAGATGATGTGCATCTGAAGTGCAAATATTGCGAGAAAGAGTTCGCGCGCCACGTGGTGCTCGGTCACTGGTAATCGCCCGCGTCGTCCCTATAATGGGACGATTCATTTCGCGGCGGACATCGGTCGGCCGCGCACTTTCAAGGAGAAACAATGTCTCGCGAAATCAGTACTTCAAACGCACCCGCAGCGATTGGCCCTTACGTGCAGGGCGTGGATCTCGGCAGCATGATCATCACTTCAGGCCAGATCCCGGTTGATCCGGCCACCGGCGCCGTTGCCGACGATGTTTCCGCGCAGGCACGTCAATCACTGGAAAATGTGAAGGCGATTGTCGAAGCCGCCGGCCTGAAAGTGGGCGATATCGTGAAAACCACCGTGTTTGTGAAGGATTTGAATGACTTCGCCACCGTGAACGCGACCTATGAAGCGTTCTTCACCGAGCACAACGCCAGCTTCCCGGCGCGTTCGTGCGTGGAAGTGGCGCGCCTGCCGAAAGATGTGAAGATTGAGATCGAGGCGATTGCGGTACGTCGTTGATTTGGTTAGTGCTGGCTGTCCCCCTCCTCGGTCCTCCCCCATAAATGGGGGAGGAAGATGCTGCCACATGTCAGTATTGAAGCTGCATGTGGCAGCATCTCCTTCCCCCGCTTGCGGGGGAAGGCCGGGATGGGGGACAGCCAGCACAATATTTATTTAAACGATCGCAGCAACTTCTCCAGCGGCCGCACCAGCGCCAGCACTGTTTCATCCTGCACCTGCGCTGCCGCATCCAGTTGTGAATGCATCTGCGCCACCTCACCTGCGCCATACGCCTGATTACGTTCCAGCGCATTGACCAAATCCAGTCCCATCCGGCTCAACTCTGCTACTTGCTGTACTTGCTGCTGCAGCGGCTTGAGCTGATAGCTGCCCAAAATCAGCGGCATCACCGCATCGCTGTTGTTCTGCCAGCGCTGCAATTGCTGACGGATGGCGTGCGCCGCCGCATGATCGGCGCGATTGGCGATCAAGCGATCCACCTGCTTATCCAGCACACGCACCGCGTTGCTCTCGGCAGGCAACACATCCGCCAAACGATTGAGCGGTTCAAAGTAGTCGTAATGTCCCGCCTGAAATTTCAGATGCTGGCGCGTGTAGTACTGCGCTGGCTCCAGCACTTCGGCCAATATGCGCAGCGGCGTGATGTCGCTGCTGTTCGCCAGTCGCATCATCTGCACTTCAGCCTGCTGATGCTGCTGCAAGCCGACTGAAACAGTGCCCCAGCGATCCACCGCGCTCAGGCGCTGATACATGTTATCGCTGTCGGTGACATCCTGCGCCGACCATAACCGCTCCGCCACCACAAAGGCGCGCGGCCACAGGCGTGTATCGATTACCCGGCTGTTAACATTCTCCGCCCACAGCGCCGCTTCGCCGCCAATCAGGTTGTTCTGCATCTGTTGCGGCGTCGGCAGCGATGGCGCAATGCCGGTTGGCACCTGCGGCAACTTGCTGCCTTCTGCGGGATAGCGCACGTTGCCCACCAGCATATAACCGGTCAGCTTGTCTTGCGTTAGCGTCACCATCGGCTGGAATGGCCCCATCCACGTATCGACGCTGAACGTCAGCTGTGTGGGCGACAGCCAGCGGATATCACTGACCATGCGACGCGCTTTGCCGCTGAAATCGATAAAGCCGCGCCAGCCGTTTTTCCCTTCTATCAGGGTAAAGCTGCCTTTCAGCGCGCTGCCTTTCAAACGCGGCATGGTGAATTGCCAGCTCTGCGCCTGCTCACCTGCCTGCACCTGATCCGCGCCGTTAAGCCCCTGCGGCCAGGGTTCATTGCGATAGTGGTAAGCGGCGGTTTGCGGCTGATCGAGATAGAAACCGGTGGAGAGAATGCCGCGAAAGTCGTTTTTCGCCACCGTGCCCAACGCATCCTGTCCTTGCCACGATTGAATCAGAATGCTTTTAGGCAGATCAGGATGGTAAACCTCATCCCAGCCGATCATGCGGCGCTGATGCGCTTCGAGGATTTTCTCAACGCGCTGATTAAACCAGGCTTGCAGCGCATGCGTATCCTTTAAACCGTGGTCGCGCATAAACTGCTGAATGCGTGTGGAATCATTCCACTGGGTTGGATCAACCTCATCACCGCCAATGTGGATGTAGGGATCGGGGAAGATCGCCGTCACTTCGCCCATTAAGGTGTCGATAAAGCGAAATACCGCTTCGTTGCTGGGATCGAGCAGCGGCTTAAACACGCCCCAGCCGCGCTCCATCTGATACGGTCCCGGCGCGCTCATTAACTCCGGCATCGCTACTGCTATCGCCGACGCATGACCGGGCAGATCGATTTCCGGTACCACGCGTACGCCGCGCTGCGTGGCGTAGCGCACCACATCGCGCATCTGCTGCTGCGTGTAGTACAAGCCGTCGCTGGCTTTCTCCTGCAGCTGCGGATAGTGGCTGGAGGCAAATCGCCAACCTTGATCGTCAGTTAAGTGCCAGTGAAACACGTTCATACGCGCGGCGGCGATGCCGTCGATTTGTCGTTTCACGGTTTCAATTGGCAGGAAGTGGCGCGCCGAATCGATCAGCACGCCGCGCCACGGAAAGCGCGGTTTGTCGTCAATGGTGACGTAGGGAATTTCGGTGCCGTTTTCGGTGTTTTCAATCAGCTGCAGCACAGTTTCCATGCCGCGCATCGCGCCAAAGCGCGTGTTGGCTTTCAGCAAGACGCCATCGCTGTTAACCAGCAGATGATAACTTTCGTCGCTGTCTGGTTGGGGAAGCGGATCAACCGCCTGCGCGATTTGTACCTGAATGCTGGGATGATCGCTGGATGCGCTGGTAGGCAGCAGCGGCCAGCCGGTTTGCCGCGCAATGCGCGCGCGCCAGCGCGATTCAGCACCTTCCAGATGATCGCCCGAGATATGCAACGTGAGCTGCGGTGTTAACACATACGCCCCGCCGCCGGCTGGCTGCACAACGCTTTGTGGCCACGGCATCAGCGGTAAGTCTCCAGCCGGCGCGGCGAAGGCGGAAAAAGTCATGGATAAACAACAGGCAAGCAGAGTTCTTTGCAATGGCATCTGGGCATCCTTGTAAATGAAACAACGGACCAAAATGGGCAAAAGGCCCATTAAACCTGTTTCGCATTGCAAAGCAAGTGGCAGCAAACTGAAATCAAGGCGGGTTAATACTTTTGTATTTTAGCCAGATTAACCATTGCGCGGCTTTCATTCCTGGTTGTGGCTTCTTTGTTGTAGGTCAAACCGCCGGCGATTAATCTCAGCGCAAACACCACATATAGCGATTAAACTCCTTAAAATTATCTACATATAGTTTCATGGAGAAGAAATGGCGACGGTGGTGATTAAGCGTGACGGCTGCAGAGTGCCGTTTGATGCGCAGCGGATCGAGGCGGCAGTCAACGCGGCTGCAGCTGCGGCACAAATCGATGATACGGCGTGGTGCGCGCAAGTGGCGGCGCAGGTCAGCCAGCAGCTGGCTGAACAGGCTGAAGTGGATATCCGCGACATTCAGTGTGCGGTGGAAGAGACGCTAATGAGCGGACGCTGGCCGCAGCTGGCGCGTGCCTACATCGAATATCGCCATGACCGCGATTTAGCACGCGAGCAGCGCGGTAAACTGCATCACGCTATTCGCGGTTTAGTGGAGCAAACCAACGCCGCACTGCTCAATGAAAACGCGAATAAAGACAGCAAAGTGATTCCCACCCAGCGCGATCTGCTGGCTGGCATCGTCGCCAAACATTACGCTCAGCAGCAACTCTTGCCACGCGATGTGGTGCTGGCGCATGAACGTGGTGACATCCACTATCACGATCTCGACTATTCTCCGTTCTTCCCGATGTTTAACTGCATGCTAATCGATCTGCACGGCATGCTGACCCACGGTTTTAAGATGGGCAACGCCGAGATCGAGCCGCCCAAATCAATCGCCACCGCCACGGCGGTGACCGCACAGATCATCGCGCAGGTCGCCAGCCACATTTACGGCGGCACCACCATCAATCGCATTGATGAAGTGCTGGCACCTTTCGTTACGCTCAGTCTGGAAAAACACCGCGCGGTGGCGCTGGAATGGCAGATTCCGGATGCCGAAGCCTATGCGCGCGTTCGCACCGAGAAAGAGTGCTACGACGCGTTTCAGTCGCTGGAATATGAAGTGAATACGCTGCACACCGCCAACGGCCAGACGCCGTTTGTCACCTTTGGCTTTGGCCTCGGCACCGACTGGGCCGCGCGCCTGATCCAGCAATCCATTCTGCGCAACCGCATTGCCGGATTGGGCAAAAATCACAAAACCGCGGTATTCCCGAAACTGGTGTTTGCTATCCGCGAAGGCGTGAATCATCGGCCTGCCGATGTTAATTACGATATCAAGCAGCTGGCGTTAGAGTGCGCCAGCAAGCGCATGTATCCGGATATCCTCAACTACGAAAAAGTGGTGGAAGTGACCGGCTCGTTTAAAACGCCGATGGGCTGCCGTAGCTTCCTTGGCGTCTACGAGGAGAACGGCGAGCAGATTCACGAAGGCCGCAACAATATTGGCGTCATTAGCCTCAATCTGCCACGTATCGCGCTGCAGGCCAAAGGCGATGAAGCGCAGTTCTGGCGCTTGCTCGATGAACGTCTGGCGCTGGCGAAACGTGCCTTAATGACGCGTATCGCCCGATTGGAAAAAACCAAAGCGCGCGTAGCGCCGATTCTCTATATGGAAGGTGCCTGCGGCGTGCGCCTGAAAGCGGATGACGAAGTGGGCGCCATTTTCCGCAACGGCCGCGCCTCAATTTCCCTTGGCTACATCGGCTTGCATGAGACGCTGAATGCGCTGAGCGGCAACCAAGTGCATCCGTATGACGCCGATTACCTGCGGGAAAAAGGCGTGGCGATTGTCACGCACCTGCGCCGCGCGGTGGATGCGTGGAAAGCGGAAACCGGCTACGGCTTTAGCTTGTACAGCACGCCGAGTGAGAATCTGTGCGACCGCTTCTGTCGCCTCGATGCCGCCGAATTTGGCGTGGTGGCCGGCGTTACCGACAAAGGGTATTACACCAACAGCTTCCATCTCGACGTGGAGAAGAAGGTCAATCCGTACGACAAGATCGACTTTGAAGCGCCCTATCCCGCCATCGCTAACGGCGGATTCATCTGTTACGGCGAATATCCCAATATCCAGCACAACCTCAAAGCGCTCGAAGATGTCTGGGATTACAGCTATCACCGCGTGCCCTATTACGGCACCAATACGCCGATTGATGAGTGCTACGAATGCGGCTTTAGCGGCGAGTTTAGCTGCACCAGCAAAGGGTTTACCTGCCCATGCTGTGGTAATCACGATCCGGCGCGCGTGTCGGTGACGCGCCGCGTGTGCGGCTATCTCGGCAGCCCGGATGCGCGTCCGTTTAACGCCGGTAAGCAGCAAGAAGTACAGCGGCGCGTTAAACATCTGGAGACAGGAAAACTGGGATGATGCGCATCCACGGCTATTATCCGGTTGATATCGTTAACGGGCCCGGCACGCGCTGCACGCTGTTTGTCGCGGGCTGCGAACATCAGTGTCGCGGCTGCTACAACCAAAGCACGTGGCGGCTGGATTCCGGCGTGCCGTTTACGCTGGAGATGGAAGAGCAGCTGATCGCCGATCTTAACGATCGGCGCATTGCGCGCCAGGGCTTGTCGCTGAGCGGCGGCGATCCGCTGCATCCGCACAACGTGCCGCATATACGTCGTCTGGTGAAACGCGTGCGGCGTGAGTGTCCGGATAAGGATATCTGGCTGTGGACCGGATATGAAATGGCGGAACTCAGCGCGGCGCAGCGCGAAGTGGTGGAGGAAATTGATGTGCTGATTGATGGACGCTTTATCGAAGCGGAGAAAGATGCGCGGCTGCTGTGGCGTGGCAGCCGCAATCAGAAGATTTGGTGGTTACGCCAGCCACAAGGCGAGCACGCCGAGCAGCATGCCGCTGCCTGCCACGCCGATCAGCGCGATCCACAGCGCCCGTGCGGGAAAGGCGCGATGCAGCATCAATAACGACGGCACACTCACGGCGGGCAGCGTGACTAATAACGCCAGCGCGGGCGCAATGCCCATGCCCGCCAGCATCATGGTCTGCACAATCGGGATTTCCGCGGCGGTAGGAATCACAAACAGGCAGCCGGCGATTGCCATCAACATCACCCAAAACAGCGTATTACCCACCGCGCCATCCGCGTGCGGGAACAGCCACACGCGCGCGGCGCCGAGCAACAATACCGCGATGATATACAGCGGAATGGTGTTGCAGAACAGTCGCCACATCACCCGCAGCCAGCGTGACAGAAACGGCTGTTCATCGCGGGCCGGGATAATGGGCGCGGTAACGGCTTGATCCGGCACGCTGCGCTGCACCAGCCACGCGATGCCCAACACCATCATCAAACCTGCCACCAGCCGAATCGCCGCAAAATGCCAGCCGAGCACAAAGCCCATAAAAATCAGCGTGGCAGGATTGAGCAGCGGATTCGCCAGCCAGAACGCCATCGCCGCACCGCTGGAAACCTGTGACTGACGTAAGCCAGCGGTCACTGGTGCCGCACAGCAGCTGCACATCATGCCCGGCAAACCTAATCCAGTGCCCATCAGCGTCGAGCCAAAGCGTGAGCTGCCCATCAGACGCAGCAGCCAGGCGCGCGGAATCAGCACCTGCACCAACGATCCGAGGATCACCCCGAGCACGGCCGCTTTCCACACGGCGAGGAAATAGACCATGGCGTAATCGAGCGCCGCGCGCCACGGTGAGTCCGCCGCATTGGCCAGAATCGATTTACCGATCGAATGCGTTTCGGCAGCAGTAAAGGCTTTGCCGTAATAAGGCTGCCATTTGACATACCACAGGCCGATTACTACCACGGCGAGGAACAGCAGCGGTTTCCACCAGGCGAAGCGTGTCGCCGGGGCATGAGAAGGGAGTTGGGTCATCACGGAATTCCGTATTCAACTGAATAACGATGCCGCGTTAGGATACGCGGCGGAAAGGCCTTAGTGTCATTCAGGTCATTTCATTGCGCCATGTGGAAATCGCCTAAACTTGATCCGGCGCGGAAATTTACCTCCCGGAAGAATTGCCGGCTGGCTTGCTTTTTGCGACATGGCTACCAGGCTTGTTGGGTTAGAAGTGCAACGAACATAAGGTTCGTGATCAACAAGGAGGAAAAAAGATGAGCAAGAAAATAGCGGTACTGATTACCGATGAATTTGAAGACTCAGAGTTTACCTCACCGGCGGAGGCTTACACTCAGGCGGGCCATGAAGTGGTTACCATCGAGTTTAAGGCCGGCAACATCGTTAAAGGGAAACAGGGTAAAGCTGAGGTCAACATCGACAAGGCTATTGATGATGTGAATGCAGCCGAGTTCGATGCGCTGCTGCTGCCCGGCGGACACTCGCCCGATGCCCTGCGCGGTGACGATCGTTTCGTCAACTTCACCAGGGAGTTTGTCGCCAGCGGCAAGCCGGTGTTTGCCATTTGCCATGGCCCGCAGCTGCTGATCAGCGCGAACGGCGTGCGCGGCCGCAAAATGACCAGCGTAAAAGCCATCGCCATCGATCTGCGTAATGCCGGTGCGGATTTTTACGATAAAGAAGTGGTGGTGGATGATGACAAGTTAGTTACCAGCCGCACGCCTGAAGACCTGCCCGCGTTTAATCGCGAGTCGCTGCGGATTTTGAACGCGGCCTGATAGTTTTTCCTGCATTGGGGTCGCCGTGAATGGCGGCCCTAAGGCCGGGTCCAGATAATCTTTTTGCCAAAGCCCAGCGCATTGTCGGTCATCTTCACTTCGTCGAGCACGATTTCCCACAATGGTGCGGTGACCTTCTTTGCCACTGGAAAACGCTTCTGATAGGCGTGACGCGCAATAACTTCCCTGTTTCCGCTTAGCAGCTGAATCACGCCGCGATACTGCACGCCTTTAATCAGCAGCACACTTTTGGGCTGGCCATTCACCGTGCCCGCCACGCGCGGATTTGACTGGATTAATGCGCCATGGCGCGTGTCTGGTTCAGTCATCAGCCAGAACGCCATGTTCGCGGCATCAAATACATAAAAGCAGTTGGCACACCACAGATCGTCGCCATGGCTGGCAGATAACGACAGCACGTGCTGTTTTTTTAAGTAGCGAATCAGATGAGCATGGTCGGACAAAATTGGACTCCGTGCGGCGAATAGCGATGCGGCCTGAAGCGCGCTACACTGCCTGCCAGCTAATTTTCGGGATAAGTATGATGGAACAAGGCTGGCAGCTTTATCTGCTACAAACCGCCGCAGGGATGCTGTATACCGGCATCACCACCGATGTTAATCGTCGGCTGCAACAGCATCAGCAGGGACGCGGCGCGCGTTCGCTGCGTGGCAAGGGCCCGCTGACGCTGGTGTTTCACTGCGATGCGGGCGATCGGGCGGCGGCGTCACGCCTGGAATATCAGGTGAAGCAGCTGAGCCGCGCGCAAAAGCTGCTGCTGGTTGCACAGCAGCCGCCCTGCTTAGTGGCCTGGTTTAGTCGAAACGGTTAAACGGCAGCGCGAATTCGATCAGCCCTTCTGCACCGACAAACGCATCGTCGGCCAGTTTGTAAACCTGAAAGGCCGCTTCACTGCCTAACCAGCGACAGTGCAAACCATGACGTGCCGCCGGTTCAAAGCCGAGTGGATTGTAGAACTCAGGATCGCCCAGCACCACCACGGCGCTGTAGCTGAACTCATTCAGTGAATCCAACCCTTCATACACCAGCCGTTTAGCAAGGCCCTGTTTGCGCACCGATTCATCCACGGCGAGCGGCGCCAAAGCGACCCAGTTGCGGTCTTCTCCCTGCAGGGTCACCGGACTGAAAGCGGCATAACCCAGCACCTGACCTTCATCATCTGTGGCAACTACACCGAGAGTCAGCAAGCCATCTTCGCGCAGTTGCTGTATCAGTTCCGCTTCGGCAGCGGTAGCAAAACTGCGCTTTAACAGGCTATCGATGCCTGCTGCATCAACGCCAATTTCAGTACGAATCAACATGAGATCCCCGCGCGCGCCTCAGCGGCCTTCGCGTCCTGTTTCATTCCTGTCTCAATAAAAGCAGCGAGCTGCTGCAATCCCGTGCGTAATGGCGTGGGCATGGCATCCAGTTCAATGGCATCCATCAGGTTTTTCACCTCAAGTCCCAGCTCAGTGTCACCTTCAATCACCAGACGGCGTTGAAAGAACAACATATCGGGATCCGCTTTGCGTGCTGCCACCAGCAACAGATCGTTGGCTTCACCGCGAAACCAGACATCAGCCTCGGTGTCGCGCGAAACGGTCAGGCGCCCTGCTTGCAGGGTGGTGATCCAGCGCAGATTCACATCGGCAACCTCAATCCCCAGATAACGCCCTTCCAGAAAGTCTAACTCACCTTCAGACAAAGCATGACGAAATTGCCAGTTTAGGAGTTGTTGCAGAATAGCTTTTTTTAGCGGGAAAGGGGTAATGGAAACAGGTAAAGCAAGGAATTCTGGCCCTTTTTCAACAATCAGACCGCGTAAGCGCGCAAACATCATCGTCATTCCCTTCAGAAAATTTCATCTATTTTGCCACATCTGACCGGCTTCGCCTCCACTGAGATCAAGGAAATCGCCGCCTGGCTGGACGAAAAACCTTCACTCCCGATCATCAATGCCGCTTTCACTGCCTTAAATCAACATTGCTGTCGGGTCAGTTATTTACACTCTTCGGCTTCAGAATCCGGGGAGGAAAATGTATGGAACTGCTGTGTCCGGCGGGGAATTTGCCTGCGCTGAAATCGGCGGTGGAGCATGGTGCTGACGCGGTGTATGTCGGCCTGAAAGACGATACCAATGCCCGCCACTTTGCTGGCCTCAATTTTACCGATAAGAAACTGGCTGAAGCCGCACGCTATCTGCATCAGCATCGCCGCAAATTGCATGTGGCAATCAACACCTTCGCCCATCCTGATGGCATCAATCGCTGGCAAAGCGCGATTGATGTTGCCGCTCAGAACGGCGCGGATGCGTTGATTCTGGCGGATATTGCCACGCTGGAGTACGCGGCAAAACATTATCCGCAGGTTGAGCGTCACCTTTCGGTACAGGCCTCCGCCACCAATCTGCAGGCCATCCATTTTTACCATCGTCATTTTCAACTCAACCGCGTGGTGCTGCCGCGCGTGCTGTCTATGCATCAGGTCAAACAGCTGGCGCGTGAAACGCCGGTACCGCTGGAAGTGTTCGCTTTCGGTAGCCTGTGCATTATGGCTGAAGGCCGCTGCTACCTCTCTTCCTGGCTGACCGGCGAGTCGCCTAACAGCGCGGGAGCCTGCTCGCCGGCGAAATTTGTGCGTTGGCAGCAGACGCCAAAAGGCATGGAATCGCGCCTGAATGAGGTGCTGATTGACCGTTATGCGCCCGACGAGAGCGCTGGCTATCCCACCTTGTGCAAAGGCCGTTACGAAGTGGATAACCAGCTCTATCACGTACTGGAAGAACCTACCAGCCTGAACACCTTGTCGCTGCTGCCTGAACTGCTGCGCGCCAACATTGCCTCGGTGAAAATTGAAGGACGCCAGCGCAGCCCGGCCTATGTGGCGCAGGTAGCGAAAGTTTGGCGTCAGGCCATTGATCGCTGCATGGCATCGCCGGAACAGTATGCCGTGCAGGAACCCTGGATGCAGGCGTTGGGCGAGTTATCAGAAGGCAGCCAAACCACGCTCGGTGCTTATCACCGTGACTGGCAATAAGGAGATCACATGAAATACGCCATCGGGCCGGTGCTGTGGTACTGGCCAACTGCAACGCTGGAAACCTTTTATCAACGCGCCGCCGAGAGCAGCGCCGAGATCATTTATCTCGGCGAAGCCGTCTGCAGTAAAAGACGCGCCACCTCGTTCCATCAATGGATGGACATCGCGCGCATGCTGGCGCTGCAGGGCAAGCAAGTGGTGCTGAGTACGTTGGCACTGCTGCAGTCGCCATCGGAAGTCAAAGAGCTGCGCCGCTATGTCGAGAACGGTGAGTTCCTGCTGGAAGCCAATGATATCGGCACCGTGAATATGGCGGCGGAGCGCAAATTGCCGTTTGTCGCCGGCCCAACGCTGAATGTGTATAACGCGCAGACGCTGCAACTGTTGCTGAAAGAAGGCATGACGCGCTGGTGCATTCCGGTGGAGATGTCCCGCGACTGGCTGATTCAATTGCTGCAACAGTGCGATGCGGCGGGTGTACGCGAACAATTTGAGGTGGAAGTGCTCGGCTATGGTCATCTGCCGCTGGCGCTGTCAGCACGCTGCTTTACCGCACGCGCCGAGAATCGTGGCAAAGATGATTGCCAAACCTGCTGCATCAATTACCCAACCGGCCGTCGCGTGCTCTCGCAGGAAGGCCAGCAGGTGTTTGTGCTCAACGGCATTCAGACCATGAGCGGCTATTGCTACAATCTCAGCAATGACCTGAGCGGCATGCATAACTGGATCGACATTGTGCGTTTGTCGCCCCAGGGCGAAAGTACGCTCGCCGAAGTGGATCGCTTCCGCGCCAACGAAGCCGGTCAGGCACCGCTAATGATGGCGCGCGGCAGTGATTGTAATGGTTATTGGCGTCGCCTGGCGGGAATGGCACTGGAAGGCGGCAGGTAAAGGCACATTCCGGCTATATTCCTGCTGTTATTAGCAGTTTTAATATAGGTAACGATGAGTAATACTCACAAGCGCAGGTCCGACTAAACACCTGCGCCATCCCTATTTGGAGTGCCCATGTCTGAGAAAAAAACTGTTCGCCTGTCCGTGTTGGATCTGGCCCCTATTCCACAAGGTTCCACTGCACGCGACGCGTTCCATAATTCGCTGGCACTGGCCCGTCAGTCCGAAGCATTGGGCTTTCACCGCTACTGGCTGGCGGAACACCATAATATGACGGGGATTGCCAGCGCCGCGACGTCAGTGCTGATTGGCTATTTAGCGGCTAATACCGAAACGCTGCGCCTCGGTTCAGGCGGCATTATGCTGCCCAATCACGCGCCGCTGGTGATCGCCGAACAGTTTGGTACCCTCGAGTCACTCTATCCTGGGCGCATCGATTTGGGACTGGGCCGCGCGCCGGGTTCCGACCAACGCACCATGCTGGCGTTGCGTCGTCATCTTTCCAGCGGCCAGGCAGATAGTTTTCCGGAAGATGTCTCTGAACTGATCCGCTGGTTTGACGCCGAAGAGGGAGAACATCCGCCAGTACAACCAGTTCCAGGTTTAGGATTGAAAATTCCGGTGTGGCTGCTCGGTTCCAGCCTGTACAGCGCGCAACTGGCCGCTCAGCTGGGTTTGCCGTTTGCATTTGCCTCGCATTTCGCGCCGGATCTGCTGTTCCAGGCGCTGCATCTTTATCGTGAGAAATTCAAACCTTCCGCGCGTCTGGCGAAGCCGTATGCGATGGTGTGCGTCAACGTTGTCGCAGCCGATAGCGAACGTGACGCCCGCTTCCTGTTCACCTCGATGCAGCAGCAGTTTATTAATCTGCGTCGCGGCAAACCGGGTCCGCTACCTGCGCCGGTGGAGAACATGGATAATCTGTGGTCGCCGTCCGAGCAATATGGCGTGCAGCAGGCACTCAGCATGTCGATTGTCGGCGATAGCGATAAAGTCCGCAGCGGCCTCGCCGCGCTGATGCGTGAAACCCAGGCGGATGAAATTATGGTTAACGGCCAGATTTACGATTCGCAGGCGCGTCTGCGCTCCTTCGCGCTGGCAATGGAAGCAGCGCGCACGCTGTAAACCTTATTGCGGTGGGTTTAACCACTCTGGGCCCACCGCAAGGGTTCGCACGTCTCGCGCCGGTGACTGACCGTGAAAACGGCTGTATTCACGACTGAACTGCGAAGCACTTTGATAACCCACCCGATAACCCGCCGTGCCGGCATCCAGCTTCTCAATCAACATCAAACGCCGCGCCTCGTTGAGCCGCAGCTGCTTTTGATACTGCATCGGCGTCATCGCCGTTACCGCTTTAAAGTGATGATGCAGCGACGAAATACTCATCCCTACGCTGCTCGCCAGAAAATCCATTTTCAACGGCTGATGAAAGTTTTCGCGTAGCCAACGCGCGGCGCGCGCCACTTTGTTGCCTGGCCGTTCAGTCAACGCCATGTTGAGAATGCGCGGCCCTTCGGGTCCAGTCAGCAAACGATAGAAAATCTCCTGCTCAATCAACGGTGCCAGCGCAGCAATGTCCTGCGGGTGATCCAGCAACTCGACCAAACGCATCACCGCATCCACCAACGGGGGCGCGACTTTATGCACGGCGATACCGCGCTCGCTCACCGCCGTGCTGCCGAGTTGATGGTGCGGAAAGTGTTCCAGATAACGCATCAGACGCGTTTCGTTAATGGTGATGCCCACACCAAGATTCGGTTTCTCTGGCGTTGCCATGACCACGCAGGATTGCACCGGCATATCAAGCGTCACCAACAGTAAATCGCCCGGCCCGTAATGCATCACTTCATCACCCATGCGCAGCGCTTTTTGCCCCTGCGCGATCAGGGCAAAGCTCGCCCAGGTCGCCACGTGCGCCAAACTGGTGGGCTGAGAACTGCGGCCGAAAGAGAGAAAGTCAATTGGGCAATAGTGACGACCATCCTGCGGTGCGTGGCGAGCAATAATTGCCACCAACTGCTGCCATTGTTCCTGATGAATCATGCGCTCGGTGCTCCGCGGTAAGAAATCACTGAGTGGATATTCTCGCTTGTGGTTGGCGCTGCGACTAGTCCTTGAACAGCAGATTTGCAGGATCGTGCAAGAAGCTTGCAGGATTGCGCTACCACCCGATTGTATGGACAGCGCATGCTTTATTTTCCCCGAAATCTCAGGTGGAGAGACACGATGAAAACACTTGAAGGCAAAATTGCGCTGGTGACGGGCGCTTCGAAAGGCATTGGTGCCGCCATCGCCATGACTTTCGCGGCGGCCGGTGCTCGGGTGGTGGTGAATTATCTTCAGGACGAAGTGGGTGCGGCGGATGTGGTGACCGACATTCAGGCGCTGGGTAGCGACGCCATCGCCGTACAGGCTGATATTTCACGCGAGGCCGATGTGCAGCGCTTGTTCGCTAGCAGCATTGAGCAGTTTGGCGCACCCGATATTGTGGTGAATAACGCCGGCATTTTTCACCACGGTGACTTTGCCGGGCTTAGCCTCAGCGAGATGCAGCAGCAGCTGAATGTGAATCTGCTGGGCACCTTGCTGGTGTGTCAGCAGGCGGCAAAACATTTCCCCGCACGCGGCGGTTCCATCATCAACCTTAGCGCTTTAAATAGCCAACGCAGCACGCCCGGCTCGGTGCTTTGGGCAGCAACCAAAGGCGCGATCGATACCTTAACGCAGGGCCTCGCACGCGAGCTTGGGCCACGTAATATTCGCGTCAATGCGTTAGCACCCGGCATTATTTTGACCGAAGGTTTGCTGGCGGCGAAGAAGATGCACCCGGAGTTGAAAGCACAGCTGATAGCGGCAACGCCGCTCGGACGCTTTGGCTTGCCGGAAGATGTGGCGCAGGTGGCGCTGTTTCTGGCGTCAGAAGAGTCAGCTTACGTTAGCGGTGAACGCGTGCTGATTGCTGGTGGCGTGTAAAATTTACCTTCCACGCGCATAAAAAAAGGGACGCGTTAGCGTCCCTTTTTACTTTTCGCGTTTATCGCTTATGCGTCACGACGACGTGGTGCAGCAGCGCCTTCTGGACGCGGGCCACGACCACCTTCACGGCTGAAGCGTCCGCCTTCACGGCCACCTTCACGACGTTCGGAGAAGCGACGTGGAGCGCCTTCGCCACGTGGAGCACCATCACCGCGCGGTGCGCCATTGCCACGACGTTCGCCGCCAGCAGATGGACGACGTTCGCTACGCTCGTGCACTGGCGCATCACCCATCAGCTGCATATTCATCGGTTTGTTCAGAATACGCGTACGAGTAAAGTGCTGCAGCACTTCGCCCGGCATGCCTTTCGGCAGCTCGATGGTTGAGTGAGTACCAAACAGCTTGATGTTACCGATGTAACGGCTGCTGATGTCGCCTTCGTTAGCGATCGCGCCAACGATGTGACGAACTTCAACACCATCATCACGGCCCACTTCAATGCGATACAGCTGCATTTCGCCAACGTCACGACGTTCACGACGTGGACGATCGCCATCGCGGCTGTCACGGCTTTCGCGTGGACCACGAGAATCACGTGAATCACGACGCTCACCACGGTCAGGACGATCGCTGAACTCGCGACGTGCTGGACGCGGTGCTTCTGGTGGCAGAATCAGTGGACGTTCGCCCTGAGCCATTTTCAGCAGTGCTGCGGCCAGCGTTTCGATATCCAGATCTTCGCCCGGCTGCATTTTGCTCAGCAGTGCGCGGTACTGATCCAGATCGCTGCTTTCCAGCTGCTGCTGTACTTTCGCCGCGAACTTAGCCAGACGACGCTCACCCAGCAGTTCTGCGTTTGGCAGCTCAACTTCTGGAATGGTCAGCTTCATGGTGCGTTCGATGTTGCGCAGCAGACGACGCTCGCGGTTCTCAACGAACAGCAACGCACGACCTGCACGACCAGCACGGCCGGTACGACCGATACGGTGAACGTAAGACTCTGCATCCATTGGGATATCAAAGTTTACAACCAGGCTGATACGCTCAACGTCCAGGCCACGTGCTGCAACGTCGGTCGCGATCAGGATGTCGAGACGACCATCTTTCAAACGCTCCAGCGTCTGCTCACGCAGTGCCTGGTTCATGTCGCCGTTCAGTGCTGCGCTGTTATAACCGCTGCGCTCCAGCGCTTCGGCCACTTCCAGCGTGGCATTTTTGGTACGCACGAAGATGATGGCTGCATCGAAATCTTCCGCTTCCAGGAAACGAACCAGCGCATCAGTTTTACGGCCGTATGCGGTCCAGTAAGACTGAGAAATGTCCGGGCGCGTAGTCAGGCTTGACTGGATGCGCACTTCCTGTGGATCTTTCATGAAACGCTTGGTAATACGACGAATCGCTTCTGGCATGGTGGCTGAGAACAGCGCGGTCTGATGACCGTCTGGAATCTGCGCCATAATGGTTTCAACGTCTTCGATGAAGCCCATACGCAGCATTTCATCCGCTTCGTCCAGCACCAGACCGCGCAGGTTAGACAGATCTAACGTGCCACGCTTCAGGTGATCCAGCAGACGACCAGGGGTACCCACAACAACTTGTGGTCCCTGACGCAGGGCGCGCAGCTGTACGTCATAACGTTGGCCGCCGTACAGAGCTACCACGTTAATGCCACGCATGTGTTTAGAGAATTCTGTGACGGCTTCAGCAACCTGTACCGCCAATTCGCGGGTAGGTGCCAGCACCAAAATTTGCGGTGCTTTAACAGTAGCATCAATGTTGTTTAGCAGCGGCAGTGAGAATGCCGCAGTTTTACCACTACCGGTCTGCGCCATACCCAACACGTCACGGCCAGCCAGCAGATGAGGAATACACTCAGCCTGGATTGGAGAAGGCTTTACGTAGCCCATACCGTTCAGTGATTCGAGGATGTCGGCGTTCAGGCCAAGGTCAGCAAAAGTGGTTTGAATATCAGTCATGTAGTACACGTGCCTCTTAGATTGCGGCGGCCAGTCTACATAACTCGTCGTGAAAACTTTCAGTCATTTTCATCAAAAAGTGTGAACCGGCTCAAATTAGAAGTTTTGACGAACAGAAAAGCCCTCATCTCTGAAGATGATGACTTTACAGGTATTCAGGCAATAAAAGTTCGTCAGCTATTGCTGGTCAGATTCTGATAAATCGTCTTGTGTCTGGCCGAGTTGCGCCAGTTCCAACAATGCGTATCGGTGCTCAACAAAGTTATTTACGTTGTTGGCCACCGCCAGTTTGAACAACGCTTTCGCGTCGTCCTTCTCCCCCAGACTTAGGTAATACTTACCTAAATAGAAGTTGGTTTCACTGAGATGTTCAGCGAGCGAGGTGTTATCCGTTGCGTCCGCCTTGAGACGTTCCATCAGCGTTTTTTCACTGATGTCGCCAAGGTAGAACTCGACAATATTCCATCCCCATTGATCGCGAACCGCTTTGTCATGACGCTGTCTCAGCGTAACTTTTGCCTTGTCGGCATCCATATCGCTTTCAACGAGATAGAGCCAAAGGCTGCGGAATGGATCGTTAGGATCGTCTTGATAAAACGCCAGCAGATCATCTTGCGCTAACTTGTATCGACCGCCGTAATAGAGGGCGATACCACGGTTTAAATGCGCATAGTTGTAAGTTGGATCAAGCTCAAGTACAGAATCAAACGCTTCATAGGCAGCATCAAAGTTGCCTGCCTGCGTTAAGTATATACCGAGATAGTTAAATACCTCAGGCATATCTGGTCTTATAGACAGCGCTTGCGAAAAATCGTTCCGCGCTAATGCCCTCAGACCCAAACTATCATACAACACTCCGCGCTCATATAATAGCTGTGCGCGTTCATCATCGGTCAGGGCACGACTGGCAAGAATTTGTTCCATTCGCGCCAGGATCACCTCTTGCTGCAGTGTGGGCTGCAAAGGTACTGCCAGAACTTCGTTCTTACGCCAATTGGAGTTGCTGCATCCTGCCAGCGTGATAGCTGTCGCAACAAAACACCAGCGCAAAAAAGGCTTCATTTCCCACTCCCGAATACAAACATTGGGACAACCATCCTGTCATCCTCCTGCTGTGCACAAGGATTCCCGCCCTCGCGATGATCTAAACACCTCTCCCCGCAAAGCAGGGAGAGGTAAATCGGTAAACGCTTACTCGGCGTCAGATGCATCAGATGCAGCGGTAGCAACTTCTTCCGCTGGTTTCTGCTCTGTCGCTTCTTTGATGCTCAGGCGTACACGGCCCTGACGGTCCACTTCCATGACTTTTACTGGAACTTCCTGGCCCATCTGCAGGTAATCGGTCACTTTCTCTACGCGCTTATCGGCGATCTGAGAGATGTGCACCAAACCTTCTTTACCGCCGCCGATTGCCACGAAGGCACCGAAATCAACGATACGTGTCACTTTACCAGAGTAAACGCGGCCAACTTCGATCTCAGCAGTGATCTCTTCGATACGACGAATGGCTTCTTTGGCTTTCAGGCCATCAGTAGCAGCAATCTTCACGGTACCGTCATCTTCGATTTCGATGGTGGTGCCGGTTTCTTCGGTCAGCGCACGGATCACTGAGCCGCCTTTACCGATGACATCTTTGATCTTGTCTGAACTGATTTTGATGGTGTAAATGCGCGGCGCGAACTCAGAAATTTCCTGACGCGGCGTGCTGATTGCCTGTTCCATCACGCTCAGAATGTGCAGACGCGCACCCTTCGCTTGGTTCAGAGCAACCTGCATGATTTCGCGGGTGATGCCTTCGATTTTGATATCCATCTGCAGCGCAGTGATACCATCGCGGCTACCCGCTACTTTAAAGTCCATATCGCCGAGGTGATCTTCGTCACCCAGGATGTCAGACAGAACCACAAAGTTGTCGGCTTCTTTAACCAGACCCATCGCAATACCGGCTACGGCAGCTTTGATCGGTACGCCAGCGTCCATCAGTGCCAGAGATGCACCGCACACGGAAGCCATCGAAGAAGAACCGTTAGATTCTGTGATCTCTGAAACCACACGCACGGTGTAGGGGAAATCAGCTTGCTTAGGCATTACTGCCAGCACGCCGCGCTTCGCCAGACGACCGTGACCAATTTCACGACGCTTCGGTGAGCCAACCATACCGGTTTCGCCCACGCAGTATGGAGGGAAGTTGTAGTGGAACAGGAAGCTATCGGTACGCTCGCCCATTAACTCATCCAGATTCTGCGCATCACGTGCGGTACCCAGCGTTGCGGTAACCAACGCCTGCGTTTCACCACGTGTAAACAGTGAAGATCCGTGCGTGCGTGGCAGTACGCCAGTGCGCACATCCAGGCCACGAATCATATCTTTCTCACGGCCATCGATACGCGGTTCGCCACGGATGATGCGGCTTCGAACAACACTCTTCTCGAGATCGTGCACGATGTCAGCGATATCGCCAGCATCAAGCGTTTCATCTTCAGCCTGCAGTGCAGCAATGGTCGCGTCTTTCACTGCGCCAACCTGAGTGTAACGCTCTTGCTTATCAGTGATGCGGTAAGCGTCGCTGATGCCCGCTTCTGCCAGTGCAGTAACGCGTGCGATCAGTGCATCGTTAGTTGGCAGTGGCTGCCAATCCCAACGTGGTTTACCCGCTTCGGCAACCAGCGCATTGATGTTTTCGATAACGATCTGCTGTTGGTCGTGGCCGTATACCACAGCGCCCAGCATCTGTTCTTCGGTCAAGATGTCAGCTTCTGATTCCACCATCAGCACCGCGTTCTGGGTACCGGCAACAACCAGGTTCAGACGTGATTCGTTGATTTCATCAGCAGTTGGGTTCAGTACGTACTGATCGTTGATATAGCCCACGCGCGCTGCGCCGATTGGGCCATTGAACGGCAGACCTGACAGAGCCAGCGCAGCAGATGCGCCGATCATCGCAACGATGTCTGGGTTAACCTGAGGGTTAACGGAAACAACGGTCGCAATAACCTGGACTTCGTTAATGAAGCCTTCCGGGAACAGCGGACGAACTGGACGGTCAATCAGGCGTGAGATCAGGGTTTCGCCTTCGCTTGGACGGCCTTCACGACGGAAGAAGCTACCCGGGATACGACCAGCAGCGTAAGTACGCTCCTGATAGTTAACCGTCAGCGGGAAGAAATCCTGACCTGGTTTAGTTTTTTTCTGGCCAACAACGGTAACGAATACAGCAGTGTCATCCATGCTCACCATTACTGCAGCGGTAGCCTGGCGCGCCATCATGCCGGTTTCCAGCGTGACGGTATGCTGACCATATTGGAATTTGCGTACGATCGGGTTCAGCAAAATTTAAGTCCTTAAATTCAGAGGCGCAGCCCATTCTGGCGCGCCGGGGATTACCGATCTTCAGTTGCATCCTCGCGACTAATGACAACCTTAACCGCCCATGCGGTAAAGCCTCTCATTAGCCGCGCGAACCTCTGCAAGCAAAGATCACTCTCTGCAACAATACATGAGTTTGGTCCGGATTGCTGCGGATTGCTCGAAAAAAGGGGCCATAAAGGCCCCCTTTTCGCGAAACTCGCACAAATCTGATCATCAGATGCGTTTTTTTGCATGGTGCATGCGCTACATCCTTGATCAGATTCTTCAGACTTAGCGACGCAGACCCAGGCTTTCGATCAGACCGGTGTAGCGAGCAACGTCTTTACGCTTCAGGTAGTCCAGCAGCTTACGACGCTGAGATACCATGCGCAGCAGACCGCGACGGCTGTGGTGATCTTTCTTGTGCTCAGAGAAGTGACCCTGCAGGTGGTTAATCTGAGCAGTCAGCAGAGCAACCTGAACTTCAGTTGAACCGCTGTCGTTGGTACCACGACCGTATTTAGCAACGATCTCTGCTTTAGCTTCTACGCTTAGAGACATAATAAACTCCGTTAGGTAATGAATGTATGGGTGCCGATCTCTAATTCAGCAGCCCGCTTTTAAAGCCGCGCCATTCTACTCTTCGCCTGATAGCAACGCAAATGCGCCGTTAGGTCAAATCCGAGAGGCTTGATTACGCAGGAAATTCTACCACCAGACGACGCGGCGCCACGCGTCCATCGTCGGCGATTTCGGCCATACCAATGAATTTTTGCTCATCACCTTCCGTCACGCGCACCAATCCCTGTTCCGGCGCATCCGCCACCTGAACCGGCATACCTTGTTTGAAATAAGCCGCCACCGTAGGCAGCAAATTCACCATCGGGAACTCTTCTGCCGGACTATCCATCGGCAGCAATAACGCATCGAGCGCACTGTAATCCGGCGTTTCCGCCATGTTGACGGTGGCCGCCACTTCCTGCAGCTGCTCCAGCGTCACCATTCTTTCGATCGGATAACGCGCCACCTGCAGACGACGCAGCATGATAACGTGCGCACCGCAGCCAAGCCGTTCACCGAGATCGTCGATGATAGTGCGGATGTAAGTGCCTTTAGAGACGTGAATCTCCAGCTCCAGTTCATCACCTTCCCAGCGAATAAACTGCAGCTCAAACACTTTGATCGGGCGCGCTTCACGCGGCACAGTTATGCCTTCACGTGCGTACTCGTATAGCTTGCGTCCCTGATACTTCAGCGCGGAGAACATGGTCGGCACCTGCATGGTGTCGCCACGAAAATAGTCCAGCGCTGCATTCAGTGCCGCCTGATCAAAAGTAATTGCACGCGTCTCAACAATATTACCGTCGGCATCAGACGTATCGGTGCGTTCACCCAGGCGAGCAATGACGCGATAACGCTTGTCCGAATCGAGCAGATACTGCGAAAACTTGGTGGCTTCGCCGAGGCAAATCGGCAGCATGCCGGTCGCCAGGGGATCGAGGGCGCCGGTGTGGCCCGCTTTGTTCGCGTTGAACAGACGTTTTACTTTCTGCAGCACATCATTGGAAGATGCGCCTTGGTGCTTATCCAGCAGAAACACACCGTGGACGTCGCGACCGCGACGACGAGGACGACTCATTAGTCCTCCTTGTCATCTTCCGCCGGGCTATCGCCACGACGCTCAACATCGCTCTTAATAACGTTGCTGACCAGGTTCGACATGCGCATACCTTCGATCAGCGAGTTGTCGTAGAAGAAGGTTAGCTCCGGCACGATGCGCAGGCGCATCGCTTTACCTACCAGCGTGCGGATATAGCCAGAGGCTTCTTTCAGCGCCTTCAGGCCGTTTTGCACTGCTTCTTCATCTTTATCATTCAAAAAGGTCACAAACACCTTGGCATAGGCAAGATCGCGCGACACTTCGACGCCCGAAACCGTCACCATCATACCGAGACGTGGATCTTTAATTTCGCGCTGCAGGATAATTGCGATCTCTTTCTGCAACTCCTGAGAAACGCGCTGTTGGCGGCCAAATTCTTTTGCCATTATTCTTTCTCCCAAATAATTCGGGAGGCCAGAGGCCTCCCAAATTGCAACACATCAAATGATGATCAATCGATGGTGCGTTTAATTTCAATCACTTCGAACACTTCGATCATATCGCCAACGCGAACGTCGTTATAGTTCTTCACGCCAATACCACATTCCATGCCGTTACGAACTTCGTTAACGTCATCTTTGAAGCGACGCAGTGATTCCAGTTCGCCTTCATAGATAACCACGTTGTCACGCAGTACACGGATTGGGTTGTGACGTTTGATGATACCTTCAGTGACCATACAGCCCGCGATGGCACCAAACTTCGGTGATTTGAACACGTCACGTACCGCAGCCAGACCGATAATCTGCTGTTTGAACTCTGGAGCCAGCATACCGCTCATCGCAGCTTTCACTTCGTCGATCAGATTATAGATGACGGAGTAATAACGCAGGTCAACGTTTTCAGCGTCAATCACGCGGCGAGCAGATGCATCAGCACGCACGTTGAAGCCGAGAATGATGGCGTTGGATGCTGCAGCCAGCGTGGCGTCGGTTTCGGTGATACCACCCACGCCTGAACCGATAATGCGTACTTTCACTTCGTCGGTAGAGAGTTTGAGCAGCGAATCAGAGATGGCTTCAACAGAACCCTGTACGTCAGATTTCAGCACGATGTTCAGCTCAGACACTTCGCCTTCAGTCATGTTGGCGAACATGTTCTCCAACTTAGACTTCTGCTGACGCGCCAGCTTAACTTCGCGGAATTTGCCCTGACGATACAGTGCAACTTCACGCGCTTTCTTCTCATCACGTACTACAGTCGCTTCATCACCCGCAGCCGGCACACCGGACAGACCGAGGATTTCGACTGGAATGGATGGACCCGCTTCCAGTACTTCACGACCCAGTTCGTCACGCATCGCACGTACACGGCCATATTCGAAGCCGCACAGTACGATATCGCCTTTATTCAGCGTTCCTTCACGTACCAGCACGGTAGCAACCGGGCCACGACCTTTGTCGAGGAACGATTCAATCACTACGCCGCTGGCCATACCTTCACGGATAGCAGACAGTTCCAGAACTTCAGCTTGCAGCAGAATCGCATTCAGCAGGTCGTCGATACCGGTACCGGCTTTCGCAGAGACGTTAACGAACATGTTCTCACCGCCCCACTCTTCCGGAAGAATTCCGTATTGGGTCAGTTCGTTCTTAACGCGGTCTGGATCAGCATCTGGCTTATCAATTTTGTTAACCGCAACAACCACTGGCACACCGGCTGCTTTCGCATGCTGGATAGCTTCAACGGTCTGAGGCATCACGCCATCGTCAGCAGCCACAACCAGGATAACGATATCCGTGGCCTGCGCACCACGAGCACGCATTGCGGTAAACGCGGCGTGTCCAGGGGTATCGAGGAAGGTGATCATACCGTTGTCAGTTTCAACGTGGTAAGCACCAATATGCTGGGTAATACCGCCCGCTTCGCCTGATGCCACTTTCGTTGAACGAATGTAGTCAAGCAGCGAGGTTTTACCGTGGTCAACATGACCCATGATGGTGACGACTGGCGCACGGCTTTCCTGCGCAGCATCGGTGTCACGATCGTCCATTACCGCTTCTTCCAGCTCATTCTCACGGCGCAGGATCACTTTGTGACCCATCTCTTCCGCAACCATCTGAGCGGTTTCTTGATCGATAACCTGGTTGATGGTCGCCATGGCGCCCATCTTCATCATCGCTTTAACGACCAGAGAACCTTTGATCGCCATTTTGTTAGCCAGTTCAGCAACGGTGATGGTTTCACCGATTACAACATCGCGGTTAACCGCCTGAGCTGGCTTGTTAAAGCCCTGCTGCAGGGTGCTTGGCTTACGATGCTTACCGCCTTTGCCGCCACGCACCTGAGCACGCGCTTCTTCGCGATCGGTTTTAGCTTCAGAGTGCTTGTTGCCTTTCTTAACCGGACGAGCCGCTTTGGTGGTGCGGGCACGTGCACGGCCAGCTTCTACCTGGCGATCGTTCTCGTCTTCTGCCTGGCGGGCGTGAGTAGAGGTAGTGACGTGATAATCGCCTTTATCCTCTTCTTCAGGTTTTGCCCATTCAGCGCCTTTCTCTTCAGCCAGGCGGCGGGCTTCTTCAGCCACGCGGCGCGCATCTTCTTCCAGCTTACGGCGTGCTTCTTCTTCTGCTTTACGTTTCAGTTCGGCAGCTTCTGCTTCACGACGGGCTTTATCAGATTGCGCAGCCTTGGCTACTACATCGGTAGGTTGATTAGTCAATTTCTCTTTTTCCGCTGCTTCACGTTTAGCCTTGTCAGCGGCTTCGCGCTTGGCTTTGTCTTCGGCTTCACGTTGCGCTTTCTGTTCAGCTTCGCGACGGGCTTGTTCTTCCGCCTCGCGACGCGCCTGCTCTTCCGCTTCACGCTGCGCCTCGGCTTCCGCTTCTGCCTGAGCTTGCTCAGACTCTGCATCGCCTTTCACGTATGTGCGCTTTTTGCGGACTTCGATTTGTACCGACTTACTTTTACCCCCGGTGACGGGAATATTCAAGGTGCTGCGCGTCTTGCGCTGCAAAGTCAGCTTGCTTGAACCGGTCTGACCGTGCTCACGATTCAGGTGAGACAGTAAGGTTTCTTTCTCTTGCTGGGATACCGCATCGTTTTCAGACTTACGAATCCCTGCATCAGCAAATTGCTGTACCAGGCGATCGACCGGGGTCTGAATTTCGGCGGCCAGCGATTTTACGGTTACATCTGTCATGCTGTTCCTTCCTGTTATTACGCGTCATCGCCGAACCAGCAGATATTACGTGCAGCCATAATCAGCGCACCGGCTTTCTCGTCATCCAGCCCTTCAATATCTGTCAGATCGTCAACACCTTGCTCAGCGAGATCTTCCAGCGTGCAAACGCCTTTCGACGCCAGGCGATACGCCAGCGCACGATCCAAGCCCTCAAGATTCAGAAGATCCTCAGCGGGCTCCTGATTACCAAGGCTCTCTTCTTTCGCTAATGCCAGGGTGGTTAACGCATTTTTTGCTCGTTCACGCAGGGCTTCAATGGTCTCTTCATCGAGGCCGTCGATTTCCAGCAGCTCGTTGATTGGCACATAAGCCAATTCTTCCAGCGAAGAGAAGCCCTCTTCCACCAGAATGGTGGCGAACTCTTCGTCGATGTCGAGATGTTTGGTGAACATATCGATCGCTGCATGGGCTTCAGCTTGGTGCTTAGCCTGCAGATCATCGACGGTCATCACGTTTAGTTCCCAACCGCTCAGTTGGGAAGCCAGACGCACGTTTTGGCCGTTACGGCCGATCGCCTGAGCCAGATTGCCGGCTTCAACAGCGATATCCATGGTGTGATTATCTTCATCCACCACAATTGACGCCACATCGGCTGGCGCCATAGCGTTGATAACGAACTGCGCCGGGTTGTCGTCCCACAGCACAATGTCGATACGCTCGCCACCCAGCTCGCTCGAAACCGCCTGGACACGCGCACCGCGCATACCGACGCAAGCGCCCACTGGATCAATACGTTTATCGTTGGTCTTCACCGCGATTTTGGCGCGTGAACCCGGATCGCGCGCTGCCGCTTTGATCTCGATAACTTCTTCGCCAATTTCTGGCACCTCAATGCGGAACAACTCGATCAGCATTTCTGGTTTAGAACGGGTGACGAACAGCTGCGCGCCACGCGCTTCAGGGCGAACGGCATACAGCACACCGCGGATACGGTCACCTGGACGGAAGTTTTCACGCGGCAGCATGTCTTCACGCAAAATCACCGCTTCAGCATTGCTGCCGAGGTCCAGTGAAATGTTGTCACGGTTCACTTTCTTCACCACGCCGGTGATGATTTCGCCTTCGTGCTGACGGAACTGATCAACCACCATTGCGCGCTCAGCTTCACGTACTTTTTGTACGATAACCTGCTTAGCAGTTTGGGTGGTGATACGGTCGAAGGTGACAGATTCAATCTGATCTTCGACAAATTCGCCCAGATTGAACGCTTCGTCTTCATAACGGGCTGCATCCAGCGTGATCTCGCGAGTCGGCTGCGTGACTTCTTCTACAATCTGCCAGCGACGAAAGGTGTCGAAATCGCCGCTGCGGCGATCGATGCTGACACGCACTTCGATCTCTTGCTCATACTTCTTTTTGGTCGCAGTGGCCAAAGCGCTCTCCAGCGCTTCGAAGATTTTCTCACGCGGCAGGGCTTTTTCGTTAGAAACGGCTTCTACTACAGCTAAGATCTCTTTGTTCATCCTGGTTAGCCTCAATCCGGACTTTTAAAAGTGGGGGACCAGGTTCGCTTTCTGAATGTTGCTCAGCGCGAACACTTCATCGTTACCCTCAACGGTCACCGTGATCATCTCGCCTTCAACAGACTTGATGATACCCTGCCATTTACGGCGGTTTTGTACGGCCATGCGTAGTACCAGGCTCACCTCGTCACCGACAAAACGTGCATAGTGTTCAGCAGTGAAAAGAGGACGTTCGAGACCCGGCGAGGAAACTTCAAGGTTGTAAGCCACGGTAATTGGATCTTCCACATCCATTACTGCGCTAACCTGGTGGCTAACATCGGCGCAATCATCAACATTGATACCCTCTTCACTATCAATATAGATGCGCAGGGTTGATGTGCGACCACGAATAAACTCAATACCGACTAATTCGTAGCCAAGCGCTTCTACTGGAGCAGAGATCAACTCTGTCAATTTTTGCTCTAATGTGGACAAGCCCACCCCCAAGACATAAAAAAAGGGCCTATAGCCCAGTGTTTCGATTTCCTGATAACAAAAAACCCCGAATATTCGGGGCTTTTTGTGACTGGACCCTGTACGCCGCATAGCGGCTTCGGAGCACAATCCAAAAGAATTTTTTTCAAAAATCACTGAGATTGCGTCCGTCGATGCATACAGTATATTTGAAAAAGAACTCTAAGGGAAAGTGGTTGCGGGGGCCGGATTTGAACCGACGACCTTCGGGTTATGAGCCCGACGAGCTACCAGGCTGCTCCACCCCGCGTCCGAAAACGTGGCGAATAATACGCCGACCTTGCAAAAAATGCAAGTTAAACTGAGATTTGGTACCGAGGACGGGACTTGAACCCGTAAGCCCTTTCGAGCACTACCACCTCAAGGTAGCGTGTCTACCAATTTCACCACCTCGGTACATCACTAGACTGCGACGTTGTTTTATCGCACTACAGCGTTGACGATCTTAATGCGGGATATCATTGCCCGGTGTTGCCGGTTTAGCTGGCTGAGTCTGCTGTTCAGACTGCGCCGGCGCAGTGAGGTTATCCCACTCGCTACCTTTGGCTGTTTTATTACTGTTCAGGTTACCCAGAACCAGGCTGATGATGAAGAACAGCGTAGCCAGTACCGCGGTCATACGAGTCATAAAGTTGCCAGACCCATTTGAACCAAACAGCGTACCAGAAGCGCCTGCACCGAATGAGGCTCCCATATCAGCGCCTTTGCCTTGCTGCAGCATGATCAAACCCACGAGGCCAATCGCTACAATAAGGAAAACAACTAACAGAGCTTCGTACATAATCAACCTGTTTCCTTGCGCGTATCTGCACAGTTAAAGCTTCAACCAATATCGATGGGGAGTCTCGTCATCACCCATCAGAAGCGGGTGTGAATACTAACCAAAGGCACATACCTCTGCAAGTGCAATTTTCACCATCGCTTTCGATTGCGGAAAAAAGCACCATCCCGGTGATTTTGCAGGCGGAAAGTTTAAAAACTCCCCGCCTGAAAACTTACACCGCTTTTACTGCATCCGCGATTTTATGCGCCAGCGCACTGACCTGCGCCTCATCTTCACCTTCCACCATCACACGAATCAGGGGTTCAGTGCCGGATTTGCGCAGCAACACACGACCGCGTCCCGCCAGCGTTTTTTCAGCTTCCGCAGTGACAGCTTTCACGCTTTCGCTTTCCAGCGGATCGTGCTCGCCAGCGAAGCGCACATTGACCAAAATCTGTGGCAGCATTTTCATGCCGCTGCACAGGTCATGTAGCGTCATATGGTTACGTACGATTGCAGTAAGCACTTGCAAACTTGCCACGATGCCGTCGCCGGTAGTGGTTTTGTCCAGCAGAATGACGTGACCGGAGTTTTCCGCTCCTAGACGCCAGCCCTTCTCCTGCATTTTTTCCAGCACATAGCGGTCGCCCACTTTCGCACGGGTAAACGGAATACCCAGCTGTTTCAGCGCCAGTTCCAGACCCATGTTGCTCATTAACGTGCCCACCACGCCACCGCGCAGCTGGCCCTGACGCAGCCCTTCACGCGCAATGATGTAGAGAATTTGATCGCCATCGACTTTGTGACCTAAATGGTCAACCATCATGATGCGGTCGCCATCACCGTCGTACGCCAGTCCGAGATCGGCCTTCTCTTCCAATACGCGATGCTGCAGCAAACGCAAATCGGTCGCACCGCAATCTTTGTTGATGTTCATGCCATCCGGCTGCACGCCGATAGCAATCACATTCGCACCCAGCTCGCGCAGCACGTTAGGCGCAATGTGATACGTCGCGCCATTCGCGCAATCAACCACAATCTTCAGCCCATTCAGGCTCAGCTCGCTTGGGAAAGTCCCTTTGCAGAACTCGATGTAACGACCAGCAGCATCGACAATGCGACTGGCGCGGCCCAGTTCAGCCGACTCCACGCAGGTGATCGGCTTTTCCATCTCCAGTTCGATGGCTTCTTCAACTTCGTCCGGCAGCTTGGTACCTTCAGCCGAGAAGAATTTAATGCCATTGTCGTCAAAGGGATTGTGAGAAGCTGAAATCACAATGCCCGCTTCCGCGCGGAAAGTACGGGTCAGATATGCAATTGCAGGGGTCGGCATCGGGCCGGTGAAAGCCGCCGACAATCCCGCCGCCGCCAGACCCGCTTCCAGTGCCGATTCCAGCATATAGCCTGAAATACGCGTATCTTTACCAATCAATACTTTGCGTGACCCCTGGCGCGCCAGCACCTTACCGGCCGCCCAGCCCAATTTGAGGACAAAATCAGGGGTAATCGGTGCTTCACCGACTTTGCCGCGAATCCCATCTGTACCGAAATATTTACGATTACTCATGCTTTATCCTTTTGCTCTCCGTGTCGCTTCGACGACGCGCATCGCTTCGACAGTCTCTTTCACATCATGTACGCGAATAATTTGCGCCCCTTGCATGGCGGCAATCACCGCACAGCTGAGGCTTCCGGTCAGACGCTGGGCCGGACCGACATTTAGCAACTGCCCAACCATCGACTTGCGTGACATTCCTACCAACAGCGGTAAGCCGTAGTGGTGGAAATGGCTGAGGTTGGCCAGCAGTTCATAGTTGTGGCTGAGATTCTTACCGAAACCGAAGCCAGGATCGAGCATCAGATTATCTTTTTTGATGCCGGCGGCTTCACATCGCGCAATCTGTGCAGCGAAGTAAGCGTCCACTTCGCTCACGATGTGGCTATATTCCGGTGCCTGCTGCATGGTGCGCGGTTCTCCTTGCATATGCATCAGACACACCGGCAAGCCTGTTTCTGCCGCCGCCGCCAGCGCGCCCGGTTCGGACAAAGAACGAATGTCATTGATAATGTGAGCACCCACTCGCGCCGCTTCACGGATCACTTCTGGCTTGGAAGTATCGACCGAAATCCACACCTCAAAACGCTGCGCGATGGCTTCCACCACCGGAATAACGCGTGCCAGCTCCTCTTCCACGCTAACTTCATCAGCGCCCGGACGCGTTGATTCACCGCCCACATCAATAATGGTGGCACCGGCATTCACCATTTCATTGGTGTGCGTCAGCGCATCGACCAGCGTGTTGTGACTTCCACCATCAGAGAAAGAGTCCGGCGTGACATTCAAAATACCCATCACATGGGGAAAAGAGAGATCGAGATGGGAATCACGGGCGAACAACTTCATGGCGAGAATCTCCTTGAGGAATCACTGAATCGCGGAATGTAAAAAACCCCGGACTGGCCGGGGTTTGCATTGTAACAAGTATTGCGGGAGGGACAACTGGCGGTGAGCAACGCATCCCGCCAGAATGCCATCACATGATCTTGTCTGAACCCGGCGTTTTCGGGTCATCAACAGGACGTGGAGCCTGCGTAGAGTCGCCGTTACCCACAGCAACTTTCGCCTCTTCCCAACCTGCTGGTGGACGCACTTCGCGACGTGCCATCAGATCGCTGATCTGCGGTGCATCGATGGTCTCATACTTCATCAGCGCGTCTTTCATCGCGTGAAGGATGTCCATGTTTTCATTCAGAATACGGCGTGCACGCTGGTAGTTGGTATCGATAAGGTGTTTAACTTCCTGATCGATAATGCGCGCCGTTTCATCTGACATGTGTTTTGCTTTCGCCACTGAGCGACCGAGGAACACTTCGCCCTCTTCTTCAGCGTAAAGCAATGGACCCAGCTTCTCAGAGAAGCCCCACTGCGTAACCATGTTGCGTGCTACGCTGGTCGCCATTTTGATGTCAGATGAAGCACCGGTAGAAACATAGTCCGGACCATAAATGATCTCTTCCGCCAGACGTCCGCCGTAAGCCACAGAAATACGGCTTTCCAGCTTCTGACGGTTGGCGCTGATCTCATCGCCTACTGGCAAGAAGAAAGCCACACCCAGAGCACGACCACGCGGAATGATGGTGACCTTGTGCACCGGATCGTAACCCGGAACCAGCGTACCCACGATCGCGTGACCCGCTTCATGATAAGCCGTCGATTCTTTCTGCTCTTCGGTCATCACCATGGAGCGACGTTCCGCACCCATCATGATTTTGTCTTTGGCTTTTTCAAACTCAACCATCGAAACAACACGCTTGTTGCCGCGAGCAGCAAACAGCGCAGCTTCGTTGACCAGGTTAGCCAAATCCGCACCGGAGAAACCAGGCGTACCACGTGCGATAACTGATGGATCCATATCGGTTGCCAGCGGCACACGACGCATATGGACTTTCAGAATCTGCTCACGACCACGCACGTCTGGCAGACCCACCACAACCTGACGGTCGAAGCGGCCTGGACGCAGCAGCGCCGGGTCAAGTACGTCTGGACGGTTAGTTGCCGCGATAACGATGATGCCTTCATTGCCTTCAAAGCCATCCATCTCAACCAGCATCTGGTTCAGCGTTTGTTCACGTTCATCATGACCACCGCCTAAACCGGCGCCACGCTGACGGCCAACCGCATCGATTTCATCGATAAAGATGATGCACGGTGCCGCTTTCTTCGCTTGTTCGAACATGTCACGCACACGAGATGCACCGACACCGACAAACATTTCCACGAAGTCAGAACCGGAAATGGTAAAGAACGGGACTTTGGCTTCACCAGCAATCGCTTTCGCCAGTAACGTTTTACCGGTACCCGGAGGGCCGACCATCAGAACGCCTTTCGGAATTTTACCGCCCAGCTTCTGGAAACGGCTCGGCTCACGCAGATACTCAACCAGCTCACCCACTTCTTCTTTGGCCTCATCACAACCGGCCACGTCAGCAAAAGTGGTTTTGATCTGATCTTCGGTCAGCATGCGGGCTTTGCTCTTGCCGAAGGACATCGCGCCCTTGCCGCCGCCGCCCTGCATCTGCCGCATAAAGAAGATCCACACGCCAATCAGCAGCAGCATTGGGAACCATGAGATGAAGATGGAAGCCAGCAGGCTTGGTTCTTCAGGCGGTTCGCCAACGACTTTGACGTTTTTGGTCAACAGGTTATCGAGTAACTTAGGATCGTTGACGGGGATATAGGTAGTGTATTTATTGCTGTCTTTTTTGACAACGTTAATCTCACGCCCGTTAATTCGTGCCTCGCGGACCTGATCTTGGTTCACTTCCGATAGGAAAGTTGAATAATCAACCCTACGGCCATTCGACTCGCTGGGCCCAAAGCTCTGGAATACAGACATCAGCACGACCGCGATGACTAACCAGAGAATCAGGTTTTTCGCCATGTCACTCAAGGGATTAACCTCATATTACAACGATGTTAACAGACAGCGTAGGGTACTATAGATCCTTCATACCTGGAATCGCAGTGCGGATGATTTTGCTTGTTTACCCTGAAACTCAGAATTACACATCAGAGTAAACGCATTGGTCGTCTTGCTTTGATTCCGGCAATTCGGGCTAAAGTTTGCGCCCCGTCGCCACAATGTACACTTCGCGCGAACGTAATCGCGAAGCGTCCGGCTTACGAATTTTTACTTTCGTAAACAGGGAGCGAATTTCCCGCAGGTATTCATCGAAGCCATCTCCCTGAAACACTTTCACGACAAAACTGCCGCCTGGGGCCAGGATATCCCGACACATTTCCAGCGCCAATTCTACCAAATACATCGAACGTGGAATATCAACCGCAGGTGTACCGCTCATGTTGGGTGCCATATCAGACATCACCACCTGCACCTTTTGGTCGCCAACGCGCTCCAGTAAGGCGTTAAGTACCGCCTCATCACGAAAGTCGCCCTGCAAAAAATCAACGCCGACAATCGGATCCATTGGTAACAGATCGCAAGCGATGATACGACCACTTGATCCGATAAGCTGAACCACATATTGCGACCAGCCGCCGGGTGCCGCACCGAGATCAACAACCGTCATCCCGGGTTTGAAAATCTTGTCACCCTGCTGAATTTCTTCAAGTTTAAACCAGGCACGCGAACGTAACCCTTTTTTCTGTGCCTGCAGCACATATTTATCGCTAAAGTGTTCCTGTAGCCAGCGACTGGAACTGGCCGAACGCTTTTTACCCGTCATAATTTTTCCAATTAAATCGTCATCGTAGCGATAAATCAGCACGCAATGGTCGCGTTGATTTGGCGATATACCCGAGATGGCGGTAGAATGAACCGTTTTCAATCCCTGAGTAAGCAAATAATACGATGAATCTGAGTACCAAACAAAAACAGCACCTGAAAGGCCTTGCCCATCCGCTTAAGCCGGTTGTCATGCTGGGCGGAAATGGCCTTACCGAAGGCGTGCTTGCCGAAATCGAACTGGCGCTCGAACATCACGAATTGATCAAGGTAAAAATTGCCTCGGAAGATCGTGAAACTAAGCAGCTGATCGTGGACGCTATCGTGCGTGAAACTAAAGCAGGCAACGTACAGGTAATCGGCAACACGCTGGTGCTGTATCGCCCTGCCAAAGAGCGTAAAATTACTCTTCCGCGTTAATCATGCCTTTAAAGGCGGCGACGGGCAAAGAAAGTGCCACGCTCCTGCATGTGATAAAAGGCCGCAATGCGGCCTTTTTCCTTTCTTTACAAAATGCAGCGACATATTGCAAAGCGTAGCAATATCTTAAAGGTATTCCACCTTCAGGACTTCATATTCCACATCCCCGCCTGGGGTTTTCACAATCGCGACATCGTCGGCTGATTTTCCAACCAATCCACGCGCCATCGGCGAATTCACTGAAATCAGGTTCTGCTTGAAGTCAGCTTCATCGTCACCCACGATGCGGTAGGTGAATTCTTCATCCGTATCCACATTAAGAATGGTAACGGTAGCGCCAAAAATCACGCGACCGCTTTTCGGCATGGCAGTCACATCAATGACTTGCGCATTGGAAAGCTTGGCTTCAATCTCCTGAATACGCCCCTCGCAGAAACCCTGTTCTTCGCGAGCCGCATGATATTCGGCATTCTCTTTCAAATCGCCGTGCTCACGGGCTGTGGCGATGGAGGCGATGATGCGCGGACGCTTCACAGTTTTCAGTTCGTTCAGCTCTTCGCGCAGCTTCTCAGCGCCTTTCAACGTCATCGGAATCTGATTCATTTTGGCTCCTCGTCATCTATCCTGGTTAACGGCGTCATCCTGACCGGTGACAGCAGAAAACAGCTTCTGCAGCGCGTTACCTCTTTTCACAAGCAAAAGAAGCCTGACCCGGAAAGCTTTCCGGGTCAGGTTCGGTTTTGCATTTTGATACGTATTTTACCCCAGAGTTCCCTGTGGGTCATCGTTTACTTTGCACCGTCCGGGGACGTAGTATTGACGCCCTCACCCGTCAGTTACCGCGAGATTATGCGATTTTCACGACTTGTTACCGGATTAACCTGTGCGTTTATGCTGCAGGCACAAGCAGCTCCCGTTGAAGAATACATGCAGTATTTGCCAGACGGCGCAAACCTGGCGCTGATGGTACAAAAAGTGGGCGCATCCACCCCGATAATCGATTATCACGGCAAACAGATGGCGTTACCGGCCAGCACCATGAAAGTGGTGACAGCGCTGGCGGCTTTATTAGAGCTCGGGCCCGATTTTCGTTTCCAGACCACCATGGAAACCAAAGGAGCGGTCAATGATGGCACCCTGAATGGCGATTTAGTGGCACGATTTGGCGGCGATCCTACGCTGAGCCGCCAGGATCTGCGCAACATGGTCACGGCGCTGAAAAAGCAGGGCATCACCCATATTAAGGGCAATCTGGTGATCGACACCTCGGTGTTCGCCAGCCACGATATGGCGCCAGGCTGGCCGTGGAACGATTTGACGCAGTGCTTCAGTGCGCCACCGGCAGCGGCCATCGTCGATAAAAACTGTTTCTCAGTATCGCTGTATAGCGCCAATACGCCGGGCGAAAACGCCTTTGTGCGTATCGCCTCCTATTATCCGGCCCACATGTTCAGTCAGGTGCGCACCATTGGCCGCAACAGCGGTGACGGACAATATTGCGAGCTGGATGTGGTGCCAGGCGAGCTCAATCGTTACACCTTAACCGGCTGCATGCGTCAACGTTCAGAGCCGCTACCGCTGGCCTTTGCCGTGCAGGATGGTGCTGCGTGGGCCGGTGAGATACTTAAAGCCGAGCTGCGCGCCGCCGATATTGATTACAGCGGTCATCTGGTTCGCCAGGCGCAAGTGACGTCGCCGGGTACCGTGTTGGCTTCAACGCAATCAGCGCCGCTGCACACGCTGCTGCACACTATGCTGAAGAAGTCGGACAACATGATTGCCGACACCGTGTTCCGCACCATCGGCCATCATTACTTCAATGTGCCGGGCACCTTCCGCGCGGGTTCAGATGCGGTACGTCGCATTCTGCGCGAAAAAGCCGGGGTCGATCTGGGCAACAGCATTCAGGTTGATGGTTCCGGGCTGTCGCGTCATGACCTGATCGCGCCAGAGACCATGATGCAAGTGCTGCAATACATTGCGAAAAATGATTCGACGCTGAATTACATTTCGATGCTGCCGCTGGCCGGTTACGACGGCACGCTGCAATATCGCGGCGGTCTGCATGAAGCAGGGCTGGATGGCAAAGTCTCGGCGAAAACCGGTTCGCTGCAGGGCGTCTATAATCTGGCAGGATTCATCACCACCTCCAGCGGCGCGCGCGTCGCCTTTGTCCAGTTCCTGTCCGGTTACGCGGTACCGCCGGAAAATCAGAAAACGCGCCGCATTCCGCTGGTACGTTTTGAGAGCCGCCTCTATACGGATATCAACAAGAACAACTGATGAAACTGCTAATCGTTGAAGATGATGCGCTGTTGCAATCGGGCCTTGCGCAGGCGTTAAGCTCGCAAGGCTACGCCATCGACTGCGCCAGTACCGCCGCAGAGAGCAACGCGCTGCTGCGTAGCGGTCAGTACAGCCTGATCGTGCTCGATCTCGGCTTGCCGGATCGCGATGGCGCATCACTGCTGCGACAATGGCGACGTGACGGCATTGCGGTGCCGGTACTGATCCTCACGGCGCGCGATGCGCTGGAGGATCGCGTTGATGGTCTGGATGCCGGCGCTGACGATTATCTGGTGAAGCCGTTTGCGTTGGTTGAACTGCAGGCACGCGTGCGGGCGCTGATCCGCCGTTATCAGGGCCACAGCGACAACCTGCTGCAACAGGGCGATCTGACGCTCAATCTCAGTTCACAACAGGTTTTGCTGGAAGATCAGCCGCTGGAGATCACGCCCAAAGAGTTCGCACTGCTCACCCGCTTACTGATGCGCGTGGGGCAAAACGTACACCGCGAAACGCTGCAACAGGATCTCTACAGCTGGAATGACGATCCCGGCTCGAACACTCTCGAAGTTCACATCCACAATTTGCGTCGCAAGCTCGGAAAAGATCGCATCAAAACCGTGCGCGGCGTCGGTTACCGTCTGGAAATCCGCGAATGAACAGCATGCGTCAGCGGTTATTGATTATGCTGGCGCTGATTCTCCTCACCTGTCAGGTGATGAGCGCCATCTGGCTGTGGCATGAAAGCCGCGAGCAGATCAGTTTTTTAGTCAACGAAACGCTCTCTGCACAGGCGCGTAACGATCGGGTAGAAAACGAGATCCGTGAAGCCATTGCCTCGTTGCTGCTGCCTTCCTTAGTCATGGTCGCCCTTACCTTACTGCTGTCGTTTTGGGCGATTAACTGGATTATTCGTCCGCTGAAATCGCTGCAGGACAGCCTTGCGCATCGTTCAGCGGATAATCTGACACCGTTGCCGATCTACTCCGAAATGGATGAAATCGTGGCGGTAACGACCTCGATCAACCAACTGTTTTCACGCCTCGATCACACGTTGCAGCAGGAGCGCCTGTTCACCGCCGATGCGGCGCACGAGCTGCGCACGCCGCTGGCCGGATTGCGCCTGCATCTCGAGCTGCTCCACCAGCAGAACGTGCCGCAGAGCGAGATGCTAATTGAACGTATCGATCAGTTGATGCATACCGTGGAACAGCTGTTGATGTTATCGCGCGCCGGGCAAGCGCTGGCGGGCGGTCACTATCAGCAGTTGCAGTGGCAACAGGACATCATGCAGCCGCTGGAGCCAGAAATGACCGAGCTGTATCAACAGCGTCAGCAAATCCTGCACTGGCCGCAGAACGACGATGTGCCGCAGCAAGGTGAAGCAGTGCTGCTGCGCCTGATGCTGCGCAATCTGCTGGAAAACGCCTCGCGCTACAGCCCGGAAGGCAGCGAAGTCATGGTGAAGATGCAGCAGGACCAGCAGCAGGTGATTATCGAAGTGTGGGATCAAGGCCCGGGTATTGAAGCCGCCGCTGCGGAAGAGCTAACACAGGCGTTTCGTCGTCGCGATCAGCGTTATGGCGGCAGCGGTTTGGGTTTGAATATCGTGCTGCGCATCGTGCAGATGCATCGCGGCAGGCTGGAGCTGGTGAACCGTGAAGATAGCAGCGGGCTGATTGCCCGCTGCTATTTACCGCATCAACTGATTGGTTAAACGCCGTTAGAAGTGGGTATTCAGGCTCATAAAGTAAGTACGACCAGATTCGTTGTAGGTATTCGCACCCGCTCCATACAGATAAGAGTTGGTGTTGGCGTTACCGGTGGTTTGCGCATTACCTTCGCGATAATGACGTTTATCGAACAGGTTATCGATGCCCACCGTGACGCTGGCGTACTTGTTGATATCGTAGGTACCGCTCATACCGATAATTGAGTAAGGACTTACTTTATCCGTTGCGCTGCCGGTCGAAAGATTCCCTTTGTAATCATACTTCTTCGGCGTCTGCGTGCCGTACCAGGTCAGCGTAGTTTGCAGCGACAGATCCTGCGTCGCCTGCCAGCTCAGCGTCGAATTCAGCGTGTATTCCGGAATCACCGATAAACGATCGCCGGTCTCTTTGTTCTTACTCTGCAGCATATAGGTGAAGTTGTTATTCCACATCACGCTGTCGGAGAACGGCACGTTGACGGTGCCTTCCAGCCCTTCCACCACCGCTTTCGGTACGTTTTCCCACTTATAAATATCTGTGGTGCCATTGGATGCTTTGCTCACTGGCGAGTAACCGGCTTCGATCTTGTTGCGATAATCGTTGCGGAACCAGGTTAAACCGGCCTGATAACCTTCGTGTTTCCACTCCAGACCAATCTCTTTATTGATGCTGTTTTCCGCTTTCAGGTCGCTGTTACCCTGCAGATAACAGGCGCCGGTGCTGGCCGCACAACCCTGACCGTTGCTGTACAACAAGTAGTTCGGGTTGGTCTGATACAGGCTCGGCGCTTTATAGGCGCGACCAATCCCCATCTTCAGCGTGAAGTCATCGCCCAAACCTTGTGACAGGTTGAGCGACGGGCTCCAGTTATTGCCAACAATCGAGTGATGATCGAAACGCAGACTTGGCGTCAGCATGGTGCTGTCGGTCAGCTCCATGTTGTCTTCCGCAAACAGTGAGAAAATCTCTGCCTGGGAATACGGGCTGCGACCGCTGTTATCGATGCCCGGCACCGCACCGTAGCTCGCCGCCTGCGTGTTGGAAGAGCCATCCTTCATGCGCTGCTGGTTCCATTCGGTACCCAGCGTCGCCGTTTGGTTAAACAGCAGCTCAAACGGAATGCTGACTTCGCTATGCAGCAGCACGTCATCCAGCTGAATGGTGTTGAAACCGCTGTTAGAGAAGATGCCTTCGGTGCCGCCGGCCAAACCTTCATTGATGCGCGAGTTGCGGGTTTTCTCGTAGCGCGCGTAGGTATTGGTGCTGACGCCGTTATCCCATGCGCCGGTCCATTTCAATGAGACGTTCTGGCGATACAGGCGGTTGGTTTCATCACCGTACAGACTTTTCACCAGCGCGCTGGTGTTGGTGTTCTGCGTATCACCCGCATACAGGTTGCCCTGACGGCTGTAACCGGCCTGCAGCTCTAGCGTCTGCATCGGTGCAAACGCCCAGCTCAGCAAAGCATTAATATCTTTATTAACCGAACCTTCACGACCGGCCGGATAGCTGCCCGCATAGCTGCCAGTGCGCGCCGCCGCATGCCCTTCGTTGATGTCATAGGCATCGGCCTGGGTTTTGGCTAAACCACCGTACAAACGCAAGTTGAAATCATCGCCCAGCGGCCCTTCGAGACTGAAGTTAGTGCGCTTAGTGGCGCCTTCCGCTTTATGTTCCGGCACGTTGTAATAGGTGTTCCAGGAACCGTGCCACTGCTGATCGGTCTGTTTTTTGGTGATGATATTCACCACACCGCCCGCCGCGCCGTTACCGTAACGCACCGCCGCAGGTCCGCGAATCACGTCGATGTGATCGATCATCTCCGGCGGCACCCAGTTGGTGTCGCCACGCGTATCACGCTCGCCACGCCAGCCAAGGCGCACCGAGTTGCGGCTGGTGATCGGCATGCCGTCCACCATGATCAAGGTGTTTTCCGGGCCCATACCACGAATATCGATCTGGCGATTGTTACCGCGCTGGCCGCTGGTGGAGTTGCCTGTCAGGTTAACGCCTGGCATGGTACGGATAATTTCAGACACATCACGCGCAGGCGGATGTTTTTTGATTTCGTCGGCAGTAATGGTTGAGACGCCCGGCGCTTGCAGGTTCTGCTGCTGCGCGGTGACCATCAAGGTGCCGCCGTCCATTGATTGTGCGTCAGTCGTGCTGGCTGAGGTTTTGCTGGAGGAAGTCTCTGCTGCCCAGGCGCCGCTGGAAAGCAGTGAGGCGCTGAGCCCCATTTCAATCAGAATGGCTAACGATAACCGTGAGTAATTTTTCATTTTATACGTTCCTGGATGGCCAGCAAAAAGCCGTTGGATGCTTAACTGGCGAGCCGGTGAGAAGATCCCTGTCCATATCGCGCCCAGTTCCAGACCCTTCAAACCATCCGTAGCGCAACCTTACCGAACGGTAAGCCTCTGGCGGAACAGGCGTGCTCATTTTTGAGCGCAGTCACCCTATTGCAAATGCAAATTATTATCAATAGTATTATTCATCAAGCTTGTAAATCTCCGCGTAAACACCGACTGGCAGCCCTATGACCTGGCGAAATGATGTAACCGGCAGTGCAGCCTGGTGGCAGGCGCAACAATCCCAAGGCATTCCCCGCATTGAGTTAGCAGACGATGGCCAATGTCAGGTCACCTTCTTCTGGCGTGATCCGCAAGGCGATGAGACGCAATCATCGACCCAGCGCGTATGGATTAACATTACCGGCGTGACCGATCACCACCAGCGCCGCCCGCCGCAGTCGTTAATGCGTGTGGCGGGCACCAACGTCTGGTATTGGCAGACCTCGCTGCCCGCCAACTGGCGCGGCAGTTACTGTTTGATGCCCGATGAACAGGCCACGGACTTCACTGGCGTTGCCGACATGTCCACGCTGCGCAACTGGTGGCGCGACAAATTCCCGACGGCGCAGGCCGATCCTTTGAACAGCTTACGTGGCTGGTCCGGTGGCCGCGGCATGGGCGTTTCGCCGCTGCATCTGCCCCACGCGCCCGATCAACAGCTGTGGCAAGCGGTGGATAACGGCACAGCGCCAACCCTTGAACTGCAACAGCAGCAATGGGATAGCGCGCTATTAGGCAACAGCCGCAAGGTGTGGATTTACACCACCGGCGCAGCCAATCCCGCACAGCGTCCGCTGGCCATCATGCTTGACGGGCAATTCTGGGCGCACAGCATGCCGATTGCCGGACCGCTGCAGCAGCTCACTGATGCCGGTTCTTTGCCGCCAGCGGTGTATCTGTTTATCGACATCATTGACCGCGAACACCGCAGCCGCGAGCTGCCGTGTAACGCGCAGTTTTGGCAAGCCATTCAGCAAGAACTGTTACCGCAAGTTGCACAATCAACGCCTTATCGCCAGCAGGCGGACAGTACCATCGTCGCCGGACAAAGCTTTGGCGGCCTGGCGTCGGTGTTTGCCGCGCTGCACTGGCCGGAAACCTTTGGCAACGCGCTCAGCTTATCGGGCTCCTTCTGGTGGCCGGAACGCGGCAATCCGCACGGCTGGCTGCTGCAGGCGCTGGATAACGGTCTTGCACCGCGTCAACCGCTGCGTTTCTGGCTCGAAGCGGGCAAACGCGAAGGCTTGATTCTGCAAGCTAATCAACAACTTCAACAGCAGCTTAGCGCTGCCGGCTATCAGGTGAATTACCTGCCGGTGGAAGGCGGCCATGACGCGCTCTGTTGGCGCGGCGGCCTGCTGAATGGCCTGCAAGCGCTGTGGAGCAAACCGGAGCATCCATGTCCGAATCCCTGATGAATAAGCCTATGACCGACCAACAAACCTTGCCGTTAGTCGCGGCACAGCCCGGCATCTGGATTGCCGATCAGCTGTCACCTCATCACAACGCTTACGCGGTGGCGCACTTTGTCGAACTGCGCGGTGAGATTGATAGCGCCCTGTTGGCGCAGGCGATCGTTGCGGGCATGCAGGAAGCCGACACGCTGAATATGGCCTTTGGTGAGGTGGAAGGCGAAGCCTTGCAGTGGCCGCAGCCACACGCCTTTAGCCTGCCGCAGATTGTCGATTTGCGCGCGGAGGCCGATGCGCCCGCCAAAGCGCGCGCGCTGATGCGTGACGACATGAATGGCGATCTGCGCGTATTGAGCGGCGCAAAGCTGTGGCATCACCGCCTGTTCCGTCTCGACGATCAGCATTGGTTTTGGTATCAGCGCTACCATCATTTGGTGGTGGATGGCTTCAGCTTTACCGCACTGACGCGCCGCATCGCCAATCTCTACAGCGCGGCCGTACGCCAGCAAGCTGCTGAACCGACGCCGTTTATTCCGTTTAGCGAAGTGGTGGACGAGTATCAGCGCTACCGCGAATCCTCCTCTTTTGCGCGTGACAGCCAGTTCTGGCGCGAAAAAGGGGCGGCGCTGCCCTCACCGGCTTCGCTCTCGCCGCTGCCGCTCGCCGGTCAACACGCCAGCACCGATCTGCTGCGCCATAGCGTTACGCTGGATCGCAGCACCTTCCAGACGCTGGTGCAGCAGCATCCGCACGCCAGCGCGGCCGATCTCGCCTTTGCGCTGGTGGCGCTGTGGCTGGCGCGTCTCAGCGGGCAAAACGACTTTGCCGCTGGCTTCATCTTTATGCGCCGCATCGGCTCGGCCGCCTTGTGCGCCACCGGTCCGGTGATCAACGTATTGCCGATGGCAATCCATTACGATCCCGTGCAGCCGATCGGCGCGCTCGCCGCGCAGCTCGCGGGTGAAGTGAAAAAGATGCGTCGTCATCAGCGCTATGACGCCGAACAGGTGCAGCGCGATCTCGGCCGCCTCGGCGATGGCGATCCGCTGTACGGTCCGGTGATCAACCTGAAGATGTTTGACTACCAGCTCGATTTCGCTGGCGTGGAAGGCATCACCCATCAACTGGCGTCCGGGCCGGTGCGCGATCTGGAGATCGCCATTTACATCAGCGAGCACGGTGAACTGACGCTGGAGCTGCTGGCCAATGCCGAACGCTATAGCGAACAAACCTTGCAGCGTCATGCCAGCCGCTTTGCCCTGCTGCTCGATCAGCTGGCGCAACAGCCGCAGCGGCCGTGCGGCGAACTCGATCTGCTCACTGCCGAAGAGCATGCGCAGATTGCCGCAATCAACCAAACCGCCTATCCGCTGCCAGCAGAAACGCTGGCATCACTGTTAGCGCAGCAGGCGGCACGCACCCCCGATGCACCGGCGCTGGCCGATGCGCAGCATCAGCTTAGCTATCGCGCGATGCAACAGCAGGTGTTTGCGCTGGCCGCCGATCTCAGCGCCGCCGGCGTGCAGCGTGGCGATATTGTCGCCGTGGCGCTGCCGCGTTCAGTGCAGCTCTCCCTGGCGCTGCAGGCGATTGTTTCGCTCGGCGCTGCCTATTTGCCGCTTGATACGGGTTATCCGGATGACCGCTTACAGCTGATGCTGGAAGACGCCGCGCCAAAAACGCTGATCACCTGCGCAGCGCTCAGCGCACGTTTCAGCGCCATCGCGTCGGTCAATCAACTGCATTTTGATGTGCTGTATCACAATGCCCATGCACCGCAGCCGGCCAGCGCGCCGACGCCGCAGGATGGCGCCTACATCATTTACACCTCAGGTTCGACCGGTCGCCCTAAAGGCGTGCTGGTGGGGCATGAAGCCATCGTCAATCGCCTGTTGTGGATGCAGGATCGCTATCCGCTGCAAGCCGACGACGTGGTGCTGCAAAAAACCCCGAGCAGCTTCGACGTTTCGGTGTGGGAATTCTTCTGGCCGCTGCTGGTCGGTGCGCAGTTGGTGATGGCACCGCCAGAAGCCCATCGCGACCCGGAAGCGCTGCAGCAGCTGTTTGCCCGCTACCAAGTCACCACCACGCATTTCGTCCCCTCAATGCTGGCGGCCTTTGTCGCGGCGCTGGACGATCAACCGGCAATTGCCTGCTGCGCCAGCCTGCGTAACGTGTTCTGCAGCGGTGAAGCACTGCCGACGGATTTATCGCGCGAGTGGGAAAAACTGACGCGCGTGCCGCTGCACAATCTGTATGGCCCAACCGAAGCGGCGGTGGATGTCAGCTGGTATCCGGCGTTTGGTGCTGCCCTGGCCGCCGTCGAAGGTGCCAGCGTGCCGATTGGTTTCCCGGTGTGGAACACCGGCCTGCGCATCCTTGATGCCCGCATGCAGCCGGTGCCGCCGGGCGTGGCGGGCGATCTCTACTTAACCGGCGTGCAGCTGGCGCATGGCTATCTTGGCCGTCCCGATCTCACCGCCAGCCGCTTTATCGCCGATCCTTTCATGCCCGGCGAGCGCATGTATCTCACCGGCGACGTGGCGCGCTGGCTGGATAACGGTGCGGTGGAATATCTCGGTCGCAGCGACGATCAGCTGAAGATCCGCGGTCAGCGTATCGAACTGAATGAGATCGATCATGTGCTCAGCGCGCAGCCCGGCATTGAGCAGGCGGTCACACACGCGGTGGTGCTTGGCGGCACGGCAGCGCAAGGTGATGCGCGTCAGCTGGTTGGCTACGTGATTGCCGGGCAGCCGGTTGATAGCGACGCGCTGCGTCAGGCGCTGGCGCAACGCTTGCCCGCGCATATGGTGCCGGTAGCCATTGTGCAGCTCGATGCCTTCCCGCTCAGCAGCAATGGCAAGCTGGATCGCAAAGCGCTGCCGTTGCCCGCATCCGCCGGCGCCAGTGCGGGACGTGCACCGCACGCTGGGCTGGAAACCACCTTAGCTAATGCTTTCTGTCAGCTGCTGGCGCGCGAGGAAATCAGCGCGCAGGATGACTTTTTCGCCCTCGGCGGCCATTCGCTGCTGGCGATGCGCTTAGCGGCGCAGCTGCGCCGTGAGCTGCAACAGCCGGTGTCGGTGGGACAAATCATGGTGGCCTCCACGGTGGAGAAGCTGGCAACGCTGCTCAGTGATACGCAGTCACATCAGCAAGCCGGTTTCGAAGTGGTGCTGCCGCTGCGTCAGGGCAACGGACCAACGCTGTTCTGCTTCCATCCGGCGTCAGGGTTTGCCTGGCAATTCAGCATCCTGCAGCGTTATCTCGATGCGCGCTGGTCGCTGGTCGGCATTCAGTCGCCGGATATCAGTAGCCCGCTGAACCAAAGCGCGCATCTGGATGACGTGTGCGACGCCCATCTGCAAACCCTGCGCGACGTGCAGCCGCACGGACCTTACTATTTCCTCGGCTATTCGCTTGGCGGAACCCTGGCGCAGGGCATCGCGGCACGGCTGGAAGCGGCCGGTGAAGAGGTGGCGTTCCTCGGCCTGCTGGATACCTGGCCACCAGAAACGCAAAACTGGGATGAGAAACGCGGCGAGAACGTGCTGGATCCGGCGGTGCTGGAAGAGGTGAACCGCGAACGCGAGCAGTTTATCGCCGCGCAGCGCCATCAGGCCGGTGAAGAGATGCGTGCGATGTTCGACACCATCGAGGCCAACTACGCCAGTTCGGTGCGCCTGCTGGCGACCGCACGCAGCGCGCGTTTCAACGGTCGCGCCACGCTGTTCCTCGCCGAACAGACGCAGCAGCCAGGACAAGATGCGCGCCGCGCCTGGGCGCCGTATATCGGTGAACTGGAAGTGTGGCCGATGGATTGCGCCCACGTGGAGATCATTTCACCGCAGATGTTTGAGCAGATTGGGCCGTTGTTGCAGCGGTTGTTGCAATAGCGATTTTTCCCTCACCCTAACCCTCTCCAGCAAGCGGGAGAGGGAACAATCAGGAGCCGCTGGCGGGAGAGGGAATGTTTAGGTGTGGTAACGGGTGTAACATACAAGCTGGGGCGGCCCCTTCTCCCGCAAGCGGGAGAAGGCTGGGATGAGGGCCCACGCGCACCGTGTTTAATTATTCCCCGCGCCCCAGCGGCACAATCATCGGCGTATGCGCCACCGGATCGTCCACAATCACGCAGCGCAAGCCATACACCTGCTCGATCAACGCGGGCGTCACAATCTCCGACGGCTTCCCTTCGGCAACAATCCTGCCGTCACGCATCGCAATCAAATGCGTGGCATAGCGACAAGCGTGATTAAGATCGTGCAGCACCACCACCAGCGTTCGCCCATGCTGTTGATTCAGCTCCTGCATCAATTCCAGCAGCTCAATTTGATGGGTGATATCCAGCCAGGTGGTCGGTTCATCCAGCAGCAGCAGCGGCGTTTCCTGCGCCAGCACCATGGCAATCCACACGCGCTGACGCTGACCGCCCGATAACGTATCCACCGACTGCTGGGCCAAATCGGCCACGCCGGTGGCGCGCATCGCGTTCTGCACCGCCACTTCATCTTCCGCACGCCAGCGTCCAAACAGCGCCTGATGCGGATAACGTCCGCGCGCCACCAGCTCGGTGACGCTGATGCCCGCCGGCGCGTTGGAACTTTGCGGCAGCAAACCCAAACGCCGCGCCACTTCTTTGGTGGGATAGCTGGCAATGGCCGCGCCATCCAGCAACACCTCACCTTTTAACGGCTTATGCAAGCGACTCAACGTGCGCAGCAGCGTCGATTTTCCGCAGGCGTTAGGGCCGATAATCACCGTCAGCTCACCTTGCGGAATCGTCACTGACAGATTCTCTGCCACCACCTTTTTGTCATAGCCCAGCGTCAGGCTATCGCCGCGCAGACGTGAAGGGATATCGGTCATTGGCGTCGCGCCTCCCGCACCAGTAAAGCAATCAGATAAAGTCCACCGAGAATGACGGTTATCACGCCAACCGGTAATTGATAAGGCAGGAACAGATGCTGTGCGGCGAAGTCTGCGGCAATCAATAACAGCGCGCCGCACAGCGCCGCCAGCGGCAAGGCACCTTTAACGCCGCCGCCAAGACGACGGGCAATCTGCGGCGCCAGCAGCGCGACAAACGAAATCGGCCCGACCAGCGCGGTTGACGCCGCCGTGAGCACCACGCCAATCAGCATCAGCCACATGCGGCTGCGCTCCACCGGCACGCCAAGCGCGCAGGCGGTATCGTCGCCCATCTCTAGCAAACGCATCCGCCGCGCCAGCAGCGCCATCAACAGTAACGCCAGCAGCAGCACCGCAATCACCGGCGGCGTTTTCGCCCAGGTAATGCCGTTGAGCGATCCGGCGCTCCACAAACCCGCACTCAGCGCCGACTCCAGCGAGGCGCTGATAATCAGCCAGGAATTCAACGCCATCAGCAGCGCGCGCACGCTGATGCCGACGATAATCAGCCGGAAGGTCTCTACGCCGTTGCGCCAGGCAAACAGATAGACCATCGCCGCCGTGGCGATGCCGCCAATCAACGCTGCGCCGGTCATCGCCGTGACGCTTTGATTAAATAGCACCAGCGCCACCAGCACGCCGCTGTAAGCGCCGGTGTTGAAACCGAGAATGTCCGGGCTGCCAAGCGGATTACGCAGCAGCGACTGGAAAATCGCGCCGCTGATGCCTAACGCCGCACCAATCAGCAGCGCCATTAGCACGCGCGGCAAGCGCCATTCCAGCACGATCAGTTTGACGTTGCTGGCGCCCTGCCCGAGCAGAATTTGCCAGATTTGATCACTGCTGATCTGCAATGCACCGCGCGTCATCGCCAGATAAGCCAGCAGAGCGCAGGCGCACAGCAGCCAAAGCGTATGTAACCCGACACGACGCGTCATAGTGCACCCCGGCCCAATTTACGGCGCACCAGCACAATCAGCATCGGCGCACCGAGCATCGCCGTGACGATGGAAACCCGCAGCTCACCCGCCACCAGCAGGCGGCCAAGGATATCGGCGGCGAGCAGCAAAATCGGCGTGATTAGCGCGGTCGCAGGCAGCATCCAGCGGTGATCGTTGCCCACCAGCCAGCGGGCAAAGTGCGGCGTCATCAAACCGACAAAGGCAATCGGGCCCACCGCTGCCGTGGCTGCGCCGCACAGCAGCGCAATCGCCAGCAGGCCCAGCAGTTGGGTGCGCGCCACCCGCGTACCGAGCGCGGTCGCCATGTCGCCACCCATACTCAAACTGTTCAGCGCCTGCGATAGCGCAATGGCGACCACACTGCCGATCAGCACTGCTGGGAACAGCGTGCGCAGCGTAGTGAAATTGCGAATATCCAGCGAGCCGCTGTGCCAGAAGCGCAGATGATCGTAAATATCGGGATTGAGCAGCGACAGGCCAGAGGTTAATCCTTCCAGCACCGCGCCCAGCGCCACGCCGGCCAGCGTCAGACGCACCGGATTGACGCGCCCGCCGCCAATCGCGCCGGTCATCGCCACCAGCACGGACGCCAGCAGCGCGCCGCCAAAGGCGAAGCCGAGCCAATCCACCGGCGAGTCAGCACCGAACAGCGCAATGCCAATCACTACCGCGAAACCTGCTCCGGCGTTGACGCCAAGAATGCCGGGATCGGCCAGCGGATTGCGCGTTAGGCTCTGCATCAACGCACCGGCGAGGCCGAGCGCCACGCCCGCCAGCAAACCGGCCAGCGTACGCGGCAGGCGCGCGTCACGCACGATGACGCACTCCGCGCTGTGACAGGAGGTGGTAAGCGAATGATAAACATCGGGGAGCGGTATCGATTTTGCCCCCAGCATTAAGCTGAGCGCGATGAGGAGCAAGAGCAGAATCCCTGAGCCTGCTAATGCACGAATCTGGCGCATAGCGTTCTAAACCTTCACTGTTCAACGTCGTCGCATGCGCGATGTAACTTGATAATGGTTATCGTTATTACTCGCGTTTAGCTATGTTACCATGACTCGCCTCGCGGACGATGAGGAAAATTGGTGCAATAAGGCGAACACATGAACAAATCTTCCCACTTTATCGATCTCTCGCTGCTGAAAACCCATCCGGCTTTTCGCGCGGTGTTTATCGCGCGTTTTATCTCGATTGTCGCGCTCGGCATGCTCGCCGTGGCGGTGCCGGTGCAGATTCAGCACATGACCCATTCACCGCTGCTGGTGGGCTTGGCGGTGACGCTGGCCGCTGCCGGCATGTTTATCGGCCTGCTCACCGGCGGCGTTTTGGCGGATCGCCATGAACGCAAAAAGCTGATTTTGTTTGCCCGATCCACCTGCGGCTTAGGTTTTATCGCGCTGGCCATTAACGCCGCGCTGCCAGAACCCTCTCTGATCGCGGTTTATCTGCTGGGTTTCTGGGATGGTTTTTTCGGCGCGATTGGCGTCACCGCGCTGCTGGCGGCGACGCCCGCGCTGGTCGGTAGGGAAAACATTATGCAGGCGGGCGCTATCACCATGTTGACGGTGCGCTTCGGCTCCATTTTATCGCCCGCGATTGCCGGTCTGGTGATTGCTCACGGCGGCGTGACGTGGAACTACGCACTCGCTGCCTTTGGCACCTTACTTACCGTGTTAACGCTGCTGAAATTGCCCACTTTGCCGCCGCCGCCACAACCGCGTGAACATCCGTTGAAATCCCTCGCCGCTGGCGTGCAGTTTCTTTTCGCCAGTCCGATTGTCGGCATGGTGGCGCTGATTGGCGCATTAGTCACGCTGGCCAGCGCGGTGCGCGTGCTCTATCCGTCGCTCGCGCCGCATTGGTCTGTAAGCGCTGACCAGCTTGGCCTGATGTATGCCGCCGTGCCGCTCGGCGCAGCTATCGGCGCGTTCACCAGCGGTAAACTAAAACACGCCGCGCGTCCCGGACAGCTGGTGCTCGGCAGTGCGATTGCAGCATTTGTCGCGCTGGGTTTGTTTAGCCTGATGCCGAACCTGCCGCTGGCGTTAGCCTGTTTAGTCGCTTTCGGTTACTTCAGCGCCATCAACAGCCTGGTGCAGTACGCGATGATTCAGGCATTAACGCCAGATCATCTGTTAGGCCGCATCAACGGCTTGTGGACCGCGCAGAACGTGACCGGCGATGCGATTGGTGCGGCGGTGATTGGTGCGATGGGTTCATGGTTGCTGCCACCGCAGGCCGCCGCGGTATTTGGCTTTACGGCGGCGCTGCTCGGCATCGTGATGTGGTGGGTGATGGGCCGTTTACGTCGTTACCATCCGCCAGCACCGGAGCTGACGGAACAGGCATCATGATTTAACGAACAGCTTCTCCAGGCGCGCCAGCAGATTGCTGGCGCTGTAGTAATCAAGACGGAAGGAATCGACGCCCAGCTCGTAAACCTGCTTGCCCTGCACCGCCGCGTTTTGTGCAAGGAACGGATTGTTCAACACCGATTGCGTGGTTTTATCGTCAGCGGCGAACAGCAGGAAGGTTTTACCGGTCAGGCCGCTGGCAACGTTTTCGCCTGACAGCTGAATGATGTCTTTGCGCTGTCCCATGCTGTGTCCCTGCTCAACCGTCGCCGGTGGCGTTGCCAGGGTGAAGCCAAGTTGTTCCAGCAGCTTGCCCTGCGCCGAAGCCGCGGTCCACACATTGACTGCGCGTCCGCCGCCGTTCCATACCATGGCGGAGACCGGCTGCGGTGGCAGCGTGATGGCTTTTTTCAGCGCCGCTTCACGATCGTCGAAAGCTTTAATGCGCTGCGCCGCCTGCGCTTCATGCCCGGTCGCCTGGCCTAACTGCGTGACGACCTCCTGCCAGCTTTTGTCGTCGTAATTGACCACCAGCGTCGGTGCAATAGCCGAAAACTGTTCGGCGAGCTTGATGGCAGAATCGTTGCCGGTGGCGCTGACGATAATCAGATCCGGCGCTTGCGCGGCAACCGCTTCGGCATTCGGCTCACCGATGTACAGGCGTTGAAGATGTTGCTTTTTGGCAACATCGCTCCACTGGCGGAAGAAACCCTGATCGTCGGCCAGGCGACTGTTCGGCGCAGTCGCGCCGGAAGCAATCACCGGCGCATCAATGGCCAGCAGCGATCCGGTCAGCGTGACGCTGGTCGAGACAATGCGCTGCGGCGCGTGATTGAGCGTGATCGATCCGTTGGCACCCTGAACGGTGCGCGGCCAACCCTGTTCGGCATGAGCGACGCTGGTGAAAATCTGGAAAACACCTATAAGGGCTGCAATGCCCCAAAAACCGCATTTATTCATAAGTTTTGGTCCACTTTTTAGCATGTTGCCCTGCTGAGCGTCAGCGCCTGATTACGGCTAAACGCAGCTGAAATCCCGCGAATGGATTGACACTTTTGCCCAATCGACGTAGGTTACAGGCCCATAATAAAAATGATAATCATTCTTAATAATCTTATCATTTATAGGTGAAAATTATGGTGGAATCTTCCACGTTTGAAAATGCCTGGCTGAAGGATTATTCCGCGCTAAGCCGTGGTTTCCTCTTTACCTCGCCGTGGCGTAGTTTGGCAACGCAGGGATGCTATACCACCGTTACCGCGCCGGTAGATGACGCCGCGTCGCTGGACGGTGATTTCCAACAACAGTTACGTCAGCATTTTGCCGCGGCGAAAAAACAGGGCATCGACAATCCGATTCTGGTCGGGGCGATCCCGTTTGACGTCAGCCAGCCCGCCGCGCTGTTTATTCCTGAATCCTATCAGACGTTTAATCGCGCTGACCTGCAAAACGCGTTGCCGGAAAACGTCAGCGATCTGCCGCAGGTGCGACGTCGCACCGCAGTGCCGGATCACGATGTGTTTACCACGATGGTGGCAGATGCGGTGGCGGCCACGCAGCGCGGCGATCTGGATAAAGTGGTGCTTTCGCGTCTGATGGATATCGTTACCGAACAGCCGGTTGATACCGCAGCGCTGATGCAGCGCGTGATTGCGCAGAACCCCAACAGCTACCATTTCCATCTGCCGCTGCCGCAAGGCGGTGCGCTGATTGGTGCCAGTCCGGAGCTGATGCTGCGCAAACAGGGGCGCGATTTTAGCTCTTGTCCGCTGGCGGGCTCAGCGCGGCGCAATCACGACGATGCCCAGCAGGATCGTGCCGCTGGCGATACGCTGATGGATTCCGGCAAAGATCGTCATGAGCACAAACTGGTGACCGACGCGATGCGCGACACCTTGCAGCCGCGCAGCCGTTTGCTGTCGGTGCCGACCATTCCGTCGCTGATTACCACCGCCACGCTGTGGCATCTCGCCACGCAAATCGACGGCGAAGTGCAGGATGAGCGCGAAAATGCGCTGTCGCTGGCCTGCCTGCTGCACCCGACGCCTGCGTTGAGCGGTTTCCCCCATCAGCGCGCGCAGCAGCTTATTCAGCAGCTGGAACCTTTTGATCGCCAACTGTTTGGCGGCATCGTCGGCTGGTGCGATAGCCAGGGCAATGGCGAATGGGTGGTCACCATCCGCTGCGGCACCGTGCATGGCACGCGGGTGCGCCTGTTTGCCGGCGCGGGCATCGTGGCCGACTCCCAACCTGAATCAGAATGGCGTGAAACCGGCGTGAAGCTGGACACCATGTTGCGCGCCTTTGGACTGCAATAAAGGAAAGAACATGAGCATTCCCTATACTCGCTGGCCGGACGACCTGGCTGCGCGCTATCGCGAAAAAGGTTACTGGCTGGATGTGCCGATCACCGACATTCTGGCGCGTCATCAACATAATGATGCCATCGCGGTGATTGATGGCGATCGTCAGATCAGCTATCGCGAAATGGACGTGCTGAGCAGCAACCTGGCCGCCGCGCTGCAGCGTCGTGGCCTGCAAAATGGCGATACTGCGCTGGTGCAGCTTGGCAACGTGGCCGATTTTTATGTCACGGCATTTGCGCTGTTTAAGCTCGGCGTAGCGTCAGTATTTGCGCTGTTCAGCCATCAGCGCACCGAACTAAGCGCCTATGCGGCGCAGATCGAACCTAAACTGCTGATTGCCGATCGCACTCACACGCTGTTTGCTGATGATAGCTTTATCAACGCGCTGTGCGCCGCGCAGCCTTCGCTGCAGCAGGTGATTCTGCGTAATGACAACCAGCCGGAAAATACGCTGGAAGCGCTGATGGCGGAAGCCGCGGGTGATTACGTTGCCACACCAACCGCCGCTGATGAAGTGGCTTTTTTCCAGCTCTCCGGCGGCAGCACCGGCACGCCGAAGCTGATTCCGCGCACCCACAACGACTATTACTACAGCATTCGCGCCAGTGATGAGATTTGTCAGGTGACCGCCGATACGCGTTATCTCATCGCCCTGCCCGCGCCGCATAACTTTGCCATGAGCTCCCCGGGTTCGCTCGGTGTGTTTTATGCCGGTGGTCAGGTAATTCTGGCTGCCGATCCCAGCGCCACGCTCTGCTTCCCGCTGATTGAGAAGCATCAGGTCACCGATACCGGTTTGGTGCCGCCGGCGGTGAGTTTGTGGCTACAGGCGATTCAGGAATGGGGCAGTAATAAACAGCTGGCTTCGCTGCAGCGCATTCAGGTGGGTGGCGCCAAGCTGGGCGAAACCCTCGCGGCACGTATTCAGCGTGAAATTGGCTGTCAGCTGCAGCAGGTTTTCGGCATGGCCGAAGGTCTGGTGAACTACACGCGCTTTGGCGACGATGAGAACATCATTCTCACCACGCAAGGCCGCCCGATCTCTGAAGATGACGAAGTGTGGGTCGCTGACGAGCACGGCAACGCGCTGCCCACCGGCACCATCGGTCGCCTGATGACGCGCGGCCCCTACACCTTCCGTGGCTACTACAAGAGCCCGGAACATAACGCCGCCAGCTTCGACGCCAACGGGTTTTACTGTTCGGGCGATCTGATTGAGATCGACGCGCAGGGCTACATCACCGTGCAAGGGCGCGAAAAGGATCAGATCAATCGCGGTGGCGAGAAGATCGCCGCGGAAGAGATCGAAAACTTGCTGCAACGCCATCCGGATGTGATCCACGCCGCGCTGGTGTCGATGAACGACGAATTGATGGGTGAAAAGAGCTGCGCCTTTATCGTTGCCAGCCAACCGATCAAAGCGGTGGCGTTGCGTCGTCACCTTCGAGAACTGGGCGTGGCCGAGTTCAAATTACCTGACCGTATTACCTGCGTCGATGCCCTACCGCTGACGCCTGTCGGCAAGGTGGATAAAAAACGTTTACGCCAACAGCTTGCCGACCAACAAGCGCAAGCCTGACCTGTTCCGGAGATTGTAATGGCTATTCCAAAACTGAACGCTTACGCGCTGCCCGCAGCGACTGAACTGCCTACCAACAAAGTGAAGTGGGCGCTTGAGCCTCAGCGTGCCGCGCTGCTGATTCACGATATGCAGGCTTACTTCCTTAATTTCTGGGGCGAAAACAGCCCGCTGGTTAATCAGGTGGTGGAAAACATCGCTCGTCTGCGTGCTTACTGCAAAGCGCAGGGCATACCGGTGTACTATACCGCTCAGCCGAACGAACAGAGCGATGCCGATCGCGCACTCCTCAACGACATGTGGGGACCGGGCCTGAACAAACATCCGGATCAGCAGAAGATCGTGGATGCGCTGGCACCGGATCAGGACGATCAGGTACTGACCAAATGGCGATACAGCGCCTTCGTGCGCTCACCGCTGGAATCGATCCTGCAGGAGATGGGCCGCGATCAGTTGATCATCACCGGCGTGTACGCGCACATCGGTTGCCTGACCACCGCGACTGACGCCTTTATGCGTAATATCCAGCCGTTTATGGTGGCGGATGCGCTGGCCGACTTCACGCGCGAAGAGCACATGATGGCGCTGACTTACACCGCAGGTCGCAGCGGTAAAGTAGTGATGACCGCCGACCTGATGCCGCTGCCGTTGAGCAAAGACGATCTGCGTGCGCTGATTCTGCCGCTGCTGGAAGATGACGATGTGCCTGCAGATGACGAGAACCTGATCGATTACGGTCTGGATTCAGTACGCGTGATGGCGCTGGCGGCGCGCTGGCGTCAGGTGCACAGCGACATCGATTTCGTCAGTCTGGCAAAAAATCCGACCATCGATGGCTGGTGGGCGCTGTTATCAAGGGTGCCAGCTAAATGAGTGCAACTTTCGATTTCAGTGGAAAAATCGTCTGGGTAACCGGCGCAGGCAAAGGGATTGGTTACCACACCGCGCTGAGCTTCCATCAGGCGGGCGCGCAGGTTATCGGCTTCGATCTGCGTTTCGAACAGGCCGACTATCCTTTCACCACGCAGGTGCTGGATGTGGCGAACGCCGCCGAGGTGAAAGCGGTTTGTCAGCGTTTGCTGGCAGATCAGCCGCGTCTCGATGTGCTGGTGAACGGTGCCGGCATCCTGCGTATTGGCAGCACCGATGAACTGTCGTTCGACGATTGGCAGGCGTGTCTGGCGGTGAATGCCGGCGGCGCGTTCAACCTGTTCCAGCAAACCTTGCCAGTGTTTCGCCAGCAGCGTGCGGGTGCGATTGTGACTATCGCCTCTAATGCGGCACATGCGCCGCGCCTTGGTATGTCCGCTTATGGCGCTTCCAAAGCGGCGTTGCGCAGCTTGTGTCTGACCGTGGGTTTAGAGATGGCGCCTTACGGCGTGCGCTGCAATATCGTTTCTCCGGGTTCCACCGATACCGATATGCAACGCAGCCTGTGGCATACGCCAGAAGCCGAGCAGGAGATGATCAATGGTTTCCCGGATCAGTACAAGCTGGGGATCCCGCTGCGTAAGATCGCTAAACCGCAGGAGATCGTTGCTAACGTGATGTTCCTCGCGTCGGATCTTGCCAGCCACGTGGTGCTGCAGGATATTGTGGTCGACGGTGGCGCAACGCTGGGATCCTAAGTTATGGCAATCTGGAAACGTTCGGTCGATGTTGAAACGTTGAATAAGATGGGTGAAAACTCGCTGGTGGCACACGTTGGCATTGTGTTTACCACCATCGGTGAAGATTATCTCGAAGCCACCATGCCGGTGGATGCCCGCACGCATCAGCCGTTTGGCCTGCTGCACGGCGGCGCTTCTGTAGTGCTGGCGGAGTCGATGGGATCGATTGCCGGTTATCTCAGCATCGAAGAAGGTAAAAGCGTGGTGGGGATTGAGGTGAGCGCCAGCCACCATCGTGCAGTAAGCAGCGGTGAAGTGCGCGGTATTTGCCGCCCGTTACACCTTGGTGCGCGTAATCAAAGCTGGCAGATTGAGATTCGTAACGCCCGCGACCAACTGTGCTGCACCTCGAGATTGACGGTGGCGGTGCTGGGTTAAGACATAAAAAAAGCGGCCTTCGGGCCGCTTTTTTGTACGATTAACGCTGGTAAATGATTTCGACGCCTTCGTCGTCCTCTTCGTCCCAGTCGTCATCCCAATCGTCGTCTTCTTCCACTTCCTGCGCCGTTTCCATGGCTTCACGGTGATAATCATCCCACATGAAGGCCACTTTCTCTGGCTCTTTAGCTTCTTCTTCGGCTTCTTTTGGATTTTCGATGATAAAGCTCATCACATCCCAGCAAAGATCTTTCACGCCATCATGGCTAGCCGCAGAGATTAGGTAATATTTTTCTTCCCAGCCTAATGCTTCCACTACCGCTTTGGCACGGCTTTCCGCTTCTTCGCGGCTCAGCAGGTCACATTTGTTGAATACTAACCAGCGCGGCTTCTGGAACAGTTTATCGCTGTATTTCTCCAGTTCGCCGAGAATGATGCGGGCATTTTCTACCGGATCAGATTCATCGATAGGGGCAAGATCGATCAGGTGCAACAGCACGCGGCAGCGCTCAAGGTGCTTCAGGAAGCGAATACCCAAACCTGCGCCATCCGCTGCGCCTTCAATCAGGCCAGGAATGTCGGCGACAACAAAGCTCTTTTCGTTGTCCATACGCACCACGCCAAGGCTTGGCACCAGCGTAGTGAACGGATAATCCGCAACTTTGGGTTTCGCTGCGGATACCGAGCGAATAAAGGTCGATTTACCGGCATTCGGCAGACCCAACATACCAACGTCAGCCAGCAGCATCAGTTCCAGTTGCAGGTCACGCTTCTCGCCCGGTGTTCCCATGGTTTTTTGACGCGGGGAACGGTTAACTGAGGATTTAAAGCGCGTGTTACCAAGGCCATGCCAGCCGCCTTTCGCCACCATCAGCTTCTGCTCATGACGCGTCATGTCGCCCAGCGTTTCGCCGGTACCCTGGTCAATTACGCGGGTACCAACGGGCACTTTAACGATAATGTCTTTACCACGTTTACCGGTGCAATCACGGCTTTGGCCATTCTGGCCACGTTCGGCACGGAAAGACTTTTCAAAGCGATAATCGATCAGGGTGTTGAGGTTTTCATCCGCCAACAAATACACGTCGCCGCCGTCGCCGCCGTCGCCGCCATCCGGGCCGCCTCTTGGAATATATTTTTCACGGCGGAAGCTTACGCAACCATTGCCGCCATCACCCGCGACCGCAAGGATCGTCGCTTCATCTACAAACTTCATTTTATTTCTCCGTCACGCTGTCGTTCACGGCAGCTTGCAGGCCGCAAACGGGTCCGCCAGGGTCTTCTGCGCTGACCGACGGCGGATAATACAAGACTGGCAAAGCCAGGAGTACATAAATTGTACAACAACTGTGCTAAAGCGTAACTGTTATCCAGCAAGCTCAGTAGCAGAATGTAAAAAGCCCCGCAAAGCTGCGGGGCCTTTCATTCGTGTATTCAGACGTTAGACGTCTGCAGCACGACAACCTTACTCAGCAACGATGCTGATATATTTACGGTTGTTCGGGCCTTTAATCTCGAATTTTACTTTGCCGTCTGCGGTGGCAAACAGGGTGTGGTCACGACCACAACCTACGTTGCTACCTGCGTGGAATTTAGTGCCACGCTGACGAACGATGATGCTACCTGCCAGAACAGATTCGCCACCGAAACGTTTTACACCCAGACGTTTTGCGTTGGAGTCGCGACCGTTACGGGTCGAGCCACCAGCCTTCTTATGTGCCATTTGTCAGATCTCCTCTTACGCGCCGATCACAGTGATTTTCACATCTGTGAACCACTGACGGTGACCAGCTTGCTTACGGTAGTGTTTACGACGACGAAACTTAACGATTTTAATTTTCTCGCCACGACCGTGAGCAACAACTTCTGCCTTGATCACACCGCCTGAAACCAGTGGCGCGCCGATTTTCACGTCTTCGCCATTTGCGATCATCAGAACCTGGTCAAACTCAATGGTTTCACCGGTTGCGATGTCCAGCTTTTCCAGGCGAACGGTCTGACCTTCGCTTACTCGGTGTTGTTTACCACCACTTTGGAAAACCGCGTACATATAAAACTCCGCTTCTGCGCGTGCCTTTCTATTCATCAGGCGGCGCGATAAATATTCACAATAGGGCGCGAATTCTACGCAATACTCCAGCAGAAGACAAGAGCACTTTGCACTCTCTTGCAGAAAAAAAGCGCAAGGCGAATGCAAACGTTTCGCAACCCGATTTTTCAAGTACAATCAGTAACAGATTACCTGAACTCACGCTGTGTAAAGCGCTTACCATGCAAAAAACGAGTAAAGCTGAAAAGACGAATGAACTTAGAACAGATTAATGAATTAACCGCGCAGGACATGGCGGCCGTCAACCAGACCATCCTCGAGCAGCTGAATTCAGAAGTCTCACTGATTAACCAGTTGGGCTATTACATCATCAGCGGCGGGGGCAAACGCATCCGTCCGATGATCGCTGTGCTGTCGGCACGCGCGCTGAATTATCAGGGATCGTTGCACATCACTAATGCGGCGCTGATCGAATTTATCCATACGGCGACGCTGCTGCACGATGATGTGGTGGATGAATCCGATATGCGCCGTGGCAAAGCCACCGCTAACGCCGCGTTCGGTAATGCGGCAAGCGTGCTGGTGGGCGATTTTATCTATACGCGCTCATTCCAGATGATGACCAGCATGGGATCCTTAAAGATCCTTGCGCTGATGTCGGAAGCGGTCAACGTGATCGCCGAAGGAGAAGTGCTGCAGTTAATGAACTGCAACGATCCCGATATCACTGAAGAGAGCTACATGCGGGTGATCTACAGCAAAACCGCTCGCCTGTTCGAAGCTGCTTCGCAAGCGTCGGCGATTTTAGCTGAGGCGACGCCCGCGCAGGAAAAGGCGTTACAGGATTATGGTCGCTACCTTGGCACCGCTTTCCAGTTAATTGATGATTTGCTGGATTACAGCGCAGATGGTGAAACGCTGGGCAAAAATACCGGTGATGACCTGAGCGAAGGTAAACCGACGCTGCCATTGCTGCACGCGATGCACAACGGAACGCTTGAGCAGGCGCAGATGATCCGTAAAGCCATTGAAGAAGGTAACGGTCGTCATCTGCTGGAACCGGTGCTGGCAGCGATGCAACAGACTGGCTCGCTGGAGTGGACGCGCAAACGCGCTGAAGAAGAGGCAGATAAAGCCATCGCAGTCCTGCAGGTATTACCCGAAAGCCCGTGGCGCAGCGCTCTCGAAGCGCTGGCGCACATGTCAGTACAGCGCGATTTCTGATTTCAACGGGGCCTTCTCTGGCCCCGTTTCCTTCCTCACTCTTCTCCCTTTTTACTTACATCTCTTGCATCGCTTTTGCGAAAAGCGACGCAGTTTCGTGCGCCGGCCAAACATTTACTGGAAAATTACGGGAAACATTTGCTATAAAAACGCGGGTTTTTTCCAGATATCTCTGCCACGGGAGCGCCTTTTTACAGCGGAGATGAAGTAATAACACGGACACGGAGAAGAGAGTTATGTACACAAGGAAAGCGGATTGGCACCCGGCAGATATCATTGCTGCATTACGTAAGAAAGGCACATCACTGGCAGCGCTGTCACGCGAATCAGGGCTCAGCTCCTCAACGCTAGCCAATGCGCTGTCGCGTCCCTGGCCCAAAGGTGAGTGGCTAATCGCCAATGCGATCAAGGTTCATCCGGCAGACATCTGGCCAAGCCGATATTACGATCCTGTTACCGGCCAGTTATTGGATCGCAAGAAGTGCATACGATCGCCGAAGGATCGTAAAAAGATCTGACTGTAATACCAATGAAAAAAAACCAGCCGCGTTGCCGTGACTGGTTTTTTTGATCTACGAAGCAGAAATTATTCGCCGCTTACGCGCTCGATATTTGCACCCATCGCTTTCAACTTATCTTCGATGTGCTCGTAGCCACGGTCGATGTGATAGATACGATCCACTATCGTGGTGCCTTCCGCGATACAACCCGCCAGCACCAGACTCGCTGATGCACGCAGATCGGTGGCCATCACCTGCGCGCCCGACAAGGTTTCTACGCCATGACAAATCGCTGTATTGCTCTCAATTTCCGCGTGCGCGCCCATACGAATTAGCTCAGGGATATGCATAAAGCGGTTTTCGAAGATGGTTTCGGTAATCACACCGGTTCCTTCTGCCACCAGGTTCAACAGTGTGAACTGCGCCTGCATGTCAGTGGGGAAGCCAGGATGCGGCGCGGTACGGATATTCACCGCTTTTGGACGCTTACCGTGCATATCCAGGCTGATCCAATCTTCGCCCACTTCGATCTCTGCACCAGCCTCACGCAATTTAGACAGCACGGCATCCAGCGTATCTGGCTTCGTGTTGTGGCAAACAACTTTGCCCCGTGAAATGGCTGCTGCGACCAGGAAAGTACCGGTTTCGATACGATCTGGCAGCACGCGATAAACGCCGCCGCCCAGACGCTCAACACCTTCAATGGTGATTTTGTCTGTGCCCGCGCCGGTGATTTTCGCACCCAGCGTGTTGAGGAAGTTTGCCGTATCGACAATCTCCGGCTCACGCGCGGCGTTCTCAATGATGGTGATACCGGTGGCCAGCGTGGCCGCGCTCATGATGGTAACGGTAGCGCCGACAGACACTTTATCCATCACGATATGCGCGCCCTTCAGACGGCCATTGACAGAAGCTTTAACGTAGCCCTCTTCCAGCTTAATTTCCGCACCCAGCTGTTCCAGGCCAGTAATGTGCAGATCGACCGGGCGTGCACCGATAGCGCAGCCGCCCGGCAGTGAAACCTGGCCCTGACCAAAACGCGCCACCAGCGGACCCAGCGCCCAAATCGAAGCACGCATGGTTTTCACTAAATCGTATGGCGCACTGAAAACATTAACTTCGCGAGCATCAACGTGGACCGAACCATTGCGCTCAACGCGCGCACCCAGCAGATTCAGCAGCTTCATGGTGGTATCGATATCACGCAGCTTCGGTACGTTCTGAATCTCTACCGGCTCTTCAGCCAGCAGCGCAGCAAACAGAATCGGCAACGCAGCATTCTTCGCCCCGGAAATGGTCACTTCACCACTTAAACGGGTGGGGCCTTGCACACGAAATTTGTCCATTAACACCGCTCTCAATTATCTATCAATAAAACAACCGGTGAGGCACTTAGAAACCGTTGAGTTTACGGTCGCGCGCCCACTCGGCTGGGGTATAAGTTTTGATGGAAACCGCATGAATACGGTTATCCGCAATATATTCCATCAGCGGCGCGTACACAGCCTGCTGCTTCTTCACGCGGCTCAGTTCGCCGAACATTTCGCCCACCGCGATGACCTGAAAATGGCTGCCATCGTTGCTGAGTACGTGTACTTCTTCTAATGCCAGCGCCTGCATCAGCACGGCCTGAACTTCACTATTTTCCATCGCTCGTTACTTCGCTTAATAATAATAAGGCAGACATCTTAGAGGAAAGCGTCTGACTCTTAAATACGCAAAAGCCCCTGAAAAAATCAGGGGCTTAGCATCGACATCATTTGATCAGGCGATTTTTTCCGCAGAAACAATAATCTGCTGCAGGTTATACAGCGTGATCAGTGACTGGAGTTTATCGGAGATCCCAGAGAAAAGTGGTGCGCTGCCTTGGGCACGCGCAATTTCACGCAGATGCACCAATAGCGCTAAACCCGCTGAATCCACCCTTTCCAGCCCGGCGACATCAATGGTGGTGATATCAGCCACCGCAGTGTCACGTTCCTGCCACAAGGTCAGCAAAGTATCACGATCTAATTTGCCGCTTAAGGCCAGCGTGCTGGCAGTGCGCTGCCAGCTTAACGGTTCACTCATTATTGCTTTTTATCCAGGGTGATCGGCTGTGCGGCATAGGTTTTCAGCTGAGCCGTCAAGCCATCAATGCCTTTGGTACGCAGCAGATCGCCCCACTCATTCTGTTTCGTGGTGATCATGCTGATGCCCTCGGCCACCATATCATACGCCTGCCAGTTGCCAGTTTGGCTGTTCTTACGCCACTGGAAATCGAGACGCACAGGCGGACGCCCATTAGGATCGATGATGGTGACGCGAATCGCCACGATATTGGCATCGCCAATCGGCTGCTCCGGCTGAATCTGGTAGGTTTGACCGTTGTACAGCGCCAGCGCCTGGCCGTAAGCCTGTGCCAGATAATCACCGAACGCGGCAAAGTAGGCATCACGTTGCGCCGGTGTCGCATCGCGATAATAGCGACCAAGAACCAACGCACCGGCATATTTTATCTGTACGTACGGCATCAGTTCCTGACGTACCACTTCGCGTAGATAGTTCGGATCCTGCTTAATCTTCGGCTGTTCGTTTTTCAGGCGGGTGAAGGTCTTTTCCGCCGCTTCGTTCATCAGCTTGTAAGGATTAGTTTGATCCGCTGCGGCGTTGGCTGCCAGCGGTGCGATTGCCAACAGGGCAATCATCAGTAAACGTTTAAACATCATGTTTTACCTCGTAGGTTATTCCGTTGTTGCAGGTGCTGCCGGTGCACTCTGCGCACCCTGTGATTTATCGTCAGATTTGTTATCGCCGCTTTTATAGAGGAATTGACCGATCAGGTCTTCCAGCACCAGCGCCGACTTGGTGTCACGCAGCGTGCCGCCATCTTTCAGCATAGAAGAGCCAAGCTCGGGATCGTCAAAACCTAAATTCAGCGCCAGGAACTGCTCACCGAGCAGGCCTTGAGTGCGGATGGCTAATGAGCTGGTGTCGGGAATCTTATTAGCGTATTTATCGCTAATATCCATGGTCACACGCGGTGAGAGGGTTTTCTCATCCAGCGCAATATCTGACACCCGGCCAATCAACACGCCGCCAATTTTCACCGGAGAACTGACTTTCAGTCCGCCGATATTATCGAAGGTGGCATACATCTTCCACGTTGGTTCGGTGCCGATAGTTTTGAGATCGGCAACGCGCAGGCCGAGGAATAACAGCGCCAGCAGCGCAGCCAGCATGAAGACGCCAACCCAGATTTCGTTTTTCTTGCTTTGCATTGCATCAATTCCCAAACATCAGTGCTGTCAGCACAAAATCCAAACCGAGTACCGCCAGTGAAGCATGCACCACGGTACGCGTTGTCGCACGACTGATCCCTTCCGAGGTCGGGATGGCATCATAGCCATTAAAGAGCGCAATCCAGGTTACCGTGACGGCAAAGACTGCGCTTTTGATCATGCAGTTAACGACATCAGTGCGGAAATCTACCGCGTTCTGCATCGCCGACCAGAAGAAACCGGGATCGATCCCTTTCCAGCTCACGCCAACCAGCGCGCCACCGGCAATACCAACGGCGGTAAAGATCAACGCCAGCAACGGCATGCTGATAAATCCGGCCCAGAAACGCGGTGATACCACGCGACGTAGCGGATCGACGGCCATCATCTCCATGCTGGAGAGCTGTTCGGTGGCTTTCATCAGCCCGATTTCAGCGGTTAACGCTGAACCCGCACGGCCTGCAAACAGCAACGCCGTGACGACCGGACCGAGCTCACGCAGCAGCGAGAGCGCCACCAGCATGCCAAGGCTGGTTTCCGCATTGTAAGTGGTGAGCACCAGATAGCCTTGCAGACCCAGCACCATGCCAATAAACAAGCCAGATACCACGATGATCAGTAACGATAACACGCCCACGCTATACAGCTGTTTCACCAGCAGCGGCGCATGGCGACGAAACGCCGGCTTACCGACTAACGCATGAAATAACATGAGGCCTGCGCGGCCAAAAGCGGCACAGGTATTGATTCCCTGACGTCCAAATGACGCTAGCGCCTGTAACAACATCAGTTTACGTTCTCCCTGAGCGGGTCAAGTCGCTGAGATAATCGCCAGCGGCAAAGCGGAAAGGCACCGGACCATCCGCATGACCCTCGATAAACTGGCGCACACGCGGATCGGGATTTTCTCGCAGTTCCGGCGCGCTACCCTGAGCAATGATTTTTTGTCCGGCAACAATATAGGCATGATCGGCAATGCTCAAGACCTCAGGCACATCGTGTGAAACCACGATGCAGGTCAGGCCCAGAGCATGATTCAGTTCGTCAATTAACTTCACCAGCACGCCCATGGTAATCGGATCCTGGCCGACAAAAGGCTCATCGAACATGATCAGTTCGGGTTCCAGCGCGATAGCACGCGCCAGCGCCGCACGGCGGGCCATACCGCCAGAAAGTTCGGCAGGCATTAGTTTAGCGGCTCCACGCAAACCCACCGCTTCCAGCTTCATCAATACGGTGCTGTGCAACAGCTCTGGCGGCAGCTGCGTATGTTCACGCAACGGCCAGGCAACGTTTTCATACACGTTGAGATCGGTAAACAGCGCGCCGGACTGAAACAGCATGCTCATTTTTTTACGCGCTTCGTACAATTTGGTGCGGGAAAGCGTCGGGATATTTTGATCGCGGAACCAAATCTCGCCTTTATCGGGCTGTAATTGCCCACCGATCAGACGCAATAATGTGGTTTTGCCAATTCCGGACGGGCCCATAATCGCGGTGACTTTACCGGCAGGTACCGTTAACGAGATGTCGTCGAAGATAGTACGATCTCCGCGCGTGAAACTGACGCCACGAACCTCAACCAGATTCGTTTGCTGCTGGATCATCTTTACCTCTTTATGCGGATCGGGCGCTATCAAAGCTGTGGATGGTAGCCTGGTAGCCTCGAATGCACGATAGTTTTACAGAAACTTACCCACTTAGTGTGGCGAAAACGGCCTTAAAATTTACTTTTGCCTCTCAGACAGTCAAAATCAGCGCCTGTTAGTGCGTGCAGAATGTTTTTACCCGTCGGACAAGGTTCGCCGACACCTCCATCCATCAAGGATTTTTAATGTTCGTAGCCTCTGCCTTGCTGTTTATCGGATTGATTTTACTGGTTTACGGTGCCGACCGTTTGGTATTTAGCGCCGCGATCCTCTGTCGATCCTTTGGCATCCCACCGCTGATCATTGGTATGACGGTGGTAAGCATTGGCACATCATTACCGGAATTGATCGTCTCGTTTTCGGCCGCACAGCATGGGCAGATGGATTTAGCGGTTGGCACCGCGCTGGGCTCGAACATTACCAATATTCTATTAATTCTGGGCGGCGCGGCGTTGCTCCACCCATTGACAGTACACTCCAATCTGATTCGGCGCGAATTGCCATTAATGCTGCTAGTCTCACTGCTCAGCGGCATCATGCTGTTTGATAACTATTTAAGTCGACTCGACGGCATCGCGTTACTGCTGATTGCATTGGGTTATCTGCTGGTGGTGATTCGCATTGCTCGTCGTGCTGAACGCGATAACAACGACACGCTAACCCGCGAACAGCTGGCGGAGCTGCCGCGCGATGAAGCAGGCAACACCGTGGCCTTTCTGTGGCTGGCGGTTGCACTGATTATTTTGCCGATGTCGACGCGTATGGTGATCGACAACGCTACCGTCTTTGCCGACTACTTTGGTGTGAGCGAACTGGTGATGGGCCTGACGCTGATCGCCGTCGGCACCAGCTTGCCCGAACTGGCCACCGTGGTGGCTGGCGCGCTGAAAGGTGAGGACGATATCGCGATCGGTAACCTGATCGGCGCCAATATTTTCAATCTGGCGATTGTTCTCGGCCTGCCGGCGCTGATTCATCCCGGCAGCGTTGATGCGCATGCCTTCGCACGTGATTACTGGGTGATGCTGGCAGTCAGCGTACTGTTCGCCCTGCTCTGCCTGCTGCGCAAACGCCGTATTGGTCGTATCGCAGGCACACTATTATTAGGTGGTTTTATCGCGTGGGTGCTGTGGCTATGGCTGAGCCCCATGCTTATCACAAGCTATTAAGGACGGACTGACCATGTCACATCAGCAACCGGATTTCGATTTTCAGCAAGCAGGCAAAGCGGTGCTGCGCATCGAACGCGAAGGGCTGGAGCAGCTTGATCAATATATCAATGATGATTTCGATCGCGCCTGCGCGATGATCTTTGCCTGCCGCGGCAAAGTGGTGGTGATGGGCATGGGCAAATCCGGGCATATCGGGAAAAAAATGGCCGCGACTTTTGCCAGCACCGGTACACCTTCGTTCTTTGTGCATCCCGGCGAAGCCAGCCACGGCGATCTCGGCATGGTCAGCACCAATGATGTGGTGATCGCGATTTCTAACAGCGGTGAATCCGGCGAAATCCTTGCGTTGGTGCCGGTGTTAAAGCGCCAGAAAGTGCAGTTGATTTGTATCACCGGTCGTCCGGAAAGCGCGATGGGCCGCGCTGCGGATGTGCATCTGTGTGTGAAAGTGCCGCAGGAAGCTTGTCCGCTCGGCCTGGCACCAACCACCAGCACCACCGCGACTTTAGTGATGGGCGATGCGCTGGCCGTGGCGTTATTGGAAGCGCGCGGATTTACCCAGGAAGATTTTGCGCTGTCACATCCCGGCGGTGCGCTGGGCCGCAAACTGCTGCTACACGTTAGCGATATCATGCACAGCGGCGATGAAATTCCTCACGTTAGCCGTGATGCGTCGATGCGTGATGCGCTGCTGGAAATTACCCGTAAGAATCTCGGTTTGACGGTCATCGTCGATGACCTAATGAAAATCGAAGGCATCTTCACCGATGGTGACTTACGTCGCGTGTTTGATATGGGCATCGATTTCCAGAAAGCCACCATTCAGGAAGTGATGACCAGCGGCGGCATTCGCGTGCGCCCCAATATGCTGGCCGTTGACGCCCTTAATTTGATGCAAAACAAAAACATCACCGCCTTGCTGGTGGCCGATGACGATCGCCTGCTCGGTGTGGTACATATGCATGACATGCTGCGCGCTGGCGTGGTCTAACAGGAAGAAATAATGAGTGCTGAAACGGCGATGGTCGAGACTTGCTACGGTCCGGTGAGCGCGGACGTCATGGCGCGTGCTGCGAAGATTCGCCTGCTGATTTGTGACGTTGATGGCGTGATGTCCGATGGCGTCATTTATATGGGCAACAGCGGTGAAGAGCTGAAAGCTTTTAACGTGCGTGATGGTTATGGCGTGCGTTGCCTGCTGACCTCCGGCGTCGAAGTGGCTATTATTACCGGCCGCAAAGCAAAACTGCTGGAAGATCGCTGTAAGACGCTCGGCATTACGCATCTTTACCAGGGACAATCGGATAAGCTTTTGGCCTGGCGGGAACTCCTGGATAAACTGTCATTAACGGCCGATCAGGTCGCCTATATTGGCGATGACCTGATCGACTGGCCGGTAATGGCGCAGGCGGGTTTGAGCGTTGCCGTTGCTGATGCTCACCCGATTTTACTGCCGCGCGCGCGTTATGTGACCCGCATTGCCGGTGGCCGCGGTGCGGTACGTGAGTTGTGCGATCTGATTTTGATGGCGCAGAACAAATTTGAGGATGCCAAAGGGCAATCAATATGAGTAAGAGCAGGCGTTGGATGACGCTGATCCTGGCCTTGATCGCCTTAGTGCTGATCGGCTGGAATCTCACCAACCAGGATGACGACAGAACGCCGGTGGCAACCAACGATCAAGCGCCAACCTACACCAGCGAGAAATCGAACACGGTGGTGTATAACCCCACAGGCGCGCTGGGCTATAAGCTGGTCTCCGATAAAGTGACCTACTTTGCTGCCGATGAGATAAGTTGGTTCGATAATCCGGTGATGACCACCTATGACGTTAATAAAGTGGCGACATGGTCGGTGCGCGCCGATAAGGCAAAGCTGACCAAAGATCGTATGCTTTATCTTTACGGCAACGTTGTTGTCAATTCTTTGACTCAGGATTCACAGCTTGAGCGCATCCTTACCGATAACGCTCAGGTTAATTTGGTCACCCAGGATGTGACATCTGACGATCAAGTCACCCTTTTTGGCCGCAGTTTTAATTCCACTGGCATGAAAATGCGCGGCAATTTACGGACGAAACATGCTGAGCTGCTTGAAAAGGTCAAAACTTCCTATGAAATTCAAAATGAACAAAAATAGCCTTAAGTTATTGCTGGTGAGTACGCTGCTGGCAACGAGCCTGCCTGCGCTGGCATTAACCGGCGACTCAGACAAACCGGTAAATATCGACTCCGTTAACCAGGCGTTGGATCTGCAGGGCAACGTCGCGACCTTTACCGGCAACGTAATTGTGACGCAGGGTTCCATCAAGATTACCGCCGATAAAGTGGTGGTCACTCGTCCGGGCGGCGATAGCAAAAAAACCATTGTTGATGCTTACGGCACGCCAGCCACCTTCTATCAGATGCAGGATAACGGCAAGCCGGTGCAAGGCCACGCCAGTAAACTGCACTATGAATTGGCGAACGATTTTGTTGAGCTGACCGGCAATGCCTTCATTCAGCAGCAGGACAGCAACATCAAAGGCGACCGCATCACTTACCTGGTGAAAGAGCAGAAGATGCAGGCGTTCAGCCAGGGCGACAGCAAGCGCGTGACTACCGTTCTGGTACCGTCGCAGCTGCAGGACAAAAACGGTTCGTCCGCGAGCCCTAAAAAGAGTAACTGATTGCTATGGCTACACTAATCGCTGAAAACCTGGCGAAAGCCTACAAAGGCCGCCGCGTGGTGGAAGATGTTAGCCTGCAGGTAAAATCCGGCGAGATTGTCGGCCTGCTGGGCCCAAACGGTGCCGGTAAAACCACCACCTTTTACATGGTGGTGGGTATTGTGCCGCGCGATGCCGGCCGCATCGTGATTGATGATGAAGACATCAGCATTCTGCCGCTGCATGCGCGCGCCCGTCGCGGCATCGGCTATCTGCCGCAGGAAGCTTCGATCTTCCGTCGCCTGAGCGTGTACGACAACCTGATGGCTGTGCTGCAGATCCGTGATGATTTAACCGAAGAACAGCGTCAGGATCGGGCCAACGAGCTGATGGAAGAGTTCCATATTGGCCATCTGCGCGACAGCATGGGCCAGGCGCTGTCGGGTGGTGAACGCCGTCGTGTGGAAATTGCCCGCGCGCTGGCGGCTAATCCGAAATTCATCCTGCTGGACGAACCTTTTGCTGGTGTTGACCCGATCTCGGTTATCGACATCAAGAAAATCATCGAGCATCTGCGTGACAGCGGCCTTGGCGTGCTGATTACCGACCACAACGTGCGTGAAACCCTCGCGGTGTGTGAACGCGCTTATATCGTCAGCCAGGGACATTTAATTGCCCATGGCACGCCTGATGAAATTCTTGTAGATGAGCAGGTTAAGCGTGTTTATTTGGGCGAAGAGTTCAGACTCTGATAAGGTGTTGTAACACCCTACGTTTGCTTAGGAAATTCTTACCGAATTATGAAGCAAGGTTTGCAACTCAGGCTCAGCCAACAGCTGGCGATGACTCCACAGTTGCAGCAAGCCATTCGCTTGCTGCAACTCTCTACGCTTGAACTCCAGCAAGAACTGCAACTGGCGCTGGAAAGCAATCCGCTGCTTGAACAAACCGAACTGCACGAAGAAGTTGACGCACGTGAATTTCAGGATCAGGAAAGTGATTCGTTAGACACGCGCGAAGCGCTTGAACAGAAAGATATGCCTGAAGAGCTTCCGCTCGACGCTACCTGGGACGAAATCTACACCGCAGGCACACCATCAGGCACCGGCACCGATTACCAGGATGACGAACTGCCGATCTACCAAGGCGAAACCACCCAATCGCTGCAGGATTACCTGATGTGGCAGGTTGAGTTAACGCCGTTCACTGATACCGATCGCGCGATTGCCACGTCAATTGTTGATGCCATTGATGACACCGGCTATCTCACCGTCAGCTTACAAGACATTTATGACAGTATTGGTGATGAAGAGCTGGCGCTGGAAGAAGTCGAAGCCGTGCTCAAGCGCGTGCAGCGTTTCGATCCGATTGGCGTCGGTGCACGTGATTTGCGTGATTGCCTGTTAGTCCAGCTGTCGCAATATGCTGCCGCCACGCCCATGCTGGCGGAAGCACGCCTGATTGTTAGCGAACATCTCGATCTGCTGGCCAACCATGATTTCCGCAGCCTAATGCGCGTAACCCGTCTGAAGGAAGAAGTGCTGAAAGAGGCGATGCTGCTGATTCAGTCACTCGATCCGCGCCCAGGCCAGTCGATCAACACCAGCGAACCGGAATATGTCATTCCCGATGTGCTGGTGCGCAAAATCAGCAAGCGCTGGACGGTTGAACTCAATTCCGACAGCATGCCGCGCCTGAAAATCAATCAGCAGTATGCGGCGATGGGCGGAGCTGGCCGTAATGAAAGCGATAACCAGTTTATTCGCAGCAACTTACAGGAAGCCAAGTGGTTGATTAAGAGCCTGGAGAGCCGCAACGACACGCTGCTGAAAGTGACACGCTGTATCGTTGAACAGCAGCAGGCGTTTTTTGAGCAGGGTGAGGAGTACATGCGTCCGATGGTGTTGGCGGATATCGCTCAAGCTGTTGATATGCATGAATCCACCATTTCCCGCGTGACCACGCAAAAGTATTTACACAGCCCGCGTGGCATCTTTGAACTGAAGTATTTTTTCTCCAGTCACGTCAACACCGAAGGCGGCGGCGAAGCCTCTTCCACGGCGATTCGTGCATTAGTGAAAAAATTAATCTCGGCGGAAAACCCCGCAAAACCCTTGAGCGACAGCAAACTGACCTCCATGTTATCCGAACAGGGCATCATGGTTGCGCGACGTACGGTTGCTAAATATCGCGAGTCTTTATCTATACCGCCATCAAACCAGCGCAAGCAATTGGTTTGACCGAACGAAGAAGGAAGACCTATGCAGCTAAACCTTACCGGACTTAATGTTGAAATTACCGAACCTCTGCGTGAATTTGTAAATACCAAATTTGCCAAACTGGAACACTATTTTGATCGTATCAATCAGGTTTATATTGTTCTGAAGGTAGAGAAGGTGACGCAGGTTGCGGATGCAACACTGCACGTTAACGGCGGAGAGCTGCACGCCACATCGGAAGCGGAAGACATGTACGCGGCCATCGACGGGTTAATCGATAAACTTTCCCGTCAGCTGACCAAACACAAAGACAAACTGAAAAAACACTAACCTTCACGCTTGCAGAGTGCTGACTGATTCGGCACTTAGAGCATAAATGGGGCGGAACTTACCGCCCCGTTTTGTCATCTGCGCAAGCGCCAGCGGGTGAACGGTAATGAAATCAATTGCCTGAAACTCGCGGCTATGTGAACTCGCAAGTGAAACGATGATGAACAACGATCTAACACTGGAATTGAGCTCGGTCCTATCACTGGACTGTACCCGTAGCGGCGTACACTGCCAGAGTAAAAAACGCGCGCTGGAGATTATCAGCGAGCTGGCAGCGAAGCAGCTCAATCTGCCGCACCAGACGCTTTTCGAAGCCATCCTGACCCGCGAACGCATGGGCAGTACCGGTATTGGTAACGGCATCGCCATTCCACATGGCAAGCTGGAAGAGGACACCTTACGCGCTGTCGGCGTGTTTATTAGCCTCGATCAGCCTATCGCTTTTGATGCGGTAGATAATCAGCCGGTTGACCTGCTGTTTGCCCTGCTGGTACCCGCGGACCAGTGTAAAACCCACTTACACACGCTTTCGCTGGTTGCCAAACGCCTCGCAGATAAAACCGTCTGTCGTCGTTTGCGCGCGGCACAGAGCGACCAAGAGCTCTACGCCATTATCACAGAAGCTCAGGAAGCACACTCTTAAGCGAGAAACACTTTTACCGGCGTTTTCGCCGGTTTAAAACGGGAGAAATGTGATGGTGCTGATGATCGTTAGCGGTCGGTCAGGCTCAGGAAAATCAGTCGCGCTGCGTGCCCTCGAAGATATGGGCTTTTACTGTGTCGACAACTTGCCGGTGGTGCTGCTACCGGAGCTGGCGAATACCTTAACCGAACGCAATATCTCTGCAGCAGTCAGCATTGATGTGCGTAACATGCCGGAATCACCGGAAGTCTTTGAAGCGGCGCTCAACAATCTGCCCGATGCCTTTTCGCCGCAGCTGCTGTTTCTTGATACCGATCGCAACACGCTGATTCGCCGCTACAGCGATACGCGCCGCCTGCATCCGCTCTCCAGCAAAAACTTGTCACTGGAGAGTGCTATTGATGAAGAGAACGATCTGCTGGAGCCACTGCGCTCACGCGCCGATCTGATTATCGATACCTCTGAGATGTCGGTTCATGAATTGGCAGAGATGCTGCGTACCCGCTTGCTGGGCAAGCGCGAGCGTGAACTGACCATGGTGTTTGAGTCATTCGGCTTCAAACACGGCATTCCGATCGACGCCGATTATGTTTTCGATGTGCGCTTCCTGCCGAACCCGCACTGGGATCCCAAGCTGCGTCCGATGACCGGTCTGGATCGCCCGGTGGCCGCCTTCCTCGATCGTCACACCGAAGTGCACAACTTTATCTATCAAACGCGCAGCTATCTGGAACTGTGGCTGCCGATGCTGGAAACCAATAACCGCAGCTATCTCACCGTCGCCATTGGCTGTACCGGCGGTAAGCATCGTTCGGTGTATATCGCGGAACAACTGGCGGATTATTTCCGTTCACGCGGTAAAAACGTGCAGTCTCGTCATCGCACTCTGGAAAAACGCAAATCATGACCGTGAAGCAAACCGTTGAGATTCGTAACAAGCTGGGCATGCACGCGCGCCCAGCGATGAAGCTGTTCGAGCTGGTGCAGAGTTTTGATGCTGAAGTGTTGCTGCGTAACGAATCGGGCACCGAAGCTGAAGCCAGCAGCGTGATTGCGTTGCTGATGCTCGACTCAGCGAAAGGCGGTCATATTGAAATCGAAGCCAGCGGCCCGCAGGAAGAGCAGGCGCTGGCAGCGGTCATCGAACTGTTTGAAGCGGGCTTTGACGAAGATTAAGCCTTTCAATGCAGCTTGTAGCGATTCAGGAAACCCTCACCGCCTAACTGGCGCATCTGCCGCATAATCCACTGCTGGCGCTGTCGCGTGTAGCCTGAAGGCGCATCGGCACGGAAGCGGATCGGATTGGGTAGAACCGCCGCCAGTAACGCGGCTTCAGACATCGTCAGGCGGCTGGCGGGTTTATGGAAATAGCGCTGTGAGGCCTCTTCCACGCCAAATACGCCATCGCCAAATTCTGCAATATTGAGATAAACCGTCAGGATGCGCCGCTTGGTCCACACGGTTTCGATTCCCACCGTGAGTCCCGCTTCCAGCCCTTTACGTACCCAGCTGCGGCCATCCCATAGAAACAGGTTTTTCGCCGTCTGCTGAGACAAGGTTGAAGCTCCGCGCATGCGTTCATTGCCATCGTTATCCAGCACTGATTGAATGGCATCAACATCAAAGCCCCAATGCTCGGGAAACTTTTGATCTTCAGAAGCGATAACCGCTAAAGCCATCCACGGCGAGATCTCATCCATGCCGACCCAATCCGAGTGCGCCACATAATCAAAACGCCCTGTAAACCAGGCACCGATTTGCCGCTCCATCATTACCGCCGAAAACGGTACCGGTAAAAAAGCAAACAGCAGAATGCCCGCTAACCAGATGCCGAGCCAGGCCAGCAGCACTTTAGCAATCAGTACTTTAATACGTTTTCCCAGCGTCCCTTTACTCTTGCTCATGCAATTTTCTCTTACCTGTTCCCTGTATTAATCAATCACCCAAGTCACAATAGCTAACACCAACGATTAACCACTAAATTTTATCCTCTGATTGGCAAAAACGTCAGTGAAATTGTTGCCTGCGCAATCAACGTTCCTCTATTAGAGCCAATCACATCAAGCACTTCCGCCAAAAAGGAATCGGTTCCATGATGTTAAATGCACCAAGCGCTGCGTGCATGAACACTTAACTGAATGTGATATCGCTCACGCAAAAGCTTTCATGAAGCTTAACTATCATTTTTTATGATGTTCGAACTTGTTCATTGATTACAGAGACCAATCTGAAAAATGCGACCAAAATTGTCTGATCCTGCCTGCATTTGGCCTCAATGATGGTAAAGCGATTTACCGCACAATTGGTTTACATCATTCAATAAACCTTAAACTGGAACTTTCCGTTTAAGGTTTCCAAAACGTTTTGGATAAGCCGTCAGAAAAACTAAATTTATTCATAAATATCAGCATGTTAATCTAACTTAAATTTAATTTTTTGCCAGAATTACATTTTCCATGCTCGTGTCAGGCTTTTCCTGCTAACGACTGAAGCAAAACCAGGCAAAAAGCAGAACAATTGGTCAAAAAAGGTGCAATATGGCAAAGAAATTAATTCCTTGCTTGACTGTGTCAGCAAATTAATGTTTTCTGTATTTAATCGCTGCTCAACATCACACAATTTAATGAATCTTGTCGCAAGGATTGGCGAATTTGTTAAGGTGATTTGGAAGCGTTAACCAATACCGAACTGCTGCTTTCTTATTCGATTTCTAATAATAGCAGCAGTGCCCATTTCCCTGGTGTTGGCGCAGTATTCGCGCACCCCAGTTTCGACTGGGGTCATTTTTTTCTAACGTCCTGTAATTTTTCCCGCTCCGCTACCCATTCACGTAACACGTTCACGTCTTTCAGCCACTCTTGTTTTAACTCATCGACCCACTCTTGCACGTTGTCCCACCACGCTGGCAATTCCGGCGACTGAATCTGCTTCGCCAACTGCTGTATATGCAGTAAGCCAACCGAACCTGCCGCACCTTTGATCTTGTGCCCTTCTTCAGCAATGCCTTTTTGATCGCGCGCCATCATGTTGGAATCCAGCACCTCGAGATAGCCCGGCATCATCTGCTCAAACATGGTCAGGCTTTGGGTAATTAATCCAGGGCCAACCAGTTCAATGTATTGCTCCAGCATCGCCACATCTAGCAGCGTGCGCGACTGCGCGTCTGATGATTCGGTGGCGATCTCTTCCAGCTCCGGCTGATAATCCCAGAACTTCTTGATCACCGCCGTAAGCGCTGGCACAGCAAGCGGTTTGCTCAACACATCATCCATGCCGGCATCGAGATACTCTTTTTTGTCTTTCAGCACATTGGCGGTCAATGCCACCAGCGGCGGCAGCGCCACATCTGCGTAACGCTGATGGATGGCACGCGACACCTCGAGGCCCGTCATATCCGGAAGCTGAATATCGAGCAGCACCAGATCGAACTCCTGCGGATCAAACATCGCCAGCGCATCCGTACCGGTCATCGCGACTTCGACGCTGCAACCCAGCTTCTCCAGTACCGAACGCGCAACAATCACGTTGAGTTCAATATCTTCCACCAGTAACACATGCAGCGCCGGCAACGGCATACTGTCATCCAGATTGTCGTCTTCCACTTCCTCAGCGACGCGTGGCGCGTTGATCTCCATGGTGAAGCAGGAACCCTGCCCCGCGACGCTACTCACGCTGATATCGCCGCCCATCGCCTGGGCTAAACGACGCGAGACCGCTAAACCGATGCCGGTGCCCGTTGCCGGCTTGCCGCCGTGCTGATCTTTCACCTGGTAATACATGGCGAAGATCTTATCCTGCTCTTCCTGCGGAATGCCCATGCCGGAATCCTGCACTTCAAAGTGCAGCGTTTCATCCTGACGATAGGCAACGCGCACCACAATCTCGCCCTGCTGAGTAAATTTCACGGCATTGCCGATCAGGTTCCACAGAATCTGACGCAGACGCGTGCCATCCGCCGAAATTTTATGGGGCAGCGGCAGCTCCGGCGCCATGACAAATTTCAGCCCTTTTGGCTGCGCCAGCAGACCGGAGAGGTTTTCCAGATCGGCGAGGAAACCGGTGAAATCCAGCGGCTGATTATCCAGCTGCACTTTGCGGCGTTCGATTTTGTCCACTTCAATTACATCATTGAAGATGTTGCCCAGCGTGATGGCCGACACGTGGATGGTTTTGAGGTACTTCAGCTGCTCCTGATTGAGATCGGTATCCAGCAGGATGCGGCTCAGTCCGACGATGCCATTCAGCGGCGTACGCAGCTCATGGCTAATAGTCGAAATAAAGGTAGTCTTCTCACGGCTGGCGTTCTCCAGCGCGTCCTGATAGCGCTTACGCTCGGTAATGTCGCGGCCAAAGCCCATCAGGCCACTGCGTTTTCCGACACGGTCGTAATAGGGCACTTTACGGATTTCGAAACAGGCTTTGCGCCCGTCGGGATATTGCAGCCACTGTTCGTAGGTTAGCGACACATTGTGGCGGAACACCTTCTCATCGGTTTCCAGCACTTTGGTCGCGGCTTCGTCATCGTAGATATCGCGTGGTGTCAGGCCAATCAGCTGCTTTTCGCTCATGCCGGTTAGCAGTTCCATGGCGCGATTACAGCCGGAGAACTGCTTATCAATGTTGCGGTAGAACACCAAATCCGGTGACGCATCAAGGAAGGAGCGCAGGAAGGAGGATTGCTGTTCCAGCTCGATTTGCGCCTGCTCGCGTCGTGCCATCTCTTCGCGCAGCTTATCCATCACCTGCTCGCGCGCCTGCTCGGCTTTGATACGGTCGTTAATTTCCTGATTAAGCTGGGTGATGGTCTCTTTCATCTGCTGGTTCAGCTCGAGATCGCGCGTACGCATCTCTTCCAGCTTATCTACCAGTTTCGACAGGCGCTGGCGCGACTCTTCCAGCTGATCGACCACCACTGAGAGGAAATAGACGGCCCAGGGCGTAATCAACAGACCGAAGAAGATGGAGCGGACGACGTCGATGCTCTCCACATGCCCACGCAATACCATGGTGACGGCCATCTGTACCACCATCGCCAGCACCACCAGCGCTGAGGCTAACAGCAGCGAAAAGCGTACCAGGCCGAGTTTGACCATCAAATCAACGTAGTACTGCGCTAAAAGACGAATCTGTTTCATTACGAGCTCCCTGAACGAAATCTGGCTCATGATAGCGTAATTATCGCTGCGCTGCCCCGCTTCACCCGGCCATATCGCGCAGGTTATGCCCTGTAATGGTGCATCGCAGCGTGATTTCGCCGACGTTCCCTTCTATATGCGCAAAGCGCTTGACTAATTCTGCCAACTGAATAATCTGGAGGGCCGCGCTTTTGCGAACCTTTCCTCAACATCCGGTGCTAATCAGCACCCTGGCAGCCATTCATCCTGATGGTTGCACCTCTTTATTGCATACCCATTCAATTTAAATGACTTTCTACGCATGCTTTGCGTGATTAATTTTACTAATGGCAGCGCCATTTTGATTCAAATATGACGCCATAAGAAAAACAGATACATGCTGTGTATCAACTGCCCCTAACAGCATTAAATGCTGTTATAACCCTTTCTGCCAGCATTGTTTGGATATTAGAGGGCTGGGTCACAGTGAGACGGCTCACACTTCCTGGGGGAATGCGCAGCGGGATATTGACATAAATTTACGCAATAAATTCTTATTAATCATTTAATTAAGTGACAAGAAAGCCTATTACCCGCATCAAAGCTGGCTATTTGACCTGAGTTCGCTTTCCCGATAAGTTGGAATTCCACTGGAAGCTTTCCTGGTGGGCCTGTGTCTCGGCATATCTATGCAGCAAGAAGCCTCCCTCTGGATGCAAGCTATCTCCCGAAAGAGACCGGAATAAAAAGAGCAGCTCATTAAGGACGTGACAACAGTGTCTTGAGAGCCCTTGCTCGGTGCTGCGACGCCTGCTCTTTACTGAGCGGCACAAGAATTGATACCGCCGCGCTGGCTTACATTGTCACGCTGCGGTACACGAAATAATGCAGGTAATGTCAAAAGAAGTTTAAGGAGACTCTCAATGTCCACGCAAAAACCGAATCCCTATGGTTTGTATGACCCATCAGCTGGCAGTGACAGCTGTGGTGTAGGTTTCATTACCCGTAAGGACGGCGAGCAGACTCATGAGATTCTGCGGATGGCCCATAGCGCGCTGTGCACGGTTCCGCACCGAGGCGGCATGTCTGCCGAAGGCGTGGGCGATGGCGCGGGTGTGAACGTCGATCTCTCCCTGAACTTCTTCCGCAAGGTCACCGGTCTGGCGCTGGAAGCCGGCCGTTTTGGCGTCGGTAACTTCTTTGTACCAAAAGACGCAGAGCTGCGTGCAAATGCTGAGCGTCTGGTTGAAGAAACGCTGGCGGCGCATAACTTCCCGGTATTAGTGAAACGCGATATGCCGCTGGACGGCAGCGTGACGCGCCCGGCCGCCCTGCAATTCCAGCTGCCGATTGTGCAGTGGATTTTTGCCGCGCCGCAGGAAGTGACTGAACAACTCGAATTCGAGCGCCAGATTTATCGCGCACTGCTGGATATCGAAGCGCGCGCCTTTACCGAAAGCGAATTCGGCGGCCTCTATCCGCTGTCGCTCTCTTCGCGCACGCAGGTATTTAAAGCGCGTCTGAACTCCAACGAAGTGATTCCTTACTTCAAAGATTTGACCGATGCCGATCATCAGGTGCGCGGGCTGTTCTTCCACACCCGTTTCTCGACCAACACCGATCCGCATACCACCATGGCGCAGCCATTCCGCTTAATGGCGCACAACGGCGAGCTGAACACCGATCGTAAAAACCGCATTGCCGAAGCGGCACTGATGCTGGCGCGCGGTAAAAAAATCGTGCGTCCAAAAGGTCAGTCCGACAGTTCGCGTCTCGACCAGAGCATCCATAGCCGTTTGATGGAAGATAACCTCGACCTGATCAACGCCGTAGTTTCGATGATGCCGCCAGCGTGGGAGAACGATACCTCGCTCTCGAACGAAGTGCGCGCCATGCTCGAGTACTTCTCTTTATATGAAGAGAAGAACGATGGCCCAGCTGCGCTTATCTTCGGTAACGGTGAAGTGATCGGCGCGCGACTTGACCGCCTCGGTCTGCGTCCGCTGCGTTCCGTTGAAACCGCGGAGTACATCGGTGCGATGTCTGAAGCGGGCCAGATCGCCTTCCCACCGGAAAGCGTGCTGCGTCGTGGCCGTATCGAAGCGGGCGGCATGCTCTATTACGATCACAAAGAGAAACGCTCTTACACCACGGTTGAAGCGCTGGAAAAACTGGCCGCTGAAAAAGATTATCTGTCACTGCTGAGCAAAGCGCGTATCGATCTCGCCGACCTGCCAGAAATTCAGGCAGAGCAGCTCGGCTCGCCGCTGCGTTATCGTGGTGACCTCAAAACCTATCAACGTTTTGTCGCCTACTACTACAACCAGGAAAGCTTCAAATTCATGATGGATCCGATGCTGCAAACCGGCGCTGAGAAGATCTCAGCCATGGGTTACGGCAACGCCATCAACGGCCTGTCTGACCACGAAGGCGGCATGGCGCACTACTTCTCACAACGATTTGCCCAGGTTACCAACCCGCCGCTCGACTCCATTCGTGAAGCGGACGGCATGACGCTGCGTGTTGCGCTGGGTGCGAAGCCGCATCTCGGCCGCAGCAAAGGTCAGCAAATCATTGTTCCGACGCCAATCCTGACGCACCTCGACATGCTGCGCCTGCGCGAGCAAACCGTCGCTCCTTATGCGCGTTTCGAGATGCTGTATGAGCCGGTGGTCGGCAAAGATATCGTCAGCCGTGCGGCCAACGCCAACGCGCTGGAAAAAGCCATTGATAACTTAGCCCAGCAGGTTGTCGATTTCGCACGCCAGCAAGGCGGCATCGCGATGATCACCGATCGTCATATCTCTTCAACTCACGCAGCGATCCCGATGCTGCTGATGGTGTCGGCGATCAACCAACGTCTGGTGCAGGAAGGTCTGCGTCTGGATGTTTCGCTGGTGGTCGAAAGTGGTCAAAGCATCTCTTCACACCATATCGCGGCGACGCTGGGCTTCGGTGCTTCTGCCGTTTACCCACTCGGCGTGCAGATGCGTGCGGAAGAGAAATTCGGTGAAGGCGAAGAAGGCAATAAAGCCTTTAAACGCTATGCCAAAGCAGCCGAAAAAGCGCTGATGAAAACCATGGGTAAAGTCGGCCTGTGTACCGTTGAGAGCTACAGCTGCGGCGAGTTCTTCGAGCCGAACTTCCTGAATACCGACGATCCGGTATTGAAAAAGTATTTCCCGAATATCAAAACGCCGGTTGGCGGCGCGGGCTTCCCGGCGATCGCCCAGATGGCGGTAGACTGGCATCAAAGCGCATTAAAAATTCAGGGCGAAGCGGAAGTGCCGTTGCTCGGCCTGTTCAAAGAGCGTGCTGAAGGCGCGGGCCACTCATACGGCACCATCGCGGTGCGTACCTTCATTGATATGACGGAACAACCGATTCGCTTTGCTAACAAAGAGCGCGAAGAGGACAACTTTATTCGTTTGATGACGCTGGCCAAACTGGATAATGCGTTCAACATCAAAGCGGAAGCCTTTAAAGACAGCAGCTTCGAGCGCATCCCAAATGATGTGATCGACAGCTTTGCCATCACGCCAGATTATCGTCAGTTCTCCAGCCTGATGCATGCCGAGCGTAAACGCCGTCCGGCGGCGCTACGTGACATCCTCGCGCTGCCGTGCGATTTGACCCACGTGGACAGCGAAGCCGAATTCGGCCGCAAACTGGGCCGCTACTCGCTGGTGAACAACGGTTTCGCTACGCGTGGCCTGAAATGTGAAGCAGTGAACGGCAGCCTGAACCATTTTGAGCTGCGTCTGATCGATGCCATTGCTGGCCTGAAACCGGAAAGCGAGCGTCTGGAAGCGCTGGCGCGGGCGCTGAAAACCCGTTTCACCGACGATATCGAAAGCAGCAACGTGGCGGATGGCGTGCTGCACATCACCGCTTACGGCAAAGCGGCCGATTATCTGTCGCTGATCTTCACCGCGCTGCCATCGCTGCCGCTGGAAGAGATTCAGCCAGCCCACGAAATCACCCGTACCTTTGCTTCCGGTGCGATGAGCCACGGTGCGTTGGTTGCGCCGGCGCACGAAGCTGTCGCGCATGGTACTAACATGGTTGGCGGCATGAGTAACTGTGGTGAAGGTGGCGAGCACTATTCACGTCACGGCACCATCCGCGCGTCACGTATCAAGCAGTTGGCATCCGGGCGTTTCGGCGTGTGGGCGGCTTATCTTGCTGACCCAATGCTGGAAGAGCTGGAGATCAAAATCGGTCAGGGCGCGAAGCCCGGTGAAGGCGGCCAGCTGCCGGCACCAAAAGTGACCGTTGAGATTGCCGCAGCGCGTGGCGGTACGCCGGGCGTTGAGCTGGTTTCACCGCCGCCGCACCACGACACTTACTCCATCGAGGATTTGGCGCAGCTGATCCACGACTGTAAAGCCGCGCGCGTGCGTGTCATCGTCAAACTGGTTTCATCTGAAGGTATCGGCACCATCGCCGTCGGCGTGGCGAAAGCCGGCGCGGATGTCATTAACGTCGCAGGTAACACCGGCGGCACCGGCGCAGCGTCCGTTACCAGCCTGAAATATACCGGCCGCGTCGCGGAAATCGGCATCGCTGAAGTGCATCAGGCGCTGTGTGCCAACGGCCTGCGCGACAAAGTGCAGCTGCGCTGCTCCGGCGCGCAGCAAACCGGCAGCGATGTGATCAAATCTGCCCTGCTCGGCGGCGATAGCTTCGAGTTCGGCACCACCGCGCTGATGATGCTGAAATGCGTGATGGCGAAAAACTGTAACGTCAAATGCCCGGCCGGTTTAACCACCAACGCCGAAGCCTTTGATGGTGATCCGCGTCAGCTGGCGCAGTACTTCATCAACGTGGCGCAGGAAGTGCGTGAGTTCCTCGCCCGCCTCGGTCTGCGTTCTCTGCGTGAAGCGCGTGGCCGTTCGGATCTGCTGCACTTGATGGATCACCCGCTGGAAGTCGGCAAACTGGATCTGCGTGCGATGTTGACCGTGGTGCCAGAGCAGAAAATTGCCAAGCCGGTGTATCTGGAAAAAGACTTTGAGCTGGATGATGGCTGGGTCAGCGAGCTGAAAACGCAGCTGGTTGGCGCGGCAAGCCGTGAAATCGCGCTGGGCGCGGGCATCACGCTGAACAACCGTAACAAAAGCGTCGGTGGTCAGCTGGCGATCGATATCGAACGCATGCTGAACCATGAACTCTCGACAGAGCAGCTGGCTGCATTGCCAGCGGTGCTGAAAGACGATCGCGGTCGTCACTATCTGGCGCCAGCCACCGTGCTGATTAACACCAGCGGTTCTGCCGGCCAGTCGTTCGGCGCGTTCTGCAACGACGGCATGCAGATGAAGCATTACGGCACCTGTAACGACGGTGTCGGCAAAGGCCAGTGCGGCGGCGAGTTGGTGGTGATGTCACCAGGCGGCGGCGCACAGGATAGCGATGGCAACGTGTTGATCGGTAACTTCGCGCTATTTGGCGCCACCGGCGGCCGTCTGTTCGTTCAGGGCCAGGCGGGTGACCGCTTCGCCGTGCGTAACTCCGGCGCAACCGCGGTAGTGGAAGGCGTTGGTGACTTCTGCTGCGAATACATGACCAACGGCGCCATCCTCAACCTTGGCACCTTTGGTAAAGGCTTTGGCAACGGCATGAGCGGCGGTTTCGCTTACCAGTACGATCCGTATGGATCGCTGGCAGCGCACGCGGCAGGTGATTCGGTGCTGTTTGGTTCCATCGCCGATGAAGACGAAATGGCGCAGGTGCACAAACAAGCGGTGCTGACCATGCTGAACTGGCATCTGGAAGCAACCCAATCGCCACGGGCGGCCTGGCTGCTGGATAACTGGGAAACCGAGTGCCACCACTTTGTTTATGTGATGCCGCGTTCACTGCTGCTGTATCAGGATGGCACCGAGATCCTGAAAGCCAAATCACGTAAAGACCTGCTTGAAGAGCTGTCAACCTCGCTGGCTGCGCATCAGGTTGCGAAGTTCAAATCAGCGTGGCGTGACGGTAAAACCATTGCCAACGGCGCAGTTCCGGCTTATGGCGCGACCGATACGCTAGAGATGTTTGTTCTGCTGAACAATTACACCGTTCTCAGCCTCGCGCAGCAGCTGGCGCTGGGCAAGCTGCCGAAAGGCACGGCGGTGGAAGATCCAGCAGTAGAAAAAGCGGTGCGTAATCTGCTGATGACCGAAGATTTCACGCTCATCAGCAAGCTGCAACGTCATGCACGCTCGGCGATTGAGAGTTACAGCGATGACGAGCTGGCAAGCCTGATCGCTGCGAAACGAATGTCAGATTACAAAGCGGCATTAACGCAGCGCAACATTCGCTCGATGGACAGCCTGGCGACTTACGGCTGGATCATCTATCAGGATGCCTGCATCCGTGAAGTGCTTGGTCATCTGCCTGATTTTGAAGAGCTGTTTGCGCGTGCTGCATTGCCAGAAATCGCTGCTGCGGTCGGGAAACTTTCCTGATTACAGCACCAATGAACAAGTGTAATTTTGACCTTTCCCTCAATACTTCATGGTGCAGAAAGGCGGCAAACGCATCTGCAACCTGAAGTATGAAAGGGATAAAATTTTGAACAGGATTGAGCCTTACCGATGAAAATTCCTTACATTCCTGAAGATGCACCGTTTAACGGTGAGCAGAAATACTGGCTGGCGGGCTTCCTCGCCGGTCTCCATTCGCGCCTGCTGGTATTAGAAGACAAGCAGAGCGCACCGGCTGCAGGTGCCAGCACCAATACGCAGTTGCACATCCTGTTCGGTTCACAGACCGGCAACGCTGAAGCGCTGTCGCAAACGGCCGCTAAAGCCGCACGCGCCAAAGGTTTGGTGCCGGTGGTTCAAGCGCTGGGCGAAGTGGATCTGGATGTGTTCGCCACCATGCGTCACGTGCTGATCGTCACCTCAACTTACGGCGAAGGCGAAATGCCGGACAACGCCCAGCTGTTCTGGAACGCGATTTCAGCCAGCACCGCGCCGCGTCTGGAGCAGATGCACTTTGCGGTATTGGCGATTGGCGACACCGGCTACGACGGTTTCTGCCAGGCAGGTAAATTCATCGATATGCGTCTTGAGCAGCTCGGTGCAAAACGCGTCGCCGATCGTATCGACTGCGATATCGACTTCGAAGAGCCATCCAGCGCGTGGATTGGTACGGCGATGCCGCAATTCGCCGCCAGTGCAGGCAGCAGCGGTACAGCATTAGAAAGCGCGCCAGAAGCGCCCGTCATTCCGGGCAGCAATAAGCAAAACCCATATGCGGCTGCGTTGGTGACTAACAAGCGTCTTTCGGCAGAAGAGTCGGCGAAAGATATTCGTCACTTCGAATTTGATCTCACCGACAGCGGTTTGAAATATGAAGCGGGCGATGCGCTGGGTGTGATCCCGGTGAACGACGCAGCACTGGTTTCACTGCTGCTGACTCAGCTCAAAGCAGATTACGAAACGCCAGTTCCCAGCTTTGATCGCAACCTCGGCGATCTGCTGACTTATCAGTTCGAAATCTCCGAGCCGTCACGCAAACTGATTGAGTGGGTTGGCCAGCACACCACCAACCAGGAACTGCGTCACGTCTTGCAGCACGACGATAAAGATACCCTTGCCGTTTGGCTGTGGGGCAAAGACACGCTGGATCTGCTGCAGCTCGAGCTGACGCGCAGCCTGTCGGTGCCGGAATTCGTTGCCATGCTGCGTCCGTTACAGCATCGCGCTTACTCCATCTCGTCGAGCTCGAAAGCCCACCCAAATCAGGTACATCTGACCATTGCTTCCGTGCGCTATCACAGCAGCGGCCGCGAGCGTAAAGGCGTGTGCTCAACTTATCTGGCTGAACGTGTACGTCGCGGCGAAAAGCCGGCGATCTTCATCTCACCAAACAAAGCGTTCCGTGTACCGTCAAACGGCAATGCGCCGCTGATCATGGTTGGGCCAGGCACCGGTATCGCACCGTTCCGCGCCTTCCTGCAGGAACGTCAGGCAACGGGCGCAGAAGGTAAAAACTGGCTGTTCTTCGGTGACCAGCATCAGGCACATGATTATATCTACGAGGAAGAGTTGCAGGCATGGCAGGAGAAAGGTCTGCTGACTAATCTGGATCTGGCCTTCTCGCGCGATCAGGAAGAGAAGATTTACGTGCAGAACCGCATGCTGGAGAAAGGCGCTGAGCTTTACGCCTGGCTGCAGGATGGCGCTTACTTCTACGTGTGTGGCGACGCATCTCGCATGGCAAAAGACGTTGATGCGGCGCTGTATGAAGTGGTTCGTCAGTTCGGTGGCTTGTCCAGCGAGCGCGCGGCGGCTTACATTGATCAGCTGAAGAAAGATAAACGCTACCTGCGCGACGTCTACTAAGACGCGCAGGCATAAAAAAAACGGGCCAATCGGCCCGTTTTTTATTGCACGTTTTACTTCACCACACGCAGTGAAGGTCGTCCGCCACGCGGCGGCGGCTCATCATCTGGCGAGTGATCGTCATCAGTCGCATCATCCGGACGATCGCCATCAATCACAGACATCATTGTCTCTTCCTGACCGCTACCTTCCTGCTCGTCCGTCGCCAGCTCGTAAGCCGGTTCCGGCTCGAACATGGTGCCAGCGCCGTTTTCACGGGCATAAATCGCCAGAACTGCAGCCATCGGCACAGAAACCTGACGCGGTACGCCACCGAAACGCGCGTTGAAACGCACTTCATCATTGGCGAGGTCAAGATTGCCTACCGCACGCGGCGCGATGTTCAGAACAATCTGTCCATCACGCGCATATTCCAGCGGCACCTGCACACCAGGCAGATTGATGTCGACCACCAAATGCGGCGTCAACTGGTTATCCAGCAACCAGTCGTAGAACGCCCGCAACAGGTAAGGACGACGCGCCGTTAGTTGCGACATTTCCATACATTAGCCCCGAGCTTGCAGGCGCATTTCACGTTCTGCTTCCGTCAGTGACGCAAGGAAAGAGTCACGTTCAAACACACGCGTCATATAGCCTTTCAGCTCTTTAGAACCGGCGCCAGACAGGTCAACGCCCATCTGCGGCAGACGCCACAGCAGCGGCGCCAGATAGCAATCCACCAAGCTGAACTCTTCGCTCATGAAGAACGGTGTGCGTGCGAACAGTGGTGCAATCGCCAGCAGCTCTTCGCGCAGTTGCTTGCGCGCTGCATCGGCTTCGGCACCGTTGGCGGTTTCGATGGTGCGCATCAGGCTGTACCAATCCTGCTCAATGCGGTGCATCATCAGACGGCTTTCACCGCGCGCTACCGGGTAAACCGGCATCAGCGGTGGATGCGGGAAACGCTCATCGAGGTATTCCATGATGATGCGTGATTCATACAGCGTCAGTTCACGGTCGACCAGCGTCGGTACGGTGCGATACGGGTTGAGGTCAATCAGATCCTGCGGCAGGTTATCCGTTTCAACCTGCTCGATCTCCACGCTGACGCCCTTCTCAGCCAGTACGATACGTACCTGATGGCTGAAAATGTCAGTCGGACCAGAAAACAGCGTCATTACCGAACGTTTGTTGGCAGCGACAGCCATGAAAACCTCCAAGTTTGTTCACAAAAAGATACTGCGAATAGCCAACCACGCGGCGACTCACCGGCTCATCAGATTCGCCTACCGTCAGCGTCAGGAGCATCGACCGGTCTTCCGGACAGGAACGACATGCACAACGCTGCGTCTTGCAGGCGCAAAGTGACAGTGAGTTTACCAGATTTTAAGCAGCTTGTGGGGCGGGCGTGATGATTTGCGGGCAAAATGCGGGTAAAGCTCGCGTTTTTCGTGGGAAAAAATCATTAATGCAGGCAATAAAAAACCCGCCGAAGCGGGTTTTTTGAGCCAACTGCCGCTGCCGAAGCAGCAAACAATTAACGCTTGGAGAACTGCGGACGACGACGTGCTTTACGCAGGCCGACTTTCTTACGTTCAACTTCACGCGCATCACGGGTAACGAAGCCCGCTTTACGCAGTTCAGAACGCAGAGACTCGTCGTACTCCATCAGAGCGCGTGTGATACCGTGACGGATCGCACCAGCCTGACCAGAAATACCACCACCTTTAACGGTGATGTACAGGTCAAATTTACCAACCATATCAACCAGCTCCAGCGGCTGACGCACGACCATGCGTGCAGTCTCGCGACCGAAGTACTGCTCCAAAGAGCGCTGGTTAATTACGATGTTACCGCTACCCGGCTTGATGAAGACGCGAGCGGCAGAGCTTTTGCGGCGACCAGTGCCGTAGTTTTGAGTTTCAGCCATTGCCTATAATCCCGATTAAATGTCAAGAACTTGCGGTTGCTGCGCCGCGTGGTTGTGCTCGTTGCCTGCGTAAACTTTCAGTTTACGGTACATAGCACGACCCAGTGGGCCTTTCGGCAGCATGCCTTTAACCGCGATTTCAATCACACGCTCAGGACGGCGCTCGATCATCTCTGCAAAGGTCGCTTGCTTGATACCACCGATGTGGCCAGTGTGGTGATAGTAAATCTTGTCAGTACGCTTGTTGCCGGTTACAGCAACTTTTTCTGCGTTCAGAACGATGATGTAATCACCGGTATCAACGTGCGGAGTGTATTCCGCTTTGTGCTTACCACGCAGACGGCGCGCCAGTTCAGTCGCCAGGCGACCCAAGGTTTTGCCCGTTGCGTCAACAACATACCAGTCACGCTGTACGGTTTCTGGTTTAGCTGTAAAAGTTTTCATTGAAAAGCTTACCCAAATAAAAAGTTACACGTTGGTGAAATCCCAAACGCTAAGTAAACGATTGAGGCTCACACGACCATTTTGCCCAGCAAGCCACCCCTTCAAGTGAGTTACCGGATCACATCGAGTTCTTGGGAAAGAAAACCGATGCTGTAACGTGGGGTCGCAAGATTATAGAGAAGTCGAACTCAAAGATCGAACCTTTTTGCATCTAAAACCTACGATTTATGCCACGTCATCAGGGCAGGTGCGGCAGACGCAAATACTCCTCGCTCTGCATCTCCTGCAAACGCGACAAGCAGCGCTGATACTCAAACTTCAAGCGTGTGCCCTGATAAATTTCAAACAGTGATGTTTCAGCCGCGACAACCAGTTTCACGTGGCGTTCGTAGAACTCATCGACCAACGCAAGGAAGCGGCGCGCCTGATCTTCGGTCTTATAAATCATCACCGGCACATCATACAGCAAGACGCTGTGAAAACGGCGCGAGAGCTCAATATAGTCGTGCTGACTGCGCCCTTCGCCGCACAGCGTCAGGAAATTGATCGCCAGCACGCCTTCATGCACGCCCAGCGTGGGCATCTGGCGATGGTTGATTTCCAGCACCGGCGCGTCTTCACGCGCTTTGCCGGACAGCGCGCGGAACATGCGCTCCATTTCGCTATGCGTGGCATCGTTGAGCGGGAAGTTCCACAAATGCGCCGACGTTAGTGTACGCAGACGGTAATCGATACCGGCGTCCACGTTCATCACTTCACAATGACGCTTGATTTGTTCGATGGCAGGCAGGAAACGCGGGCGCTGCAGGCCGTTGCGATAGAGCTCATCCGGCGGAATGTTCGAGGTGGCTACCAGCGAGATGCCACGCGCAAACAGCGCTTCCATCAGCGTGCCGAGCAGCATTGCGTCGGTGATATCTGAGACAAAAAACTCATCGAAACAGAGAATGTCGGTTTCCGCTTTAAAGCGATCGGCGACAATCAGCAGCGGATCGCTATGGCCTTGCAGCTGCGTCAGTTCCTGATGGACACGCAGCATAAAGCGGTGGAAATGCAGGCGCAGCTTACGATCACCAGGAATTGACTGAAAAAACAGATCCATCACCCAGGTTTTACCGCGTCCCACACCGCCCCACATATACAGGCCGCGCACTGGCGCTTCGCGGGTGCTTTTCTCTTTATTCATTATCTTAGACAAGCGGCCCAACAGACCTTTGGCAGCCGGTTCAACCTGTTGCTGGCGGGCAATCAATCCTTGCTGGATGGTATCTAAGCGGGTAATCGCTTCTCGTTGTACGTCATCCGGGCGGAATTCGCCCTGCGACAGCGCCTGCTCGTAGCGTGCAAGCGGAGATGAGGTTTGCATGGTTCTCTCAGAATCCCTGAAAAAGTCCGATTCACGGGTCGGTTGACGAAAATTAGGCCGCTCTACACTAAGCGATGCAGCCCGATAGTTCCACTTCCAATAGATTATTGGGTATAGTGGCTGCTATTGAAGTTGATGTTGCAACAGAAGCAATGCCCTACGAAACAACGGAAATTACACGGGAGTCATTATGACCTGGGAATACGGGCTGATTGGTTTAGTGATTGGCATTATTGTCGGCGCAGTCGTCATGCGTTTTGGCAACAAGAAGCTGCGTGAGCAGCGTAGCATGCAGTATGAACTGGAAAAATCGAAGGCTGAGCTGGCGGATTACCGCGAGGAGCTCACCAACCACTTCGCCCGCAGCGCCGAGCTGCTGGACAATATGGCGCATGATTATCGCCAGCTGTATCAGCACATGGCGAAAGGGTCTAACGACCTGCTGCCAAATCTGCCCGGCGAGAAAAATCCGTTTGCCTACCAGTTAACGGAAGCCGAAGCGGATAACGATCAGGCGCCGGTGCAGATGCCGCGTGATTACTCTGAAGGCGCATCCGGCCTGTTACGTGGCAGCGACCGCGCTCCGCGTAATTAATCCTTTTGGGGCACAGCTTAGCTGTGCCCTTTTTGTTTTCGAACACAAACCACAAACTACTGTCACACTTCTTTTATCCCTTTCGCAGCGAGAGCGTTGTAGCAATGAAAAAACAAGCACGTCTGTTAAGCGCATTAGCCTTAGGTATCGGGATGAGTTTGGCTGCGGCGCCGAGTGCGCTGGCAACTCTTCCCGCCCAGATTCAGGGACAAGCATTGCCAAGCCTGGCACCGATGCTGGAAAAAGTTCTGCCCGCAGTAGTGAGCGTGCGTGTTGAAGGTACCGACAGCGGTCAGCAGGCGCAGGATATTCCTGAACCACTGAAGCGCTTTTTTGGTCAGGCACCGGGACAATCGCAGCCGCAGCCTTTTGAAGGTCTGGGTTCTGGCGTGATCATTGATGCCGCTAAAGGCTATATCCTCACCAATAACCATGTGGTCAGCAACGCCGATAAAATCAGCGTGCAGCTGGGTGACGGCAACGAATATGACGCTAAGTTAATTGGTCACGATGAACAAACCGACATCGCATTGATCCAGGTTGAAGGCGCGAAAAATCTGACACAGGTGAAAATCGCCGACTCTGATTCGCTGAAGGTGGGTGATTTTGCCGTGGCCATCGGTAACCCGTTTGGTCTGGGTCAAACCGCCACGTCGGGCATCATCTCTGCGCTCGGTCGTAGCGGCCTGAATCTGGAAGGACTGGAAAACTTCATTCAGACCGATGCCGCGATTAACCGCGGTAACTCCGGTGGTGCGCTGGTGAACCTGAATGGTGAGTTGATTGGTATCAACACCGCGATTCTGGCGTCAAGCGGCGGCAACATCGGCATTGGCTTCGCCATTCCCGCCAATATGGCGATGAACCTGGCGCAGCAGCTGATTCAGTTCGGCGAAGTGAAGCGCGGTCAGCTTGGTATCAAAGGTACGGAAATGACCGCCGATATCGCCAAAGCGTTTAACGTTGATGCGCAGCGCGGTGCCTTTGTTTCGGAAGTGCTGCCGAAGTCAGCCGCCGAGAAAGCGGGCATCAAAGCTGGCGATATCATCACCTCCATCAATGATAAGCCAATCACCAGCTTTGCTGAGCTGCGTGTGAAAGTCAGCACCACGCCGCCGGGCCAGGATGTGAAAATCGGCCTGCTACGTGAAGGCAAACCGGTCAACGTCACCGTCACGCTGGAACAGAGCGCGCAAACCACCGCCAGCGCTCAGCTGATGTCGCCTGCACTGCAAGGCGCAACGCTGAGCGACGGCGCGACCAAAACCGGTGATAAAGGCGTGAAAGTCGATGCCATTGAAAAAGGCACGCCAGCGGAGCAAGTCGGTTTGCAGAAAGATGATGTGATCATCGGCGTAAACCGCAATCGCGTCGCTTCTATTGCCGAAATGCGCAAAGTGCTGGAAGGCAAACCGCCGGTGCTGGCACTGAACGTGGTGCGCGGCGAAGAGACGATTTACCTGCTTCTGCGATAATCCTCGCAACAGGCGGACAAGCAGGTGTTTGTCCGCCTTTCTCATGCTATTCTGCCCTGCGATCTCACCTGGCTTGAAATAACACCATGTTTCTTAAACTTTTGCGTTCTGTGGTGATGGGCCTGATCGTGGCTGGCTTACTGCTCGTCGCGATCCCTGCGCTGCGTATGGGCAGCAACGTCACCTTTGATCATGACAACAGCGACGATGAAGCACCCGTTAGTTTTAATCAGGGTGTGCGACGTGCCGTGCCCGCGGTCGTTAACGTCTATAACCGCAGCGCCCACGGCAACAATAATCGCGGAATCACCACGCTGGGTTCCGGCGTGATCATGAACGGCAAAGGCTACATCCTCACTAACAAACACGTGATTAATAACGCCGACCAAATCATCGTCGCGCTGCAGGATGGACGCTTCTTCGAAGCCACCTTAGTGGGTTCCGATGCCATGACCGATTTAGCGGTGCTGAAAATCAGCGCCTCCAACTTGCCGGTTATCCCCATCAACGCCAAACGTATGGCGCACATCGGCGACGTCGTCATGGCGATCGGCAATCCATATAACCTCGGCCAAACCGTGACGCAAGGCATCATCAGCGCCACCGGACGCGTGGGTCTGAGCTCATCCGGACGACAAAACTTCCTGCAGACCGATGCCTCAATCAATCAGGGTAACTCGGGCGGCGCATTGATTAACTCGCTGGGTGAACTGATGGGCATTAACACCTTGACGTTTGATAAAAGCAGCGATGGCGAAACGCCGGAAGGAATTGGTTTCGCCATTCCCACCGCGCTGGCGAGCAAAATCATGGATAAGCTGATTCGTGATGGTCGGGTGATTCGCGGCTACATCGGCATCACCGGGCGCGAACTGCCGCCGCTGCACGGCCAGGGCAGTAATCTTGATCGCGTGCAGGGCATTATCGTTAGCGACGTCACGCCTGGCGGCCCCGCCGATAGCGCCGGCATTCAGGCCAATGACGTGCTGCTGGAAGTGAATGGTAAACCGGCGCTCTCGGCGCAGGAAACCATGGATCAGGTGGCAGAAATTCGTCCGGGCTCGGTGATTGACGTGCAGATCTTGCGAAATGAAAAGAAAATGACCTTGCCGGTGACGATTCAGGAATTCCCGGAAGTGACCGCGCCCGCCACCACCACGCCATAAGGGCGCTTGCGCGCCCTGATGATTTAGCTGCGATCGACCGGGAAGGCGATCACTTCGCTTAGCGAGCTGGCTTTCAGCGCCAGCATGATCAAACGATCCACGCCCAACGCCACGCCAGAACAGGCAGGCATACCGTGCGCCAGCGCATCCAGCAGATAGGTATCGATAGGATGTTGCGGCAGGCCACGCGCAGCACGACGACGATTGTCCTGCTCAAAGCGCTGACGCTGCTCGCGGCTATCGGTTAATTCACGGAAACCGTTCGCCAGCTCAATCCCTTTGTAATAGACCTCAAAGCGCTCGGCGACGCGGTGATCTTCCGTACTGATCTCCGCCAATGCGGCCTGCGTCGCAGGGAAATGGTAGACGAAGCACGGCTTATCGTTACCAATCTTCGGCTCAACGCCCAGCATAAACAGCAGCTGCAGCAGCGTATCGCGGTCTTCTTCACGATTGGCCAACTCGCCCTCGCCCAGCTTCTCCGCCACTTCGCGTAGCTGCGCTTTATCAGCCGATAACGGATCGACTTCCAGATGGCGGATAAACGCCTGCTGGTACGACAGAGATTCCGCGCTGTCGCACTCCAGCACCTGCTGCATCAAATCGTCCACCTCGTTCATGAGGCGGTACATGTCGTAGTGCGGACGATACCACTCCAGCATGGTGAACTCGGGATTGTGGTGACGCCCGGCCTCCTCATTACGGAAGCTGCGCCCCATCTGGTAAATCGGACCACTTCCGGCCGCCAGCAGGCGCTTCATGTGATATTCCGGACTGGTCATCAGCCACAGATCGCGCCCTTCGGCTGCGCCTGGCCCAACAAAACGCGTCTGGAACGGCACCAGATGGATGTCAGTGATGGTCGCCTGGCTCATCGCCGGGGTATCGACCTCCAGCACGCCGCGATCGGCAAAGAAACGACGTATTTCCGCCATGATAGCGGCGCGTTTCAACAAATTGGCAATGGGTGCGCTCGGCTGCCAGCTTGCCGTTTCGCTCATGTTGATGACTCCTCATACAGATAAGGGGTGGAAGTCTACCCGCAATGCCGATGGCAAACAACGGCAGCGGGCGCAGGCAGCAATTTGCTAGCGGGAAGCTATACTTAACCCATTAAAATCGTAGAGGAATCCCACAATGTCCCCATGGAAAACCCTGCTTGCCAGCCTGAGCGCTTTTCTCTCCGTTGCCTGCTCAACCGCGCCGCCTAAAGGTGTCACGGTAGTAGAAGGTTTCGACAGTCAGCGCTATCTCGGCCAATGGTATGAAATCGCCCGACTCGATCACCGCTTTGAGCGAGGATTACAACAGGTTACCGCTAATTATAGTCCGCGCGAGGACGGCGGCTTGAAGGTGATCAACCGCGGCTACAATCAGCAGAAACAGCGCTGGCAAGAGAGCGTTGGCAAAGCCTATTTCACCGGCGATAAACAACGCGCCGCGCTGAAAGTGTCGTTCTTTGGCCCTTTCTATGGCGGCTACAACGTGATCGCACTGGATCCTGACTATCGCTATGCGCTGGTGTGCGGGCCGAATCGTAGCTACTTGTGGATTCTGTCACGTACGCCGCAGCTGGATGAAAATGTTAAGCAACGCCTGGTTGAACAGGCCAGAAGTGCCGGATTCCCGGTGGATGAGCTGATTTGGGTGGAGCAGAAATAGAGAGGACCGGTGCGAAAGTCGCTTTCGCACCGGACTATCTTACTGTGCGCTGCGCTGGATTGCCTTGCCGCCCGCCGAAACGTCTTCGCCAACACCACGCGTGGTGTTACAAGCGGTCAGAACGGATGAGAGCACCAGCACGGAAAAAATCGCGACAATACTTTTCTTTAACATAGCCATATCCTTTTTGGTTGCAGTAAAAGTACAGCTCTTAAAGCATAGTCTTGATCTGTAAAACTGCGGATTGGACGGATGAAAAAAGAGAAGGGAAACACACAGTGAGAAAAAAGGCGCATCAATGATGCGCCTGATTTGACGATTATTTTACGCGAGAAACGTATTCGCCAGAGCGGGTATCTACTTTTACCACTTCGCCAATTTGTACAAACAATGGCACTTTGATTACCGCGCCAGTCGACAGCGTAGCGGGCTTACCGCCGGTACCTGCGGTATCACCCTTCAGGCCTGGATCGGTTTCGATAACTTCCGCTTCGATGAAGTTCGGTGGCTGAACAGCGATCGCTTTATCGTTCCACAGGGTAACGATACAATCCGCATTGTCCTGCAGCCACTTGGTCACGTCATCCAGCACTTTAGATTCGATCTGATACTGCTCGAAAGATTCTGGGTGCATGAAGTAGTAGAAGTCGCCGTCGTTGTAAGAGTATTGCAGCGTCATATCACGAACGTCTGCGCCTTCGGCAGAGTCAGTAGATTTGAAGGTCTTCTCAACGCGAGAACCGGTCAGCAGACGACGCATTTTAACGCGCGCAAATGCCTGGCCTTTACCCGGCTTAACGAACTCACTGGCTTCGATGGCATATGGCTCGCCTTCGAACATGATTTTAAGACCGGGACGGAAATCGTTGCTAAGATAAGTCGCCATAAAGGCCCTCTGTAAATATTGAACTGGTAAATAGCCAAAAAAATGGCACACATTGTAACCCTAAATCCCCCCGTCAGAGAAGATTGGTTGCAGCAACTAGCTGATGTTGTCACCGAACCTGCTGAATTACTGCAACTTTTATCTCTTGATCAGCATGCTGATCTGGCCGCAGGCGCGGATGCGCGCAAGCTTTTCGCCCTGCGCGTACCGCGCGCCTTCATCGCACGCATGAAAAAAGGCGATGCGACGGACCCGCTGCTGCTGCAAGTGCTCACCAGCCGTCAGGAATTTATCGATGCGCCAGGTTATAGCACCGATCCGCTGGATGAACAAAGCAGCGTGGTGCCGGGTTTACTGCATAAGTATAGAAACCGAGCGCTGCTGCTGGTAAAAGGCGGCTGTGCGGTCAACTGCCGCTACTGTTTCCGCCGCCATTTCCCCTATCAGGATAATCAGGGCAACAAGCGCAACTGGCAGGCAGCGATTGACTACATCGCCACGCATCCGGAACTGGACGAGATCATCTTCTCTGGCGGCGATCCGCTGATGGCGAAAGATCATGAACTGGCATGGCTGGTGGGCGCGCTGGAGAAAATCCCGCATCTCAAACGCCTGCGTATTCACAGCCGCTTGCCGGTGGTGATCCCGTCGCGTATCACCGAAAGCTTGTGTCAGATTCTGGCGGACACGCGCCTGCAGGTATTGATGGTGAGCCATATCAACCATGCGCAGGAAATTGATGATGAGCTGCGTTACGGCATGCAGATGCTGAAGCGTGCCGGCGTGACGCTGCTCAATCAGAGCGTGTTGCTGCGTGATGTGAATGATGATGCGCAGACGCTAGCGGATCTCAGTAATGCGCTGTTTGATGCTGGCATTCTGCCCTACTACCTGCACGTGCTGGATAAGGTGCAAGGCGCGGCGCACTTCTTTGTGTCAGATGAGGAAGCACGTGGGCTGATGCGCCAGCTGCTGCCGATGGTTTCCGGTTATATGGTGCCGAAACTGGCGCGTGAGATTGGCGGCGAGCCAAGCAAGACGCCGCTGGATTTGCAGCTGCGTCAGGCATAAAAAAAGCCGCATCAGCGGCTTTTTTTACAACTGCAACTTACGGGCACTTATACACCTGGCCGGTCATTTTGCTGTCGAGCGGTGCGAAAGCTGACAGCAGATTCTGCGTCGGGCTGGTGGCGCCATAAATCACGTTGCCGCCCATTTCTGCCGCGCGGTTGCGTAGGTCGTTAGCCGCGCCACGCAGTGAACTGCCTTCACCGCCTGAACCGCTCAGCCAGTTGCTCTGAGAGCCGGTAAGCGTTCCCAGCAGCTGACATTGACTTGCGGGTTGTTGGTCGACGAAGGTCACACGTTCGCCGCCAGCACTCAATTGATTGGAGCTGCTACAGCCCGCCAGCAGTAAAGTTCCGACTGCCAGACCGAGCAAGAGGTTAATCCGCATTGTAATCCCCATTTATTATCATCAGTGTCGGGCGGCAGCGTAGCAGAAAAGCGCACTTTTTTTCTGAACATTCATTGCCCTAAACCCGTAAAGCCGAAGTATTGCGCCCTTACTTATACCTTGTTCCCCAGCAAAAGAAAAACCCCCGACCGTTTCCGATCGGGGGTTTTCCAGATGACTTAAGCAGTCAGGGGCAATTACATCATGCCGCCCATTCCGCCCATGCCACCCATACCGCCAGCGCCGCCTAAATCAGGTGCGTCGCTTTTTGGCAGGTCAGTCACCATCGCTTCGGTGGTGATCATCAGGCCCGCAACCGATGAAGCGTACTGCAGCGCAGAACGAGTCACTTTGGTTGGATCCAGGATACCGAAGTCGATCATGTTGCCGTACTCTTCAGTCTGCGCGTTATAACCGTAGTTACCGTCGCCTGCTTTCACGTTGTTAGCAACAACTGAAGGCTCTTCGCCGGCGTTGGAAACGATCTGACGCAGCGGGGCTTCCATTGCGCGCAGCGCAACTTTGATACCCACGTTCTGATCTTCGTTATCGCCTTTCAGGCCAGATGCGGCGATTTTCGCTGCAACGCGAACCAGCGCCACACCACCACCGGCAACCACGCCTTCTTCAACCGCAGCACGGGTCGCGTGCAGGGCATCTTCAACGCGTGCTTTCTTCTCTTTCATTTCAACTTCAGTTGCTGCGCCCACTTTCAGCACGGCTACGCCGCCTGCCAGTTTCGCTACGCGCTCCTGCAGTTTCTCTTTGTCGTAATCAGAGGTTGCTTCTTCGATCTGCTGACGAATCTGCGTTACGCGGCCAGAGATAGCGCCTTGATCGCCCACGCCATCGATGATGGTGGTGGTGTCTTTGTTGATCACAACGCGTTTTGCCTGACCCAGATCTTCCAGGGTGGCTTTCTCCAGCTCCATACCGATCTCTTCAGAGATCACGGTACCGCCGGTCAGGATAGCGATATCCTGCAGCATCGCTTTACGACGGTCGCCGAAGCCAGGTGCTTTAACCGCAGCCACTTTGACGATACCGCGCATGGTGTTCACCACCAGCGTTGCCAGGGCTTCACCTTCCACGTCTTCTGCAATGATCAGGAGTGGCTTACCGGCTTTCGCAACGGCTTCCAGCACTGGCAGCATTTCGCGGATGTTAGAGATTTTCTTGTCAGCCAGCAGGATGAACGGGGTTTCCAGCTCAACAGCGCCTGTTTCTGGCTTGTTGATGAAGTACGGAGACAGGTAGCCGCGGTCAAACTGCATACCTTCAACCACGTCCAGCTCGTCTTGCAGGCCGGTGCCTTCTTCAACGGTGATAACGCCTTCTTTGCCCACTTTGTCCATCGCGTCTGCAATCAGTTTGCCCACGGTTTCATCAGAGTTAGCAGAGATGGTACCAACCTGTGCAATCGCGCGTGAATCCTGGCAAGGCACAGACAGGGTTTTCAGTTCTTCAACGGCGGCGATAACGGCTTTATCGATACCGCGCTTCAGATCCATCGGGTTCATGCCCGCAGCGACGGCTTTCAGGCCTTCGGTGATGATGGCCTGAGCCAGTACAGTTGCGGTGGTGGTGCCGTCGCCTGCTGCGTCGTTCGCTTTAGAGGCCACTTCTTTCACCATCTGTGCGCCCATGTTTTCGAACTTGTCTTCCAGCTCGATTTCACGCGCAACAGAAACACCATCTTTGGTGATGGTCGGTGCACCAAAAGATTTATCCAGAACCACGTTACGGCCTTTCGGGCCCAGGGTAACTTTTACTGCATCTGCCAGTACGTTTACGCCGCGCAGCATTTTTACGCGTGCGTCATTACCGAATTTTACGTCTTTAGCTGCCATTTCAAATATCCCTTAAATTCGTTTCGTTCAGTGAATTGCGCGTAAATTACGCTTCAACAACTGCCAGGATGTCGCTTTCGGAGATGATCAGAACTTCTTCGTTGTCGATTTTCTCGGTTTTGGCACCGTAGCCTTCGCTGAAAATCACCAGATCACCCACTTTTACGTCCAGTGGCTTAACTTCACCGTTTTCCAGGATGCGGCCTTTGCCAACAGCCAGGATTTCACCGCGGGTAGATTTACCGGCAGCTGAACCGGTCAGCACGATGCCGCCCGCTGATTTAGCTTCGACTTCTTTACGCTTGACGATAACGCGATCGTGCAATGGACGAATTTTCATTTGATAGCTCTCCTTTAGAAAGTCCAATCATTCATTTTTGGGGTTGAGCCGGACAGCAGGGCTTCCAGCCTCGTGCTGGAAGAGATAGGGGCAATAAGTGGGCTTTCAAGGGCAAAAAATATAAATATTTTCGTTTCTGCAACAGACGGCGAAAAAAGCAACAAAAAGGCGGCTTGCGCCGCCTTGATTATCTAATGGTCTTTGTCATGACCTATTTGGTCCTGATCTTTGCGCTCATATTCACCGTCCACGGTGAAACCCGCATCCGGACCGGCGCCCGGACCTCGCCATACGCGCAAGTGCGGCATCAACTTCAACGTCAGATGCTTCTGCACCGGCGGCAACAGCAGCAGTAAACCGAGGAAGTCGGTGAAGAAACCGGGCAACAGCAGCAGGAAGCCAGAGATAATCAGCGAAACGCTTTTGGTCATCTCAGCCGCCGGGCTTTCGTTACGCGCCAGCTTCTCCTGCATCAAACGGAAGTTCTTCATGCCCTGATTTTTCACCAGCGACACACCAATACACGAGGTGAAGATCACCAATAGCATGGTGAGCAGCACGCCCAGCGCATGCGCAACCTGAATAAAGATAGAGATCTCAATCCAGGCCAAAACAAAAAAAATCACGAACGGTAACCAGCGCACCGAGTTCTCCTGTGAGTTGGAGCTGCCCCGCAAATGGCCAGGCAGCAGAAAGGGAGGGTCTATGTGACAGTATTGATAGAGATGGGCATTTGCACCGGCATTTTCAACCGATCCTGCCATTTTTTTCCCACTGACTTAAAATTGCGAAGTACATCACATATCGTTATTACCGCTGGGCCTGCAAAAGCCCGTAAAGTGATCTGTGCACAAACAATTCTGTAACATCAGAATATGATCGTGCCCGTCAGTGCGAAGATGGATAATATGTCGGCGCTGACATTCCACGACAATATAATCGCTTCACCTGCACGTTGTTTGCCGCCCGTCCATCCCGACGCCCGGCAGTAACCAGGCAGCAATAACAAGAAGGTAATCATGGCGAACAACATTCGTATCGAAGAAGACCTGTTAGGCATGCGCGAAGTTCCGGCAGACGCTTACTACGGTGTTCATACTCTGCGTGCGATTGAAAACTTCTACATTAGTAATAATAAAATCAGCGACATACCGGAGTTTGTCCGCGGTATGGTGATGGTGAAGAAAGCAGCCGCGCTCGCCAACAAAGAGTTGCAGACCATTCCCCGCAATATCGCCAACACCATTATTCAGGCCTGTGATGAAGTGCTGAATAACGGTAAATGCATGGATCAGTTCCCGGTTGACGTCTATCAGGGCGGCGCGGGCACCTCGGTCAACATGAACACCAATGAAGTGCTGGCCAACATCGGCCTGGAGCTGATGGGCCACCAGAAAGGTGAATATCAGTACCTCAATCCCAACGATCACGTGAACAAGTGTCAGTCCACCAACGATGCTTATCCAACCGGTTTTCGTATCGCGGTGTACGCTTCGATCCTGAAACTGCTCGACGGCATTAATCAACTGAGCGAAGGTTTCCAGCGAAAAGCGGTTGAATTCGAAAGCATTCTGAAAATGGGCCGTACTCAGCTGCAGGATGCGGTGCCGATGACGCTTGGCCAGGAGTTCCACGCGTTTAACGTGCTGCTGAATGAAGAGACTCGCAGCATTCTGCGCACCGCTGAACTGCTGCTGGAAGTGAACCTCGGCGCCACCGCCATCGGTACACGTCTCAATACGCCGGATGGCTATCAGCAGTTGGCGGTACAGCGTCTGGCGGAAGTGAGTAATCTGCCGGTGGTGCCTGCAGAAGATTTGATTGAAGCCACCTCCGACTGCGGCGCGTACGTGATGGTGCACTCGGCGCTGAAACGCCTGGCCGTGAAACTGTCGAAAATCTGTAACGACCTGCGCCTGCTCTCCTCCGGTCCGCGCGCCGGCCTGAATGAGATCAACCTGCCTGAACTGCAGGCCGGTTCATCAATCATGCCCGCCAAAGTCAATCCGGTGGTGCCAGAAGTGGTGAATCAGGTGTGCTTCAAGGTGATCGGCAATGACATTACCGTCACCATGGCGTCAGAAGCGGGTCAGCTGCAGCTCAACGTGATGGAGCCAGTGATTGGCCAGGCGCTGTTTGAATCGATCAGCATTCTGACTAACGCCTGCTTCAACCTGCTGGAAAAATGCGTCAACGGCATCACCGCCAACAAAGCGGTGTGTGAAGCTTACGTGTTCAACTCGATTGGTATCGTCACTTACCTTAACCCGTACATCGGCCACCACAACGGCGATATCGTCGGTAAGATTTGCGCCGAAACCGGTAAAAGCGTGCGTGAAGTGGTGCTGGAGCGTGGCCTGCTAACGGAAACCGAACTGGATGACATTTTCTCCATTCAGAACCTGATGCATCCGGCGTACAAAGCCAAACGTTACACCGACGAAAACGAACAGTAATCCGTTCCGGATCAAGTTGCCAACAGTACGCCCATATACAATGCGGCGTGCTTTTTTCATTTTGGCGGCTACAACTTTAAGAGTCGGGATTTCTCCGCGGCTCAGGGAGTGGAACGAATGGTAGTAGTGGAGTTGGTTATTGTCCTGCTGGCGATCTGGCTCGGTGCGCGTCTGGGCGGCATCGGTATTGGTTTCGCGGGCGGTTTAGGTGTGCTGGCGTTGACGCTGATTTGCGGCTTGAAACCCGGCGCGATTCCCTTTGATGTAATCGAAATTATCATGGCGGTGATTGCCGCAATTGCCGCGATGCAGATCGCCGGTGGTCTCGATTATCTGGTGGGATTAGCAGAACGCCTGCTGCGCCGCCATCCACGCTATGTCACCTTCCTTGCGCCGCTGGTCACCTATGTCATGACGCTGCTGGCCGGCACCGGTCACACCGCGTTCTCCACCTTGCCGGTGATTGCCGAAGTGGCGAAAGAGCAAGGCGTGCGCCCGTCGCGTCCGTTGTCGATTGCGGTCGTCGCCTCGCAGATTGCCATTACCGCCTCGCCGCTCTCGGCGGCGGTGGTATTCTTCGCTTCAATCCTGGAACCGCATGGCGTGAGTTATCTGGCGCTGCTGGGTGTGGCGATTCCCTCTACCATGGCAGCGATCTTCTGCGCCGCCATCATCACCAGTTTTCTCGGCAAGGAGCTCAGGGATGATGAGAAATATCAGGCGCGTTTAGCGAAAGGTGAAGTGAAACTGCGCGGTGAGCAGGTTTATGACATCAAACCGGGCGCGAAGCGTGCCGTATTGCTGTTCCTGATCGGCATCGCCGCCGTGGTGCTCTACGCCACCGCAATTAGCGACAGCGTTGGCCTGATCAGCAATCCCGTGCTGCCACGCAACGAAGCCATCGTGGTGTTTATGCTGACCGTTGCCACGCTGATCTGCCTGACCTGTAAAGTCGATACCGGTGAAATCCTCAGCGCCAGCACCTTTAAATCGGGCATGAGCGCCTGTATCTGCGTGATGGGCGTAGCATGGCTGGGCGATACCTTTGTCAAAGCGCACCTCAACGATATCCAGGCGTTAGCCGGTGATATGCTGCAAGGTTATCCGTGGATGCTGGCGCTGGTGCTGTTCTTCGCCTCTACGCTGCTCTATTCGCAAGCCGCCACCACCAAAGCGTTGATGCCTGCCGCGTTGATGCTGGGCGTCTCGCCGCTGGCCGCCGTCGCGTCCTTTGCGGCGGTTTCCGCGCTGTTTGTGCTGCCAACCTATCCTACGCTGCTGGCCGCAGTAGAAATGGATGACACCGGTTCAACGCGTATCGGCAAGTTTGTGTTTAATCACTCCTTTATTATTCCCGGCGTGTTGGCGATTGCCTTCTCGGTGGCGTTTGGCTTCCTGTTTGGCAGCCTGATTCTGTAGCGCGTTTACATCCTGAAAACCTCGTGGCGAAGCGGTCGTGCTATTATCGCAGCCTATTCGCCACCGGAGCTCATTCATTCGCTATGGCTGCACGACTCTTTCACCTTGCCGGCTTTTGCCTGGCGTTGGTTTTCTGCCTTTCGGCACAAGCCTCACTCTTCTCTCCGAACAATAACAGCCGCTTTGTGCCGGTTGATCAGGCGTTTGGCTTCGATTTCACTCAGCAAGGCAATCAGCTGACGCTCAGCTGGAAAGTGAAGGATGGCTACTATCTCTATCGCCAGCAAATCCACGTCACGCCGCAAAAAGCGCAAATTGCTCCACTTACGCTGCCGCCGGGCCAGCCGCACGAAGATGAGTTCTACGGCAAAAGTGAAATCTATCCGCAGGATCTGCAACTGCCGATCACGCTGCGCCAGGCCGCTGCCGGCGCGACCGTCACCGTGACCTATCAGGGCTGTGCGGCTGCGGGCTTCTGCTATCCGCCGGAAACCCGCGCGGTGCCGCTGAGCGCGGTTGCCGCCAATCAGGCTGCGCCTGCGGTCAGTGCGCAGCCCGCCAATCACAGCACGCCGCTGCCGTTTTCACCGCTTTGGGCGTTGCTGATTGGTATTGGCGTCGCTTTCACGCCGTGTGTGCTGCCGATGTATCCGCTGATCTCCAGCATCATTTTAGGAGGCCCACGCCGCTATTCGATGGGGCGATTGTTCGCGCTGGCGATGGTGTATGTGCAAGGTATGGCGCTGACGTACACCGTGCTCGGCATGGTTGTGGCAGCGGCCGGATTACGCTTCCAGGCGGCGCTGCAACATCCTTACGTGCTGATTGGCTTGTCGGCGCTGTTTATCGTGCTGGCGCTGTCGATGTTTGGCCTGTTCTCGCTGCAATTGCCTGCCAGCCTGCAAACGCGCCTCACGCTGTGGAGTAATCGCCAGCAAGGTGGCTCGCTGCCGGGCGTCTTCATGATGGGTGCACTGGCCGGGTTGATCTGCTCGCCCTGCACCACCGCACCGCTCAGCGCCATTCTGCTGTACATCGCGCAGAGCGGTAATCTGTGGGCCGGAGCCGGCACGCTGTGGCTCTATGCCTTCGGCATGGGCCTGCCGCTGATTGCCGTGACGATGTTTGGCAACAAGCTGCTGCCAAAAAGTGGACCCTGGATGCAAACCGTCAAAGAAGGTTTTGGCTTTGTGATTCTGGCGCTGCCGGTATTCCTGCTGGAACGCGTGATTGGCGATCTGTGGGGCATCCGTCTGTGGAGCCTGCTTGGCGTGGCATTTTTTGCCTGGGCATTCAGCCTCAGCCTGCGCGCCAGCGGCAAATGGCGCGTGCTGCAAGTCATCATGCTTGCCGCCGCGCTGGTCAGTGCGCGCCCGCTACAGGATTGGGCGTTTGGCAGCAGCAACAGTGCGCAAGCCGTGGCGCATCTGCCGTTCCACACCATCAATAGCAGCGAGCAGCTCGACAGCGCGCTACAGCAGGCGCAAGGCCGTATCACCATGGTCGATCTCTACGCCGACTGGTGTGTGGCCTGCAAAGAGTTCGAGAAATACACCTTCAGCGATGAGGGCGTGCGTAACGCGCTAAGTCAGGTACAACTGCTGCAAGCCAATGTCACCGCCAATAACGCGCAGGACAACGCGCTGTTGCAGCATCTGCAGGTTTTAGGTTTGCCCACCATTCTGTTCTTCGATGCGCAAGGCAAAGAGATCCCCGATTCGCGCGTCACCGGCTTCCTCAACGCCGCCGATTTCCGCGCACATTTGCAGAATGTGTCACGTTAAACGACACTGTCAGCAGGACACTGCCCGTTCGTCCGCGAGCGGGCCCGCATTCCAGAGGAGAGTCACTTGCAACGTGAACAAATACTCGAGCATGCGTTGAATGTGCTCGAACAAAGCGGCCTGGCCGCCACCACTTCCCTAACTCAGCTGGCTGGCGCAACCGGTCTTGAAGCCGAACAACTCACGCGTTTCTGGCCCGATCGTGATGCTTTGCTGTATGACGCGCTGCGCTATCACGGCCAGCAGATTGACAGCTGGCGTCGTCAGGTACAGCTTGATGAACACCTCAGCGCCGAACAAAAGTTGTTAGCCCGCTACGAAGTGCTGAGTGAGCACGTCAGCAAAGGCCGTTTTCCCGGCTGCCTGTTTATCGCCGCCTGCAGCTTCTATCCGCAACCCGATCAGCCGGTGCATCAGCTAGCCGAACAGCAAAAGCGCAGTTCGTGGCAATTCACCCATGAAATTCTGGTCGATTTAGCGCTGGATAATCCCAGCATGGTGGCCGATCAGATGGAGCTGATTCTGGAAGGTTGTCTGAGCAAACTGCTGGTGAAACGCAACGTACAGGATGTCGCGACGGCGCGCCGTCTGGCGGAAGATGTACTTGGTATCGCGCTGTGCCGTAAAAATGGTGCGCTGGCGTAGCCTTTTTGTTCACCTTGTCTGAAAAGCAAGCAATCAATCACGATTGCACCGCTTTTTTGACGAAAGCCGTTGACGGCTGTAAGCCATTAGGGTTTAATGCGCCCCGTTGCCCGGATAGCTCAGTCGGTAGAGCAGGGGATTGAAAATCCCCGTGTCCGTGGTTCGATTCCGCGTCCGGGCACCATACATCGAAGCACACTGGTTAGAAGTGAGATCTCTAACGGGTGTCTAAACGAAGATGGTGTTCAAAGCAACGGTGACTGCATTGACAGATGCATCATCCAAGATTGAACATAAAAATCTTCAAGAAAGGGTACCAGTTGCTGCTGGCGCCCTTTTCTCGTTGCCGTAAATAATTACAATCCCTTCAAGTTATGTCAACTTCCATCTAAAAGAATCATTCGAACGGCTAAGGGCTAGTCCTTTCAACTTATCAAGTTTGCTCGAGTTGCTTTCGGCTAATTCGTTACAGTTTTAGACGGTAGTACCTACGTTCGCCGTTCGCAGCTATTACGAATCATCGCGTTATAAATGGCACTTTAGGCAAAATGATTAACGTTATAGAGTTCAACGGTATTTGACTGGCTAAGGGGCTGTAAATGCTTGGTAGAGATACAATGGCCTACATGCGGCAAGATCAGCGTGATGATGAGCTTATGCACCTTGCACAAATAAAAAATGATACTTTATGGTTTAGCTTCGCAATGCAAGAGCTTGTCGCACGGGTGCAGGACTGGCTATGTGGATCAGGCTTTCGCATGAGATCAGCTGTGATCCCTGTTCAAGATGAAAGCATTCAGCTTTGGCCTAATTCCCCCCCAAGCTATTACAATGCCAGCACACTATTACTTAGAAAACAGAACTTAAAAGTTCGCATTATTCCTCTCAGAATCTATGGAGAGGCGGGCTCACGAGGTAGAGCAATACTGGAAGCTATTGACCCGAATGGCCTAATATTTGATAGGCGGTATATCTTATCTCTGGTTCGGGACACATCATGTTGGACGATTCGGATTGCAGACCATTTGCAAATCAGAGCCGTACCTCTCAGCAAAGAAACTTTTAACTTAGCTTTGTCCTCTCTGAACCACAGATAACTAAGATATAAGCTAAATCGCACAGTCCTAGCTTGAGTGAACTTCATGTTCAAGAAATCCCGAAGCACTGAAAAATCAGCTCTTACATAGTATTTTTCATACAAATCCACAATTCATCTGACGATTATTGATAATTTTTTTCAGAACAAGAAATATCTCGGATCGGTGAAATTTACTATTACTTTATTATTCACTCAGCTTCTAAATAAGTCTGAGGATGTGAACGATTTTATCGCACATCTGTTTTTTTCACAGTAAAGTAATGGTTGATTTTCATGAAAAAGTATTTATTTATCGCCACAACATTATTTCTGACGGGTTGTGCTGCACATAAAGCGGAAAGTAGCCATGATGCTGAGCCCGCCTACACATCAGTTGTAAATAGCTCATCAGAACGAATTCAGGAGTGTAAGCAAGAACTTGCTGCATTGAAGGATTTTAATCCAGTAGCATATGAAAAGTATCAGGGGGAGTATGATTCGATTAGTAAGAATACAAAGAAATATATTGGTATTAAGAAGAAGGTAAGTGATGATGTTAACTATTTAGTGATGCCGAAGTATCAATATTCTATTCGTAATCTTTGCTTTAAAATCAGGCATGACTTATCTGCATCAGTTGCGAGCCAGGTTAATTGACTCTCAATGTAACTCACAAAAACCTCATGTAATTACCCGCTATGTGCGGGTTTTTTATTAATTAACGTTAATCTAAGAGATGTGTACTACTCCTGAATTTATCAGTTTAAGGTAAAAGCTAACGCTATTTTTACATGCCATTTTTGTCATCAAAGATTTTCTACGCTGGCTGATGGTTTTTACGCTTACATTTATCTCTCTGCTGATGCTCGTTAGCGGCAATCCTTTAGCCAGATGTCGTAATGTATTCCATTCGATGAGAGAAATTAATGTGGATTCAGATGCTATATATTTCAGCACTTTGATGTCAGATGAACTATGAAATAAATTATAATTGTCATTCAAGAATATGTATGAGGCTAATAATCTCAGGCTATCGTGCTTGAAAAGGATGTGACCTTTGGTGATATGATGTGCAACGAATTGCATTAAAACTTTATCAGTAAATCTTGTATAGATAATCAACTTAGTTTCAGGATGATTTTTGGAGAAATGACGCGCGAAATCAACACAATCATAAAAATTATCATCGTGCGTCACTAACTCCATGATAACAACATCAAAGCCCCCATGATTAAGCGCCGTTGATAGCAAAGACAGATTTCCAAAGGTTGAGATACCAATGGTGGGAGAACAAAAGTAATCGGTTAGTCCCTTTACTGCAAATTTATCACTTTCAAGGATGGCCATAGTAAACATGGTGTTCCTCCTAAATTTCCCTGATGTTAACGATTACCAAATTTTCATTTCATGAGCGATTTTTAATGCTTGTAGAAGATTGCCTGCACCAAGTTTTCTTATAATGTTTTGCTTGTGAGTACTCACGGTTTTTTCACTAATCATGAGATCGTTAGCAACTGTTTTATTGGTTCTTCCTGTGGATAGTGCTAACAGAACTTCTCGTTCCTTTGCAGTCAAAATATTTCTCCTGCTAGCGATAAGCGGGACACTATGTTCAATTGAAGAAAGAACTGAACTAACTGATAGAGGTGGGCATGCGACTTTTGAAACATCTAAAATGGCTTTTTTAAGCTCGTCGCTAAGCTGAGATTTATGCACGTATGCACTAACACCCAATGCACGGCATTCAGCAATACACACGGCGTCTTTACTATTTGTCAATACGATAACTTTACTCATAATGTTGAGAGATTTAAGTATTCTAATGACTTCGGTACCATGATAATCAGGTAGGTTAAGGTCAGTGATAATAATATCTGGAGTGTCACGGATGATTGCTTCAAATGCTTTCTCCGCTCTGGTATAGCATCCCACGACGGTTACAGGTTCACCTTCCATAAGAATAGTTATACCGCGTGCAATGAGCGGATGATCGTCAATAATAATAATTTTAGTCATCTTATAAACCTACTATTGTCTTTTTTGAATGTCTTCTTTGTCGTTTTATACAACAATGGAAATTATCACCCCCCAAAAAATGGTGCTTGTTATTAGCATCGAGCACCAAGTTTCAGAGCGAATGTTTCCTGCAGCTTTTCTTTTACACATAATGTTTTTCACTTTTCCAAGTTTTATTTGATTATCGGAGTAAGGACAGAATCTCTTTCTCTCCTTTCGCTAATTAATTATCTTTATTTAAATAGGAAAAGACCGACAAGATTTGTCTTGGACTGACTTTTTCACCTGCATAAGACCCAACAAGACATATCTTGTTAATGCACCAAAAAGGCTTAGTGGAGAATCTGACAAATACCTGGGTGCCTCAGTTTCATGTTGAAAACAGAAAAGCAACAGGTCATTTCTCAGTTAATAAAGGTGTGCAATGAAAAACATTCCAGTTAATGCCGCAGTAGTACAGGATAAGACGATTATCCAGGCGGAAGTTCTGCAGTCAAATCCGCAGGGCAAAGCAGTTAAGATCAAAGCAGTTAAGGGCGGAAAATACATTCTTGCTGAGGGTGAAGGCGGTGTTGCACCAGAAAACATCACCTTGAAACGTGTTGGTGACGATCTCTATGTAGCTTTAGAAGGCACCGATCCAGATCATCCTCAAATGATTATCGAAGACTTTTACGCTATGCCGGGTGAGCTGGTAGGTAAAGGTGAAGATGGTCAATGGCATGAGTATGTATCTACCGATGCACAAGACAACCATGAAGCTGGCCTGCTATTAGATGGCGAGAGCAGTGCTCATGCTCTTGGCGCTAATGCTATCGGTAGCCTTGATGGCCTATCTATGGCTCCTTCCGCTTTCTCTCCCGCGCTTATTGCGTTGGGTGCATTAGCTGCTTTGGCTGCAGCTGCTGGTTTGGGTTATCTGATCCATCATTACAACAAAGATGACAATAACGACAATGGTAACGGTGGTGGCGGAGCTGGCGGTGATTCTGGCAATGCAGTATTAACCCCGGAACTGAAAGATGTTACGGATAATGTTGGAGATAAAACTGGCTCGATCGGTAATGGTGATTATACCGATGATACTACTCCGACCTTCATTGGTACCGGCACTCCAGGTGACACGGTAGAGTTGTGGGATGGCGACGAGAAAATTGGTGAAACCATCGTTGACGAAAACGGCAACTGGGAATTCACTCCTGAAACACCAATGGAGCCCGGCGAGCATGAAATCGTACTGATCGGCAAAGATCCTGAAGGTAATACAAGCGAACCTTCTGAAGGTTTTGAATTTATCATCGATATTACCGCACCAGGCAAAGCTACGCTCGATGACGTCTACGATGACGTTGCTCCAATCGTTGGCTCAATCCAGGAAAACGGCGTCACCAACGACAATCAACCAACCTTTAGCGGTACCGGTGAACCCAACACCATCATTGAAATTAGTGCTAATGGCAAAGTATTGGGCGAAGCCCCAGTAGATGCAACCGGTCATTGGACATTCACTCCAACTACCGCAATGCCTGATGGCCCTTATGAAATCATCTTGGTTGATATCGACCAAGCTGGCAATCGTGGCTTACCTAACGATCCTTTCCATTTTGTGATTGATACTCAAGCGCCAACCAAACCTGGAAATGGCGAAGGTGAAGGCGGTATCGGTGACGTATGGGATGACGTGGCTCCTATTGAAGGCAGTGTGCCGGATCAAGGCACCACAAACGATGCGCAACCTGATCTGAGCGGCAACGGCCTGGAGCCGGGCGATGTTGTGACCATTATTGATAATGGTAATGAACTGGGTACCGCCATTGTTGGAGAAGACGGTTCTTGGGAGTTTACTCCAGATACTCCTCTCGTAGATGGTGAGCATGAGTTTACCGTTATTGTCACAGATCCTGCAGGAAACAGCTCTGAGCCCTCTGATCCATATACAATTATTGTGGACACGGTTGCGCCAAACAAACCCGTAATTACTGCTGTAATTGACGATCAGGGCAACGACACCGGAGCTCTGACGGCAGGTGATACTACTGACGATGCACGCCCGGAAATTCAAGGAACTGCGGAAGCTGGCAGCCTTGTCACTATTTATGATGGCAAGACAGTATTAGGCAGCGTGCAGGCAGATGAGAACGGAAACTGGAGCTTTACGCCATCACTTCCACTAATCCCTGGCCAGCATGATATTACCGCAGTCGCACAGGATGCCGCTGGTAATGTCAGCCCAGAATCTGACTCATTCGATTTCACATTAATTACCGGCGGCATTCCGACCGCTCCGGCTATCACTGGTATCTATGATGACCAGGAAGCCCATACAGGCTATCTGCAAAAAAATGGTCTGACGAACGATGATCGCCCGACTATCGAAGGTACTGCTCAGCCAGGTACACTGCTGACAGTGTTTGCTGACGGCGTGGCATTGGGTTCTGTAACTGTCGGCAACGACGGACGCTGGAGCTTTACGCCGGATGATGCGCATAAACTGACTGACGGTCTTCATAATATTACTGCTCAGTCGCAAGACGCCGCAGGCACTGACAGCGCGATGACCGGTGAATTCCCGATTATGGTGGATACCACAGCACCAGACGCCGCTAAATCTGAATTGCTCACCGACGATGTGGGCGCGATTACCGGTGAAATCCATGACGGCGACATTACCGATGACAGCACCCCGCTCTACAGTGGTACTGCGGAGCCGGGCGCAACGGTAATTATCAAAGATAACGGTACTGAGATCGGTACTGCTAAGGTTGGTGACGACGGTAAATGGAGTTTCACGCCAGTACCAGCCCTTCAGGATGGCGACCATAGCTTCAGCACAATCGTTGAGGATGCTGCAGGTAATCAAAGCGCAGAAAGCACACCGATCGAATTTGTTGTTGATACCAGCAAAGTCGCGGTAAGTATTGATTACGCTTTCGATGACGTAGAAGCCTTAACCGGCAATCTTGCAAGTGGAAGCCTGACTAACGACGACACGCCAACACTGTTCGGTAAAGCCACCCCTCATGCGGTAGTAAATATCTATGAAGGCACAACCCTGCTGGGCAGCGCCACGGCTAACTCTAAGGGTATCTGGAGCTTTACAACTAATTCTTTGACCGAGGGTAACCACAGCTTTACCGCTAAAGCGGTAAATGCAGATGGCAGCGAAAGCGATGCAACTGCACCGTTTGTGCTGGAAATTGATCTAACTAAACCGGACCAGCCGGAAATTGGCGAAATCATTGATGACGTAGGTGATATCCAGGGACCAGTTGACGACGGTGGCAGCACCGATGATGACACGCCAACTATTGGCGGCGGTGGCCTGAACCCGGGTGATGTGGTTACCATTATCGATAATGGTGAAGACATTGGTACAGCCATTGTTGGAGAAGACGGTGACTGGAGCTATACGCCGGAAACTCCGCTGCCGGATGGTGACCACGAGTTCACTGTCATTGTAACTGACCCAGCAGGCAACAGTTCCGATCCATCTGACCCTTACCTGGTGATTATTGATACTCAAGCACCAGGTAAACCAGAAATTGGCGACATCAATGATGATGTTGGTCTGATTCAAGGGCCTATCGCTGACGGCGGCATTACTGATGACAATACACCTGAGTTGAGCGGCGACCAGTTGTCTGAGGGCGACATTGTAACCATCATTGATAATGGTAGCGAAATTGGCACGGCGGTAGTTGATAAGGATGGTAGCTGGAGCTTTACACCTGGCACACCACTGGCAGATGGCGACCACGAATTTACTATCATCGTTACAGACCCAGCGGGCAACATCTCCGTACCTTCTGATCCATACACAGTGATCGTGGATACTGTGGCACCGATAAAGCCGGTTATTACTGCAGTTATCGACAATCAAGGCGACGATACAGGCGCACTGACTGCGGGAGATGTCACTGATGATGCGCGTCCAGAGATCCAGGGAACCGCAGAAGCAGGCAGTCTGGTCACCATTTATGATGGTACTACCGCAATCGGCAGCGTGACGGCAGACAATGCTGGCAACTGGAGCTTTACACCACAATTCCCATTAATCCCTGGTAAGCATGATCTCACTGCGAAATCTCAGGATGCCGCAGGTAACGTGAGCCCAGAGTCAGATGCCTTTGATTTCACGTTGATCACAGGTGGTATTCCAACCGCTCCTGCGATCACTGGTATCTATGATGACCAAGAAGCCCATACTGGTTATCTACAGAAAGAAGGTGTGACAAACGACAACCAGCCAACAATTGAAGGGACAGCGCAACCAGGTAGTCTGCTAACAGTATTTGTTAATGGCTTCGCATATGGTTCTGTAACTGTTGGCAGTGATGGACGCTGGAGCTTTACTCCAGATGCCATTCATGCGCTGGCTGATGGACGTTACAAAATCACTGCGCAATCGACCGATGCGGCAGGTAACCTGAGCGTGATGACTGGCGTATTCCCGATTGTGGTTGATACCACAGCACCAGATGCTGCTAAATCTGAAATGCTCACCGACGACGTGGGCGCGATTACCGGTGAAATCCATGACGGCGACATTACCGATGACAGCACTCCGCTTTACAGTGGTACAGCGGAGCCGGGCGCAACGGTAATTATCAAAGATAACGGTACTGAAATTGGTACTGCTAAGGTTGGTGATGACGGTAAATGGAGTTTCACGCCAGTACCAGCCCTTAAGGATGGCGACCATAGCTTCAGCACAATTGTTGAGGATGCTGCAGGTAATCAAAGCGCAGAAAGTACGCCGATCGACTTTATCGTTGATACCAGCAAAGTCGCGGTAAGTATTGATTACGCCTTCGATGACGTAGAAGCCTTAACCGGCAATCTTGCAAGCGGCAGTCTGACTAACGACGACACGCCAACACTGTTCGGTAAAGCCACGCCTCATGCGGTAGTAAACATTTATGAAGGCACGACCCTGCTGGGTAGCGCCACTGCTAACTCTAAGGGTGTCTGGAGCTTTACCACCACCACTTTGACAGATGGTAGCCACAGCTTTACCGCTAAAGCGGTGAACGCAGATGGCAGCGAAAGCGATGCAACAGCACCGTTTGTGCTGGAAATTGATGCCGCAAAACCTGATCAGCCAGAAATCGGCGAAATCATTGATGACGTGGGTGATATTCAGGGACCTGTAGAAGATGGCGGCAGCACCGACGATGGCACGCCTACTATCGGCGGCGGTGGCCTGAACCCGGGTGATGTGGTTACCATTATCGATAATGGTGAAGATATTGGTACCGCAATTGTCGGAGAAGATGGTGACTGGAGCTACACGCCGGAAACCCCACTGCCGGATGGCGATCACGAGTTTACCGTCATTGTTACCGATCCAGCTGGCAACAGCTCCGATCCATCCGACCCGTATCTGGTAATTATTGATACAGAAGCACCTGTTAAACCTGTAATTACCTCTGTGATAGATGACCAAGGTGATGTAACCGGTCCGTTGACTGCAGGCGATACGACGGATGATGCTTCCCCAGAAATCAAGGGAACAGCAGAGCCAGGCAGCATCGTCACTATCTATGATGGTAATACTGCACTTGGTACCGTGAAAGCCGATAGCAATGGTGATTGGAGCTTTATGCCTCCGTTACCGCTCACGCCGGGAGCTCATGATCTCACGGCAGTTGCAGAAGATGCAGCCGGTAACACTAGCGAACCTTCTGATGCGTTTGACTTTACTTTAGTGGTTGGTGGTATTCCTAATGCCCCAGCAATTACCGGTATCTATGACGATCTGGAAGCTCACACTGGCTATCTGCAAAAGAACGGTCTGACCAACGATGATCGTCCGACCATCGAAGGAACAGGCCATGCAGGCACTGTGTTGACAGTATTCGCCGATGGTGTGGCTCTGGGATCGGTTACTGTCGGCAGTGATGGCCGCTGGAGTTTCACTCCAGATGCTGTTCATGCTTTGAATGATGGCTTGCATAATATTACGGCTCAATCGAAAGATTCTGCTGGCAATTTAAGTGCAATGACTGGCGAGTTCCCAATTGTAGTTGATACCACTGCACCAGACCCCGCTAAATCTGAAATGCTGACAGATGACGTAGGCGCTATTACTGGTGAAATCCATGATGGTGACACTACCGATGACAGCACCCCGCTCTACAGCGGCACAGCTGAACCTGGCGCGATTGTAATTATCAAAGACAATGGTAATGAAATCGGCACTGCGAAAGTTGCAGATGATGGCAAATGGAGCTTTACGCCAGTTCCACCATTAGCCGATGGAGACCACAGCTTTAGCACCATTGTTGAAGATGAGGCAGGCAATCAGAGTGCTGAAAGCACTCCGATCGACTTTACCGTTGATACCAGTCTGGTCTTGGTAAGCATTGATTATGCCTTTGATGATGTCGAAGCATTTACTGGCAATCTGTCTAGCGGCAGCCTGACAAATGATGACACACCAACGCTGTTTGGAAAGGCAACTGCAGGTGTAGTGGTAAACATCTATGAAGGCACTACGTTGATGGGGAGCGCTACTGCCAACTCGCAAGGCGTGTGGAGCTTCACCACAAATACGTTGAGCGATGGCAGTCACAGTTTTACCGCAAAAGCCGTGAATGCTGATGGCAGTGAAACCGATGCCACCGCGCCGTTTGTACTGGAAATTGATCAGACCAGTCCGGGTAAACCTGAAATCGTCGATATCAGCGATGATGTCGGCAAAATTCAGGGCACCGTCGCTGATGGCCATAGCACTGATGACAGCACGCCGACTTTGAGTGGCGACAAGCTGAATCCAGGCGACATTGTTACTATTAGCGATAGAAACAATGTGATTGGCTCAGCCATTGTTGGTGACGATGGTCGCTGGAGCTTCACGCCGGTAACTCCATTACTGGACGGCCAGCATGAATTTACGATTATTGCCACTGACCCAGCGGGTAACAGCTCTGTATCCTCTGATCCGTATACAATTATTGTTGATACTGAAGCACCTGTTGCTCCAAAAATTGACTATGCCTACGATAACGCAGGAAGCAGCACTGGCAATGTTTCAAATGGCGGTATAACCGACGACACCACCCCTGAACTGCACGGCACTGCTGAACCGGGTAGCACAGTATTTATTGAATATGGCAGAAGCACAGATCCATGGGCGCCTGGTGGCACTGTAATTGCTGATGAGAATGGCAACTGGTCGTGGACTCCGCCTGCACTTGATAAGAGTACGGTATGGGAATTCCGTGCTTCCTCTGAGGATGAGGCAGGAAACCATAGCAGCAACAGCGGTAAATTCTCACTCACCATTGGTGAAGCGAAAAGCTACTTCTGGGATTTCGCCGGGCATTCAAATCAGGGCTGGACAATTTCATCAACGTATCAGCGTGATTATTTGCACTCTACATATCCAAGTTTATCGACTTTCCGCGATGATGTGCTTGCTTTCGGTACTTACGACGACAGTATTAACTGGGCCGGTACTGTAATGAGCAACAAAATTGAGGTAGTGGCTGGGCAAACCTACAACATTTCATATATGGCCGGGTCTGCTAAGCCGATGCCTGTTGGTGGCGATGGCGCATATCTCGAACTGATTATTGATGGGAAAGTGGTAGCTGAAGGTAAAACTGGTGTTTGGAAATATTTCTACGGTTCCTTCACAGCAACTACTACCGGTGTTGTTGATATTCACTTCAAGAATTTAAGTTCTGTTGGTTTGAATGGAAATGACTTCTTCATCGATGATATTTCTGTGAAGCCGAAAGCTGTCAAATCGATTGCTGATATCGGAAGCGAAGATGTGCAGCATGATACTTCAGATATTACCTCTTACGACGTTAGTGACTTTATCGGGGGTAAACTGGTAGTTGACGATGTGGCGACACTTTATCAACAGCCAGAGCAAATCAAAGGCAGCGACAGCATCGATACTCTGCAACTTCAGGGAGATAATCAAATGCTGGACCTGAGTCGTTTAACTCAACCGATGAAAGGTGTAGAGATTATTGATATTTCCGGTGACGGTAAAAATACGCTAAAACTTTCCATCGAAGATATTTTAAATAACGGTGAGAAAGACCTCTTCATTGAAGATGGTAAAACTCAGATGCTTATTAATGGTGATAGCGACGATACTGTCGAATTAGTTGAATCACTCAGTAATACCGATACCAGCGAGTGGGTGAAACTTGATGGCACGGTAACGTCAGGTGGTAAAACCTATGAAGTTTATCAACATAGCTCGTTAGAGGCTGAATTGTTGGTACAAGAAGGTATTCAAACTAACCAGTCATAATCATCGTTATTTAAACGCAGTTATTATTTAATCAAATTAATAAAACCGGGCTTCCAATGGAAGCCCGTGGAGGAGTTATGAAATTTTATCCATCTAAACTGTTGGCCGTAGTGCTTTCAGGAATGATTATTTTACCGCTATCAACATTTGCTCAGGTAGAAACCAGTGCATTTGGTAACGGCTACACACCAGTAGCTTCTGTATCGGCGCCTCAAGCTCAGATTGTTTATTATCGCAGTGCGGGCTCCAATGAAAAAGCTGCCGCTCATGTTTATGTAGATGGTGAGTACCAGGCGGCTTTATTAAGCGGTGGCTACACTACTTTCTGCGTCGCCGCAGGTAGCCACTCTTTAGGCGCTTGGGTCAATGATGCTCCGGGCTATCAAGGCAAAAATCAGCAGCCTTACCGCGATACGCTGGTCGCTGGAAAAACTTACTTTGTTAAGGTTGATTCCGGTAACAACGGACGACCATTGACTGTTTCGCGCGAGCAAGCTGAGCAGGAATTACAGGGATTAAAGCAGCAAGTACACACCTTGTCGCGAGCATCATCCGTACAGCAATGCCAATACAAGGCCAGCCAGTATAAAGATTACACACTTTCCGGTGATGTATTGTTTGCCTTTGGCAAATCAGCTCGCCGTGATGTCAGCGGGCAAGGTGAAGAAGCTGTTCGCCAACTGGTAAGTCAGATTAAACAAGGTACTGTCAACGTTAATCACATCACTGTTACCGGCCATACCGATGCGATTGGTTCCGCTTCCGCAAATCAGCGTCTTGGCTTGCAACGTGCCCAGACGGTACGCCGTATGATTATTGAAAACGGCATCCCTGCACGCAGCGTTTCGGCTGAGAGTGCGGGCAGCAACGAGCCTGTAAGCCAGCAGTGCAGTGGTAGTCGTGCCGAACGTATTTCATGTATGGCTCCTGACCGCCGAGTAGTGGTTCGTGTGGATGCTAACCGCCTGGAGTAATTCTCTTTTGCTAAATATTACCCACCGCAAACACATTTGTGGTGGGTATTTTCGCTATATCAAGACAAGACACTCCGAGACAAATCTTGTGAATGGTGGCGTCGCGATTACGTCAGAATTTTCCTGCACTGTGAGGAACCCTTTGGTTCCTCTTTTTTAATTCCAAGAGAACCTAATCATGACATCTGAGCCTAATCAGAACTCTTTCACGGATGATGTTGCAGGAGCACAAAGCTATGCCAAAATTGACGACACATTACTGAAAAGCGTGGGATGGATCTGTCAGCATTATGGCGCACAAAAAAGCGAATCAGCACTGCTCGCAGGACTACCTCGAGCCGCTAGACTTTCGCCTTCATTAGCACTCCAGGCGCTTCAAAATGCAGGGATGACTGGAGGATTGGTTAAACGCCATCCTCACGAATTACCCGTTCAGGTTATGCCTATCATTCTTACGCGCCATGAAAGTGGTGGCTGTCTGCTGCTTGATCGCGTCAAAGCCAAGGATGAAAACGGTAAGTTGTTCTGGCAGTACCACGTCTTATTGCCTGAAGTCAGCAATGAAGCTGTATTGATGACACACGAAGAACTTAATCAAATCTATGCGGGCTATGCCATTCTGGTCAAACCAAAGGCTGAATTAAATCCCACCGAAAATGACGAATTGCTTCCTGCTAAAGGGCATTGGTTTTTCAGTACTCTATGGCGCTATCGTAGCTACTATCGCAGTGCTGCAATTGCGGCGGTATTAGTTAACGTTCTAGCTCTGGCCAGCATCTTTTTTACTATGAATGTTTACGACCGGGTAATCCCAAACCAGGCATTTACTACGATGTGGTCACTGGCGATAGGCGTTACAGTTGCGATGATATTTGAAGCTGTATCTCGTTATGTGCGCGCACATTTAATTGATATTGCAGGTAAGAAAGCTGACCTTGTTTTAGGCAGTGTGCTATTTCGTCAGGCGCTCTCGGTACGTATGGAACATAAACCCGCCTCATCAGGTGCATTTGCCAACCAGTTGCGAGAATTCGAGTCATTACGCGAATTTATGGCCTCGGCCACTCTTGCAGCATTAACTGATCTACCGTTTGTATTGCTATTTATCGGCATTATCTTTTTTGTATCTGGGCCGATGGGCTTTATACCATTATTGATGATACCGGTAATTATCACGCTGAGCGTAATTATACAGTGGCCTTTGGCTAGAGCTATGAAAGAGAACCTGAAAGAGTCCTCTCTTAAACAGGGAATTTTGATTGAGTCTATCGAAGGCGTCGAGGTACTGAAAGCAACTCAAGGTGAGGCTTGGATGCAACGCAGATGGCAAAACTTCAGTGCATTGCAGTCGGCAACCTCGATGAAAACGCGCCATTATTCTTCAGTAGCAACTGGTGTTGTTGCGCTATTGCAACAGTTGCAGACCGTAATCCTCATTGTTGCAGGGGTCTACATGATTGATGCTGGAGCACTTACCATGGGTGCACTCATTGCTACCGTGATGCTAAGCAGCAGAGCAACTGCACCGCTCAGCCAGATCATGGGTCTTGCTGTGCGTTTCCAGCAAGCAAAAACCGCGTTGACTTCACTTAACTCGCTAATGGACCAACCTGTGGATCGCGATCAATCTCGTGATTACTTACCATCGCCAAAGCTTAGCGGTACTTTGCATCTAAAAGACGTGACATTTTCTTATCCTGCACCGCCAATGCAACCAAATCCCCAAATTCTTAATGGTATCAATATCAGCATCAAACCTGGCGAGCGAATTGCCATACTTGGTAAAATCGGCAGTGGAAAATCTACCCTCTTGCGCGTGATTTCCCAGTTATATCAACCAACTGGCGGGCAGATTTTTGCGGATGGTTTAGACGTCAACCAGATTGATCCTGCTGATTGGCGTAAAGTTACCGCATACGTTGGGCAGGGAAGCCGACTGTTTAGCGGTACGTTGCGCGATAATATTATGATTGGTTGCCCTGATGCAGCACCTGGGGCCTTATTACGTGTACTTCAGTTAACAGGGCTGGACAACGTGGCCGCCCGTCACCCGGCAGGAATCAACCTACAGGTTGGTGAGGGAGGAGATGCGCTTTCCGGCGGTCAGCGTCAACTGGTAGCTTTAGCTCGAAGCCTTCTGGCCGAACCTCGCATCATTTTGTTAGATGAACCAACAAGTGCGATGGATGTTCAGACCGAGCTGCAGTTCATGCGCCAACTTGATAAATCTATCAATGGCCAGGCGCTCATTATTGTCACCCATCGCCACTCTCTTTTGCAGTTGGTGGACCGCATTGTGGTTATCGATGAAGGGAAAATCATGCTGGATGGCCCAAAAGAGGCTGTATTAGCACGTCTACATCCAACCAAACCTCAGGAAGTTAAAATAAAAGCTAGCTAACCTTCGACCGTGTTTTTTTGTCTACAAGACAAATCTCGGAAGGGTATTTTTTCTGTTGTGTCAGAATTTTCCTGTCTTCGGCGTAATACAACTCTTACGCCAAAATTTAAAACAGGTAAATTATTCAATGAATAGGTTTTGGCAAAAGAAAACATCCTCAGCGATTTCTTCCTCTGACGCCGAATTTATGCAGGACGTACAGGCTTCGTTATTATCTCAGACAACACCTGGTTCAAAACTGGTAATTTATCTGATGTTGGTAGTGCTGGCAGGTGGGCTGTTGTGGGCTAAGTTTGCCAGAGTTGAAGAAATAACTCAGGGCGAATCAAAAATTATATCAAAAAGTCGTGAGCAAGTTATTCAAAGTCTGGAAGGTGGTATTCTTGCAGAAATGAATATTCATGAAGGCGATATTGTAGAACGCGGTCAAGTATTGTTAAAAATCGACCCAACGCGCGCTAAATCTAGTTATCGAGAAGCGCTTTCGAAAGTTATTGGATTAAAGGCTACCATCGCCCGCCTTCGTGCAGAGGCATACGACTTGCCACTGCAATTTGACGATATGGTTAAGCAGGACCCAGCTGTTGTTGAACAAGAAACTCGAGCATACGATTCTCGTAAACGTGCGTTGGTAGAGAGTGTGAGTGCACTAGAAAGAAGCTACTCACTATCTAACCGTGAAATTCAACTTGCTCAGCCACTAGCCGCGAGGGGGCTACTCTCCGAAGTAGAGTTACTGCGTATGCGTCGACAGGCAAATGATATTCTCTCTCAGATAACAGAGCGAAAAAACAAGTATCAGGCAGAAGCTAATGGTGAGCTCATCAAGCTAGAGCTTGAGTTGTCGCAAACATCGGAGAATCTAATTGGCCGTGCTGATATTGTCGAGCGTACAACAATTAATGCTCCAGTCAGAGGCACAGTAAAAAATATCCGAGTCAATACAATAGGTGGAGTTATTCAACCTGGTGAACATATTCTCGAAATAGTGCCGCTTGAAGACCAATTGTTAGTTGAAGGAAAAATAAAGCCTTCTGACGTTGCATTTTTACGCCCAGGTTTACCCGCCACTGTGAAGATCACTGCATATGACTACAGTATCTACGGTGGTTTAACGGGAAGGGTCGAGCTTATTAGTCCAGATACACTAAAGGATGACCAAAAAGCTGCTGCGGGTCGACCGGATGATACTTATTATCGAGTCATGGTGTTAACGGATAAAAGCTATCTTGAGGCAGGCGGAAAACAATTGCCGATTATTCCGGGCATGGTTGCTACGGTTGAAATAAAAACGGGAGAAAAAACCATCCTGGATTATTTATTGAAACCTGTATTCAAGGCCCGTGAAGCATTTCGTGAGCGTTAATAATGAACTGTCATTTTAAAATTAAACAAAGAAATTTTGTTTCTCTAGCTATTTCTGCGGCGCTTGCCACTTTGAGTATTTTTAGTGCTGTTGCTAATGAGGATGACGAACTGCTGAGTTTTGTCGCCCACTCATCATTAGAACCGGCACCTGCAATAGTAACTAAGAATACGACGGCAGCGCTGCCGATCAATGTACCTGCGGCTAAATCAGTTATCGCCCCTGTACCAGTTGCAGCGCCAGTATTGGAGAGTGTACCGGCATCAGTACCTAAACTTGCTACAGCACCAATCATTGAGGCTGCAGCGGTAATGGTAACTAAATCTGAGGTGGCACCAGCTGTAACGTCCGTGCCACATGAAGTGCCGGTAGTATCAGCAGTTACCCCTCCGGTACGCAATTTAGCCGACACGACTAAGCATACGTCGCTTTTATCTGCGGAGGCGCCAGGGACACAGGCAGAATCTTGGCGGCCATCTAAGGCGCAGCCGAGTATCCCGGTTCAAGAAGGTCAGATTACTGCCGAGCGCCAGATTAAGGAGATCATTTACGGAGCAGTATCACTCGCTAACCGGATGAGCCCAACGTTGAATCGTTCTCGAGCGGAATTTCAGGCTGCTCAAGAGAATGTCTCCGAAGCGAAAGGTCAACGATGGCCGCAGGTGGATGTATCCACTAACAGTAAAAGTATTAATTTTGGCGGTGGCGCGCGCACTCATCAAAGTGATATCCCAGCGGTCACAGTTAACATGGTCACTACCGTTTACGATTTTGGGAGATTGTCAAATACCATCGAAAGCCGTGAATCAAGTGCAAAAGCGGCTAACAGTGGCGTAGCGGCAGAATCTGAAAATACAGCGTGGGAAGTCAGCAGCCAGCTTATTGAGTTGAGTAAAGAACGATTAATCATTTCAATAAGTGAGCAGTATGTGGCGCGCATGAATCAACTCACCACTATGCTGAGCGGGATTGTTGCTGCCGATCCAGGACGCAGAAGTGAGCTGACTCAGGCTAGGGGCCAGTTTTTGAAGGCGAAAACTTCATTGGACGCGGCTGTTTCTCGCGCTCGCGAAATAGAGATTAATCTGTATAAATATATTGGTGATGCAGAAATTACTTTACCACGCACGACGCAATGGCAGATTACTGCCCCTAATCTGGACCTGCAGTTGAGGGCGATCAGTGATAATCCCCTCATTGCTAAAGCCCGTGCCGAAACAGAAGCTACGCTTAAGGAGGCTGCGGCAGTAAAAGCGTCAGGATTACCTGCGCTGAACTGGGTGGTCAGCAAGAATACTGGAGAAGATGAGATTGGCCGTCGTGAGCCATTTAAAACCGGTTTACAGCTAAGCTGGGGTATTTTCCGTGGCGGCTCAACCAACGCATCAGAGCGAGCAGCTTTGATGCGGGCAGAAGCCAGCCGCCAGCAGATCGAAGAAACAACACGCGACCTTGAACATAAAATTCGTACAGCTGATCAAGATGCCATTTCGCTTAGAGAGCGTGCCGCAATGTATCAGAATTTATCTCGAGAAACTGACCGTATCCGGGTGGATTTCTTCGACCAATGGTATCACTTAGGCAAGCGAACGTTGTTGGATGTCCTTAGTGCCGAATCAGAATTTTACGGCAACCGTGTCGGAGAAGTTACAAGCCGGTTTGACAGCTATAGTGCCGTTTTCCAGGGATACGCCAGTGCCGGGATCTTAACGAAGTGGCTCAGCCAATAAATTGAATGATGACAACAACATTTTTACCAGGAGACAAGATGATTGAACCTACAGTTGACCCTATCCGCGTAATGGTATTGGATGATCATCCTCTTATACGCAATGCCTATGAATTTACCATGAAGGCATCATCACGTATTGAATTGGTTGCTGTTTGTTCAAGCCGAAAAGAGATGCTTGAGATTCTCAAGAAGCAAAGTATTGACGTATTGATTCTCGACTATATTTTAGGTGATGACGGCGTTGATGGGCTCGTAATGGTGCAACAAGTCAGAAGCCACTACCCCGATCTCAGTATTTTAGTGTCATCTTCAGTTGAAAGCCCTGCAATAGTTCAGCTGATTTTGCAGGCGGGAGTTAAAGGATTTATAGGAAAAAGCAAAGATTTCAATGAAATCATTCGTAGCATTGAATATGTAGCGAGTGGAAAAATCTATCTATCTCAGGATATGCAGTACAAAATTCAATTAGTGGCCGAAGGCGACCGCGAAATGCTGGCTTATATTCCTAAAGAAGGCCCTTCAGATGAATTACGCATCAAATTACGCGCACTGAGCCCGAGAGAAATGGAAGTCTTGCGTTGCTTTCTCGATGGTATGAGCATCAAGCAGATTGCTGAAAAATACTCCCGCCATCGTAAAACAGTAAGCGGACATAAACAGGTTGCATTACGTAAGCTTGGGCTGCGTTCTGATGCCGAATTGTTCAAGTATAAAGACTACTTTAAATAGAAAATTAATCATACATTACAGGTATTTCAGGTCAGATAAGGTAACACTATTTTGAAAATGATTTTTTTGATTCTGTTGTGCTGTCTTTCCTGGAGTGCCTTGGCTGTTGATGGAAAAAATCAGCCCTTAACATTATATACTCGACAGGTTCCCGCAGAATTTTCATTCCAATTAAAAGATGAAGATTGGCGATGGTTGGGTTTGAAAAAAACTCTGAATGTCGCCACATGGAATCCACAAAACCCACCCATTGATATTATTTTAAAGCCTAATATTTATGAGGGGATTTCTGCTGATTATCTATCAATTGTAAGCGCTCAGTTAGGATTAAAAATAAATGTTTATCGTTACTCAAATCGAGATGAGGCTTTCAATGCGTTGGCGGCCGGTGAAGTTGACACAGTTATGGATGACCCCGGTACACCTCCAAGAGATGAACAGTTGTTCACAGAAAGTGACGAGTATATAGAAAACAATCCAGCGCTGGTGATAAAGGATATTCCCAGCAATAGTAGAGTGTCGACAGACAAGGCCTTTACTCTTGGAGTTGCGCAAGATTATTTGACCGATAAACAGATAGAAAACTACTACCCGAGTGCGAAAATAATTCGGTATTCTTCAAATCAGAGCGCCATTTCTGCATTGGTTCTAGATAAAGTGGATGCAATGCTGGGTAATATCACCACGGCGAGCTTTCAGATTGACCGTAATTATAATAACATCCTCTCCCTAAAAGAAGTTTTGCCAGTCACTGGTAGTGGTGCAACTTTCGTTGTACGGAAACAAGATGATGTGCTGTTACATGCGATTAATACCGTATTAAAGGCAGTTCCTCCGCTACAAGATGATGCAATTATTAACTCTTGGTTTCTTGGTCCGGATTTCTCATGGCTTAAAAAACCGATAATATTCACTGAGCAAGAAGAGTCATGGCTCAAAAAGCACCCTGTCATAAATGTACTCGCCAGCCCTTATTTTGCCCCCATAATAATGCAAGGCAGTAACGGAGAATTTCACGGTATAAGCCATGATCTGCTTAATTTAATAGGGCTACGCACTGGATTAAAGTTTCAGTATATTGCTGCTAATGATACTGATGAAATGTTGAAGAAAGTGCAAAGTGATGAAGCGGATATGATTTCTGCGATAAGTTACAGTAAAGAAAGAAGTGAGGATGTTAGCTATACCAGGCCGTTTTTATTTGCACCTTTTGTTTTGGTGGTAAGAAATAATGCAGGTGCGCCTAAGGACCTTATTGGGAAACTAAAAATAGCTACTACGCGTGGCAATACATTGGTCGATAGCTTGACTCGACAGCATCCCGATATAACGTGGGTTTATGCTGCAAATAGTACCTTAGCGATGAGATTAGTCGATGAGGGAAAAGTAGACGGAGCAATTAACAACCAAGTCAGCGCTGACTATATGATTCAACGTTATTTTTCTGGAAAACTCAGAATTGCATCACGCGTAGGAGAGTCTCCTGCTGAAATAAGTTTTGCACTCGGACGTAAAGATCGAGAGCTTGAAAGTATTCTAAATAAAATTCTTGCCGATATTCAGCCTCGCTCCTATGCAAAAATTCTGAACAAATGGCAGGGTATTCCCGATACTCCTCTGCAAACGTGGCGTCTCTATAGTACGCAATATTTTATAATGTTTGCTCTCGCGCTATTGCTGGCTGCTAGTACGCTGATATGGGCATGGTCGTTGCGTAGGACAATGAAAGTGAAGCAACAAGCTCAGGCAGAGTTGCTCGCGCAATTAAACTTCCGGGATACATTGCTAGATGGCTCCCCAACACCAATCTATGTAGTAGATAGCAGCGGTGAAGTCATTAGCCGCAACAAAGCCTGGCTAGCATTTTTTTCTCATGCTAGCCAAGGAGATTTAAATCTTAGCTTGAACGACAGACGGCAACCTCTCTCGGTAATACTTCCATCTTTGCTGTCACTTTTTGAGCATCCGGAACATCCAGAGGGCGAGGTTCATCTCGAAAATATTAACGTCTATAACGGAAAAGAAACACGGCTGATCGCGCACTGGGCCGTCCCGCTGCGTGAGAATAACGACAATGTTCGAGGTGTTATTTGCGGCTGGCAGGATATTACATCCAGAGAACGGCTGTTGGAGGAACTATCAACCGCACGTATTCAAGCAGAACAGGCCAGCAAAGAAAAAAGTCGTTTTTTAGCTACAATGAGCCATGAAATTCGCACTCCAATCAGCGCCATTATTGGCCTTCTTGAATTGGCTCAAAACGTACGAAAATTAGATAATCCAGACGGTGAGGCTATTCGTCTCGCCTATAGTTCATCACAGTCGTTGCTTGAGCTTATAGGTGACGTACTTGATATGGCCAAAATTGAGTCTGGTAATCTTGAATTGACTCCAGAGTGGGTAGATCCTAAAAGATTAATTAATTCGGCTCTAAGGATCTTTGACGGACTTGCAAGGCAAAAAGGTCTCACACTCTTAGCTGAGGCTGAGATTGCGGAAGAGTTAGAAGTGTGGATAGATCCACAGCGACTTAAGCAGATTTTGTTTAATTATTTGAGTAATGCCATAAAGTTCACTCACACTGGCACGGTAGGGATCAGCTTAAAGAGTTCAGTTAAAACTAACGAAAATATTAAACTGCATATATCCGTTTATGATTCCGGTATTGGAATGAGTGAGGAAGATAGACGACAGCTGTTTGTCCCATTCAAGCAACTTGAGGAAGGAAAAAAACAGACAGGCAGTGGACTTGGTTTGGTCATAAGTGCTGAATTGTTACGCCAAATGGACGGAGAATTCAATATTGAGAGCCATCCTGGAGAGGGAACAACTATTACTCTCACTTTTGAGGTGAAATATCGTTCCGTCGAAACCAACAATGTGGGTATAAATGAGCAGTTAACTTTAAGTGAAAATAATACGCAACATAGTGAGAAAATTTCGGTTTTAATTGTAGATGATCATCCAACAAACCGTTTGCTTTTGCGGCGCCAGTTGGAATTGATGGGGCACAAGGTGATCGAAGTTGAAGATGGCAGTATGGCACTGGAAAAATGGCATAAAGAACCCGTTGACTTGATTATTACTGACTGTGAAATGCCGGTCATGAACGGTAAAGAGCTTGCAGCCGCTATTCGCTTAACTGAGGTCCCTGCGGTTATTTGGGGATTGACGGCGAATGCGCAACAGGATGAGAGAAATGCATGCCTTGACGCTGGAATGGATGAATGCATCTTCAAACCAGTTTCAATTGAGCAACTTAGTATGTTGATTAATGATTATTTTTCACAGTTGTCAGGTTATGAAGAGCTAAATGAGCTTTTGGACCTTGAAAATATTAGAAAAATAATGGGTGGTGATGAAAGATTAATCATTGATACCTTGAGAAATACTTGTGCTGAAAATAACAAGGATTTGGCAATGCTGAAACTTGCGCTCGATAAGGCGGATTGGGAGTCGGTTGATAAACATTCACATCGCATAGCAGGTGCAGCTGAAGTGCTAGGTGCAAATGCTATTGTAATGTTGTGTACTGAATTGCAGCATGAAACTAATAGAGACGAAGCATATGAAAGAATGCTGGTGCTTTATCGAAGGCTAGAAAACCAGTTACTTGAATTGCAAGAGGCGGTTGAACTGCTTTGATTATTCCTTATAAATAATTCAGGAAAATCGTTTCAAGTGGAAAATTAAAATGTTTTTGATGATGTTCTGGATGAATGGCTAATGAATTTAATCAGTCATCCAGAGCTTTTAAAATGTAGTAATTATTTTCGCTCATCTCATGGTAAATAAATTCTGAAGCCCCTGTTCTTAATCACTTCCATTTACTGGCCAACAAGAAAAGAAAGAATTCCCCACCCTTGAAATTACTTGAGGGGATCTGATTTATTCTTATACCATTGATTATTTTTTATAATACTAAGTTCATCTTTGCCAACATCCCCCTCTAAATCAACTCCATTAATAGTAACAATTCACCTGAGTTATTTCTGTAAATTTTAACTAGCCTTGTTTTTTAGTTGTTTTAATTCAGATGATTATATTGAACCTCCCATTTCATGAAGAGCTTTTTACTACATTGTAAGTGGCACAGTTCAATATATTAATTTTTAATCGCATATAATCCTAATGGCCAGTTACTTTCTAATCTTTTGATGAGGTTATCCATGGCCAATGCGCCTAGCAATTCTAGTAGCACACTACAAAATTCAGTGGTGAAAACCGCAGCCAGTGTTATACAGTTACGTGATATTGCGGAGCTTAGAGCCACAGAACCAACAGCTGCAGGTGAAGTTGCCTCTGTACTTGAATATACACGTGACACAAAGATGGGTGGTGGCGTGTTTGTTTATGATGCAACAGACACTACTACAGAAGACGACGGTGGGCTGAACTTTGTTACCCCCGGTAAAAAGCGCTGGAAACGAGTACTCTTCGATTACAATGCAGCAACAGTGGTAGATTTTGGCGCAGTGGCCGATGGCAAAACCGATTGTATTGAAGCTGTAAAACGTATGTTCACATGGTCACAGAGAGTGCTTCCCTCTGCAGGAATTCGCTTCACTGCGGGTGAATTTAGCATGTCGACTTTTGACATTTCAAATAAAGAAATACTGCGTTTTAAAGTTACTGGTGCCTCGGTAAACTTTGGCTATTTCCCTACTACTACCTTAGTATTTAATTGGGAAACCAAACCACGCGGCCAGCATTTCTTCTTGGTTAATGCTCGCTATGCAGAAATATCTGGCTTTGTAGTAAAAGGAAAAAGCTTTAATCCTGATGGTACTATGTATGGTAATGGCGATGGTGGAACTGCTGTAAATAATATAGGTTTTTATTCGAATATTATTGAAGGCGGCCAATTCCTTCGTGTCAGCAGTATGGAATTTCGCTATTTGGGAGGTCGCGCTCTAGACCTTGTCGATACGCTGGATTGTAAAATCGACCAGTTTTATGCTCGATGCTGTCAGGATAGTATTATTTACGCACGATGGTCTGATCGTGAAGCTGGCGCATGGGATCACAGTACAGCCATTGAGCTGTCTAATTTCAACTTACAGTTTGGATATACTAAGCCAGTGCTAGATTTACCGCGCTGCACACAATCTTTCATTCGTAATGGATGGATCGAGCATTCAGACTATGCGGGCGACCTTACCAATGGCCAGTGGGTAATTGAAGGCTTAGCTATTGAGTCGACGCAAAAACCACTTAAACTAGGTTATTGTCGAGCAACAATCATTCAAAAAAGCATTCATAACCAGAGTGCAGGTTTTGATTACAGTACGGAAGGAATTGAGCCTTGGGCTTTATTGGCTGAAGGTGACCGTGGAGTATTGGAATTATCTGACTGGGGTGCAGTCATTCAAGGCTCACTCAACTACGATGTCATTACTTCTCAGCACCATATGGATAACCGCAAAGCTGACGATCAATGGTTCTATGTTGGCGAATTCAACTTCTCCGACGCTACGTCACAAATTCATGTTCGTGTGGTTGGCACGGCTCAATATCTTTCTCAAGGGGAAACCCAAACAGGATTCAGTAATCGTACACCTGAAGGTGTAGCCAATATCTATTTGCAGGCTCGCGATGGTGCAGACTCTATTGGTAGCTGGCATGGTGAAGGATCATGCCCTGTGGTGAAAGTTCATATTTCAGGCAATGGAGCCAGAACTAAGCTGTATGTGAAAATTGCTGCATATACGGGTTTTTCAATAGCTTTGGTTGAAACTAACGGGAAAGATCGCTATCAAGCTGGACTGTGTTTTATCTTCCGTAAAAGCTATACCGCATGTAGTGCAGATGAAAGCAAAACTTTGGATGCCGAAAAAGTAGTGGCGTTTGAACAACATTGGAATGGCAATAAAGATGTTGGTTTTGGCTATAACGATAACAAAGAACTTCTGGTGCAAGGCCCATACTTTTTTAAAGATGTTGAATATGAACCAGGAAAATGGAAGCGACGTCATTTCCTTAAGTTAAGAGTTAATGGAACCGAACGTAGCCTTGAGTTGCTTAGCGCGGATGATCCTACTAGCTAATAGATGAACGCTATCATGTAAGTATGTTTATCGTACTATTTCACGATGCCATGATTCATTGCTTTACTTAGTTATCCATAATAATAAAGCCGTGCGTTAATATCGCACGGCTTATTATTAAAGTGGAAATCAACCTAATGCTTTTTCTCTCTTGTTAAATTTTATTACTTGATACAGACGTATGCATTCGGTGGATATCCTGCGACGGGGTGGAAGTCACCCAAGCCAGCATATTCTGAATGTAAATCTACGCTGTTCACTGTCCATTCACCGCCAACATAATAATAAGTATTGGCATATTCACCAGATGTGCTGCGTTGTGCAAAGTCTCCGCCATTACTAATAAAGTTACTCACGTCACTGCGGTTAATTACACGACCACCACCATGAGCCAAACATGCTGCATTTGCACCCGATTCTGTACTCTGGGGGTAGTTCACATTTTGCGTCCAATAGAACTTGCCACCAACCTGGAATACTGTTCTTAAAGTTACGTTCTTATTGCCAGAGCTACCGTTGATGGCGGCAATGACATTTGCTACTCCATTTGAACGACTGGTTATCACGCCGTTTAGACCGATTACTGCATTTCCGTTTACGTCAGTATCTGAAGCACTGGCGCTTAGGTTGCCTAAAGAGGTGCTCCAGCTAACGCTCACTCCCGAAAGTTTATTACCGTTTGCATCTGTTACTGTCGCAGTCAAGCTAGCATCTTCACTACCGTTGGCCGTAATAATCGCTTTATTGCTGGCAACGGTCGCTACTTTCGCTGTTGTTGCATCACCGACTAAGTTTACTACTGCCGCATTCGTTCCGTTCCCGTTCACGTTTGCTGTAACAGATGCAGTGCCCGATTGTGTTCCACTGAGAGTGATAACTGCTTTACCACTCGAGTCTGTCATACTGCTGCTTCCACTCAGGTTTCCGCGATCGGTACTCCAGTTGACCTGATAGTTCACCAGCGGATTGCCATTTGCATCTTTAACTAGTGCAGTGTAAGTCGCCTTATCAACGTTGTTCGCAACCACAGTTGTCTTATCAACATTAAGATCACCGGCACCAATGCTTGCCGTGCCACCGTCAGCAGTAAAGCTTACTGCTGGTGCATTTACACTGCTGCCACTTCCAGGACGTGCTGCCAATACTGCGTTACCAGCCACCAAACTGCTCAGTGTCATTGTTGCTTTACCATTAGCGTCCGTCACACTTGTAGATCCTGCAAGGTCACCAAGGTTGCTACTCCAGCTTACATTCAGACCCACCACAACGTTGCCATTAGCATCTTGAACCAGTGCTGTGTAGGTTACCTGCTCCGTACCATTCGCTACTGCTACTGTCTTATTTGCTGTTAAGTCGCCAGCACCAATTACTGCCGTTGCCTCATCAGGCTTAAGCTGCACAGTAGGGGCATTGACGGAACCACCATTGACTGAAGCTTTTACTTGGGCGACGCCCGCTACCGCACCTGTCAGGGCAATTTTCGCCACACCATTCTGGTCCGTTACGCTAGTTGCACCGCTCAAGTTACCTAAGTCCGTGATCCAATTTACCGTCTGACCCGCCACTAGATTGCCATTCGCATCCTTAACAATCGCCGTATAGGTGGCGGCATCACTTCCGTTGGCTGTGATGGCAGTTTTATTTACTGTCAGATCGCCAGAACCAATAACCGCTGTGCTCCCGTCCGCCGTAAACTGCACTTGTGGTGCGCTGGCTGCTGCTGAACTACCTACTGCTGCTGTAACCTGAGCCACGCCTGCTGCTGTGCTACTAAGAGTAATAGTTGCTTTACCATTTGAATCAGTGACGCTACTACCATTACTCAGACCACCCAGCGTTGTAGTCCAGTTTACCGTTTGGCCATCTAACACATTGCCGTTAGCATCCTTCACCAATGCTGTATACGTCACCAGCTCACTACCATTCGCTAAAGCTGTTGTTTTGTCAGCGGTTAAATCACCGCTGCCAATAACTGCGCTCCCAGCATCCGCACTAAAGTTCACTACTGGCGCGTTCACTACGCCACTATTATTAATGCTGGCCGCAACTTGCACGTTACCTGCCTGCGTACTTCTCAGGCTCACCTGTGCATAACCATTTGCGTCGGTTTTACTCGTCGACCCACTTAGGTTGCCCGCGTTTGAACTCCACTTCACGTCCAGTCCTGCAACTGGGTTACCTTTTGCATCTTTAACCAGGGCACGGAAGGTAGCTGCTTCTTTACCATCTGCCAGTACGCTTACACGGTCTACAGTTAAATCGTTTTTATCAAGTCCCGCAGTGCTGCCGTCCGCTACGAAGTGCGCCTGAGTCTTAGCACTGCCACCATTCGCTGTTGCCGCCGTAACTGTCACTGCTTCTGCCACTACATCGCTGAAAGATAAAGCCGCTAGCCCCTTATCATCACTGACAACTGTTATGTTGCCTTGCGCCTGAGCTGAGCCGCTTAGGCTGAAAGTCACTGCTACGCCTGCTACTGAATTACCGGTCGAGTCTGTCACCTTCGCTTGTGCACGGTTTAACGCAACACCATTTGCCGCCGCACTGTCCGCCGTCATCGTCAGATCGCCGTCTGAAACTACCGCTGTTGCCGTGTCGCTTACTTGAGCCACAGTCACTGCCTTGAGGGCTGCGCCATCTATTGATGGGGTGATACTCACGCTACCAGGACGTGTACCGGCAGTTAGCGTCATCAAATAAATACCGTTGCTCTGTTCGCGAGCTGAACTTAGTGTCGCTGCCTTAACCGGCGCTTGCGCTACGCGGCTTTTTTTACTTAATGATTGTGTCTCTTGCAGCGTTGCAGTCAGAGCACCGGACATTCCTGTAATCGGTTGGCCGTCCGCATCGCGTAATGTAATACGCAGCTCTGAATTATCACTTCCATTTGCAAGAATGGTTGCCGGAGTTGCTGCAATATCACTTTTATCCAAGCTCACCGCTGGGCGGCTAACATTTACTACAGTGGAAGCCACACCAGAAGCATTGTTACGCGTATCGTAAGCCACTGCGCTCAATGGCCAGTTGTTTGCGCTATTCGCAACATACTTCGGAAGTACTATTTGATATTTACCGCCGCCCATGTCTTGCACCTTACCGCCAGCCGCTTTCAGTGCTGCATCGTTCCAAACAATACGCGATAAACCATACTTGCTGTTCAGCCCGTAACTAACTGGAACTATACCGCCACTTACTCCACTGATTTCCTTCGGTAGTGTCAGGCGAATTAACTCTTGCTTGCGATACTCCAGCACGATGTTGTTATTACGCTCTACCAAGTCTAAACCGCTACCTGACAGGGTGCGTGAAGCAGCAACAGCGCTGGCATCGAGTTGTTTAGCCAACGGCTCGCCCAGTTTCCAGCTCAGTTGAAGACCAAAAGCAGTTTCTGACTGACTGCCACCCGCTTTATGATCCGCGCTAAAGCTTACCAGCGGCACCGGCGTGTAACTCACACCCGCAGTTACCGCGTCGGCATCCTTCTGACGTTTCTCTTTACCGAACAGCGCTACTTCGTCGCCATAATATTTTTCATACATCAAGCGCCCGCCCACAGAAGGTAAAGTTGGTAGCCAGGCCTCGGCGCGTACGTCAAATCCATTTGCTGCACGTGCATCATAGTCCTCAAGTGAAGAACGCTTCCAGCCTGACAGGCGAGCGTAGCCGTTAGCCGAAAACTTCAGGTTATCGCGCCATGCTTCTGCGCCCAAGCCCAAGCGTTTATGACCCTCGCTTAGGTTGTGGTCATAAAAAGCGTTGTAACCCAGCATCCACTCGCCGGTGAAGTGTCGCTGCCCAACACCCAGGTTTGCCGTCATCTGACCGTCTTTACTACGTATGCCATTCTGTGTGAACAAAATGCGTGATTCGCTTTTGCTAATAGGAATGAGCACATCCGCCGAGCCACTCTGTGGTTTCAGATGGCGGTCAGTACCGAGCTCAACACGCGCTGTTCCGAACTGTGACATCCAAGCCTGCACTTCCTGAGTCGCCGCAGCACTCGCTTGCTGGCTCACGAAGCCTTCAAAAGCTCCGGGATGGCTCGCCTGTGGTAAGGCGTCAGTCCGCGCTGCAGCATCATCTGCTTCAGGATAGGATGCTGCCTGCACCGTGGTGACATAAAAAGGAGTCAGTGCCATACCGATTTGTACGGCAATTTGAGTCATGACAAGTCGACGAGCCCAGCGGCTAGCGACGGGATGGGTTCTCTTATTCATTACGATAATTCCTGAAGTCAGTGAAGGCCCGCATGGGGTACCAGTGACGACAGCTGGGAGGAAGTTGTGTAGTTCCGGCCGATACTGTCGTTTATGGCGCGGATTTTTGCAGGAATAGTCTTAGAACCGATCCAGGATTTGTCTTGACAATTAAAAGTTGAAAGAAAGAATAAATAAGAATTAATCGGGTAAATCCACAAGGGGTTTTGAGAGAAAGATAAAAAAAAAGCCCAGGGTTTGTAAATACAGCCCGAGGCTTGTCCGATGATATATATCAATAAGAATTAATAGTGTCACTAAGGTGGAAGAGTTTTAGTCAGCCTATTATCAGTATAAAGTCCTAGCTCTTTTTCAAGAGTTTTTCCAGCAATGTCCAAGTTAATATCAATATATTCCATTGTCGTGCTAACACTTCTGTGGCCAAGTAATCCCCGCACCATTTGAAGGTTTCTGCCTGGTGATTTCATCAGTTCGGTGGCTAAAGTATGGCGAAACCTGTGCGGTGAAACAGGAAAACCACATTCTTTAGATAATCGTCTAAAAAAAGACTTTATGGGTTGTAAAAGGGGGATCTCTGGCAATTGACTTCGTTCATGATCACTGCACAAGAAACGATTAACATCAAATAATGCATCATTTAACTCAGCACCATTTTTTATCGCCGAACGAATTAAAATATCCAATTGAATTTTCAAGGGAGCAACAACTGGTACACGCCACTCTCGATGTGTTTTACTGCCATCAAGACGCAGCTCGATCCAATTCTCCTCCAGATTTACGTCCTTGAGCCGTAAATGCATTAACTGATTCACCCGCATGCCGGTATAGCGAAGGGTATCTAACACCGTTATCCAATACCATGCAGGATACAACGCACAACGCTTCATTTCGATGGTTGTAATCTTCTGATCCATATCAGCGTACTGCTGCATTAATAAATAAACACGGGTTAATTGCTGGCGCGATAACGTCTTTTTTCGCTTGTTATCGGCTCGCATTGAAACGTCGTTGAAAGGGTTTTCAATCTGATTAACGAGGTTGGCTTTAATGGCAAAATTAAGCAGCGCGCGTAGATGTGCCACTTTATTATTCCAGGTGTTGGCAGAAGATTTTTCAACGTTAATTACATGACGACGCCATTGCTGAACGTCGCGGCGACTGATGTCGCCCGGCTTCTTTTCCTCACCGTAATATTTACGGAAAACATTAACTACTTTGCGATAGCTCCACTCTGTATCCGGGCGAAGTACTTTCACAAAGAAGTATTCATCGAGTAAAAATTCCCAGCTAGTATCGCTTATCTGACTCATAACATTTCCTTTAATCAGCAAAATAACCGCTGCTCCCATAGCAGCAACTCTCCTCCTTACACCTTCCTGAAAAGCGTCAGGGAACCTCTAAAAACTGGCTATCATCAGGCACATGATTGGCCTGAAACAGCACTGTGGATTTGACCAGATAGCCTTTCACACGTTTATAAGGGCCGTTACGGTCGGCACTGTTGTAGAGAGTGGCAAACGTGAAGCGCTTGCCGTTGTTACGCCGATGTCGGTTAAGTCTTTCAAACCCTGCCTGAACGTTTTCACGTTCGTCTGCAGACTGGCCGGTATGTTTCAGATAACGATAAAAAATGCCCGGTACCAGCAAGAAAACAAAACCTGCGACCAGTTGCACACGTGAATCTGCTTCATTGCATGCTATCGTTCCATTTTCGAGACCCTCACTCAGCCAGTACCAAAAGGCCTCGCCGACCTGTTTCTTTGAAATTTGTGAGATTATCCCAGGTGTTACAAGGGCCGATTCTTGATCAGGTTTTTGCGTTTGATAAGTATTTTTGACGTTTATTTGATCACTTTCGGAAGATCCGTAGGTCATGAAATCAATAACTTGGTGATCGCTGTCTGAATTTATTCCTATTTTTTGGGTTTGATTTTCATCTAAATCAGAACCAACACTCCATTCCTGGTGACGGATTTTAAATTGTTCTTCGAGGTCAAAACTGGCTCCAGCCTGTGACGTCACATTACCTTGATTAAAGTATTGCTCGTAAACATCATCGAGCTCGGGTCGTGGCGGGTTTTTGTGCGTTTTAACGTCCACCGCACGAAGATGTAATTCCTTATCATCGACGTGAGTATTTTCTGCTAAATTTGATGGCTTCCGACTGAGCCGATCTGAAACTCTGTTAATTAAATCGTGGATCTGTTTTTCCGGCGATTCCAATCCAGCTAACTCTAAATAAAAGCAATTTCTTGCATCGGGCTGAGTTTCAATCCACTTGAGAGCTTCTTTCGGCAACATGGCAACAGTAAATGCGAGGCGAGTTACGCCTGCAGCTTCAGAGCCAAAATCAACGTGATTAAGCTGGAAGCGGAACTGTTGTTGCGGCGCAATTGATAGCGGATTCCAGTTATGGCCATCATCCAGTTCGCCCTCAATGTTCAGCAATTCCGGAACATACCAGTAGAGCGCCATCCAAAACACCAGGCAATTCCAATGGCTGCTCTGCGCTGATTGGTCCTCAAGCAAAGCATTGGCAGGCAGGATCATGCCTTTCGCCAGTTGCATCATTACCACGATGTTTTGCAGCGTCAGGTCAAGTAAACCGCCGCTGTAACCCCATTCAGGAAAGCGTCCAGCGGGCAGATTTTGATAGCGTTCTGACAGCGCTTGTAGCGGCTCCAAGCAAAATGAATTGAACAGTGATCGTGACAGCAAGGAACTCTGCCAGATCTTTTTTACCTGCATCTGCCGCGCCGGTGTGCCGAGCAACGTTTGATAGTTTTGCGGTGTGAAGTAGCCTTCGCGTTTAGCCGGAATTGACGGCTGAATAGTGCCGCGTCTTAACTTGTATTGTAATTTTGGGAACATGATTCACCTCCAGATCGGAGGCACTATCGTTCCGGACTGCAAGTAATCACAGCCTAAAATCATTTTTGAAAAATGTGATTAAATTGCCCATTAAAAAGAAACCATCCCCGAAGAGATGGTTTTGGTTTCAGGCGGCGTCTTGTTCAACCTCTGCATTGAGCGGCTTCAAAAGGTATTCAGATGCTTCACGCGCCATGCGGCTTGCGCGGAACAACGCCTTTTTGTCTGACTTCAATATTGTCAACCAGTGATCGATATAGCTATCGTGCTGCACCTCACCGTACACACCTAAGTGAGCACACAGGAATGCGCTACCCAACTCAGCAATCAACTCCTCAAATGCATAGACAGGATCGCCAAACCGACGCGTTGTTGAAGTGATGCCATCACGGTTTAGACGCTTAGCATGCCCGCTGGAATGCACCAGCTCATGTAGCAACGTTGACCAGTAATCCGCGCTGGTAAAAAACTGCGACGTTTTCGGTAAGACGATTCGATCAGAAGCAGAATTGTAATACGCGCGATTTTGCTCGACGGAAGTCACCTGCACGCCAGAAGCGTTAAGCATCTCCAGTATCTTCTCATGCGTATCAGTATCCAGCTCGCCATCATCCTGGCCATCCAGATTTATGACAGATGTTGGTGTAACGGATTCAGGCAGTTCATCGCATTGCTGCACGTTAAACAGTGGAATGCTGCGTAACATGATGCGTTGTTCCATAACCGGATCGCCTTGCGCATTTCTGCGTGTCTGGCCATCTTTGTCAGTGGACTCAACCTCAAACGGTTTGAAGAAAACAGCAATGGTCGATTTCTCACCCTTGCGAACGTGGCCACCTAGAGCTTGCGCCTGTTTCCATGTCAGCCAGCGGTTGGACTGAAAGCCTTGCTCCTCGGCAGCTAACCACAACAACATGATGTTTACGCCGTTGTAGTGGCGGCGGGTCGCAGCGTTGAGTGGTATCGGTGATTCAGCCGAACGCTTGCTGTCTCTCCACGGTTTAAGCCAGGGCAAAACCCCTCGCTCGATCGACGCGACGATTTTGTCCGTGACCTGCTGATAGAGATCAACATTGTTGGTTGATGACTTACGGGATTTGGTTTTGGTCGGCATGGGATACTCCTTACGTGGCGTATCCCTTCCCGTAATGGCGAAGTGATACGCCATTGGGCAGGTTGAAATTGAGGGTGATTACTCGGGGTTATTGAGGATTGCTTCAGGTATTGGCCACTGGCCACCTAAGTGCTTCGTTAGCCACTCCTGAACATCAAGCCATTCTGCAAGCGTGCCATCCGATGAGATGTCATAGCAGCCGATGCAAAATCGATGTGCCAGTAGTAGCGTGGCTTTCACCATGAAGTCATAAGGCCGGTCTGGTGACCAGTTGAACGATGTCTTGCAGAATTCACTGCCAGACGAATGTTGGCCAAGGAAGAAACTTTCATACTCAAGATCTTCCTTCTCTTCGCCGTTAAAAGAGATAGCGGGTTGTCGAATACCGCTTTGTACTATTAGATCAGCGGGCTGCAGTAGTGGATAACGGCCATCACTTGTGCAAAGCACCAGTGGCTGCTTATAGCCGGGAATATGCCGATTTTGTATTATCAAAAACACGTTTGATAGCTGTACGGTGAACAGTAACCACTGATCGTCAGGAACTGATTTCAGTTGGGTGTAGCAATGGCAATAGCCCATGGGTAAATCCTCCAGATGTGAAAAAGGGGATTTATCCGCTAACGGGAGTAAATCCCCGTTAGGGTGGGTAATGCGTGCCGTGTGGCGAGGTGATGAGAGAACCTTAACCATATTGGATGGCACCCGCTCTAAAGGTGTGCGGATATCGGGACCGCCAGTTGGCGCTTCTTTTCAGGTCCGTGAAGCCTATTTATCTCAGCAATTGTAGTTTACCACTTAAAAGAGAGCAAAATGAGAAGTCATTTCAAAAAAAGAGGTTCAATTTACTTATACATATCATTAATGTTGGTGGTATTAGGATATGCAGGAGTAATACTTTACAAAACTAGGCCTATTGACGTTTATTCAATGGAAAAGGCTGGGCTTTTTGGTGATAGTTTTGGTGTGATCACTTGTTTTTTTTACAGCTTTGGGGTTTATTGGTTTGCTAATTAACCTAAAGGAGCAAAGAGCTAATAACAATAGGCAAATTTTTGAAACTAATTTTTTTCAAATGCTAAATCACTTAAACGAAATAACAAAAGATGTTGGTTTCACTAAAACACACATGGAAGACCCTGACTCAATCTACTATGGTAGAGAAGCAATCTTTCATTTAGCAAGCATATTCAAGAATTATTACGGGTATAATTTATTTAATCATGGAAGTGATTATGAAAAAGATAAAATTGAGAATGTAATAATTAACTTTGAATCATTTTGGGATGACCATGGAGGTAAGCTTAGTCATTATTTTAGATGGCTTTACAATATGCTTAACTTCATCGAAAGCAAGAAGGATATTGATAAGGGTTTTTATGTGAAATTGATCTCTGCTCAATTATCTAATCAAGAACTACTCCTGATGTTTTATAGCGCGCTAACACCGCGAGGGTTTAACTTTCAAAAGTTCATCATAAAATATCAAATGATGAGTAACTTTGAATCTTCAGAATTATTGGATGAGTCGCATTCTAAGTTCATGAGTAAAGCAGACTTTTGGAGTAAAGCACGATAGTAAATGCAATTGTTATTTGTTATATACCTTTGCAATATATGTACCTCGACCATCCCCATGCCCCAAATCCATTGAAACCATGGCTTCAGCTTCTTTCCTGCTGAGGCCTTTTCTAACATGCCATTCTGTAGCCTCTCGCGAATACGCATATCTCAAACTGTGTGGTGCTTCTTTCCCTGACAGTCCAGAATCTTTAGCTACATTTCGGTAGCGATCGATCGCACTCCTCAGCCCAGCTTTATCAACCAACTTACCGCCATGTTCTGATGAATAAGCCACTGCTGCATTTAAGCTGTGCACCAGTTCTTCGCGCCTAACGACCGTTGTATATCTCGGCCTACCGCCTTTAGTACCGAACACTACACGCAATCGCTCATCCCCGCGCGCCAGCGCCTGCTGCCAAGTCTTTAGCGATTTTGCCGACTGTACTGCCTCTTCCGTTCTTAGGCCGAGATAACGAGCAAGCTCCATCGCCAACGCGACACCTTCGTCTTTACTGCGTACAAGGGCGAGCGCCTCGTGAAAGCGCTCGTCCGTAATTGCCGTCTTTGATCCGGCTCGACTGGCTCCAGACAGGTTTAGCGCATCGTTACTCAACTTCTCATGCTTTGGATCAGCCAGTTTTGTTCTGCCAGCAGTGGCCAATATTGCGCGCAGCGCCGCCATCTCGTTCTGCAGTGTGCGTTTTGAAATATCTTCCGCCAGGCGGCTACGCACGTAATTCTCGATGTGGTGGGTTTTAATATGATTCACGTCCCTTATCTGGATGTTTAGCTTCAGCATCTGCTCAGCCAGCCGTGCTGCTATGCGCGAACGATCGGCAACAGTTTTAAAACTGCCGCCAGATTGTCTGGCCAACGTCACCAATTGTTTACTGAACTGCTTGTTTCCACGCGACATACATCCTCCAAAACATCTCTACCCCGACGGCACGGTTTCAGGTTGCGCTTCCTGCGTCTCAGCGGATATCTGTGCATCGGGGCGGCGAAATGTTGAGTTGTTGCGAGGTCTCCACAGCTCTCAGAGCTGATCGCGGCTAATGCCGGTTCCTGATTACTCAGGACGCCTCCGTCCGTCAGGTTCGCTGACGTCGCCTTGATATCGCGTTGATTTCCTCCTCAGATAAGTTGCCAACGTTCATAAAATGTTGGGGCAGTTGATGGTTGTAATAACGGACTACGTCTTGGTCAGACGGTAAGCGTCATCGCAGAAGGCCGTATTACGTGGTGTTGACGTATACGCGCTGCGCGCGTCACTTGGTTGTTGCTACGCGCCAACGCAAGTGACGCCGCGCAGCTTCTGCCTGTATTTGCGAGGTCCGTTCGTCGCCAAATGTTCCAAATGGCGGAAACGATCACGCAAACTGGCCATGCGCTGTAGCTGGTATCGATGAGATGAAGTTGATTGAACCGTAGTGAAGTGGTGGAAACCTTGGGCGTTGCTTTTGCCCGCTACTTGCAAAGGTTGAGTAGCTTTGCCGGTTATCCCGGATGCAGCCGCCAAATGGCGTTTCTCACAGGCTGCTGAAACTTTCGCTGATGACCGCCGCTAAGGTGCCCCTTTCAGGTCATAAGGGCTTTGTTGGTTGCGTAAACAACTAAGGCAACGCTTAAAACACTAGCAATATCGCCAGAAATGGTCAAACTTAAATCAAATTGATAGGCTCAAAACTAACCCTTCTTCAGGTCGACTAGCTGGAAATGATGATATGAGAGGTTCAATGAATAAAACCAAAAAATCACATCACGGTCATACGCATGAGATAGCTCGAAGGTTCATGGCTGCTTTAAATTCTCTTATTCTGAATCTTGGAAAAATATTGAGAATTAAACCTAATTTAGCTAAATCATTGTTGCTAGCACTAGTTATTATATTATTCATGTGCATTATTTTTGGAGGAGTGTTCGCCATTGCTGTTTCTTTGGTGATTGGGGCTATGATTTGTGGCGTGAATGTATTTTCTTCTTCCTACATTCCATATAACGAAGAGCGTTCAGAAAGTGAACACAACTATGGTTCCAATGGCTCAAATGGTTCTGACGGCTCCACCGGGTCGTAGCACCACCTTTGATTATAGTTAGTCTTCATACACCTTTTTTATGATTTCCATGCATTCTGCATGTGCCATTTTATGTTCAGAGAATTCTTTAGTTAAAAATAAGAAGAAAGCTTTTTTCACTTGAGGTAGTTCAATGAATATGAACTCATCAACCTTGTGGAAAAAATAAAAAGACTCATTTTTCGTTGAAAATACCAGTAACGAGTTAAATTTTTGTTGCTTCTTTTTAGTGAACAAACTTCTCCTTGACCTTCTTATTATATTGAAAACCTTGAATGGTGTGGTATCAATGTCACCCCAAAACATTGCTATAGGTATTGTTGATAAATAAGGGATGAAATCTTTTCCTTTGTAACGTAAAAAATTCGATCTTAAATCTTTCAGTTGTAGTTTAAAGGCTATGTATTGTAGCCACCAGATAACACAATCTACATCTTTTGTATTAAACTGATCGCCATCCTTTTCTAAAAAAAGTCTTTTTAGATAATCCTCAAATGCCCCTAGTAAATCTGAATTGCAAGTTTTACATGCTAGGACTGTTGTTTTTATATAGCTCGCTGGTTGATTGTTGAGAGTATTAACTAGGAATTTTTCGGGATTGCCATCAAATGACCATTGAGGTAAAACATGTTCTTTTGTTATATCTTCGTTAGTCCCACAGAGAATACAGATCGTAGATTGATGATCCTTAATTATTGCATTCATCACTAAACTCTGGGAGTTCTTTATCTTTTTTCTTAAGATGCTAAATTTTTCATCCATAATTTAAATAAATCCCTTTAATTAATTTGATACCAAAATATAAATTAATACTACGAAATCTTCAATCTTTATTATTACCTATTTCCCAACCCTAGCGGTTGTAGCAGAAGCTGCTTTTTCTCCAGCACTACCAGCTGCACTTTTCACACTAGATGCCCCATCACCTGTCATCCGAGCAATTTCACCAATCCTTATTCCGGCCCATGAAAATGCCGCCATCCACAACGTAGGTAATACAATAAACATCGCCCCCATAACAAAGTTCATGATCAAATCATCAGAGCTATTCTGGAATCCAGCTGCATTCCAGCGGCTATGTGTGTCTGAACTATAAAGGGCTTCCATTAACCAACTGTCGAGCCAGCGCGCCAGTTCCCACCAGAACGTCAGGAAATTAAGCGCGAACACCACAAAGCTGACGGTAATAACGGTTTTGAACTCATAACTACCGAACGCCAATATCAATGGCAGCATCACATATATCGCCATCAACAATAATGCCTGCACCATCGGTAATGCCTGGCGCATTGCATCAAATGCCGGGAACGCAGCCAAACTTCCCAATGACATTCCCGCGATTCCGCCAATGCGGCTGGCGGAGTTATCCAGCGTAAAATCGGCATTGCCACCATAACCGGCATAGGTGCGGCCATTCTGCGACACGGTCAAACTTTCGGGGCTGACCAGGCGACGAACAATGCTTTCTTTATATTCAGCGTTGTCCTTGCCCATCATTTTCAATGCGGCAGACATACGCAACCACATGCCAGGTGATGCTTGCTCAACGACTCGCGCCTCAAGACCAGTATCGGCACTGGACCACCATTCGCGGCAGGTTGGATAACCACCGCGCCCGGTGTCCGGTCTGCCGCTGTCGCGGCTTTCGTTCCATGGGAACGATGCGCGTGGCGTCTTGGATTGCAGTTGATCGTAATAACCGCTGCCGTTCAAAAAGGTGTTGCTGCCCAGCCACTCAACATCGCGCAGCGCATCCTCCTCTTTCGTTTGTCCCTGATCCTGCTGCTTCCATAGGTAGAGCGCCAGCGCGTAGCAGTCGTTGGTGAAATCCTGCAGCTCGGCGGCGAGCGCCGGATTGCTGATGCGGGTATGCTGCACTTCAAAGCGCAGCTGACGTAAGTCCGGACGGCAGGGAATTGTGGCCACAGCTGCCTGAGTGACGCCTTTGGATAGTTTGTGCATCAGGACCCACCAAATTGGCGCTGCTGCCGTTTGCCCGTCCATGCTGCTGATAATCGTCGAATAGCCGCTTTCATCCGGCGCTTTTGGCGTCCAGGTGCCGCAGCTCTTGGACCGGGATTCATCGTATTGAATACTGTCGAGGCTGACATTGATGATAGGCAGGCAGCAAACCAGCATAACGAAGAACGCACTATAGAGCGCGTTCTCGATGCGCGGCAGTGACAGCTTACCTTTGTTCCCCTCGTCGTCGCCTTCCTCGCGCACCTTAAGCCAGATCCCCACCACCTTGAATATCAGCGGCACGGCAAACAGGCCCGTGGATATCAGCAGACTCCAGATGCCGTTATTGATGATCCAACCCAGCAGGGTAAGAAAGAACTCCAGATAGCTGTTTGTGCTCATCAGTGGCCTCCGGTTGTGGAGTACAGCGCCCATTCCATGACGACGATATAGAGCATACCAATGCTGCAGATGCGCAGAATCATGCGACGCCAGGCGGGATCTGATTTCTTCAATTGCCAGCATTGATAGGTGAAGTAAGCAGTTACCGCATAAATCACTAGCCGCCATATCAGCCATACAACCCATGTTCTATCGAACCAGCGCATGAGATGCGTCAGTGCTTCAGGTGATTTACTCGCAGACCAGAACAAAGCGAGGGCGATGCAGACTATTGCGGTGAACGTTAATAGCCATGCGAAAAGCTTCAGAAATTTACGCATCTCACTCCTCCCCGGATGGCGCGGAAAGCTGATTGAAACGCGAATCAGTATTTTCATGCGGCTGGCGCTGCGGGTTAGACGTGGCGCGATTGTTCTCGCGGTCGATGATGGTCAGCACGGAATTGCGCGCCAGTTCGCGCTTCAGTTCCATTTCATTCTTGAGTGCGTTGATTTCCCGATCGAGCGATTCAACGCGACGATCGCCCTCCTGCAACGCTTCAGGCATGGCGGCTGCATTCGGTTCAGACTGGCCGGTCACAATCATGCGGCGCATCAGCAGCGCGGTTTCAACCGTGTCAGCCATCGCCAGCTCTCCCGCCAGGCGGCCAACCAGTGCCGCGTTATCCGGGTCACGCTGCAGCGCTTTAATTACGCCGCTGGTAATCGCCAGGCTGCCGGTGCGCAGCTTCGCCAGATTCTCGGCAGTGGGTTTCTCAGCGCCATTAACCAGTTTCACAAGTTGCTCGCCGTTGATGCGTGTAGCTTCTTCCAGCATGGGAGAAAATCCGGTTCCCGCGACGCTGGCGCCCGGTTGCTGATCAACATCACCATCAGTGCATTGCGCGGCATCTTTGCAGGTGCGAATCGAGCGGTCGCCCAGTACTTTCACTACGGCTGCGGCGGCTTCTTCAGAATTGGCAAATTTGCCACAGCTGCCCCCCGTGCAACTCTCACCCGTCACGCTGCCGGTGCTAGTAACCGCCAGGTTGTTCATCATGTTGTAGCCAGCAGCAGTGAGATCATGTGTAGGTCGGATCGCACGCTGGCCACGTCCGCCGCGCTTTTCACCACCGACCCAATTGCTGCCTGACTCGCCTGTAACTTTCTCACCGGCATCGTTTACGCGTATGGCGTCTGCGTCACCGCTGTTAACCAGCTTCTTGTACTCATCCATCGCGGCCTGCTGAGTCCATTTGCTGGAGTCTGAAAAATCCACCATGCGTTTGGCCATGTTCTGACAGTTGAGCTGCGCCTTATCGAACGCCACGTTGGCCTGCAGCACGCCATTGGTCAGCATTTCATACAGGCCGGGATTGGCACGCTGGATCACCATTGCGGGAAGACTGGCCACCGCGCCAGTTGCACCCTGAACCACATCGCCCATCAGATTTTTGAAGCCGTTAGTCATACCGTTGAGCTGGTTGCCCACGGTGGTCTTCAGATCGAAGTTGCCGCACTGCAGGTCAGAGCTCCAGCCCACATCCAGCCCTAGTTTCTGCATGCTGCTGCGCGTGGCGGGCTGCGAGATCACTGAGCCGCCGCCAAGGGTATAAAACAGCTTGTCGGACACCGCGCCGTTGGCGCTTTTGCCGTAGCCCATGCTGCTGTCCTGCACCTGTGGTAATGAAACATCAAACGCCTGCGCGCTGGTAGCTATCAGCAATGCAGAAGCAGCGAATGAAAAACGAGAGATCATGATTCACCTCCAAAGTCGGTGCTGTAGAGGAAGGTCTGGCCGCGCCGCTGGCAACAGCTATAAGGCTGCCAGAGTGCAAAGGCTTCATTACCATCAACTGCTGGCGTGAAATTGCCGTCTGGGAAGACCGCGCAGGTTTCGCTGAGCTGCGGTGACAGCCGCTGCCATTTGTGATTTTTGAATCCGGTATTTTCTTCAACCGGCCCCGGAGGCCAGTAGCCGGGGGATGGATTGCCTTTGAGGGTTTGATAAACGTGCGGCTGACCAGTACGGGTGATGATGTCAGCCACTCGTTGAGCCACCACAGCCGCCGCTTTATCGTCATCGGTCTGCGTGACGAAGCCCGATCGCGGATAGACGTTGCTCCACATGTTGGCCATTGCCTGGCTGCCGATTTCGCGCATGCCTGGCACCAGCGCTTCCGGGTAGAGCGATTCAGGTATGCCGCTACGCCATGCCAGCGTATCGAGCGCGCTGAGAAAATAGGGGTTGAGTGGCGTTGCGGCGCTTTTGCAGGAATAGCCAGAGATGCTGCCGCCAATCAGCGACGTCGCTGGATGTCCAATCGCATCGGCATATTTGAAGTGCAGATTGGTTTTGCGTTTACCCGGTGCTTTCAGCTCCTCATTGCCGCCACCGGCTGACACGCCGTACATGCCATTTTCCAGCCCGCCTGCGGTCTGGCTGACGAATGCCATTTCGCTCCACGGATTCGCGCCAGGTTGGGCATACGCCGACACTACGGCTTCAGGTATGAAGTGCGTCACTTTCACCGACGTGCGCACCTTGCAGCCAAACGGCGTGCAGAACAGCCAGTAGCAAATCCCACTAACGCGCCAACTGATGCATGAAGGAGAAACCGCACTCGCGATTATCTGGGCGCTGGTGAACGCCGCTTCAGTTGCTGGCTGCACTGCAGCGAAAAGCAACGCAGCGCCAGCCAGTTTTGCGCGCGTCATTGGTGGCCACCTTGCGTGCGAATGTTGCTGGCAAGATCTACATCAGTGGTGCCATACACCACATCAACGTCGTCAAATACCACAGCGGGATACTTATTGATGCCCAGCTTCCACGCGGCAATTACGCCTCGCCAGGCTTCAACTATCTGCTGCTGTTGCTCGGCACCCATTTTCTGCAGGCCGCTTTTCGCCTCCTGAGCAGCGCGAGCGGGATCACCGTTGAATTGGCCAAATATTGCATCCTGTTGTCGATTAGGCGCATCAAGAAAAATGACACGAGTAGTGGCATCAGCATTGATGGCAGGATGATTCGCAGTGGTAAATACGGTAATCGAAGCAAAGGTAGGCGATGCCAGAAGCATCAGTACAAGCGGAAGCAGCGCTTTCATCAGACTTACTCCACAAAGTGAGTGAAGCCATTACGTTGCGCTGGAAAACTGAGCAACACAGTAAACAACTCTGTGCCGGATTGCGGAATTAAATAAATCCCCAGCCCAAAGGAGTGCAGAACAACTTACCAGTGGGAAGATGTAACCTTTGGACTGGAGACTGGCACACTATGCTGATTTCAGGACCAGTACACAATTAAGTGAGGTCTGAATTGTGCGTCATTTCGTGTTGATTGATTACCTAGCCATCAGGATTTAAAGCGAGGTAATTGTCTTAACTTCATGCTGGAAAACGTAGGGATCAGATAACAAGCTGAACTTCTCATCTTCGGGGTAAGTCACAGCGACATGATAATCTTCACCAGCAAACGCTTTGATTGATTCGATATCAGTCCAATAGGTAGCCAGGAAAAAATGTTCCCAATTTTGTTGTGTGACTCGTTTTACCTCAGCACCAAGATTGCCTTCAATTCCCTGAGAATGTTTTACGCCAGTCAGTTGAAGGTGAGTTGCAAAACCTTCTGCATGCTCAAGCGGTACACAACCATGCCATGTTCTAACAATCATGTTCTTCCTCCTTAAGTAATGAGAGAGTTAAATTAACTCAATGAATCCGATAGAGAAAGAAGCCATGAAACTACTTTTTTGTAAGTTGGTGGGCTAGATATAACTGCAAATAAAGCAGGTCCGCTGCATCCACCACCGTCATGTACCAACGTGGGTGATGGTAGTCATCTTCCGTAGGCCAACTCAGGTGACTATTCACTGTAATCAGTAAATCAATCGAGCTGCAGAGCTTGCCTTTGAAGTTCAGCGCAAGGCATGAATGACTGCCAACACGTTGCGGATGGCTGGTGATCTGCACGGGAGGATTCACGCGCGTACGGATTTCATCGCAAAGCCTGTCCAGTAAAGCCAGATCGCTGCTCAGGATTTCAGGTTCACCCTGCGGCATCAAAGTAAAAAGCGTGCGCGCAGCCTGGCGGGAAATCGTCGTGGTGATGCGGGGTACGGGATATTTTAGTTTTAACATACGGTTCCCTGGTTATGCAGTGGCAGACTTGAGGCCGCGCGCCGCATCAAGCTGGCGCGCAACGATCACTGCAGCTTCCAGCTCACTACAGTTATGCAACTTCATCAGCTTGCGGCGTTCGGCTTTCTCCTCTTTCTCGGTCATACCGAGAGCGAGGTAAAGGCTGGGTGGCACGGCCCGAAACAGAGCTTCAGTTTTCTTCGACAGCACCACACCTTCGGTGTAGCAGCGCGGCAGCTTGCTGGCGGAAAGCAGCACCGATTTTTGCTCATCGCTCAGCTTCTTAAAGCGCGCAATTTGCTCTACCTCATCAGGCGGCATCGTCAGACACAGCCACCATTCAGCCATGTTCAGCATCTTCTCGGCGATGTCCGGGTAATCCGCCAGGTTCTGCGTCGCCATCCACAGCCAGGCACCGAGCTTACGCCACATCTTGACCACTTTGGTCATGTACGGCGACAGCAGCGGGTTGGTGGTGGTGATGTGTGCTTCATCGATGGCAAAGACGATTTCGCGGTCGAGATACTGATCGCGCTCGGCGATGTTGTTGATGGTGTTCACCAGGGAAACCATCGCCAGCGCCATCTGCGCGCCATAGTTCTCGCGCGCCAGCGTGCCTAAATCGATAAGCGTGACATCGGCTTCAGGCCAAGGTGTGCCAGGACGGTTGAACAGCTCGCCTTCAAAGCCGCTGGTAAACATCGACATCGCACCGGCCATCTCATCGGCGCGCGCGCGACGGCGTTCGGTTAGCAAAGGCTGGCCGCTGCTGTCCACGCTGTTATCACGCGCGATAGCAAACAGCGCGGTCTGCAGATCTTCAGCAATCATCTGGCGCGACTCGTCGTAGCTGGTCTGTGCCGCCATCATAATGGCCTCGCGGATTAGGCCACGGTCAGAGCGCGTTAACCGTTCCTCTTCGCGCTTTTCGCCGCCGGTGATCATCATGCGCGCGGCGATTTCCATCTCGCCGAGGATGTCGCGCTGTTCATCACCATCATCTTCATCGGCATCCGGGATATCGGCTTCGTTGAGCTGCAGCTGTTCCGGTTTGAGGTCGAGCAACTGATGCGCGTCGGCGAACAGCGCCAGACTGACGCCGCAGCCGGGACGAATACTGATTTTATTCACCGTCAGGCCAAGGCTTTCGCAATAGTCAGCGTACAGGCCAAACGAGTTACCGGCTTCTGCAATAAATAAACGTGGGCGGTGAATGGCCATCAACTGGGAAAGCGTCGCGCAAAGCGTGGCCGACTTGCCCGCGCCGGTTGGCCCGAAATACAGCATATGTGCGTTCTGCGTGCGGTCCTGCTTATTCATCGGGTCGAAGGTCAGCGGTTCACCGCCGCGATTGAAGAAGCTGAAGCCGGGATGACCGCTGCCGGTGGCGCGGCCAGTGACCGGCAGTAAGCCCGCCAGATGCTGCACCCACGTCAGGCGCGTATACCAGTGGCGGCGATCTTTCTGCGGGTTGAAACACATCGGCAGCGCGCGCAGCCAGGTGTTAAGTGGGGAAACGTTGTATTCGGGTCGCACCGGCTGCAGGCCAGCGGTAAGTAGCACCGCCGACATGTTTTGCTGACGTCTGTTGAGGTCGGCCAGATCGTTGCCGCGCAGCATGAAAGTCAGCGCGCCGCGATACAGCTTGTGGCGGCGGCCAAGATACTCTTTCACTTCACGCACATCCTCGCGCACGCGCCCGGATTCGGTATTTTCACCCACGGCGTTTTTGGCCAGTTTAATAAAGTCGTTTTCCAGCACGTCTTGCGGTTGGGAAACGATAGTCAGTGAAACCACCGTGCCTTCGGGCAGCAGATCCATCAGCGCGTTGATGTGCTCGCCGCGCGCCATTTCGCCGGTCAGCATGCCGGGTTCGGGCGGGCGGCGCAGACGTTCAATAGCTATCGCTCGATGCGGTTTATTGTCGAACCACCACACGCCGTTTTCCATGTCGGAACGAGGCGGCGTGTACCACAGCGTTTCGGCAAAATCGTTGGTCATCGGCAGCTCGCCAGCTTCTACATCGTGATGCTTAGCAGCGGCGTAAAACGCTTCTTTGCTCAGCCCGTGCTGCGGATCGGGATTAAACAGGCGCAGCAGCCATTCATGAATCTGCGCACCGGTTTGCCGCTGACAGGCAACGCCAGATGCGCCGAGTGAGGCCGACAGCCGATCGCAAACCTGATTCAGCATGGCGACGGGCGGCAGCGCGTGAACATCTTTCACACCCTTGGCAGCGCCAGGCACCCAGCGATAAATCACCATACGCGTGCGGCGCTGCTGTCCGCGCCACGGTTGGCCAGTGACCAGCGTGTCGCGAAACAAACCCGTTGGAATGGCGATGTCCCTCAAGTGGCGCTCGGTTTCACCCAGCCAGGCATTGGTGAATTCCGTACCGTGCGCCCATGGTTTTACGTACTCTTTGACCGTGTGCAGATAGGCGGCGGGATCGTCTTCATCCTGACAAAAGAACTGCACCACCCAGGGCGATATGTCGTCTTCTTCCAGACTATCCTGCAGCGCGTCTTCCACTTGATCGCGGATTTCCTCCAGGCGCGCGGCGGTGCGCCCCTCAGATGAAATCGGCGTGATGGTATAAACCGCGCCGACTGAAACGCCGTCATCAAGCAGTAGGCATTTATCTTCCGGCAGATATTCGGCCCACGGCAGGTAATCAATGATGGAAGGTTTGGCGTGATACAGCGCCGCTTCATCCTGCACCGTCATTTTGCCGGGGCGCGGCAGTGGCTGCGGCTGGCTACTTGCAGGAATCGGGTCAGCTACTGAGGCAGGCTTTTTAAACAAGGAAAACATCATTACAGATCCTCCGTGCGCTCACCCGGCAAGGCGTATTGCACCTGGCTGTAAAACGGGAATACCGTGCTGTAACCGGGAACCGGAGAGTTGCCACCGGCAAGATGCGGAAAGACGTACATCACCATGTCGGGATTAGGCAGGCGCGGGAACTGCTGTGTGATCTCACTTTCCTGCGTGCGGCTGTATGAATGGTCGAGTTTATCGGCACGCTGATCTTCTGTTTCACTCAGCGGACGGCGCAGCGCTTTACGTCCCTCTGCGCCGCGCTGAACTGAACCGCTCGCGCCTTTGCCTTGCCACAACTCCAGCATGTTGCTGTCGCCCGCTGGCAGCATCTCTTCTTTCGAGGTGCTGCAGCCTGAAATGACTGAAACCAGCGCGGCGAGCGCGACCGGCATAAATGCTTTGTTCATTCGCAATCCCCTTAGTCCAGCCCGATGCGCGCGGCATTACCCGGTACGCTGAAGTCGTAACGCACCTTGCGACCTTTATCTTCGTAATCGATCGCCAGCTGCTGCGTGATATGAACGGCCAGATTCGCACCGGGTGGCACATAAACCGCATCGAAGGTTTGCCCGTAACGTTGCTTCACCCATTCGGAGACATCACCGACGCCACCGGCAATCGCTTTGCCCATCGCCGCTTGTCCGGCATCGCCAGTTAGCGTGGAGGTCACACCGCCGTAAGCGTTGGTTTGCCCGGTACGCTGATTTTCGTTGAGCGCTTCACCGGCAGCGGCTGCGCCGGAAAGCGCGAAGAGGGTCGGCAGGTAAGTTGATGCGTTGGATTTGCGCGTGCCGCTGATGCAGGGAATACCGGCTTCATCCGAGATCCAGCCAATGCCGCTGTCCTGCTTTTTGCCGCCATCCTGGCCGTTGCTCTTGCCGTTGGTATCCGGGCGCGGCAGCGTGCGTACCCGGCCATCGCTGAAGACGAAGGTGATTGAATTCACCTGGCCACGCACGCAGGAAAGGGTCCAGTCGCCAGATGCCGTGCCGGAAACAATCGCACCTTCAACATCGGGTAAATCGATGCCGTTGGCTGTCAGGTTGTCGCGGCCAATCAGCACTTTGAACGGATAAGGATCGGTGACTGTGCCATTAATCGGCACACGGCCCAGCAGCGCGGTCATGCCTTTGCTGCCAATCAGCGTGGAGTTTTCTGGCAGTGTATAAACCGGCTCGGTGCTTTCCTCTTCTTGCTGGCTGTTGGAGTAGCCTTTTACCTTTTGCTCGTAGTTGCTTTTGCTCTTACTCAATGCGTTATCGCCTAGGAACGAGGTCGGGAATCCGCCGATTGCTGATTTGCCATCGCTGGATGTTGTGCCCGCTTCCGTGCCGCTGCGCTGATCGCTGGGTGAAACCCACATCACGCCATCGTTGCTGTTGCCACTGGCAACATCATCCAGACCGAGCCCCAGCGGAATATCGCTGTTGTTCTGATCCTGCTTATCGGAAGCCATGCGTTTGGCCAGTTGGTTGCTCAGCTCCTGCACTTTGCTGGTCAGCGATTGCTGCTCCTGCTGTAACTGCTGGCGGCGGTCTTCGGCAATTTTTTGATAGTTCGATACCGCTTCGTTTACCTGTCCGGCAACGTTCTGATTACGCGTACGCAGTCGCTCGTTCTCTTTAACCAGGTCGAGATTCTGGCGGTCGAGCGTTTCTTGTTTGCCGCGAATGGTTTTCAGCGTGCCGACCAGCGTACGCAGCGTATCTTCTGGCGTATCACCTTCAACGCCCAGCGCCTTGAGTTCGGCAGGCGTCAAATCGGCCAGCGCTTTGGGCTTTTCTGGCGTGGCGCTGGTTTTCTCCGTCTCACTTTTGATGCTGCAACTTTTCATGCCCACCGCAACGCCCGCGAGTAGAAAGACCGGCACCAGCACTTTGACCAGCGTGTTCGATTTAATCTGCATGCTGTTTACCTCGCGCTTTGCGGCTTACCTTCGCTTCAGGAATCAATGCGTTTTCGGGGCGCGAATCCATTACCAGATAGAGCATGGTGGTGTCTTCAGGCGTGCCGACTAAACCGAGGAAACGGTGCTGGAAAGTAGCGGAGACAAATTTTCCCTGCAGCGAGCGCGGATCGAGAATGATTTTGCGGCTGGTCATGTTGCGAACACGGAACGCCACCACATTTTGACTTTGTACCGCCCACGCCGCGATGGGCTGGATCTCTAACGGTTCGGCGGGATAGAGCGTAGTAATGCGGCTGGGTAAATGCAGCGGCAGCGAACGTACACCGGGAACCGGCTCTACCGTGCGCAACGGCGCATACAATCGCTGCGATGCGTAACGCGTGAGCAGCACCGGCAGCGGCGCGGAGTAGCTGACTTTCTTCTCTTCTTTGGCTGTGTCGGCTTGCTCTGGATTAGCTGAGGCTTCGCTGTCGCCACCTTCATAAACCAGCTTTACCGGCTCGGCTGAACCTTTCGCACCAGCGGTGACATCGAGCATGATGATCTCTCCGTTCTCCACATCCTGCAGCTGGACGCGGGTCTGGGAAAACGCTTCGTTCGCTTTCAGGTAAACTGCGCCGCCTGTGCTTTGCACACGCAGCTTGCCCTTCAGCGCTGGCGAGATACCTACGCGCACGTTTTTATCGACGAATACCACGCGCTCCTGGCCAACCTTTAACGTAACCTGCAGCGGTATGCGCTCCCATTTCATCAATTCAACCGCCTGGACCGGATTCGGCACAAGTGTTGCCACTGGCAACACCGCCAACATCAGCCTGCAGGCAACATGCAATCTGGTGAGCATCATCATTCAAACATCCCCTTATGCTCAGGCTTTGGCTGTGGTGGTGCGGCTTCGAGCCGTTGTGGCACGCCGTCATAACAATCCAGCGCAAGACCAAACTGATTGGTTTCGGGATCGCCATTCCAGCGCGTGACTTTCATTGGGTAACGCACCATTGCGCGCTTAACCGGTTCGGTATGGAAATACTCATCGGCTACCAGATCCAGCCGTGCCACCCAGTTATCACGGTCACGCACCGAGACGCTTTTGCTGCTGTAACCGCGCTCGGGGATTTCATACACCACACGCACGCGGTCAATCAGCTCGTTGCGGTTAGTGCGCTCGGTGGCATCTCTTTCCAGGAAGTCTTTGCAGGCCGGGGTCAGGTAAGCAGATAACGCACGAATCTTAGCTGGATAATCAGTTTCACCATTTTTCGGCCAGGCGTTGAGCTGCTGGAAGATATAGAAGGCAAAAGCGTAAACCGATGATGGCGGCACTTCCCACCAGGGGCGCGTGCTACCGGTGCGTAAATCTGGCGGGTTATGAATGGTCATGCTACGCGGCGCGAGCATCCAGCCAGATGAGGTAATCAGAACTAACAGCACAAGGAAAGCGCAGGCGATACGCAGCGATTTGATGTGTTGATCGCTGCGTTGAATAGCATTGCGGAACTGGCTCATTTTCCGGCTCCCTTCGGTGTACGGCGCAGAGACCAGCTATGTGAGCTGATGATGAGAGAACGGTCGCCATAGCCCATCCGGCGCTTCTTCTCCTCCAGCCGCTGCCAGATGTAGTTTTCTGGCTTGCCGCGTTTAAGGCGGGCCATCCAGCGCCCGCCAAACGCAATGAGTAGCAGCGGCATGAGCAGCATCCCGGTTGGAATGATGACCCAGCCAACCAGTGGAAAAAACGGCAGACACACCACGCCGCCAACCGCTAATCCAATCAATGCAGCCAGCCCTAATTCCGGCGTGGTGAAACCGCGAAACACGACAGGTTCAGCATTCAGTCGATCGGGTAGGAAACGGATGGTCTGCATGCTTATCCCCTTACAGAATGATTTCGGCAGACTGACCGAGCAGCCAGATAGTCGCGACCAGTAACACGACGCCGGTTGCGACGATGGAGCCAAACTTGGTCCAGGTGGCGCGCTCGTTACGCACTTCAACGAACGTATGCACCGCGCTGGTTGCGACGTTGATAAACGCCACGGCACAGACCAGCAAACCGGCGAACACGATGAAGTCCTGCGCGTAGCCTTTAATCTGGCCCATCAGCCCAGTGCCGCCGCTGGATTCCGGTGCTTCAACGGATGGCAGATCGGCCAGTGCCGGTTTGCAGGACAGCCAGGCCAGAATCAACCCGGAACCCAGACGCATGACCTGACGGTCTTTAAAGCGAGACAAGCGAACAAACTTTGATTTCATGAAACATTCCTCTTTGACGGGTAAAGGCACTTCGAAAATGTCTGCGTTAACTGGCGAACATCCAGATGCAGACGATCAGTAAAGCCACAGAACGGATAACAAATCGGGCAAGAGCGGCATCCCTGACTTTGGTATTTGCCCAGCCATGCCAGACATCTACCGCCGCCCATGCTGCCCAGAGAAACAGCACGCACAGTAGTAGCCCAACGGATACCAGATACAGAACGCTAATATCGATGTTGCCGGATGCCGTTTTAAACGCGTTGATCTGCGCGGCGGTCATCGCCATAGCGGACGGCCTCGCGTGTAATCACCGCTGACCTTGCCGTAATCCAGCGGCTGCGCACGCGAAGGCTGCGTGTAGCGGTCAATGCCAGCACGCATGGTGTTGAGGTCTTCGTTGGCTTTTTTATAATCGAACAGGTAACGGCGGCGGTTATTGGGATCTGACTGCGCAGAGACGGTGCGGGCGCGGTCGAGGGAGAGTTGAACCTGATCTAAAAGGCGTTGAGTGGTGGAGAGTTCATCGAGTTCAGATGCCAAACATGATGAAGATAAAAAAATCGTAAATAGAATATAATTTCTCATATGTCTTACCTCAATTTATAGCATTTAGGTAATCATATTCACCAATACATATTGGTCATGAGAAAAATAGTTTTCCAATCCCAAGTATTAATAATTTGGTCGCAACCATTAAGCTGCGACCAAAAAATCAATGCAGATTTTGCTCGTTTCTTATTGCAAGCATAAATCCTGCTAGTGCCCCTTTATTCGATGAATTCTCATCAAGAACACTTGATATTAGATCAGTTAAATGCTCCTTTCTCAACTTTAATTTTCCAATAGCTAAGGCCGCAGCAAACTCTAATGCGGAAAATCCGAATGAATGATTGTATCTTGCGAAGACTTTATAGAGAAATTCAGACATTAAGTTACTAAGATCAGCATTTGATGAATAATCAAGCTCTGATGGCAAACTTGCTCTTAAAAGGCATGCCTGAAGAATGTCATCGTTAAACCTTAAAAAGTTTTCTGGAGACAATACTACAGACTGATAATTACTAGGGCTTAAGCAAATATCTTTATTGCTATGCTCCCTGGCTGCTTGCAGTACACTTGAAATTGTCATCATCACTACGCTTTGCTCTAAGTTATCAAGGTCATTTTCGAAAAGACCATTAAAAAAAACGAAGCCAGCAGTTAATTCTAAAGAGTCCCCTAGATTATTTGGAAGGAGGCTGTTAGAAGACCGTTGGATAACGTTAGCTAACGCATCAAGTAACAATTCAATCTCAGTATCTTTCAAGTTAGGGTGCACAACATCAGACATGACCTCGACACGTGCTGAAAAAACAGACAAGTCAGTCCAAGAGCTAGATATAACATCAGGGCCCAGAGGCAATACTTTCCATACTGAAAACTCATACAGACGCTTAGTAGAATTTCTTACAAGAAACATGCGCAATTTATCCCATGCACTCATACTCTGGGGTATTCCGACACCTATAAGAAAATGACGTGGTATTATGGTTTCTTCAAATTCACGCAGGTCTCTACTTATCTGCCTTAGCTCACCACCATCACCACAAAATGCAGAAACTATTAAAACGCCCGTACAATTCCGGAGCTTATCACTGTTAAGTGTACTGGCCTCAATAATTGAAACTTCATTTCCAATCCCTCTAATTTGTAATATTTTTGATTTGACTCTTTCTGCGAGCTTCAGAGAAGCACCATCATCTTTATATATAATTGTTTTAATTGATGATGGCAATGTCCAGGTGATTTCCTCATCCAACCACTTATTGAAATTATCACATTCCAATAAATTATCCGCCTTCAAGCTAATTAATGGGGATTTATTTATTGATATTAAACTTTCATTTAGCCTATTTACACCATTCAGTCCGAATGTCTTAAGTATGTCATTTAAATCTGATGGGCGATGTTGAATGCCTATAGTAATTTGCTTTGGAGGCTTGGCTTTGAAAGTAAATTGTTCACCGACTAATTCAATTTCGGTCTCGTGAGTGTGATTCTCACTATCTTTTTTACTAGGTATTAAGCTCTTATCCAGAACTAATAGTGTTTTAGTTATCGTTGTTCTGATGCTCGTATCAATAAGTGTGAGTATTTTTTCAGGCTTAAAGCCTTTTTCAATGAGTTTTCCTGCCATGCTTCCGGATGTCGAAGCGGAAATTATTACCACCTCACTTTCAGAAGGAATGGTTAGCATAGGAAGCCCATCATAAGAATGAAAGTTTTCAATCATGGCTGATGAGCCTGAAAAAGAAACGGCTTCTTTCACTAAGGAGTATATCCCCATTGAATCAATAAACACTTTTTGAATGTTCTTCCAGTCAAAATCGCTTTCTAATAAGCAGATACCTCTGCCAACATATTGCAACTCGGCTTCGTTGTATGCAATTTCTTTCGCCTGTATAAATAATTTAAGTATCGTTCCAGAGGGGTGCCTGAAGTTATGCCCTGCAGGAGCATAATGAATAACATCATTTTTTTTGGCGAGACTTTCAATGCCTGATAGGTAGAGGTCTTTAATATCTTTTAATGTGGGCTTGAATAATCCATTGGCAAATGACAACTCCTGATTAATTACAAACCCAAGAGGAGTCATCTTTACAAAATAAAACATCTTTGTGTAGAGCGTATCAAGCCTTGTAAGCCTGTTAAAAATTTTGTTTTTTTCCTGATGATTCTCCCAAGCCTTCATTAACTCAGGATTTAATTGTTCACCATGAAAAATAATAATTCCGTCAGGAAGAGTGTCACATTTCGGAATTACATATTCGAGTGCGGAGTAGAATTCATCTTCATTTTTTACATATGAATCAGGTAAGTAGACACACAGCAGATCAACATTGTGGGGTTTGTGTCCCTGTTGCACATTAAAATAAACTAGATTGTCCACTTTCATTCCTCAGAGGCACTAAAATAGAGACAACTGTTCCGGCTGCCAAACCAAGATTATCACTCGTCCAGTCATCAAAATTCATAAGTTCATCGTCATCAATTCTAATATTATTTTTAACTTGAGAGTCATTGTCTTTCTCAAAGCAATTGAAGATGCAGTGCCTACCAGTTCTGATTCTTATTAGCCCACCAATTTTTTTTAATTGTGTAAGGATGGTAAGGTATCCATTTCCGGCCCCAGTTTGATTCTTCGACGTGAAGTTTTTCTTAAGACAACTAAGAAGAGCAGTTTTCTCTTCGCCTCGATCTCCTTCATAATATTTATTACCAAACGCTCGGCCTGTTATTCCTGGGCCGGTGTCGAAAAAACTAATCTGAATACAACGAAGTTTATCAACACCAGGACTTTCATCAGCTCTAGAAATTAAATACTCCCTCAATCTAGGGTGTGATGAAAAATCTTCCTCGAACATATTAGCTTCTAAATTAATAAAAGATGCTATTATTCCTTCGACATGACCAGGCAATGGAGAACCATTTACATCAGTTCGAGCATGTTCTTGGGTATTTTTAAATAGTTCGCAAGTAAAAAACCCAAAATCTCTTATTAAATCTCCATCCAGATTGTTGAAATCACCCTTGCCAATCTCCTTAAATATTTCGGTTAAGGACTGGCTCATGGCCGGCGCACTTTTAACAGCTGAATGCTCACGAGTTGTGAATAATGGTGATAAATATTGCCTTTCAGCACCACTTATACAGCAAAGGTCTATTGTTCTTCCCTTTATAACCTCAGAGTATTTCTGCATATCCGTGTTGATGATTTTATTTTTAGCATAAATAAGCGACTTCCTCCGACTGGATCTATTTAAACCGAGTGAGATTTCTTTATTTAGCCTGATCGCAGTTAATGCTGGCGCGTAACTGCATAGCCCCTCCAATACGTTTTCTAAATTATTAGATCCGTAAAGATGGAGAGTTTTATCTTCAGATTTCCTGGCCATTGTAACCAGAGCTTGAAGCCTTGAGGCGTCCCTTATTGCTCCATGACGTTTATTAATTTCATCAATCGATATTCTTTGCAATATTCCACTATTCGCTGCTTTTATAGCATCTTCAATATCTTGAAGAGTGAGAAGCGATATATCGCGAGTCCTGTTCATTAGACAGTTCCATTCATTATTTTCAGTTAAAGGCTACTCATAGCCTCGTTCACCCAGCGTTTTAACGGAAATTATCGATGTTGAATCCAATATACATTCCGGGTGTTTGTCATTCAACTACGCTCAATCTCGAAGCAAGGGAAATCCTACTGCCGCGCCGCTCTCGCGGCTTGCCTGCTGACGACAGCGCACAAAGTCGAGCTTTGCACGCTGTCGTCCAGCTTACAAATACTTCTTGAATGAAGCTGTCAGCACCGCCAATGCCATTCCTAGCATAAGCGCAGCAGGTAACAACAACAGATTTGGGTACACAGCCGATGGCCACGAAAGATACACCATGCAGGGCACATAGAACGCGGGTTTAACGAAGCGTTTAGCATGGTGATAAACAAAGCTGGATTCATATGCCGCGCCGTAACGCCGCAGATCTCGCCGTCCCAAACCATCAACAACCGCGACCAGCACCACCATCAAAAACAGCGGTATTGAAAGCACCAGAATCGTCACACGAATCAGCGTCACCACAGCGACATAAACCGTAGCCAACAAGTATTCCTGCAGTGTAGTTGCCAGCCATCGGCTACCGGCACTCAATCCGGCAGCAACCGCATTACCGCCGCTTTCCATTGCCTGATTTTGCTGTGCGATCCATCCCTGCAGACCGCTATCGACAACCAGCCACTGATAAACCTGAGTCAACCATGCAGTGACCGTCACCGTAGGCTGTGACAGCATCAGGCTGCGCGTAAACTCAGTAGAGAGATAGCCGCTCTCGATCTGCATTACCTGCTGACTGTGCGCCGCGCCTTGTTCTGGCCAAAAGAAAGCAATGCCGATGTATTCCATTACCAGGCTGAAAAACAGCGATGCCAGCAGCATGCCGACTAGCTTCCACGGCCATCCCCATAACAGATTAAACAGAAAGCCATGCTCTTTAGGCTGCTGAACACGCGCTGGCGATGCCGTTGTGTTTGTTGGTGGCATCATTCACCTCCTGGCGGTTCTGCGCGAGCAGCACCAGACCACCAGGCTTCACTGGTGCGGTAATTGCGGCGCATTTCAGCGGCAATCTTCTGTAGGCTTTCCGGCATCAAATCGGTTTTATCAGCAGCGGGCAGCGGCATGCGAATCTTCCAAAGCTGACCGCCTTCCAGTAGCGCGAAAGCCTGGCCTTTGGGCAGGTTGATGATGTCAGCCGGAGTGAGCATTGGCGTTTTCACCATGCTCACACGGTCCTGCGTGTTGGAGGTGAAATCGGTGCCTTGCTCCTGGTTGGTGATATCGGTGTAACCCGAAACCAGCGTTTTGGAATACACATCCACTTCAGGCAACTGGCTGGTTAACAGCTCGGCGGTACGATTCTCACGCACGCGTAGCATGATCAGCGTGTTGAAGTTACCCGTGACCTGCGCAGCTTTGGCGCTGCTGCCGATACGCGCCTCGATATCTGAAATCGTTTGGGTGTACGCCGTCACCTCGATGCCCGCGCCGCCGCCTTTGTTAATCAGCGGAATAAACTCATCGCCCATCAGTTCATTGAACTCGTCGCAGTGCAGGCTGATCGGCAGCTTACCGTCACCATTCTCAGGCAGGCCGTCATTGATGCCATGCTTGTAGATATGCCCCGCGATACTCACCAAATCAGCGAACATGCTGTTTCCAACGGCAGCGCCGACTTCACTATCAGAGAGTGCATCCAGCCCGACATAAACAATGCCGCGCTGGCGAATCACCTGTTGCCAGTCAAATATCGGGCGCGGATCGTCGAGGTCTTCATAGTCAGGCGATAGCAGCGCCGCCGTTTTACCGGTGGTGAGTTTCTCCAGTAACGGCAGCAATGAGGCGACGATTTTATCGAAGTAGGTACGATCATAACGAACTGCCGAGCGCAGTCCTTCAAGGATGGGATCATAAAGCTTTTTACCGGCTTCATAACTTAACGCCAACTCCATTGCCCAGATGCGCGTGGCGTTTGATTGCCCCTGCATATTACGCGGCAGATCCTTCTCCTTCAGCACATTGCTGCCATTCTCAATTTTGCTGCGCAGCTCCGGCAGATGCTTATCAACCAGATGTTCCACGTAGCGCTGATAGAGCTCGCCAATGTTGGTGACGTAGCGAAGGATCAGCGAGTAGTCGGGGCGCTGGCCAAGCGCAACCAGCGCGCGCGTCACGATGTTGACGAACCGCCAGGCGAACTCGCGAAACGCTGCGCTATTACCTTCAGCGCCTAATTGACCAGCGATGCGCGAAGCCACTTCCGACACACGCCCGAAGCGGCCAACCGCGTTGTAACGCGCCGAGATCTCTGGCCAGCCAAGATGGAAAACGTGGAAGTCATCCTGACGACCTGCGCGGTGCGCTTCAGCCCACATGCGTTTTAGCAAATCGGCATCGCCTTTAGGGTCGAAGACGATGGTGATATTGCCGCGTCGAATATCCTGCGTAACCAGCAACTCTTCCAGCCGCGTTTTGCCCACGCGCGTGGTACCAACCACTAAGGTATGCCCAACGCGCTCGCGGAGATCCATCGATACATCGCGCTCATTCGGTTCAATGCCGTGCAGCGCCGGATTGCCGCCAACCGGAGGCAGCGGGCGAACCGGGTTCAGTGGCGTATCAGCTGAAATCAGCGATGACAGCCAGGGCAGAGAATGCTCGTATGCACGCTCAAGCCTGCGCGCGTACTGATAAATCTTCGCTGGCTGCACATACTTTTCGACTTCAGGCCGACGCGTATCGAGAAGGCGCTGAGTGTGTTTTTGCTGCCACAGAAAACCTTTCCCCAGGAACAGCCGGTGATTGCTTACTGGAACATGGCGGCTAGTCATCACATAGCGCGGCAAGCGGCGCAGATTCCTGCGATACCTGATCACCTGGCATCCCTGACGGGCACGAACGGCAGCCAGCACCGCGAAGCCGGTGGCTGTGACATAACTGACCGATGGTGACAGTGCGACAGCCCAGGGCGCTGCTACGCAAACATAGCTGGCGGTGGCTGCTACCAGCGTGGTGTTAAACTCAACTGCGGGACGTAGTAGCGCTTCAATAACATAGCGATCGCTCATAGCAGTGACTCACTTTTGGCAGGATTCAGACTTGCTGCGTGCCGAGTGATGCAGATTGTGCCAACACCAGTAACCGCGCAGCAGAGCTTAAAAAGGATGAAGAACAGAGGAAGGAGCATCAGCGCTGCATGGGGCATTCCATGCAATCTGGCAAATCCCATCACTGGGCTGAAACCTGCTGGCTCAGTGAATGTTCAGTGATCAGTACCGGGTAATGTTCCAATTTGAGGCGGCGCGCCAGATCGCTACCTGATACTGGTGCAAGCTGGAGATCGGGCGCAATCCTTCGCAGCTGCTGCAAGGATGCCGAGCTGCTTACGTTTACCACCATCCCAACCGCACCACGACGGCTGAGCAGCTCAGCATTACGTGATAACCACTCCTGCGATTGAGCATCATCGCCAACCAGAAACAGCGCACCAATTCCTGGCAGTTTCAGCGCACGCGGCTCAATGATGCCGGGAGTGAGTTCAGGTGTTGCCACTGGCAACACTGAACCTTCACTGTAGTCAGGAAGATTTGATTGCTGTTGCGGCTGAGGCTCTGCGTTAATTCCTTCATAGAACGGCGCAGCCGACTTACCGCCGAGGTCGGCGATAACGTTGAATTCAGCATGCGAGAGAAATGGCCACGCGACGATCGCGCCAGCCAGCATCAATTTATTCATTGTTGCCTCCGGGGTTCTGTCCAGATGATTTCGGTTGAAGGTGTTTGGTTACTCGCGATGTTGGCGGGTGTCTGCGTTGCAATTGGACGAGGTTGAGCAGGCGAGAGTGAGGCCAGCTTTTGGCTTACAATCTGCCGATAGCGCGCTGCAGGTTTGCCGCCAGCCGGATGGTGATAGCAGCCAGCCGCTTTTAACCAACTGCCGGGGCTGCGTTCCCAGCACTCGCGAAGAATGCGCGCCGCTGCATTCAAGCTGATATACGGATCAAACGCATCCCACGTTGAATTGAAGCGATGGCCATTCCAGCCGAGATTGACCTGCGCGATGCCAACATCGATTCTCTTAAGCGGATGGCTTTTCATAAACTGCTGCAGCGCCTGCCAGGCAGCTTGTCGGCTTTCATAGCGGTAGCCCTTACCCGCGACATTGATTGTCCAGGGCCACGGGCGCGTGCCGTGTGGCAGCTGGCGCGATGATTCAGCTAACGCCAGCGAGTAAAGCGACTCAGCTGGAACGCCATGCTGCAGAGCGACTTTCTGATAACCCGGCGGCACACTTTGCATGCTGGTTGACGCTACAGAGCTGAGGGCACTCAACAACAAAGCGACGGTTAGAACGCTGCGATATGCCATCCGTTTTCCCCCTGCTGGAGAAGAACCGGCATGATGCCGTTGCCGTACCGCAGCCAGCGGCCTGCATCGTGGTTCAGGGTGATACGGCGCTCGCGAACTTGTTCTGCGGGGATGCGGTGCTGCTGCGCCCAGTTGCGGAGTTTCTGATCGCTGCCTTCGCTATCGACAAGATAGATATCCACGGGACGTTTATCAGCGAGAACGGCGGAGAGTCGGGCATCGCAGCGCTGGCAATCAGCTTCGCGCACGAACAGCGCGAGGCGTCCACCGGAGTCATGTGCGATGCCTGCGGCGTTGCCCATATTTACAGGCAGCATGTTTGGCATTAGGCGTTTCCAGGCTGCATCCACTTCGCGCTGAAATTTAAGCTCTTTTTCGGTGCGCTCGTATTCCTGTTTTACCCAGAGTTCGGCGTAATGACGACGTTCGGCGTTATTGCGGGCTTCAATGCCGAGGGTACTTGTAGAGTCCAAATTAGGTGAAAGTTCCCCTCTAATACCTTTCATTATTTCAATATATCTACGATTTTCAGTATTCGTTATTGAACTTTTTGATTCAATCTCTAATGATTTTTGGGAGTTTGTATGACTGATACCGTTTTCTGAATTTGAATCTTCATTATTAACGCTCGCCATCGAATTAAATGAAATTGATGTAATCAGAAAAAATGAGGGGATTTTGCATTTCATGTACATAGCACCTCCAACCTGTTTTTCCACAAGATTGGACTGCTTGAGCTTTAGAACGAAGAATAAATAAGAATGTGGTTTTAAAGTTTAAACTTGAGGAGATGGCTGGAAGCATCTCCTCACAATTAATTACTTAGCTTTCTTTCTGGATTCAAAATCATCTATCCATTGAATCAATTCTCTTAAATCCTTTTCAATTATTTCCATGTCAGGTAATGAATCAGGTAATTCATCTGGCTGAGAGTGTTCAAAAACTGAGTATCGCGACATTAAGTCTTCAATGTACAGGCAATCTGAATTATTGATATGAGTCAATGATGTGAGTTTGTTACCGGTCATCACACTCCTACGAAATCTTAGGACGACCTCTGACAAAAGTATAACTTCTACACAGCGCTCAACCATTATTCTAAAATTGCTGCATATGCTTTTTATCTCTATATCGAAGTTTCCGATATCCGCGTTTGCGTGTGCCCTTTTTACTCTGGGTAAAGAGTCATTCAAGAGCATGTTAAGTGCCTTTTTAGGAGGCTGATTTCTTATGTTCCCAGGAGCCTGTATTCCGACTCTTCCAGCGAAACTATGTAATGTTAAAACATCACTAGTTATAGGTTTACCTAATCCGCCAGACTTACGCTTTCTTATTTCATCCTCTACTAATGAAACTAGTGACAATCTATGCGTAAAGATTATAACTTGGCGACTCTCAGCAAGCTCTATGAGCCTTTTAATAACACGCTCTTCGTAATCCTGATCAAGGGACGATATAGGATCATCAAATACAAATGGTGCTACATATTGTTCCCCTGTCATATCTGCTAAAAATGCTGCCAATGCTACTACTCTTGACTCACCCTCACTTAGAATTTGTGATGGAGAGACTGAATGAACGGCATCAATTAATTCTATATCAAAAGTCGTTTCACCTTTTCCTTTCTTGTTTTCTCTTGGTCTAACCCTTAATCTTTTCCCACCTAATTTATCCAGTTCACCTGCAAATCTTTGTCTATATCCATTACTTATAAGCTCTTCGGAGAGACCATTGCTTTTGGTTGATAATTGATTTGTCTTTGTTAGAGTTATTGCTTTAGTTAATATGCCAACTCTATTAAGTCGAACAACCTCATCCATTATTGCTTTTTTATTTTGGCTTAGCCATTGAGCTGCATTTAACTCATTGACTCTGTTGGCTAATATTTGCCGACCTTGATCTGTCTGTAGCTGCTGCAATGAATTTTCTTCAATATCTATAGCTTTATGCATTTCAACGATAGATTTATCGATGGTTTCCCAATCAATTTTTGGTAAGTTTTCTATGCGATCTACAGTTAAAGCTTGTTCCTTTCTCGTTCTAAGTGAATTAAGCGTATTTAGATTTATATCATCAGGTATTTTTAACGTGTGAAGCCTCGAATTCCAGTCGCTATCCTCGGGTAATTGTATAAGCTTTGAGCATAAAGACTTTAGGAGTTGTTCAGCTTGAGTTGCACTTTTTTCGAGACTGTCTTTTATAAATGACTCAAATGTGATTAGCCGAGATTTAGCTTCTTCACCTAGCTCCTGCTGGCAAAGCACACAAAGAGATTTTTCTTGTGTATGGGGGAAGCTGAATCCTTTATATGCAACACTATTCGAATACTTCCTAGCTTGTTCCCATAATTCTATCCATGTTTCCATACCAACTCCATCCAATGGAGCATTGCTAAAAAGTTTCTGGGCAGCGTCTTGAGCCGCCTTTCTTTTTTTTGATGCATCCAGATTACACGTAATGATGGATGAGAGAGTGTCGTCACTATAGGCACTCTTTATACTTTCTGTAAATGCTGCTATTTGCTTCAGTGATTGACGCGTAGCTAATATCGCTTTCAGTCTTTCTGGAATGTTAGTTTGAAGTAAAGACGCTTCCCCAGCAATTCTCTCCTCGTTCATTTCTGAACTGTAATTACAGTTCTCGTCAATTTCCTTTTGACTGGTTTTATACGAAATACTACTATTCCATCGTGCTAGGGATGAATTTGAAAGTAAATCTGGAATTTTAGGTCGTTTGTCAACTAATTCATTTTTTTGAGTTGTTATTATTTTTGACACCTCATCGCAGAGGTCTATAAGATTTCGTAAAAACCTTATCTTTCCAGGCTCATATGTAGCAGGGTTTTTACTCGACATATAAACTGAGGCTGTACTTGAATCAAAAATCTGGATGTTTTTTAGCGATCTACAAGGGCCGGTTTCTGGCGTCCAGGTTGTTTCAATAACGTTCCCCTCATCAATACTATAATGGGCGGATGCTGTCATTACAGACGCTTGATCTGAATACACATTGCCGAGTAGTCTTTCGAAATTTCTAGCTCCACAAATGTTTTTCAAAAGACGTGCGTAGCCTGATTTTCCAGCACCATTTGAACCATACACTACAGTTAATTGATTATTCCCAAAGTCAAGAGCGCCAGGAGAACTTAGTGCATTAATTCCTTGCACATCGGCTAATTTTATTAATCGCAATGATCTTTGAATGGTGGCTTGGGACAATAATCCAGGCGTGTATAATTGGAAAGCATCTTGCTCTTCTTTCAGTACTTCTGAAATACAGAGTTGAGCCATTTCATTAACTTCAACACTATCTAACTTGGCTTTTTTATTAATTATTTTAACTATGGCTGTTTGAAGCCACTTGGGTCGTTCTAATAACCAGTTGTCGAATTCAGAAATTTTTTCCAATGTTTCATTGTCAGACATGATATTTCCTTTTCATCATTGAATGGACTTAACACTAAAATTTAATTCAACTACTTATATGTCGGGGCATTAAATTCATTAGGGTTTTATCAAGCATTAGTGTTAAAAACAAGGTGTACTGCACTTTCACCAAAAAAAATCTTACATATGTCAAATTAGTGAAATAATATATCCATTAACGTTAAAATTACTAATAATAAAGGCCCCAAAGTTGGGGCCCTAAGATTAAAAGGAATTTTTAGCATAGCTTGATTGTTGAGAATTATGCTGTGGAGGAGCAGACTCGCTTTTCTCCGCTTTGTAAACCATCGCCTGACCAATCTTGATCCAATCGACCTTAATCAATCTGGCTTTCAAGCTAACCCGTTGTTCGCCTGCATGATCACCTTTGTTGAGCGTGAAAATGTCAGACATCAGGTTGCTGAGAGTAAATCCAAGCAGCACTTTCTGATCCTCGTCTACAGCTTTCTGGCAGCGGCTTATAAGGTCCGTTGCTTCCTTACCGGCGACAGTGGCATCAAAGCGCACATAGGTTGGGCTGTCAGTGGGACCGCTTAGCGCATTAATTACCACGCTAATAAAGCCGCCATTGAGGGTTTCAATTCTGCGAATATTGCTCAGATAACCCAGGCCCTTGATGTTGAGGTTGAAGTATTCAGCTTTGGTAGAAGTGGTGTTGGCGTTGTTTGCAGCGTTGTTAGTAGTGGTAGCAGTCATGATGTTTACTCCAGGAGTGGGAAATTGTGACGGAGAAACACTCATCCCTGACGGATAAATGCTTTCCGTCAGGAAGCGCGGATAGCTATGCCGCGCTGGCTGGTTAGTGCAAAGAACCTCATCACACAGGTGATATCCGCATTAAGAGGTTGAGCGCTGACCTTCCAGCATCTGAACGACATCGCCGAGCGCCTGGCCGAATTCCCGGAGCAGTTCGATCCGCTGTTTGGC
>NZ_JAGXKB010000039.1:0-379 GCF_019091025.1 Pantoea sp. GbtcB22
AGTCTTGGGGATTCTGTGCGGTTTTGCCGTAGAATAAGGTAGATATCATGATGGAAAGAGTTGGAATGATTAATGCCAATAACCGATATTCCGGCTAGACTCCTGTCAACATGGACTCCATGCGTAAGGCTGTGAGGTATGCATATCCGAGTACTTACCTTGCTGATCCCGTTGCTTCTCTTGCTTAGCCATTTTGTTGTCATATCGCTGAATGAACCACACAAAAACGGCACTACCACCGCAGTCGCAATTTGACCTGTGAAAACATAGCCGAGTGTATTGTAGCCCCATGAAAATGGAGGCTGTGTAAGCACTCCAGAAAAAAGAGCTGACATGAGCACATAAATTCCCAGACCAGCAGAGTTCCTATTCACGATCA
>NZ_JAGXKB010000335.1:0-262 GCF_019091025.1 Pantoea sp. GbtcB22
TAATCTGACTTTTGAGGAATCTGTTCGTCTTTCGTATCACCAGCAACAAGGACATCCCAAAGGCCTGGAAATTCCTTGAAACACAACATCTCGTCCAGGTTGAACCACCTGATTTTACCCTGCACCATAAGTCCGGCATTTACCAACAGCTGCGCGATTTGGAGTCTTTCTGGACCTAGTGGGTCGCATTTGCGGCCATAGAAGGTACCGTGTTCCAATGCTATATTCAACGCGGTGGGACCAGCGCTCTGTTCCGAGAAAG
>NZ_JAGXKB010000336.1:0-262 GCF_019091025.1 Pantoea sp. GbtcB22
GGGGGTTTCAAAAGGAATCAAGGTTGGCTAGGAAAGGGCATCATACCGCTGGAACGGGGTAAGGTGATTGATGATCATCTTCCACTGGCTGCATGGTTTATACGTGTCACGAGAGGAACTCATTCATATCATGATGAGAGGAAATGGCGTGTCGGGGACATTCGAATCGGAGAGACGGAGGTATTCACGAGTCGTAACAACTAGAAGCATACTCCGATTCAACCACCTCGCGGGTCCTCCGGAGCGAACAGGGCAAAGACTT
>NZ_JAGXKB010000337.1:0-262 GCF_019091025.1 Pantoea sp. GbtcB22
AATAAATGACTTTCCGATAAGCTCACCTGTCTCCGTGATCGATTCCTCAAGTTATTTTTAAAAGAGAGAGTGTCGGACCCTTCTTCGGAACGAAGCCCGCACTCCCCTCACTTATTATCTACGTGATTCACTCTCTGCTCTTTTGAGCCTACCACCTCAATTCCAGTGCACGACTAAAATTTGAATAATACTCTTCAATTCTTCAGCGTGATGAGTCGGTCAAGCCAAAAGCCTCGCCGCGATAAAGTGAATCTGTGCTTTG
>NZ_JAGXKB010000338.1:0-262 GCF_019091025.1 Pantoea sp. GbtcB22
GGTCGCTATCCAGTAGTCAAAGAATGGATCAAAAGCAAACGCATTCGTAATCGTAAATGTGTCGCAACACTAAGAGTGATGCTAGGGAGAGACAGGAAAATCAAGTTGAAAACAACTTAGGCCGGCGCATGGCCATGCTCGTAGGTCTGGGAAGTGGTTTGTTGTCGTTGAAACAGTGCAGTATTTTGGCGCAGTTTGCGAGTCTTGATGTCTCGTCACCAGCAAGTGATAACCTCCGTTTCCCGAGGTGCTTCGGTATTCG
>NZ_JAGXKB010000339.1:0-261 GCF_019091025.1 Pantoea sp. GbtcB22
CAGGGTATCGGTAGCACTGAGCTCATTCTCAATGCCACTGAAAGAGAGGCTACCGAACTACCTGCCTATGTTATTTTTACCAGTGGTAGTACTGGTAAACCTAAAGGAGTGGTTGTTTCGCAGCGGGCCCTGGCTTTCCATATGAACTGGATGAATGGCGAATTCAGATGGACTGCTGATGATGTGTTCATACAGAAATCCTCTATTAGTTTCGACGCCTCGGTCTGGGAGTACTTTGCACCTCTCATGAGCGGGGCATCT
>NZ_JAGXKB010000340.1:0-261 GCF_019091025.1 Pantoea sp. GbtcB22
ACAGAGAAGTAATTAGTGAACGCCCATGAAAGAAGACTAAAGGCTACCAGATAGAGAACTGGCGTGTCATACCAGAAAGACAGTATGAACAACGCAGAAGCCAGTACGTAGCTAATATAAATTGCGTCGGGCACCTTTTTCTTGGAATAGTGATCAGCAAGCCGTGCCACGTTGAGACTGATGAGGACGCTGGGAACCGCCACCAGTGAAAGCAGAGCACCCGTCAGGGTGCCCCCCCATACCTTATTCAGATGAATGGCG
>NZ_JAGXKB010000341.1:0-261 GCF_019091025.1 Pantoea sp. GbtcB22
ATTCGTACCGCGGACTTTGACTGAGTCTGTTGTTATCCGCGCCGTACCGGTTATTTGCTGTCGTCCAGGTGACATCCGCACCCGTAGTGAATGCCCAGGCGTCTGAGAAATGATGGATCCAGACGCCCTGCATCAGGTAGCGCCAGCGATTTTCCCCTACATTCACAGCTTTTTCATTGTTGTAGGCTCCGGTGGGAGCATAAATAAACGGTGCCAGGGAAAGAATGGCACCCCCCTCGTTGTCCATTCTGCACTTTAAAG
>NZ_JAGXKB010000342.1:0-261 GCF_019091025.1 Pantoea sp. GbtcB22
ATCCCCGCCAGCGTCTGTTTTTCACGAAGGGTAAAATTGACGCCTTTCACCGCCCCAACGTGCTGACGACGGAACAAACCGGTGCGATAGCGGTAGGTTTTACACAGGTTGCGCACTTCCAGCAGCGTTTCCATGTTTACTGGCTCTCCATATTCAGCGGGAAGAGACAAGCAAAGAGATGCGCTTTATTGCCGGTCAGGCGCGGTGTTTCGGTGCACTTACGCTGCGCATACGGGCAGCGCGGCTCCAGTCGACAGCCAA
>NZ_JAGXKB010000343.1:0-261 GCF_019091025.1 Pantoea sp. GbtcB22
GATTGTTTTCTTTTTCAGCTGTCTTCCGTGCATTGGGATATGTTATCTATCCAATCAGCAGTCCTATACACTTGGACGGTGGTCAGCCGGGCAAGGGATTACCCCTAGATACATCGACGCGTTCGTTGCCTGTGGCATTCAATTAGATTTTCCATAGGCCAAATAATTGCCAACGAACTGAAATGGAACATTAATCCTGATAGAACACAGTTGAACTGCCCTTCTGTTGCGTATTTTCCTGCCACCCGACAAAATAACTTG
>NZ_JAGXKB010000040.1:0-372 GCF_019091025.1 Pantoea sp. GbtcB22
TTTGTTTGTACGCGTAGGATACATCGGAGAGCCCGTTCGAGCCGGTTCCCGAGCCATTCGACCCGGCAATCATAGAACTCACGATGCCCGATCGGCAACCGCTTCATGTTGAAGTTGAAAGGCAAGCCCACTGGAATCCCCACTTGATGCATAAAATTCCTACGTTTTGCAAACCCAACCCTTGGTCTGATAATCACTATAAAACTTGCATGTTTTGCTTGCTAAGGTAACCAAACAAATATACCGCCACCTAAGCCTATTTTAGATGTAGCGCGCATAGGTGGGAACGCTCCTTATTTATATCTATCATATTCTTGATGTTAAGTTGGGATTATGGTTATGGAACTTGATGGGTTGGGATGAGGATAGGTC
>NZ_JAGXKB010000344.1:0-261 GCF_019091025.1 Pantoea sp. GbtcB22
GCCGAACCAGATCAGTGATTGGATGTACGTCATCGAGGGCGAGGTGTACGGGGCGTTCACGGTCAACCTCCTGCGGTCCCGGATGGGCCGGCGCGAGCGCGAAGAGCATGACAACGCCTGGGGCCTGAGCTTCGGCGACCCGCGGAAGATCCGCTTCGTGGCTGGCAACGACAGCAACGACCCGAGCGCCCTGGGAGAGCACCCCATGAGCGAGGGGATGGCGGAGTCGCTGAGGGAGCGGCTGGCCGAAGACCCGTCCCT
>NZ_JAGXKB010000345.1:0-261 GCF_019091025.1 Pantoea sp. GbtcB22
TTTGGTTTGTCCTTGGTTGCGTATCATTCATCGCAAGGCCATACTCTTCGCTCGCTATTTTCAGTGAGACGCACTCAGGTGTGGCAGTGGCTAAGTGAGTGACTCATAGCTGAGGGCGATCTTTTTGTGTGTGTTCTTTTAGACATAGTGTCTCAGTTTGGTGAGTGTAGCTTTTGCTTCCGCTTTGCATCCGATACGTATCTGTTCAGTGGATGGTATCGGTTGTGCGTGTGTTTTCATGAGAGCGCATTTTGGGGGTTT
>NZ_JAGXKB010000346.1:0-261 GCF_019091025.1 Pantoea sp. GbtcB22
TCTGCGGGAATACGGGGCATTCGGGGAACAGCTGCCCCGAAACTCGACCGGAAGATGCCAACTTCATCGTCAATTCTAGCAACTTCAACAACGAGAATCGTCCTCGGCCAGGCTAGAATTCAAGACCATATATTCCATTCTCTAGACAAGGTAATTCCTCTGGTAATTCACAACAGTTCAACAAGCCTAGCTCTTTTGATCAAAAAGCTATGAATGGTAGCAGTAGTAAGAAGTTTCAAACGAATGATAGGCTATTTAAGT
>NZ_JAGXKB010000347.1:0-261 GCF_019091025.1 Pantoea sp. GbtcB22
TTGTACCTAATCGACAGGGATTCTACTACGTGTAATTAGTAGGGAATCCCTTTACAACAGGAACATCAGTGGCACAAATGCCCACGAGACTGGCCGTCCGAAAATAGTATATCTTACTACTATCTATGTAGTAACAAAAATGTAAGGAATCGCCAGAGATCTACTTCCCATGACCTTTGCTATCTTTAAGCTGTGCAACGAGCAGATGTATATCTTCAAGGCCATCAAGAAAATTGATCATGAATTATGAGGCAAACAGAA
>NZ_JAGXKB010000348.1:0-261 GCF_019091025.1 Pantoea sp. GbtcB22
CAGGTTCAGGGCGGCATCGTCACTTTCACGATCGACGGGCCTGATCTGACAGAGGTGAAGGACGCGCTGGCCGAGCAAACGATCAACGTCACCATCTCGCGAACGTTATCCACACGGCTCGACATGGAGGACCGTAACCTGACGGAGGTCATTCGGGCATCGGTCCACTACTACAACTCGGAGGATGAGGTCGCCCGCTTCTGCTCGGCGATCGAGGCGCTCGCCTGATAGCCGCTTCACTACGGTCGCGATTCGGGCGAC
>NZ_JAGXKB010000349.1:0-261 GCF_019091025.1 Pantoea sp. GbtcB22
TCTACTGCGACGTGTGTCCTTTTTCCCCCCCTTAATTTGTTGTCTTCCGTCTTCACGCAAGCCTCCAGTACCATAGACTCCTACAATGAGGACAGACGGCGCCTCTTTGAAGCTTTGTCGGAATCTGGTGATGTTTGATCCCGCTTTCGGCTGTTGCAATAACACCCGCGAGACGGTGGCCATCGATCTCGGCTGTGGTCACTTCGCCCGAAGGGTGAATCAGCCTGTTGGTTTTCCAGCAGGCACTGGACTGTAGTAGGG
>NZ_JAGXKB010000350.1:0-261 GCF_019091025.1 Pantoea sp. GbtcB22
GTTTATCAGTAATACAAATGACGGGTTGGAACCAGGGTAGAGGTATTTTTTTTCTATATGCATGTTAGTGCATGAAAAAAACTACCAGCGAGGTCTGCGCTCTGCACTGAAAACCGGGCACAACATACGAGGTCTTGAAACCGATCTTATCGAGATGCGACGATAGAACGGCGGGTCGATAAGGTGAACAAGATGATGGCGGCGGTTGCGTGGGTTAAAAGTGACCGATTATGGATCACGGGCAAGACGAGATCATATCAC
>NZ_JAGXKB010000351.1:0-260 GCF_019091025.1 Pantoea sp. GbtcB22
CATGATGACCGAAGCCCCAAGCGAAGCCAATCCCTCTGCGTTGCTGGACCTCGGCATTCTGGTGGCGCCGAAAAAAGAAAAAACAGAGAACAAATAATGGGCTTTAAACATGCGGTTTCGGTGCTGGTGGTGATTTTTGCCCGCGATACCGGCCGGGTGTTAATGCTGCAGCGACGTGATGACGACACCTTCTGGCAATCGGTCACTGGCAGCCTGGAAGCGGGCGAAACCCCGCGCCAGGCAGCTCAGCGCGAAGTGTT
>NZ_JAGXKB010000352.1:0-260 GCF_019091025.1 Pantoea sp. GbtcB22
CAATTCTTCCAGTTTAGTCGACATTAATTCACGGCAGTGCGTGGCGAGCTTACGCACCGAGGTGGTGGCAAAGTGCGAGGTATCGACCGGCGGCAACATCTCCACAATTACCAAACCGTTGTTCCAGCGGTTCAGCTTGGTCTTGTCGTGGGTGTTGGAAACCACTATCGGGATGATTGGCACACCGGCGGCTACCGCTGCATGAAACGCACCGCTTTTGAACGGCAGCAAACCACCACCCCGGCTGCGCGTCCCTTCCC
>NZ_JAGXKB010000353.1:0-260 GCF_019091025.1 Pantoea sp. GbtcB22
TGAGACGATAAGTGGTGGCGACATACGGGAACTGCTCCGCCTGGCCCATCGATGCCAAATCGTCCTTGAACCCGCGCGCCGCCGGGTTGGATACCACGTTCGGATGCAGCGGGTTGGTGCCGATTGGCGTTACAAACGGCTCGTAGTGTTCCGGGAACGGACCTTCGGCCATTTTATCGAGCGCAAACAGGCGGCCCATGCCTTTCGGCTGCATAATGAACGGCCCGACATCGCTGCCGGGTGCGGCGGCGCTGTAGTCC
>NZ_JAGXKB010000354.1:0-260 GCF_019091025.1 Pantoea sp. GbtcB22
CAGCGCCGGTGGCTTGAGGATAAAGGTGTTGCCGCACGCCAGCGCGAGGGGGAACACCCCCAGTGGCCCCATCGCCGGGAAGTTAAACGGGGTGATACCGGCGACAACGCCGTCCGGCTGCATCAGCGAATAGCTGTCAACGCCGGTGCCCACGCTCGGTGAGTTCTCACCTTTAATCACATGTGGAATACCGCAGGCATACTCGATCACTTCGATACCGCGCGTCAATTCACACAGCGCATCGGACCACACTTTACCGT
>NZ_JAGXKB010000355.1:0-260 GCF_019091025.1 Pantoea sp. GbtcB22
CGTGTAATGGGGTCTCGTCCATTACGTTCAAATGGTTGGCAAGGATTACCAAATAATATTATAGGTAAGCCAGATCCTTTATTACTAAAGGACGAAGGTGCACTTTTTCAGAGAATGCTTGCGCGTAGTACGCCATGTGGTGGTATTCCCAATCCTAAAACACCATTTGCCAAATTACCAGCCGGAAAACCCTTTTGGGACGTTGCAGGCGACAAATACCAAAGTAGCAGCTTTACTTTTCCTAACCCTCCTGAGTGGCA
>NZ_JAGXKB010000356.1:0-260 GCF_019091025.1 Pantoea sp. GbtcB22
TCTCTGTCGGCGAAAGACCTAATGCAGCATTCATTTCCCTTTCAAAATCATTCATATAGTATGAAGAGTCAGCTTTGTTGCTCTCACTTATCTCTCTCTTATTTCCTGATTCAAAAGGATTCACAGAGCTATTAGACCTGAGATTACTCTCACTTGTCTCTCTCTTATTCCTTGATTCAAATGGATCTTTTAGACCACTGGTAGACTTGAGGCGTTTACCACTGCGCTCAGAGTCATCTTGGGAATGAGAATCTTCTATA
>NZ_JAGXKB010000357.1:0-260 GCF_019091025.1 Pantoea sp. GbtcB22
GTGATGGTATTCCAAGAACGTGCCAAATATTCTGGGTTGAGTTAAGAGGGGCAAGCTGTAGGGCGACTCCGAGAGAAGGGTTTGCTGCTTGGACTGGAACGGTGACTGAATGAGTTCGTTGTCCCTATGTAGAAGATAAGGCATTAGTCTTGTTTGATTATTTGGATCATCGGCTGGCCTTGCAGTACCTTTGCACTCCAGACCTCCAGCGTCACACTTGAGCCAGCGCAATTGCGGACCTCTGTCGCAAAGAGGTTTGG
>NZ_JAGXKB010000358.1:0-260 GCF_019091025.1 Pantoea sp. GbtcB22
GTGATACGACCATCCCTTCCACCATAACTTGTAGGAGCGAATATTAAATTCTGGTGTTTATGTGGCAGCAGACCAAAAAATCTAATAGGTTGGAAGAATTTTGATTGAAAAGAAATGAATGTAAAGGAGTATGTTACAGAGTATCAGCAGATACTATACAGAAGCAGCCTCCACCAAAATGTCTCTGAATGCCTCAGGCTCTTTGATATTCAGATATAATAGGCCTTATCAGTAGATGCCGCGATGACCGTTGTTGTGGT
>NZ_JAGXKB010000359.1:0-260 GCF_019091025.1 Pantoea sp. GbtcB22
CTTTAACTGTTACAAGCTGCGTGTTTGATGTTGCTCTGATTGTAGAAATGTATCGATAGTATTTCTGTCTGCTCCTTACATTTTTTTGGGTTAGGGTTATGGGTACATTATATTTTAATACACAAAGCAATTTCGTGAATTTCATTAAGTTAGTCTTTGTCTATCTTTAAGTTTACGAGTAAGTAGTAAATAAATTAAATTAGTAAGTAAGTATTAGTTAAAATAAAACAGTTTATATCAAAAAATATTAATAGTTTACT
>NZ_JAGXKB010000360.1:0-260 GCF_019091025.1 Pantoea sp. GbtcB22
ATGATATTGAAGCCCTCAGTTCGGTTGATTGGAACGGTGTCACCGTTAAACAGATCTGGGACGACCACGAAATAGCCCTTTGCGGCGAATTGGTCTGCTATCAATTGAACATTGATGAGACGATGTCCGATAACGTCGGTCAGAATGAGGATAGCGTTTTCGCAAGATTTGTTGTTTGGGTATGTTAAGTAGGCAGAAACTAGAGAGCAGTAGTAGTTAGAATTTCGGAGGCTAGTAGCCTGAGATGGGCCTTCGCATTT
>NZ_JAGXKB010000361.1:0-260 GCF_019091025.1 Pantoea sp. GbtcB22
GAGCACTCAATACGCTGTTTATTTGGGATTCCTGGGAGTAAACTATTTAAACCAGGCCATATTACTTTAATAAGCACAATATAGATTCACCCCGTATATATGCATTAGTTAGCTATCTTACTAAACTATATTATATTTCGGTCCTAGCGCTTCTTCCCCTTTGGGAATACCGACGGAAGCCGCATTTGTCCCTCACTTTCTCCCTTCTCCCACAACGTTCTTTAATTATCTTCTAATCCATACTCTATTTCTATTTTCTC
>NZ_JAGXKB010000362.1:0-260 GCF_019091025.1 Pantoea sp. GbtcB22
TGAATAAATGGATGTGGATTGGACCTTTTACCTTCTTGGTTTCTATTACGCGATCGAATTCTTATGGATACTTTGCGATAGACGGATCATGATTCGATGGATTTAGACGGATTCCCCTGGACACGAATTGGACGGATCATGGCTTGCTACTTTTTCAATTTTGAACTCGGACCTAGTCAATCAATCTAAAGGATTGTTATTGTTACATCTGAATTGCTTGTGCGACATTGTAACTTGTAGCTATAGGATCCACTTGAGTA
>NZ_JAGXKB010000363.1:0-260 GCF_019091025.1 Pantoea sp. GbtcB22
GTGCTGTACGGAGTACGGAGTAGAAAGAGTAAAAGAGAATTCAATGGTGCTGAATAGGTGGATTCCTCAGATCTCGGTGATCACCGGGGGGTATTCCTGATATCGGGAAGTAATCAAAGCTTGGACAGAGAGAGAGAGAGAGAGAGGGTCTGGTCCGGTTGTCTGGTCTGAGGACTAACTGCTTTGTCTAAAAGACGCATTGAGTAAGGCGATCCAGTGGATAACCAGACAGACACAGACCCTGACTGAACATGATCCAC
>NZ_JAGXKB010000364.1:0-260 GCF_019091025.1 Pantoea sp. GbtcB22
ACTCTGCTCCCATTCCCACACTGAGCGAGTGAGTGTCCAACAATCGCAGGAGAGTGCATTGGCAACAAGCCAACAAGGGCGCTGCACTTAGGATTCAAAGTCCAAGAATCGTGGCCGTGTCGGGAGTCCAGCGAGAGCTAGTCGTCACGGAAGGCGGCGACGTTGTGCGGCCGGAAGAAGGATGTGTGCGGCAAGCCGTGAACCAGGCCCCAGACCGCAACATGGACCCCGAAAGCCTTATTTTCGGCAGTTTTTTTCCT
>NZ_JAGXKB010000365.1:0-260 GCF_019091025.1 Pantoea sp. GbtcB22
ATACACAAGCTTGAAGTCCATGGGTATCTCCATATCAAGGCCGGCTACCGCGGACTTAGTAACGGATTTAGGGCTGCATGGCCAGCTTTGCGATCAAGAAGATCTCCTAGTAGGAACTTAATAACTTCACTGATACGGAGTTTACCACACTCATCATTGTAAAGCACCTTCAACTCTAACGATCATAAATTCCGGAGTTAACTATTGACAGCGAGATACCCGGCACTTTGTACGAAGGGTCCACGTATAAAATGAGCCCC
>NZ_JAGXKB010000366.1:0-259 GCF_019091025.1 Pantoea sp. GbtcB22
GTTCCCCCCGTATTTCTTAACATGACGGTTCTGCATCTTGCTATATACGCTTTTTCACCTTATTGCTCACAATATCTCATATCGTGAAAAGTCGGCTCGGTTTCGTTGAGCATGGGATATCTTGATTTATGCTCACGCCAGGGGAATTTACGGCTGTCAATAATGATTCCCCCGAGGAACCTGTCGTGTCCGTCGATATATTTTGTCATGGAATGAATAACAATATCGGCGCCATGGCTGATAGGGCGGATCAGCGCCG
>NZ_JAGXKB010000367.1:0-259 GCF_019091025.1 Pantoea sp. GbtcB22
GAGGTCATGATCTATCTTACATATGTCATTGATTTCTACGACGATCTCCCTGACGTTTCGGTCTTTATACACGCACACCAAAATGCTTGGCACAATGATTTCCTTTTCGCAGGTGATACCGCGGAAACTGTACGACGATTAAATTTGAACCGTGTCATCCGAGAAGGATATATGAATCTTCGTTGTGGACTGGGTCCCGGATGTCCTGATTGGATGCATCCCGGTGCAATTGAGCCTGATGAGTCTAAACAAGAGGAAG
>NZ_JAGXKB010000368.1:0-259 GCF_019091025.1 Pantoea sp. GbtcB22
TAGCAGAGCTAACTTTGGTGCAAATCATAAGATCTGATGTCCAGTGGATAAATTTAATTGGTATCCTTTTGAAAAGCAAAAATATCACATCTGTTGTTCAAATATTGGACCATAGCCATCTTCAGAGAATTTGCATAGAAAAAAAAAAACAACAGCACAAGTTCACATCAATAGGATCAGGTAAGACATATATCAAGAACTTGCAAACATTGATGGATCATGTAGCACAAGTTCCCAGCGGGGAAAAAAATCTTTTCAT
>NZ_JAGXKB010000369.1:0-259 GCF_019091025.1 Pantoea sp. GbtcB22
CTCGCGTTCTGTACGGATGCGGTCGCCGATGACGCGGATGTGGTCTGAGAGCCACTGGTCAGGGGTATCGGGCACCCGTCACACACTTTGGCGTTCATGATCGCCAGTCAGCACGGTAAACCAGGCATTTTTAGATCAAGGCCTCACGCCTTCCGCAAGACCCAACCCCTTAAAACACCCGTTCGAGTGACGTGATTGTTGACTCATTGCCTAATAAAGGTTCAAGAGGCAACGATTGCATGCACACACCACAGAAACG
>NZ_JAGXKB010000370.1:0-259 GCF_019091025.1 Pantoea sp. GbtcB22
TCTTAATCTTGATCTTCGAAGGCCTCGATGGTGGGGAAGGGGTTTTTGTAAGCGCAGGAAACCCAGCATTACGTCGCTAACGCCGTAATATCCATCCGCCACGGACTTAGATTTTCCGGTATGTCCGGACTTTAGTTTAACTGGCAGCATTTAAGGTCGCAAATTCGCTTCACCGATCTAACGATAAATGCACGGGAATGCGACGTGCAGCACGCTCAAAGCACGTTGTACCTTGGGGAACCTCTGTCGTTCGCCGCTC
>NZ_JAGXKB010000371.1:0-259 GCF_019091025.1 Pantoea sp. GbtcB22
TGCAAACAGGTCGGGCGGATGAAGCGCTCCCAACTGCACAGCAAGCACTAGAGCTGGCCGGCGATAATGGGCCAGCTCAACTACCAGCATTGAACCTGCTGGGAGAAATCAATGTTGAACTGGGTGATATCGATACCGCAAGGGAATGCTTTGCTCATGCCGTAGAGCTGGACCCCAATGGCTCGGTATCAGAGGCTGAGGGTGGAGGCTCTGAGAAATTCTTGTGGCTCGCTCAATTGAGTGAGCAAGGTGGTGCGGA
>NZ_JAGXKB010000372.1:0-259 GCF_019091025.1 Pantoea sp. GbtcB22
GCATAAGAGGAGAGATGTGTTTCCCAGGGACTGGCTGCTTTTCGTGTATGGCCGACAAATATCTGTCTCGGTGAAGACGTTGTTCAGATCGAGCAGCACTTTAAGGCAGCTTTTTTGAAGGTCCAGGGCCACGCTGCTTGGTGCCAAGTCTAGTAGTGTGAGATGCCAATTCGATGAAATATGAGTGCGTTTGATTAACAATATCAAGCCTAGAGAGGAGAAAAAGAAGAAGAAGAAGGTGCGAGGTGAGAGATGATAG
>NZ_JAGXKB010000373.1:0-259 GCF_019091025.1 Pantoea sp. GbtcB22
GACCTAGTCCGTTCTCAGCAACTCACAATATTTCGAAGGCAACTCCGCTCAACCATTGAAGAACTTCAACGCAATAAGGATCTTTTAGAAGGAAGATTGCGTGCACAGCTTAAACAGATAAGAATCGAAAGGGCTGAGCTGGACAAATGGGAAAAAGAATCCATGGATAGTATGGTTCTTGAAGATCAACAACTCTTAAGAGATATTGGAGAAGAAGTAGCGAAAAGTCTTGAGGGTATAACGTCACACAAGAGAGAAT
>NZ_JAGXKB010000041.1:0-355 GCF_019091025.1 Pantoea sp. GbtcB22
CACCGTCGCTGCACGATTCGGGCCCTCCAACCACCTAAAATTCACCGAGACGAGGCCTTCCTCAGGATAGACCACTCTTAAGCCGTGTTCTGGTCGACTACGGTGGTGAAAGGTCCCGGAGCGACAGTACGATGCCGTTTAAGGCACCGCGAACCCATCAATTAAAAGGGTCATAACTTCACCATCCCTATCCCGTTTTGGGTCTAGTTTTTTTTCCCGGTTGCACAATCACGTGGAGCACACCATGCAAGGCGAATTTGGAGAAAATGGCCGTTAAAAAAATTAAACGAAATAAATATGACATAAATAACAGGTCAGGTCCATTTCAACGCCCTCCCTGCGACATTCTAATCGT
>NZ_JAGXKB010000374.1:0-259 GCF_019091025.1 Pantoea sp. GbtcB22
GGATTGCGTGGAGAAATCATTCATGCCCACAGCAAGGAATTGATACAGTAGAGGGCCTTGTGTTTTTGAAAAGAACACAAGGCCTTTTTGTTGCCGGTTTCATTGTCGGGGTAATTCCCGGTAAGATGGCGAGGAAACCGGAAGAATGAAAGTGCTTTTCTCTGTTCAACATAATACGATGTGTAAGTATGTGCCGCTAAAGGTTCGAACTCCAGCGGGAACATAGAAGCAGATGCAAAACCAGTCAATCCTTTGGAAG
>NZ_JAGXKB010000375.1:0-259 GCF_019091025.1 Pantoea sp. GbtcB22
GCGATGCTGAGGCTTGCCTTCACTTGTCAGGAGCTTAGCGGTGTCGACCGTCTTAGAGCATTACCCTTTTCTGCATGAAATTCCCGAACTGGGTTTTTAGGAATTTAAGACCTCTGCTTATAGTGCCGATCAGCTGGAGAGCGCCGCAATTAAGGTGACGCGGGGCGTCAATAACACCACCGGCAGGGTCCCGGAAATCGACAGCCGCGAGCCCGGTCCCGAGCAGGAGCTGCGTGCGGATTGCGATGCGCTCGGGCAC
>NZ_JAGXKB010000376.1:0-259 GCF_019091025.1 Pantoea sp. GbtcB22
TGGTCGAGAGGCCTTCGCGGCGGGCCAGCAGATACGGTCGCAACACATCGCCGACGGGGGCGGGCAGGATGGCCAACGCCGCAAACCCGATCACGACCGCGCGGAGGACGTTTCGGAACCGTGTCGGACCAACGGGTTCGAGGAGGTGCTGCCAGCGAATCGCCCGGGCCCAGTACGTCGCCATGACGAACACAAACCCAAGGAAGAGCAGGCCGAATCGCGCGTGGCGCACCTGTGTCCACACGTCGGTAATGTTCGC
>NZ_JAGXKB010000377.1:0-259 GCF_019091025.1 Pantoea sp. GbtcB22
GGGTCTGACCGAATCTCCCACTGTTTCGAGTTGGTATTTCGCCGCTAAGCCCCTTAATTCATTTTTTCTTTCTTTTTTTTATTTCCCGTCACCTTTTCTGTAATGACAGCATCGCCAAGCCCGCGGCGTCTCGAGCTTAAACCATCGCACCGTGCAGGGTGTGGCCCGGGGGATTGCGCAAGAACGCGAGTTTGCAGCATGCAGGAATTACCAGTAGTATACCAGTAGTACACCTCCTGTATTATTAGTACGGAGACGG
>NZ_JAGXKB010000378.1:0-259 GCF_019091025.1 Pantoea sp. GbtcB22
AGAAAATTGGACTCATCGGCCTCGAATAATACATACGAAATGGAAAGAGAATTGGGAACAGGTTCAGAATCTCGTCGACGTGGACCGGGTAAATTTCTCGCAGCCCGTGGCAAAAAGACAACTGCGGGAGAAACCAGTACGAAAATGGATACAACTTAGAATACGGACACAAGTGCAGGATTGTGTTGCAGACCTGATGGATGTCATACTGAAATTAGTCGGTGCTCTGGAGTTGGAGATACGAATTTTGAAGAGCGTG
>NZ_JAGXKB010000379.1:0-258 GCF_019091025.1 Pantoea sp. GbtcB22
CATACCTCAATACAGAAAGACGATGAGCACAAAAGAAAAGAAAAGAAAGAGGCGAGAATAATCAATCAGTGAGCTGAGCAGAGAAGAGCAGAGTAGTTGAAGATATTCAAGAAGGGAGATGTTGTTGAAGAGAAGAAGAGTCGAGGTTGAGGGGAGAAGTTGGATGGACGTCACTCCGCTCTTTCCTCCATTCGCTCCTTCCTTCCTCAATTCAAACCACAACAAACTCAACTTGCAGTCGCTCCTTCCATTTTGACT
>NZ_JAGXKB010000380.1:0-258 GCF_019091025.1 Pantoea sp. GbtcB22
CCGTACCCGGTTGCTGCGTAACAACTCTGTCGCCTGATATAAGTCATCAGTGAGCGATTATTCATTCGAGGGATACCAGGTTTGCAGCCAGGATACCAATGGTTTGTCGCGATTAATGGCTATTCTTTCGCCTTTGAGATTATCAAAGGAATCGGGTCGGCCATTTGGTTGCTGCATCACCACCACCATTGGCGAGGTCATTAAGGTTGATCGCCATGCTGCATTCTCTTCAGGTTCTGCTAATCCTGCTAACAACCA
>NZ_JAGXKB010000381.1:0-258 GCF_019091025.1 Pantoea sp. GbtcB22
GCCCGAAAGCGTCAGTCGCTTCCAGCAGCGCGCGCTTATTGTTGGCGGGATTGGGCTAATCGTAAGCGCTATCGGCTACTTCGTCTCGCCAGACCGCTTCTTTCAGTCATACCTGTTCGCATTCATGTTTGTGCTGGGACTGTCATTGGGTTCGCTCGGGCTGCTCATGATGCAGCACCTGACCGGCGGGGACTGGGCCATCGTCATTCGCAGGCCGTTGGAATCCGCCAGCCGAACGCTGATGATTGTGGCGATTTT
>NZ_JAGXKB010000382.1:0-258 GCF_019091025.1 Pantoea sp. GbtcB22
GTTGCCGCCGAGGCCGAGGTGCCCGAAAATTTTACGGAACGAATTACCGGGTACATGATCAAAGCGGTTCGGGAGGCAAAGGAGAATACCAGCTGGGCGAATCCGAGTCAGGAATATGAGTCCGCGCTAACCAATTTTGTACAAGCCGTGATCAGCAGCCCAGACTCCCGGCGAGCGTTTCTGCCGTTCGAGAAGGTAATCTCCCATTTTGGGATGCTCAACAGCCTTGCGCAGACGGTGATAAAGCTCATGGCTCCG
>NZ_JAGXKB010000383.1:0-258 GCF_019091025.1 Pantoea sp. GbtcB22
CTTCGGCATGCGGCTGGTGTTCGTCTTCGACGGCCGCCCGCCTGTCGAGAAGACGGCCGAGATCACCCGTCGTCGCGCGGTTCGAGAACGGTATGTGGCGGACGCCGCCGCGGCGACGTCTGGGCCGCGGCCTCCAAGGACTACGACGCTTTACTGTTCGGCGCGCCGCGCCTGGTCCGCTTTCTGACCATCTCCGGACGGGAGTTCCTGCCCGCCCAGCGGACATCCCGGCCGATCACGCCGGAGTTGATCGACTTG
>NZ_JAGXKB010000384.1:0-258 GCF_019091025.1 Pantoea sp. GbtcB22
GATTCATCAGGCGATGACGCGCCTTGAACACCGCGCCCATTCCGCCCTGGCCGACGCGTTCGAGAAGAACATAGTTGCCCAGCACCAGCGGTCCGCCCTGAGGCGAGCAGAGGACTTCGGCCTGATAGGGAGTGAGCTTTCCCTGCTGAAGCAGCCTCCGCGCAAGTTCGTCCGCGCTTGCCGCTGCGGCTTGCCCTTCGATCGCACGAATTTCCTCAGCCGGCAACAGCCCGCACTCTCGGAGTCGCGCTAAGAATT
>NZ_JAGXKB010000385.1:0-258 GCF_019091025.1 Pantoea sp. GbtcB22
TGACCATCATATGTTGGTAACATCATTGGTCTGAAACCCTGTGGCCATGGTACTATTTGCAGTTCTCTTGACAATGGCGAAGTGGCATCGAAAGTATATTCTGGTTGTTGTTTCAATGTTTCATGATGATTATTTTGCTTTTCGGACAAATCTTGATTGCTTTGAGCTTCGTGTTGGATGCTTCGAATATCATTTGTTGTTTCTGCTATTTGGCTTCTTAGATGTGCCAGTCTTGCCAACTTCTGCTTTCTTGCCTGC
>NZ_JAGXKB010000386.1:0-258 GCF_019091025.1 Pantoea sp. GbtcB22
GTGTTCAGAAAATCGAACACGACCGTCCTCGCCGGAACACATGTCTCAGTGGATGGCGCGCGCGTGTTGCTCACAAGTTTCTAACGGACCATCAAGTCGGCACCAAAACCTCGCATTTGTGTCGCAATCGATCGCGGACAGAACGCCTGGCATCAGATGAACGTGAAGGATGTATCAGTGAGTCGTAGCGATCGCACGGCCGGGGCCCTGGCCTCTGGTCTGCATTCGCGACGACCGGACGTGGGCCATGAGGAATCT
>NZ_JAGXKB010000387.1:0-258 GCF_019091025.1 Pantoea sp. GbtcB22
ATTAGATTTATAGTATAGTAATAACTAAAATTTTAAGATAAAGATCGATCCTCGATCTAATATAATATCTTTAGGGTTGCAATATTCTAATTTAATATCTTTAAAAAAGATTTAGACTACTTTTTCTGTACTAGTCTTAATAGAGATAGATATAAATTATATATACTTTATTAATTAGTATATAATAATAAAAATAGTATTAATAGTACTAGTTTTAAAGTAGATTTTAGGTAGTCCTATAATAAAATCTATAGACAA
>NZ_JAGXKB010000388.1:0-258 GCF_019091025.1 Pantoea sp. GbtcB22
ATAAGATACTTGTGAAGGCAGCCAAAAAGCTGCAGAAGCTGAAAGCCGTGTTGGCTGAGGCTTTGGAAGAGAATGCTAAGCTGAGGAGTGAGAAACCCCAACCCAGTGAGTTTGAGTGCCCTACCTACGAGTCTTTCATGACGGAGCTTGGTGACCTGAGAGACAGGTATGCTAAGCGGGTAGAGGAGATAGATGGGCTGAGAGCCGAGTTAGGCAAACTCCAGTCCAAGCTGGATGAGCCTACCTTGAGTGGAGAGC
>NZ_JAGXKB010000389.1:0-258 GCF_019091025.1 Pantoea sp. GbtcB22
CTAGGGCGGTCAGGAAGTCTAATGCAATTGGTTTCAATCAACACCTAATGCATATGCGTAATTCATCAATCAAGATTTATCTTTGCTGGGAAAAGCATGGTCCTGCCTACCTTTGTTTTACTTCAAGAAAACCAACAAACTAAGCTAATGTTAGTTTGCCAGGTTGTGAGGCGATGCCCCAGGCAACCTCTTGATCCCTTGGACAACTCCTCCTTCCAAACACGACTGATGAGCCCTCCAGGTCGTGAGTGGGTCTTA
>NZ_JAGXKB010000390.1:0-257 GCF_019091025.1 Pantoea sp. GbtcB22
CCAGACTGCCTTTTTCGGCGCTGCCGCTCAGCACGGGTCGGGCGTCGTTGGTGAGGCCGGTGCCGTCGTTGGCAATGGCGCCAAACGCGCCGCCGGTTACCGCATCGCTGACGGTGGCCAGCTCTGGCTGCGCAATTTGCGTGTCAACGGTGATGGTAAAGGTGTTGGACAGCACGGAAATGTTGCCCGCCGGATCGACGGCCTGCACGGTCAGCGTATGCATGCCTTCGGTGAACTTATCGGTACCGGTGAACTGC
>NZ_JAGXKB010000391.1:0-257 GCF_019091025.1 Pantoea sp. GbtcB22
TGGTCGGCGTCATATTCGGCTCACGATCGCGATAGATCACGCCTTTGGACTCGCACACCACAATGTTGTGCTGCTGCATGCCGAGCGCCACCAGCAGATTCAGGCAGGCAATCGCCGGGGCACCTGCGCCGGAAACCACCAGCCGCACCTCGCTGATGGCTTTTTTAACGATGGTTAAGCCGTTGGGCACCGCCGCGGTACAGATGATCGCCGTGCCGTGCTGATCGTCGTGGAACACCGGGATCTGCATGCGCTCA
>NZ_JAGXKB010000042.1:0-355 GCF_019091025.1 Pantoea sp. GbtcB22
ACATCCGGAGACGCCTCCACTTCGCCGTCCCGCATCGTCCCGAGCTCGCCGTCCGCCTCCGCCGTCGCCACCCCGTCTCCGGCCACCCTTCGCCGCCCACAACCCCGCGGTAAGCTTCGCCCCATCGCGCTCTGTCTCTCTATCCAGATCTAGCCCAGAGCCACGCGCTCTCTCGCGCGAGAGCCGTGCACCGGCGATGCGCCGTCGTCCCCTATGGTCTCCGCCGGTGAGCCCCTGACCTTTCAACCGTAACCGCCTGGGCCGATCCGGCCGACCGACCCTCTCCTTTCCCACCTGGGCCGCGAGCCAGCCCAAGCCGACCGATCTCCGGCCGACCTTCCTCCCCGCATCGCGA
>NZ_JAGXKB010000392.1:0-257 GCF_019091025.1 Pantoea sp. GbtcB22
AAATGCACGCTGTGCGTCGATCGTGTCAATGTCGGTCAGGAACGGGCGTGCGTGAAAACCTGCCCGACCGGCGCGATTCACTTCGGCAGCAAAAGCGATATGCAGGCGCTGGCGGGTGAACGCGTGGCCGAGCTCAACACGCGCGGCTATGCCAACGCCGGCTTGTACGATCCGGAAGGCGTCGGCGGTTCGCACGTGATGTACGTGCTGCACCACGCCAACAAACCGCAGCTCTATCACGGTTTGCCGGATAATCC
>NZ_JAGXKB010000393.1:0-257 GCF_019091025.1 Pantoea sp. GbtcB22
TGAGCATCCGTTCTAAAAAACCGCCTACACTAGTTTGTAACTACGCGGCAATAAAAGGCCGCCCGGCCCCGTTCGATGGAAATTCACTCATAAAATGATGCCCGTTAATGATTCTCCGTCGGTAAGCCGGATGCTGCGTATCGCTTTGACTATGATGGTGGCATTGCTGGCCACTATCCCTCTATGGACCAACAAAATTTATTATTGGGATGATCTTTACCCGATATTAGATGGGGATAGATCAACATGGCTAAGTA
>NZ_JAGXKB010000394.1:0-257 GCF_019091025.1 Pantoea sp. GbtcB22
GCTCGCCCGCCGGGCCAACGAGAGCGTCGTTACCGATCGCATCAGCCCGCAGATTCGCGAGCAAAACAGCGTCTATTACCTCCCGCTTTCGGCCACGGCGACCGTCGTGCCCGAGGGGGAGAAGTCCGTTCGACCATATGTTCAGACAAGTGGTAACTAAGGACATCAGTCGAGTTCAAAGCTCAAAGGTCAAAGTTCAAGGATCTCCTGCAACATTGAACCTTGAACTTGGAGCCTTGAACTTTGATCTGCATCGC
>NZ_JAGXKB010000395.1:0-257 GCF_019091025.1 Pantoea sp. GbtcB22
GTGTTCTGCACGGTCATCGCACCGGCGGAGAAGGCACTTCCGGGTGGGGGCAGGTAGTGGGGACACACACCGTACGGCTGGGTATCGGTGCGGCCGTGATCGCCGTCATGACGACGGTCTCGGCGTGCGGCGGCAACTCGAAGCCGTGCGCCGGAGTGGGCGTCGAGTCCGGCGTAGGGGTGATGTTCCTCCAGGAGGGCTACACCGACCTTGACGGCGCCTCCTACGAGCTGTGCGCACGCGGCAAGTGCGTCAAG
>NZ_JAGXKB010000396.1:0-257 GCF_019091025.1 Pantoea sp. GbtcB22
TCTAAGGATGAGAATTTGAAAATTGCGTGAAGGCTAGCACATCAAGGAAGAAGCTTAGAGTCTCAGGCAGGACCTTGTGAGAAATTTTCAGTTTTCTGCAAATGCACTGGAAAAACAAAGTCAATGGGACAAACCTAACATTTTTCTGGTGCAACCTGACAAAGCAGTCTTACATTAAGAACTGAAAATGAACAAAAAGGATATAGAATCGGGCAGTTACCAATGCCCAAGAGAAATAATTCGTGTTTATGAGCACT
>NZ_JAGXKB010000397.1:0-257 GCF_019091025.1 Pantoea sp. GbtcB22
TCTCTCAAAATTTTAGTGTGTACCAACAAATCATGAAAGAAAAGATATTCAGCTAAGCTCATCCCACAACAAAAGAATTAGCAAGAGTTCAAATTTATCAAAGACACATCTCCTTATTTTTGCAATATGTTTTTGAAAAAGATAATCAAACATTAAGAGAAAAATTCTTGCAAAGCCAAAGAAACACACTCAACTGTCCAGTCTCTCAATATCTAAATGGTATTTAATAAACATATATATATATAAGGTGGAAGCTT
>NZ_JAGXKB010000398.1:0-257 GCF_019091025.1 Pantoea sp. GbtcB22
GTGAGACGGCAGACGATTGCTCGGGCTCCAAGCTCGACCCGATCATGAAGTTCGACTCGACCGGCAAGCTCGTCAAGAGCTTCGGTGGTGGGATGATCAACTATCCGCATGGTCTCCACATCGACCCTGACAACAATGTCTGGGTCTCCGACGGCCGCGACAAGAACAACGGCAAGGGCCACACCGTCATGAAATTCAATCAGGACGGCAAGTTGCTCATGACGCTCGGCAAGCCCGGCGTCGCCGGCACCACGCAG
>NZ_JAGXKB010000043.1:0-352 GCF_019091025.1 Pantoea sp. GbtcB22
CTCAGAAATCTATCCCCAGGTGCTGCGGCTGCAATCCGAGTACCACTAAGTAAGCATAAGAAAGTGCGCCGATGGCGCCCTCAGTTTTTAGTGCGGTTGTTGGCTTGTCGCCATCAATTGCGATCCTGGGTCGACTCAGATTCATCCACCGTATTTTTGTTCACATTCAGCACCGGCGGGCGTTCATCAATACCCGTAACCAGCAGTTGGTCGATACGGTAGCTATCAATATCCACCACTTCAAACGCGTAGCCGGAAAACTTCACAAAGTCGGTACGCTTCGGAATCTTGCGCAGCATGTACATCATCAAGCCGCCGATGGTTTCATAATTGCCAGACTGCGGGAGATCAT
>NZ_JAGXKB010000399.1:0-257 GCF_019091025.1 Pantoea sp. GbtcB22
GCAAACACTTCTGTTAATGGGTATGAGCACGATTTCAAACGCTGATCTATACTATTGTGTGATATCCTCAATCCTAACTCCACATTACCGGCCTCGAGTCGACCGCATACCATTCTTGCATTCATCACAATACCATTTAACTGTGTCACATTAGCTCCAGTTTCAAAGATCGCTGGCTCGCAGATATAAGCACTGTCTGCAGACTTGATTAACTTACCATTTTTACCAGGCGGTTTCGACATTCCCACACAGGAAAG
>NZ_JAGXKB010000400.1:0-257 GCF_019091025.1 Pantoea sp. GbtcB22
TAGACGAATACCGAAGATTTAGAAGAATCAATGCAGAAATGGCTTACATGTCCAGGTGTTGTAGACGCGCTGCAATTCGGGCTTCTTGCCCATCGCAATTAGCTGCGCATCATCTGGATCCAAGATCTTGTCTCCCTTTTCGGGAGCGGAATTTTCAACGTCCATGTTGGCTGGAACAAAGATCGGTCGTTAAATGATTTTTCTAAATGTCCATAAAAAATAGGGAACCATGAGCAGAAAAGGAGGGCACGAGCGAT
>NZ_JAGXKB010000401.1:0-257 GCF_019091025.1 Pantoea sp. GbtcB22
AGCGGTCCTTTGTCCACTGTGCTGCATGCAAGGCCATTCAAGGCAAGGGAGGCGGGAAACACAAGAAGGGTCACTTCCTTGTCTCCCGGTGCACATGTCATGGTCATCCATAGGGCAGGGTGCCACTTCTGACTTCCGTAGGGTGTGCACACCTTTTGTTGCAGATAGGTTGAACACGGTCTTCAAAGCGGGGCACTTGACTGAGGAAGGGGAAAAGAGCAGATAAACTCGTTTTGAAACGGAGTAAGATAAGGAGT
>NZ_JAGXKB010000402.1:0-257 GCF_019091025.1 Pantoea sp. GbtcB22
GAATTAAAGAAGATAAGAGAAAGAAATAGTATAATATCAAATAATGCAGCAGTAACAGCAAGTAGCTAGACGTACTTCTCTGGTGAGATAAGAAGTGCCCTGTTGAGATTAAGAGCGTCTAAAGAGCCAAGTGAAATATCTATCGAGAACTCAAAATCAGTAGCAGTTCCTCTGGCCGCTCTTTTAATATATAGCCGATCAATACAGTAAAAAAACAAGCTAAAAGAAGACGACAGCTAGTTAAAATCGCAGGATAG
>NZ_JAGXKB010000403.1:0-257 GCF_019091025.1 Pantoea sp. GbtcB22
TGATCAGAACGCCACCCTCTTCAGCCCAAGTCATGATAGCGTCGAACCTTTCCTCGATCTCAACATTTCCACCAGAAATGATCTCCCAGATTGGGCCAAGATGATGGTCCTTGGGGGCCCATAAAGCAAACTCATCGGCCCAATTCTGAACAACAGCGGATGGGCAGAGAACAGGAGTTTGTGAGCGATGGAACTTCGCAGGGACTTGCTCGCGGATCCGAGGATCTACTGATGACGCTGCTTCAGCAATTGTGGCC
>NZ_JAGXKB010000404.1:0-257 GCF_019091025.1 Pantoea sp. GbtcB22
ATCGCCGCCTGGGCGCGATTTCGTTCCGCGATCGCCGCGGCGATCGCCATCGCGGTAATCGTCAGTGCCGCCGTCCAAGATTGCAGCATGAGGAGGGACTGATTTTCCGTGCGCAGAATGAACGGACCAAATCCGTGCAGCGTCCCCCAGATTGCGATCGCGGAGAGAACAAAAATACCGGTGGCGGTTTCGCGCGGGGTGAATCGGAATGCCGTCCAGATAACAATTGGGCCACAAATGAATGAGACCGGATAATT
>NZ_JAGXKB010000405.1:0-257 GCF_019091025.1 Pantoea sp. GbtcB22
AATTGCTCAGAGTCTGGTAGTGTCATAAGGTAGGCTTGGTGGTAATGGTGATTCATGGACTGCTCCTGTTTACATCCTAGGTACGTGGAAATTGAGGGTTAATTCCCTAATAACTTCCCCCCTGATGAAGACCCTTTGCCTATTGGTGTTATCCCACACTCTACTCATGGGCATATTGTGCATGGCAAGCCCAAAATTCTGCAGCACTAGGTGCACAAAGTGGTTGGTGCAGTGGATGCCCTCCAAGAAGAGATGGG
>NZ_JAGXKB010000044.1:0-349 GCF_019091025.1 Pantoea sp. GbtcB22
TCATGATTGAGAGATCACAAACTACATTTTATATCTATTAAATATCCGGGGAAAAGCGAGTAGCACACTCTGCCCTCTAAGCCTTCACTACTCCAGATTTGTTCATTCTTCTCTTTTTTACTATGAGAGGCAATGTTTGTTTCATTTTATCTTCGCCGTGTCACTGGATTCCTTCAGCTGGAAGGTACATTTATCTTCTTTCGTATCCCATGTCATCATCATCATATACGAACAGTCTCAAAATAGCCTTGGAGACCTCTACGCCATCGTGTTCCAGATGCGCTGTCTCAGCTGCACGGTTGGCATGGTCGAAATCTTTGATTCCACCCCCATCAACTCGAATCTGGAT
>NZ_JAGXKB010000406.1:0-257 GCF_019091025.1 Pantoea sp. GbtcB22
CAAGGTGCTGGAAGTTCTGCGCGAGCCCCTCGAGTCGGGCCGCATCAGCGTCTCGCGCGCCGCGCGCCAGGCTGAATTCCCCGCGGAATTCCAGCTCGTGGCGGCGATGAATCCCTGAGGGTTCATTGCCAAACTACCAGGATTTTTCCCTGAACTAGAAGAAGGAGTTAGGGAGGATCCGCCGGAGGCGGATGACCCGCCGCCCGACCGGCGGGAGGGCGGCGGAACGTAATGGAGATTGATCTCTATCTCTCCAT
>NZ_JAGXKB010000407.1:0-257 GCF_019091025.1 Pantoea sp. GbtcB22
GGAATTCTCGCCGCGATCGCATCGTTCAGAATAAGCCTTCCCGGTAGTTCGAGACTATGGCTTGCGCTCCCTTCGCCGGCACTTGCGCTTTGGGTGTCAACAATCGGCTATGGTTGTGTCACCGATTGGGTGAGTATGGGGCCGACGGGCGCTCGCATGGGTGAGGCTGCTCGATGCTTCGCGACACTCTTGCTGGCGAGCGTACCATTGTCGATTGCGATGCCCGTGATGCTTCGGCACGCAGCCCTGCTGCGTCC
>NZ_JAGXKB010000408.1:0-257 GCF_019091025.1 Pantoea sp. GbtcB22
GGCCTAGTGGTATGGCATCGTTCTTATGTGGTCCTCCCTCAAAGGAGACTTCATGAACTTGGCTAGCGAAGTGCCCCGGTTCGATCCCGGGTGGGGGCATTTTTTTTATTCTATACAGTTCAATGCTGAATCAGTTTGTATGTTTTTTCTTCTTTTGCACAATTGAACGCCCAATTTAGGCCACATGGCATTAAGTGACTTGAGAATTGCCTATGATATAGCAGGCGTATTGTCTACAGTTTTGGCCCATTGTAGTT
>NZ_JAGXKB010000409.1:0-256 GCF_019091025.1 Pantoea sp. GbtcB22
CCTCATCATCTTCCTCAACCATTGGGAAGTCGATCACCCACAGCGGCCCCCAGGCTTTGTCATCAGTAATCTGCAGATCGCGGCCCACTTTCAGACGCAGCGCACCCAGCGCATCCCCCACCACTTTGGCGCGGTCCGCACCGAAGAAGATCAGGTCGCCATCTTGGGCGCCAGTACGGTTGAGAATGACTTCAACGATTTCTGCGCTGAGGAACTTGGCAACCGGGCTCTGTACGCCTTCGAAGCCTTTCGCGCG
>NZ_JAGXKB010000410.1:0-256 GCF_019091025.1 Pantoea sp. GbtcB22
ATTGCTAAACGGCTGTCCTCGATATTGCAGCCGCAGCTGCTGACGTGACGAGTGATGGTATTGACGATACCCGGACGATCAACGCCCAGTGCGGTGATCACCAGATGGTGAGGCTGTGTCTGCGACAAAATGGCATTTCCTGTACGTTCGCTAATAACTATAAGGTAAACATAAAAAAAACTGCTGCCAAGCGCGGGAATGGCGTGGCTCGCTTGCTTTTCTTTCAATGTAAAACGTAACATGGGGCACTTGTTTG
>NZ_JAGXKB010000411.1:0-256 GCF_019091025.1 Pantoea sp. GbtcB22
GTTGTGGACGCCAACGCCGTGCTAACAGATGATTTTCAACTGCGGTGCTAACGCCTGCAGCCCTTCGTTGATGTCGGTAAAAGCCACGATCAGCGCCACGGTGTCCGCCAGATGCGGCTGGAGTGCGCACAGCGGCGCATCGGCGGGCAGCGTGATCAGCTCAAAACCGTGCTGTTGCAGCGTGGTTATCGGCGTCTCGTCATATTTTGCAAACGACGGTGAGGTACAGATGACTTTCATAATTCTTCCCGATGTT
>NZ_JAGXKB010000412.1:0-256 GCF_019091025.1 Pantoea sp. GbtcB22
TTGACAAGGGGGTTAAATTATTACAATGGTCGGTGGAGCAGAGCCAGCCGACTAGATACATTTCTCATCATATGTAACAGTGGTAGATCCAAAGTGGAAGGAGAGAGGACATAACTACCCTAGTTATATCAGGGTACCCTAGTGTGTTTAATCATCTGCATCAACCCAAACCAAAACCCCCTTCTTATCAGACCGCATCTCACCAGTCGGAAGTACACGCAATGTCTTGTTAAAGTAAGTATCAACAACCACAAGC
>NZ_JAGXKB010000005.1:0-312248 GCF_019091025.1 Pantoea sp. GbtcB22
GCTGACGGAAGGGTCCACCGGGCTGTGACAGGGACGGTTAACGGATACTCCTAAACGCCGCTTGCGGCCACAGAGGCTGCGAGGCGTGTTCTGAACGGTGACTGTTTTCCCGGTTTTCAGACGCCGGCGATCGTTTTTGGTAGTGAGTTTGCGCTGAGTATTGCGGGTACGTGGCTCCAGCTCTCCTGACTCTGTTAATAAGCTGCACCGGTCAGCAATGAGCTGGCCGGTGCCCCGCAATTAAACGTCAGGGTAAAAGCGACGCTTTTTTCAGCGTGATAGCAGAGAATTCATTTTTCGTGGTACCGACAGTTGTTTTACTGATGTTGCCCAAAAATATTCCTTAGTCAGATCTGAGATGCACCGCCATCGGCAAAAATTTCCGCGCCGTTAATATAACTGGCATCTTCACTGGCGAGGAAGACTACAGCTTTTGCTATTTCTTCAGTCTGGCCGATACGGCCAATCGGACTGCGGTCACGCAAAGATTGCAGAATGGCGTCAACGGGCTCGGGAAGGAAATCGTGTAAGGATTGAGTATCCACCGGTCCGGGGCTGAGGATATTAATGCGAACGCCAGCACCTTTTATGTCCAAAATCCAGCTGCGTACCATTGCACGTAAAGCAGCCTTGGTGCCTCCATAAACACTGAGGCCCTGACCAGGATTAATGGAGGCCGTTGAGCCTGTGATAATAATGCTGCTGCCTGGTTTCATAAGTGGTAATGCTTTCTGAACGGTAAACGTGATACCCCTTACGTTCGTTGTGAACTGACGATCGAACTTCTCCGGGGTAATCTGCCCGAGGGGTTCAAATTCGCCCATGCCGGCATTTGCTATCAGAATGTCAATACGACCAAACCGGGACAATATTTGCTTATAAAAACTATCCAGTTCGGAGAGGCTGGATACATCCACCTGAAACTGACTCGCATCCGGCCCAAGAGTACTAAGTGCGGATTTAAGTTTATTTTTGTCCCGGCCGGTAATGATCACAGTTGCACCGAGTGCTGCTAATTCCTGTGCGATCCCAAGACCAATGCCAGATGATGCGCCGGTCACAACCGCGATTTTGTTCTGAAAAGAGTGAGTCACTATGTATTCTCCTGATTATCGTGAGCTGGATTTATAGTGATCACTACATTAAAAATTAAATCCTCACAAGTTAAAATTCAAATTAAATTTAAAAGATGATTTATATCAACAATATGATTAAGTTGGTGTATGTAGATTGTTTTAGTGGTTACTACATTAACTTTTTCAGCAATGAAGTTAAAACAAGAGAGCAGGTTGCGACGATCTGCATTTTAACGCGAAGCATTAGTCGCAATTGCACAGGCACTCTTTCATGAGCATGGCTATGACGCTGTCAGGATTGCTGACCTGAAGCGGGGGCTGAACACCAAGCCGGATATCAAGGCACATACCTGACTGTTCATCGATAATCATGAGGGTCCATACAGGACAACGGTCAAACGTGACGTAAAACATTCCAAATCCGGTAAATTTCCGACATTTCAGATCCGGATCGCACTTGAGCTAAAAGCGCAGTTCAAAGTTGCAGCGACAGAGGCGTGGATGGGGCTTGGGAACTGGTTGAAAATGCCTGGACGGAGGGGGTTGGAGCAATGGGGGTTGAATTTAGAAGTAGGTTGTATTAGCTCATGGTTGATGTGATGTGTTTGTTGAACAGCGCAAAAGTTTATTTGATAGTCCGCTGTGTGCCAATAGCGGACGTCGCCGTTCAATTTTTATGAAAAAAAGCCCAAATCATTTGGGCTCGAAATTGTGGAGTAAATATTTTCATTCTTCCCTTTTGCGGTAGGGTTGAGTGAATTGTAATCGTGATTAGCTTCAGCCTTTTATTATTCTATGCTTTAAAGAAATTTGGTGGTTTATTTATCCATCGGTTAGGTGATTGTTTTATCAATATATGCTTTTAATTGGCTTCGTTTCTTGACGGATTTCTCTATAGGTACGATTAATTAATAGGGACATATTTAATGGCTTGGTAATGTTGAGGTTGGAAATTCATAAGGACCAAACTGCTTATTTATCAATATGTTAAATTTAATAACCACAGGGGAAATGATGAAAAAGAACACTAATGAACATACAAATGAATCAGAGACCTTGCTTAAGAGCGGACTTGCCTGGAATGGCCAACGTTTAGAGAGCTATCCCTCTGGCGAACTTGAAATTACTGTTATGAAAATGACCATCCCCGCTCATTCAGAGTTACCATGGCATACTCATCCCATTCCTAATACTGCCTACATTCTGTCCGGCTCTCTGACCATTGAAGACAAAGACAGCGGAGAAACCAAAACCTTTCATGCTGGCGAGGCTTTCAATGAGTCCATCGATATAGCACACCGAGGATTCACCACGGATGAAAGCGTTGACGTCATCATCTTCTACGCAGGCGCAAAGGGTGAGGAGCTCTCCGTCCCTTTACCTGGAGAAGAATCTGAGTATTAAGGCATCCAGTGCTTACTACTAATTGATTTTTAAAATGAATGGCGGTGGTGAAAGCTACCTCCATTCATCTGCATTACCTGTATGAGGCCGACACGTTTGACTCCTTACTGGTTCAACCCTAATCCTTTTTTATCTAAAAACTCAGTAATTGTTTGCGCGAGTTTTCGTATCTGGGAATCGTCACGCAGGTCTGGATGTTTCGCTAACCAGATATCCAGCGTTAGCATTGGTTGTTCAGTGGGCAATTTAATCAGCCGTGGTTCTTTATCCGCTAAAAAACAGGGTAAACCCGCTACACCAATTCCTGAACAAGCTGCCTCATATTGATTGCTCAAATCGCTGACTTCACAACTAACCCGCCTGTTTCCTATAACCTCATACAGCCATCTTTTATGCGCGAAACTGGGTTCCTTGTGGGAATAAGCAATAAAATCCCAGCTTGAAGGATTTTTAATATTCCTGTAATCAGGCGTGGTATATAAACCAAACTTCATCAGACCTGCTTTTTTTATAATATCGGTCTCTTCTATTGGCGGAGAGAGGCGCAGCGATAAATCAGCTTCCATTTTTGAAAGAGACACAAATTGTGGTTCACTCTGAATAGAAAGCTGTATGTCAGGATTTTGCTGCGTCATCTCAAAAAGAGCGGGAGCAAAAAAATGTCGGGCGAGTATTGGTGGAGCCGAGATCGCTACCCTTGAACGGGTAGATGTTTTACCGGAGGAGGAAAGTCGCGCAACGGAATAAACTTTCGCCTCAATATCCTTTGCCTCTTTTAAAATTTTTTCACCAATCGGTGTCAGGCGTGCTTCACGAGGTCGTCGGATGACAAGTTGAATGCCCAATACTGCTTCAAGCGATGCAAGCCTGCGACTCACTGTGGCTTGATCAACTTTCAAATCTTTTGCAGCACCTGAAATCGTACCGGCTTTAGCAATGGCCAGAAAAAAACGGAGATCTTCCCAATTCATGATGTATGCGTTTTTGCATGGATGGTGTGCAAATTTTAGTATTTACGCATGTCGTGTCAATTCTTATCCTTTAGTCATGATTCACTCATTTTGGCTTAGTTTGTAATGTCGAAAATAACGCCCACTTTAGCGGCAACACTCATCTCATCCTGCATGGGCTTTTTGGTCGTTCAACTCGATGTCAGCGTGGTTAATGTTGGATTGAGCGCATTGAGAGAGGCGTTTAAAACCGACCTTACTGGCCTTCAATGGGTCATCAATAGTTATGCTTTAGTGTTTTCAGCACTGCTAATTCTTGGAGGCGCATTAGGGGATAAGTACGGTGCAAAGACTGTCTTTGCCTGGGGATTTGGCATCTTTACGTTCGGATCGATCGGCTGTGGGTTAGCTGACGGCATGGCAATGTTGATTACGCTGCGTGGTATTCAGGGAATTGGCGCTGCCCTGTTGGTACCCACCTCCTTAACGTTAATCAGGCTGACTTTCCAGGATACAAATACCCGTCGTACGGCCGTTGCTATGTGGGGTGCCTGTGGAGGTATCGCTCTTGCTGCAGGACCGGTGCTGGGCGGCATCCTCATCCAGTATTTGGGCTGGCGAAGCGTGTTTTTAATCAATGTTCCCATTGGCCTTATCGCAATTATCCTCATCCTGCGTTTTGCTCCAGCTTCTCCACGTGTTGATAAGAAAGTCGATGTGCCGGGTCAGATAGCAAGCGCTATTGCCATCGCTTCCCTGACATATGCCCTGACAGAATCGAGCGATCGGGGCTGGACAATGTTGCCTCTTGTAGCGTTATGTCTGGCAATCCTCTCAACCTTAATATTTACAGTCACGGAAAGGCATGTGGCGGATCCTATGCTGCCTCCTCGTTTAGTCAAAAATAAGATGCTGATTGCAATGTGCCTTAGTGGCGCCGTCATCAACCTGGTTTTTTACGGCACCGTTTTTGTTCTAAGCCTCTTTTTCCAGACCGTTAAAGGCTACGGTGCATTCCAGACTGGCATCGCTTTCATTCCTTTGACTGCCGTGCTGACCGTATCAACGATGATATCTTCACGAGTTGCACGTCGGGTAAGTGCGATACGTATCATCACCACCGGATTTAGCGTGCAAATTATCGGGTTTTTATTGTTATCCCAATTATCGGTTAACTCATCTTTATGGCTACTGAATGGCGCACTAATGCTGGTCGGTATGGGTAGCGCGATGTCAGTACCCTCAGTTACAAATACGATGCTCGCTTCAGTTTCACAGCACGATGCCGGTATATCCTCGGGTTTGATGGCGTCAGCAAGACAGTTAGGTGGGGTCGTTGGCGTCGCCATCTTTGGGGCGCTAATAACACATACCGATACTGCAACATTTTCGCGCGGTATGGCTAAAGCGATGCTGCTCTCTGCCTTGGTTTTGTTGTTCTGCATAGTGATAAATCTCATTATGACGAGACGCGCACGCGAAGCAGTCGAGATTTAGTTCTCACTGTCAAGATGGATGCCGACATTGAACACAACCATTGCAAACGCCCTGTTTGTTAACTCGAAATGAACTGCCCCTTTATCATGATGCATGACCAAATTTACACTGTAAATTAGAGTTATCAGGGGGTATTGGAGTCATAGTTCCCATCTGGCAAACTGTCCGGCAACGCTCATAGCTGCAGGCAAATAAGTCTATTTTCAGGTGATCAACTGTTATGGCAGTAATCGCTAATGAAGATAGCGCCTTCATGTTATGATATACCCCGGTACAGTATGTGAGGATGTATGCCACACTCTCCTGAAGATAAAAAGCGAGCGCTTAACAGAATTAAAAGGATACAGGGTCAATGCGAAGGCATTCAGCGATCGCTGGAAGCTGGGGTGGATTGTGCTCCTGTATTGATGCAAATGGCTGCTGTCAGAGGCGCAATTAATGGTCTGATGACCGAGATCCTGGAAAGCTACATAAAAGAAGAGTTCGCAGGGAAGTTAACATCCGAAAGCGGTAGCGATCAGGAGATCGGTGAACTGGTTAAATTAGTTCGCTCTTATTTTAAGTAATCAGTTTGACGGTGGCTCATTTAGGGCCTTGGTGAAGCAGCGTTTTTTGGCGCTGCTTTTTTATGTCTACAGTTAAGAAGCTCAGTCTATTAAATTATCATCGTTAAATTATTTGAACGAGCCGCCATTAATCTATGTGCTAAAGTTTGTTCAGTATTTTACGGACGATCAATATGACTATTTCAAGCAATCAGAAAACCGGCCCCAGAGCGATAAATTATTCAATTAAATCAGATGACTGCAATAGTAGGGATCTTGTTTTGCACGCAGTTGTCAGAGACATTATAAAGTGGATTGATGGCAACCTTGATGTAAATCTTAGAGTTGATGTTATTACCAGAAAGAGTGGATATACCCACTGGTATTTTCAACGAAGATTCAAAGAAATAACCGGAATATCCATAGCGGATTACATCCGGATTTGTCGTGTTATAAATGCTACCAGTGCGCTAATCACTACCGACAAAAACATTATGTCGATCGCAATGGATAATGGTTTTAGTAGTCAGCAAACCTTCACGCGCGTCTATCGTCACTACGTTAACGAACCACCAGGAAGCATCCGCAAGGCCTATTGTGGCGAACCTGCATATGTTGAAAATATGAGGTCAGAAATGTTTCAGAGCTATCCTTTCTTCCAGAGTAGAGAAACGACTCATTAACCTTTTCTCACCTTCTTTTGTGGCGATAGCTAACAGCGGTCGCCGCTCTCATTGCATCATCATAAAGCGGGCGTTTGCAGAGGTTATGGGAACTACAAACAATTTCGTTGTTGTTTAATGTCATTAAAAAACAATTATATATATTGATTTTCATGTAAGATTCAAAAATTATATATACCCCATAGGGGTATGCGATCTATACTCCCCCTACTCAATAAACATTTACCACCTCTTTAGAGCGGCGTGATTAGCATTTTGCGAATAACCACTCCGCTCAATCCGAACCCTCAATTAAGTGGAGTGCAGTTATGAAATCACGCGCTGCTGTTGCATTTGGCCCAGGCCAGCCTTTAAAAATTGTTGAAATTGACGTCGAGCCACCACGCGCTGGCGAAGTGTTAGTAAAAATCAGTCACACCGGCGTCTGCCACACTGACGCCTTTACCTTATCAGGTGATGATCCTGAAGGCGTTTTCCCTGCAGTACTTGGACATGAAGGTGCTGGCGTAGTCGTTGAGGTTGGCGAAGGTGTTACCAGCGTAAAACCTGGCGATCACGTCATTCCTCTTTACACCGCTGAATGTGGCGAATGCCTGTTCTGCAAATCCGGCAAGACCAACCTGTGCACCGCAGTGCGTGCCACTCAGGGTAAAGGCCTGATGCCAGACGGCACAACGCGCTTCTCATACAACGGTCAGCCGATCTACCACTACATGGGTTGCTCAACTTTCAGTGAGTACACTGTGGTGGCTGAAGTCTCTCTGGCGAAAATAAATCCAGAAGCCAACCACGAGCATGTTTGCCAGCTCGGCTGCGGTGTAACCACCGGTATCGGCGCTGTTCACAATACGGCAAAAGTGCAGCCTGGTGATTCAGTGGCCATCTTCGGATTGGGTGGCATCGGTCTTTCAGCCATTCAGGGTGCGCGTCAGGCGAAAGCGGGCCGCATCATTGCTATTGATACCAACCCATCCAAGTTTGAGCTGGCTAAGCAGTTCGGCGCAACAGACTGCATCAATCCAAACGATTTCGACAAACCTATTCAGGAAGTCATTATTGAAATGACTGGCTGGGGTGTCGATCACTCTTTCGAATGTATCGGCAATGTGAACGTGATGCGTGCAGCGCTTGAGTCTTCACACCGTGGCTGGGGGCAGTCGGTCATTATTGGCGTAGCCGGTGCGGGCAAAGAGATTCCCACACGTCCGTTCCAGCTGGTTACGGGCCGTCAATGGAAAGGCTCTGCATTTGGTGGCGTTAAAGGCCGCAGTCAGCTGCCAGGAATGGTTGAAGATGCCATGAAGGGTGAAATTGAGCTGAAGCCATTTGTTACTCACACAATGTCACTTGATGACATTAATGATGCATTTGACCTGATGCATGAAGGCAAATCTATCCGCACCGTTATTCACTACTGATCTCTCAACGCATCAGGTGTGGCGCGCTTGTCGCACCTGTTTAATCAAGGATTAATTCATGAACGTTCAGAAAATCCATCCAGCGGTAGACGCCGACATTAAAGCTGCAAATGAGCATTTTTCTGGTGGCGTGCTGCATTGCCACTGCACGGAAAATCAGGTTGAAGTAAAGCTCGATAGCCAGACCATGTTTAATCACGCCTGTGGTTGCACGAAATGCTGGAAACCTTCAGGTGCTTTATTCTCACTGGTTGCAGTTGTTCCCAAAGGTAAAGTCTCTGTAATCGCAAACGCAGAGAAATTGAAAGTCGTTGATGAAAATGCCCTGATTAGACGTCATGCCTGTACCCAATGTGGCGTTCATATGTATGGCCGCATTGAGAACGAGCAACATGCATTTTACGGTCTGGATTTTGTTCATACTGAACTGTCTGATGCCGAAGGCTGGTCTGCGCCAGGATTTGCAGCTTTCGTTTCGTCCATTATTGAAAGCGGTGCGCCTGTTTCTAAAATGGCCGACGTCCGTGAGCGCTTGTCTGAGCTGGCGTTGACGCCATACGATTGTCTGTCACCAGAACTGATGGACATGCTGGCAGCTCACAGCGCCAAACAGGCTGGAACCTGGCAGGAATAAACGTCTCACGGTGAGTGTCGGGCGTTAATATTTTCTACTATAAAAACGATATGCAATGATGCTTAGCCGGTTACTCACCTCGCAGTAACCGGCTTTTTTTGTACCTGAATCATGTGGAATGAATCGCTGTAATTCCGAGGTGGTGGGTTATCTCACGGACAAAAACAAATCCTGCGAGCACCTGCAACGCCTCTTCCGATAAAGAGAGTGGATGGTAGGAAATATCATCCGCCAGTTTATTGAAGGCTTCCTCAATGTGCTCGGGTGTGGCTAAAGATGCATCTTCTAAATAGCCAGTACACACGGCCTTTAACAAAGGATCTCGGCTGCTTGCCTCACCATGGATCGGGGTGATTGTCGAATCGGATTCAATAATCTCCTCAGTGCGGTAAATCATCATTTCAAGGTGCCAGGCGGTAAGCGATGTCTGCGCCGTTATTCCGGATAGGATGTAATCCAGGCCTCTCGCTATATCAATTCTTTTGCCTGATTCGGGCCAATAAAAATGTGTGCTTTCACGTAATAGGGAAAATTCAGCGTTAATCATTTCACACCCTCAAGCTGTTAAAGGAGGTCGTTAAGCGTCCGTCTGACGTTGAACGCGTTAAAAATAGATGACATCATAAATACCACTAACGGGCTCATCTACAACAAGGTGTTTCTAATGGATCGTCTTACCAGTATGACGGTTTTTACGCGTTCCGTAGAATTGGGCTCATTTACCGCCGCTGCTGAAGCGCTGGATATGTCACCTCAGCTGGTTGGAAAAAACGTTTCCTTCCTTGAACAACATCTGGGTGTTCGCCTGATAAACCGCACTACACGACAGCACAGCGTGACTGAAGCTGGTCGCGACTTCTATGAGCGGGCAAAGATTATTCTTGCTGAGCTCGAGGCAGCAGAATCCTTTGCAGCCGAGACACGGGCGACACCGCGAGGCCGCATCCGTATTAATGCTCCTGTCACCTTTGGCGTTCATGCGCTTGCACCATTACTGCCGGTTTACCTTAAGCAAAACCCAGACGTTACTGTTGAACTGATGCTGGCGAACAGAATGGTAGACCTGATTGATGAAGGTTTTGACATCGTTTTTCGGGTTGGACATCTCCCGGACAGTGGTTTGGTTGCGCGCGCGCTACATCCATACCAGCTGATTGCCTGTGCTTCACAAGCTTACCTGGATGATGCGCCGCCTTTGGTTCATCCCAGCGATCTCAGCCAACATGAGTGCCTGATTTTCAGTCATACCTCGTTGAGAACACATTGGGAGTTTGAAAGCGCTGAAGGGATGCTACGTGTTGCCATCGACGGAAGGTTGATGCTGGACAGTGGAGAGGCGCTCATCAATGCTGCTCGCGCCGGACAGGGCGTGGCGCTACAACCTGCAGAGCTGGTTAAGCCACTGATTGATGAAGGCTACCTGATACAGGTATTGAGCGAGTTTAAAATTCCCACGCGTCCTTTGCATATTCTTCACGCACCCGATCGTCGCCTGACGCCTAAGGTACGCAGCTTCCTTGATTTTGCTTCAGACCACTTTGGTTCCGGACGGCTTTGAGTATCTGCCGCCCATAAACATTGAGTCAAATAGCGATGTCGTCATTGAGATTAACCTGTGATCTCAATGCCATCTCTCTGCGCCATGCATCAATTTTTTGCGGCCATTTAATCCCTTTAACGATGGATAATGAGCGCAGTAGTGGGAAGAGACGAATATCCGTGAGCGAGAAATGCCCGGTCTCTTTCTCTTGCTGCGAGAACAACACCTCAAGAATCTCGAGTTTTGCGTTTATCTCAGTCACCATGGTTTCGGTTTGTTCCAGCAAACGTGGGAAGGGACCGAAGACTGCTTCTTTTTTACTGACGAAATATTTTCTCGCCGCATCCTGACGAAACTCTTCAAAATCAGCGCTTGCCCAGCGCGGGATCGCCAGCGGATAAATCACTTTTGTCGCCTCTTCCATCCAGGCTTCGATGGCTGGATCGTCAGCCACGGTTAGGACAGAAGCTCCATAGTTCTCATCAATATACTTAACGATGTCCAGGCTTTCGCCAATCGCTTCATTGCTCTCTGTAACCAGTACCGGGAGCATTTTTTTACCGATGAGGCGAGTTGGTGTTTCTTCGTCATCATTTGGCAGGACAATGATTTCGCACTCAACATCTTTTAAGCCAAAAATCATGCGTGAGCGCACACAGAACGGGCAGTGATCGTACACATAAAGTTTCATAGCGGAGCCTTTCATCGTTTTTAATCTACAAAATTAACGGGTAAATCCATCAAAAGGCGTCATATACACGGCACCAAACGGATCTAAACGTTTACGGATTTCATCATCGGGTTCGCCGTAAACCGTCAGGCCGGTGATGGTGACTAAAGAGAGGAAGGTTTCAGCGAAAGGTGCGAACGTGTGATCAACATGGCTCACCAGGTCTTGCTGACGATAACGCTCAACGATGTGCGCTGTTTTCTGATCGTCGCTGACGCTGTAGACATAACTCAGCGTGCCGGGTTCTTTACTGGTGGCTTCTACAACGCGTGAAACCAATTCTTTAAACGCCGGAAATTGTCCGTCATTAACGGCCAGATTAAACACGCAGGTAATTTCATTTTTCATCGTAATCTCCAGAACTATGGGAGCAGGCGAATGTGCAAAGAAGAGAGGCAGGCATTCCCCGCAAGAGGAATATGCCGTTATGCGCTGGGGCATAACGGCGAATTTGACTAAGGTGCGCTGCTGGTCAGCTCGACTTTTTCAGCGTCTCGGCAAAAATTTCACCTGAGATTGCCCAGTTGTCGGTGGTTACGTCGTTGAAAATGACATAGACATACTGTGGGTCAACTTTAGCGTGGGTTGCGATAGCTTCAGTCACTGCTTTAGCGATAGCAGGTTTAGCATCATCACGACCATCGAACATCTGGATATTAACTACTGGCATGGTAGAACCCCTTCATGAGTGGATGAATTGTCAGACAACCTGACGTTGAAGAAATCCTACGCTGATAGCTGAGGTGGATAAACAGGCTCAAAGGGGACAGAGTGTAGAACTGATGTCTACAATCATTCGAATGCTTTTTGTGCCGCTAATTCAATCAACTCATCAATGATAAAACGTACGCCGGGTAGCAAGTGTCGGGCGCGGGGCCATATGACATTTAGCTCGGTGGGCGCTGGATTGCAGGCGGCAAGCAGGGGAACCAGTTTTCCTGTTTGTATATGTGGTCGTAAAAGCGCTTCAGGAAACTGAATTAAACCGGCACCGGCAATGCAGGCATCGATCATGGCATCGCCATCACTGATTTGATGAAAAGGTGTGGGTTTAAGTCTAATGTCCTTGCCGCTCTCGTCACGAATTAACCAGCTAAGCGGTGCGCCGCCGCGCCAGGCAAGAATACAGCGGTGCCCGGCCAGTTCGGTCAGCGTCTCAGGCTTACCGTACGTCGAAATATAGGCGGGTGATGCGCAGATAATCAGATGCTGGTCGTTCAGCTTACGCGCGATAAGATCGGTGGTGTCTTTAACTGGACCAAACCGGATGGCAAGATCAAAACCAATATCCAGTGGGTCAATGATGCGATCGTTAAACGTGATGGTTAGCTTCAGATGTGGATAGCGCTTAGTCATGTCCATCAATACCGGCATCATCACCGATCGGCCAAAGGCAGCAGGCAGATCGATCCTCACTGTTCCCGTGGGTTCCGTTAGCTTTGAACGCAGCGCCATCTCGGCCATTTGCAGGGTTTCCAGCGCACTCTGGCAGCTTGCCAGATACGCTTCGCCTTCCGTGGTCAGGCTGATTTTACGCGTGGTGCGATGAAAGAGTGGAATGCCGAGATTATGCTCAAGTCGCTGAATACTTTTGCCAATGGCTGATTTCGACACGCCCAACTGTTCAGCAGCTTCGGTAAAGCTACTTGCGTTAGCCGCCGTCACAAAGTGGACGATGCTGCTGAAAGATTCGGTAGAAATCACTGTTGGCATCGTGAGCGCCTGGATGAAAATCAGAGGGTTACTTTAGCGTAAACTCGAAATGCAAAACAGCGAACTGGAAGGATCATCTTGTCGAAAGGCACTCGGCCAAAACGTGGGGGGCAAGGAATGGTTGAATGGCGAACAATCTGTTCGCCATCTTCAGAAATCTTATTTTTTTACTGTCGTAGGTTTAAGGGCAAATTTGCCGTCGCCGGTCAGTGCCAGAACAATCAGACCAACAATCCAGAATGCAGGGAATTCCCAGCCACCGTTAGGATTAGTAAAGAAGAAGCCTGCAGGTCCGTGGACTGTGACAATCGCGCCCAGTAACACCGGAATCAAAACCACAGCAACAATTCGAGTGTAAATACCCAGAATCAATGCAATCGCGCCAATTAACTCGACTGCCATGGTCAGGTAAGCCAGACCACCCGGCAATCCTAGCGATGCAAAAAATTTAGCGGTACCTGCCGGTGTGAAGACAAAAAACTTCAGCCCAAAGTGCGCGAGAAAAAGGATGCCTAAAGACAGGCGCATAACCAGAGCTGCATAAGGTGTTGTACGGGTATCAAACATGGTGTGTTCCTCTCATTAAGTTGATGAGAGAACTCTACACTTATTCCTTTGAGGATATTATCCGATTAAAAAAGGTGACTTTGTTTCCAAATTGGAAATTAATCCCAGCGAGGTGCTCCATCAAAGGCTTCAACCAAAAAATCGATAAGTGCCCGGGATTTATGGGCAATATATTTAGCCGGTGGATAAACGGCATAAAGCCCCATTGGCGGTGCTTCGAAGGATGGAAGAACGGTCTGCAGTTTACCCGCTTTAAGCGCCTTGCTGACCACAAACGATGGCAGGCGGGATATGCCTAACCCTGCAGTGGCTGCATTTAAACAAACTTCGGCATTGGAGAATTTCATCCTTCCTTTAACAGGCTGAGTGATGAGTTGCTTGTTCTCATTCAGAAATGGCCACAAGTAAGGCTCACGAAAGTTTGTGTCCACCACGCAGTCATGCTCAGTGAGTTGCTCCCAATGGCTGGGTGTTCCCCGCGCGGAGAGGTAGTCAGGAGAGGCGACAAGAACAATCCTGATATCACAGAGTTTTCTGGCAATTAAGCTGCTGTCCTCTAACTTTCCAATACGTAAGGCCAGATCAAAACCTTCATCGATAACGTTTACCAGGCGGTCAGCAAAACGCACGTCGAGTTCAATATCAGGATATCGATGTGCGAACTCAATTAATAAATCTGGCATTTGTAGTGTGCCGAAGGTAACCGGCGCTGAAATTCGTAATATACCTGAAGGTGTATTCGAGGAATTTCGGACCGAGTCATTGAGGGCATCATAGTTGGCGATGAGTTGACGAATCTGCTCGTAATAAGCACGGCCCACTTCAGTCGGGGTCAACGAGCGGGTGCTTCGTCGAAGCAAGGTTACTCCCAGATCACGCTCAAGGCGTGAGATCAGCTTTGATGCCTGTCCATGGCTGGCACCCAGGCGCTGCGCTGCCGCCGTAAAACTACCGGTTTCCATTACCGCTATGAACATGCGGTCACACTCAATTCTTTCCATAATCCCTCGGGTTGATCGTCACCCTTCATTAAAAACAAATCATATACAAAGCATCTATGAAATGGACATTTATTTCATTTTGTTCCGAATCTAAGGTGTGAAGCATTAATGCTCAAATCCAGGGGGTTGAGCTCAATTCTTGAATACCGAGGTTAATACTATGGAAGATAATAAGCTAACGGGCCTGAACCGCTGGCTGTCGGATTTTCTGACGCCAGTCAGTGCCCCTCAATGGCCAGGAGAAATTCCACACGAGGTTGACCCACCAATTGGCAAGTTGCGCGGTAGCCGGTCCGACGGCGTCTATATTTATCGTGGCATTCCCTACGCGCAGCCACCGGTGGGAACGCGTCGTTTTGCGCCTCCTGTTCCAGTTCATCCATGGGAAGGCATCAAAGATGCGACTCAGTTTGGACCGATGAGCTATCAAGATGGCGAGGGTAATTTCTCCGAAGACTGCCTGTATCTGAATATCTGGAGCCCGGAGGTCAGTAATACAGCGGCACTTCCGGTTTACGTTTTTATTCATGGTGGCGGCTACGTTTTAGGAAGTGGCTCCCAACCACTTTACGAAGGAAAACACCTGGCTCAGCAAGGTATCGTGGTTGTCACTCTGAACTATCGTCTGGGCACTTTGGGCTTTCTGCCCTCTGCTGCGGCGTATGAAGAACATGGCACTACGGGAAACTGGGGGCTCCTCGATATTGTTTCTGCTCTCGAATGGGTAAAGGAAAATATCCGTGCATTTGGTGGCGATCCTTCGCGCGTCACGGTTGGGGGAGAATCAGCTGGCTCTTACGCGGTCAGTACGCTGATTGTTTCTCCGCTTGCGAAAGGCTTATTTGACCAGGCGATTATGCAAAGCGGAAGTCTGCCCAACGCCACGGCGGTTGCGCCAGAAAATGTTCTCTCTCTTGAACAGGCCCACGGTAAGGCATCACGTTTTTTTGATAAGTTGGGATTGAAGGATGATGCAAAAGGTCTGGCCGCTTTAAGGGAAGAGCCTGCCTATAAATTGCTGGCCGTATCTGCACAGTCAACACTGCAGCCGCCGCAAGTCGCCGGTTTCTGGCCCGTGCCTGACGGGCATGTTTATCATGCTGACCCCATTGAAACTGTCGCGAAAGGTGAGATAAACCCGGTCAGGTTGCTTGCAGGGTTTAATACCGATGAAGGCAGCCTTTTCGTACCGCCAGATGCGACTGAACAGCAATATGTCTCATTAATTAATAGTGCCTTTGGTGACAGTGCCGCTGAGGTTTTGCAACGTTTTCCGGTCAATATGGAACACAGCGCTGCTGCACGCATGAACCAACTCATTACGCTGGGATTACTGCGCAGCGGTCTATATCTGTATGCGGATACGCTGGCACGTCACCGCGAAGTCTATATCTATCATTTCGATTATGTCGATCCGGATATCGCTGCGACAGGATTGGGCGTTATTCATGGCTCTGAGTTAAAGTTTATTTTCAATAATCTTATCGATCATGATAACTGGAATGATGATTCGATTCAGGTTGCGCGCGAAGTGCAATCGGCGTGGATTAATTTTATTAAGTTTGGCAATCCCAATGCGCCGTCTGAAAACCAGCTATGGCAAAAATATGATTCCGCGTCGCCGCAAGAGATGCATATTGCTGAAGAAAGAACTATGCAGCCGGTTTTAGACCGGGATGATGTGGTGTTCATTAATCAACGATTACAACGTCAGCGCTAAATCAGTGTTATCATTAATAGCGGCATATAATTAGCCGCTATTAAATCACTCGCTTACAGGTGTGACTTTTAAATCTTTGAACCATGCAACCGTGCCTGACTCAATCCAGATGCCAACACCACCCTGTGCTGAACTACCCAACTTGAGGTCATTGACCATGAAGGCAGGTGTGGGATTGTTATTCAAATACAGTGTGGCATGCTGACCAGTGACCACGATTTTCATATGTATCCATTGGTCAGGTTCGATATCAGCGTAGGTTTCATAGCGTTCCGGGGCTTCTTTACGCAGCCTATCGAAACGAAAGTTTGGATAGGCAAAATACTGAACGCTGTGATTACGACGAACTTGATCCTGCGACTGGCTATTGGTTGGACGTAGGTAAATGTTTTCAAAACTGCCATCTGGCTGAATGCGAAATGACACACCCGCAAAACCTCTCGCGTAGTCAGGCGCTCCTGTCGCCAGCGTACTGGCAAGATCTACTTCAATAATACCGTTATGAAAGCTGACGGGTAACCATGCCATGAAGTTACGATCGGTTAATGTCTCTTTGTTTGGATCTTGCCAGTGATTGGAGGGTAAAGACATCCGCAATGCTTTACTTCCTTTGAAATTATCGTCCTCCAATGTGACACCTATCAAGTTAAATTCCTCAACAGGCTTAAGTAGCGCTGTATTGGCATCTGAGCTGAAGGCAAGAATGCAGCCAACCGTTAACAATCCACTTTTTTTAATCATGAGTGACGGCCTTAAAAATTGAGTCGTGTTTTCGTCAGATTACGATAGGCGCATTACTGATAAGGATAAATATTAACGTGGTATCGACAGAATATATGTTTTGTTTGGAATAGCCTTAATCAGGTCTATCCATGTCAAAATATTAAGTAATGGAGAATGTAAGTCTTTGCTGTTGGCACACGCAGATAGGTATATTTTTAACACGCCTCCTAATGCTGTAAAAACGACTTGAATGCCTTGGCCAGCTTTCATGAAGAACCTGAAGTAATGTGATGGATTATATCCACAACAGAATCCAATTCGATTTCAGGATAGTGTTCACGCATGCCCAGAAGTAACCCATCATCTGTCCACTCGTTCTGCCTACCCAGATAAAAGGCAACTGCAGATAACGGCATCTTCTCGACCTTAGTCACCAACACTAAGATCTTATCCGAAACATCCGAAGCATTTACGTACAACATTGGGCCCGGGACTATCTTCTTCTCCCGCCAGCGTATGGTATGCGTTTTAAGTCCTGACCGAACTTCAGGTAGCAAGCGTGAAACGATTTTAAGGCTCTGCACAAATACTCCTTCAAGGTTAAGAGTGGGTTATCGCTAAGCATAATAGGACGCAGAGGTGCGCTGATAAGATATGCCTATCAGCGCGATAGTTAGCCCGATCACAATACCAGCATTTATTGTTAACATTGAAATGGTAACCATGGTTATCATTATTCCATCGAAAGCAAACAAGCTTTCAACCATACATACTAAGGAATATGACCATGAAAACTATCAAAGCAATGTCTATCGCCGCTGTAGCCGCTCTTTCACTGATGTCAGCAGCAAGCTTCGCGCAGAGCGTTACTGCGACTTCCCTGACACTGGATGGTGCTGAAGCGAAAATCGCCGCACAGGCACAGCAGCAGGGCCAACAGTATAAAATTCTTGAAGCCAGCAATGGCAATGTTGTTCACATGACCGCTGAGCTGTACAAATAACGGATGGTCTCAAATGGAAGTTCCAGAAGAGGTCACCCTATGGGCGGCCTTTTTTGCGTTTGAATCTATAAGGTGTTTTTGCCTTGTCCCCGGTTCACTAAAACACTTAGGTGTTATCTAGGGCCCTGTTCTCAGCTTAAAACAAATTGAATTATTGATAAGCCTGTAAAAAGGTTAACTCCAGAAATCAGCCTAACCACAGCAGCTATGTCCAAATAAAGAATTGCTTGTCGCCCACAACCATCCTTCATAAATTCTCTTACACCCCAACAAAATTATCGTAGGCCGCAGAGATGAGTGAGTTCGTTACAGAGGAGTGGAACAAAGAGGGTTATTTAATCAGCACGGATGAAAATAAACTGGACCTCGCCGCCATACACCGTTATCTCACCACTTCGACATGGGCAGCAGGCATTGATGAAGAGACGGTTTATGCCTCGGTACAAAACAGCCTTAACTTTGGTCTTTATCATCAAGGCTTACAAATTGGCTTTGCGCGGCTCATCACGGATTACGCCACCTTCGCTTATCTGTGCGATGTTTACGTGCTCGACGCGTATCAGGGAAACGGCCTGGCACGCTGGTTGATGGCGTGCATTCATGCGCATCCGGTTTTTGCGCGGCTGCGCAGAATTACGCTGTTCACCAGCACGGCGCCGTGGCTGTATGAAAAGTTTGGCTATCAACCGGTTAACCAGCCGAATTACGCGTGGACGATTACCCGGCCTGATATCTACAAAAACAAAGCGTGATAAATCTCACAGCGCCAGCTGAATCGCCTGCACCTCATCCTCCTGCTGCGCCGGCCGCGCGCAGCAGATCAGCACTTCATCATCCGCCACTTGCGCGCTCGGTGGCGTTAGGTAAGTCACCGCGCCTTGCAGCAGTTTGGTTTTACAGCTGCCGCAATGTCCGGCGCGACAGCTGTACGCTGGGCTCAGGCCACGCGCTTCAGCCAGCTCAAGCAGCGAACCGGTATCCGGCGTCCAACGCGCCTCTTTCAGTGAATCCATGAACTTCACCGGCACCGATTGGGTTGCTATCGGCAACAGCGGTTTTGCTTCTTTAACAATATCGTTGGTGCGCTGCAGCGACGATGGCCCAAAGGCTTCGGCGTGAATGCGATCGTCGGCGATATTCAAGGCGCGCAGCCCGTCGTACAGCGCCTGGGTAAATTGCGGCGGACCGCACAGATAGAAGTCGTAATCGTTAAACGGCAGCACCCGCGAGAGCAGCGCCATATCGATGCGGCCGGCAAAATCGTAATCAACATCCGGTTCTGCATCCGCCGTCTGGCTTAGCACGCGCACCAGTTTCACCGCGCCGTGCGCCGCCGCCAGCAACTGGTCGAGTTCGCGCACAAAAGGGCGCTCGGCTTTGCTGCGCGCCGACTGGAACAGAAACGTAGGGCGCAGGCGCTGTTTGCGCACTCCTTCGTATATCAGATGTCGCAGCATCGCCAGCATCGGCGTGATGCCCACGCCGGCGGCAAGCAGCACCGCCGGACGTGGTTCGCTGGCGTCGAGAGTAAAATCACCCGCCGGCGCACGCGCTTCCAGCGTATCTCCGGTGTGGAGATGATCGTGCAGGTAACGCGAAACCACGCCATCGCGCTTGACGCTGATGCGGTAAAAATTCTCCGATGGCGCGACCGAAAGCGTGTAGGCGCGCATCAGCGGCTTATCCGTACCGGGCAACTGCAGGCGAATCGGCAGATGTTGACCGGCCAGATGCGGCAACAGACCCGCGCCATCATCCGGCACTAAATGAAACGAGCGGATCGTGGCGCTCTCATCCACCACCTTAATCACCTTGAGCGGACGCCAGCGCGAAGCCAGATCTGCTGCACGCAGGCGTTCGGCGGCGGCTTGCCAGTCGCCGGTCATCAGCGAACTGGGTGCGACGCCATCCGGCGGCGTTAACCAGCGTAAGGCGAGGGCGGCACGACGACGCACGATACGGCGCGGGCGAAACGTCCACAGCCGCTCGGCACCCTGAAAAGCGGCGATCTCGGGCGAGTCGAGAATCACTTCGGCATCGCCGCTCAGTTGCAGCGTGTCGCCGCTGGCGTAATCAACAAACAGCAATCCCGCTTTGCCATTATGGTGAATGTTGCCCAGCGTGGAGAAAAACAGATTGCCGTTGAAGTCGGGAATGGTCAGCAGACCATCTTCGCTGACGCGCACGAAACCCGGTTTGCCGCCGCGATGCGAGGCATCAACCTGGCGTTCGGCATAGGTGGCGACGTAGAAGGTATCCGCCGCGCCGATGCTGGCGCGCGCGGCATCATCCAGCGCGCTCAGGGTTTCCACCTCACCGCGATAAGGTTCGGCGGGAGGATGTGCAAAGTGAAAGTCACGCAGCTGGATATAGCGCGGGCAGTTGCCAAAACTCTGCTCCACCTGCACGCGAAAACCAGCGCCAATCGCCTGCAGCACGCCGTTCATGCGGTTACGTCGCCGCGTGTGCAGTTCGATGCCGAGCAGCCCAATCGGCGCGCCATCCTGCATGCCCGCCGCCGCGGGATCGCCTTGATGCGGACGCGCCTCGATATCCAGCGTGGTGGCATTGGGCGAGAAGATAAAACCGGGTTGGCCTTCCAGCAGCGTGGCCCACGCATCGCCGTGCGCATCCACGCTGCCCGCCACAATAAACGGCAGCTGCGCGTAGAAGTCGCGGTGTTGATCTGGCATGTGATCGCGGATCACACGCTGGCCGACGTCCGCCATGCGCTCCGCCACGCCCGCCTGTTGCTGAAGCGCAATTTCACCCTGATGCCAAACCGGCAGTTTCTTGCTCATGATGGTGGACTCAGGCGATGCTGCGCAGGCCAGCCGCAGTTTGGGGGAAGGGCACAAAGCCCGGCAGCGCTTCGATGCGACGCAGCAGCGCGTTCACCGCCGGATAGCCAGAGAGATCGACATTGCCTTCTGGCGCACCCACGATATAGCTGTACTGCGCGACGTCGGCGATAGTCGGACGATCGCCGACCAGCCATTCACGGCCTTCGAGATGCTGCTCAATGCGTGACAGCACCAGATGCGCGCGGGCAATCACCTCTTCTGGATTGAACGGGCGGCCAAATACGGTAATCAAACGCGCCGCGGCTGGACCAAAGGCGATATCACCGGCTGCCACGGTGAGCCAGCGCTGTACCGCCGCCGCGCCCAGCGCATCTTCCGGCAGCCATTCGCTGCGACCGCTTTTCTTCGCCAGATAGACCAGAATGGCGTTGGAATCGGCAATAAACACGCCGTCATCCTCCAGCACCGGCACCTGACCAAACGGATTCATGGCGAGGAATTCCGGCGTTTTGTTTTCGCCAGATTTGAGATCAACATCGATGACTTCATGCGGTAAATCCAGCAGCGACAGGAACAGACGTGCGCGGTGAGCATGACCAGAAAGCGGGAAGTGATAGAGTTTCATGTTGCGGTTCCTTAGGTGTTGCTCGGGATAATCCCGAGCCTTGCCATAAGGTTCGCACAGACAATTTAGCGGCAGAATAGCCGGGTTAGCGAAGTCATTGTTGCGAAAAATGGAAGAATCGTGCCGGAGCTACTTCTTAGCTTCCACGCCTGGCGTAGCGGAGCGAACCAAATACTGTTCGGTCACGTCCGGCAAATGCGTCAAGGTCCAGTCGGCCATGGCGATTTCCTGCTCACGGATGCGCGAGAAGATATCGGCACTTTCGTGATCGTTGAGATGCTGCGCCGCCGCAATCAGTGAGGTGTAACTGGCAATCTCAAGGTGCTCAAACACGTGGCCGCTGATCGCGCCTTTCACCACTTCATCTTCCACCATCACGCCGCCAATCGACTGACCGAAAGCAGAGATTTTGCCGGCGAGGTCTTTCAATACCGATTGAGAAGTGGAGTAGCGATCGATCACGCTCTGCACCAGCGTCTGATGTTCACGGGTCTCAACAATATGCTGTTCGATACGCAGTTTAAGGTCGGGATAGTGTTCAAGGCGCGAGGCCATTTTTTCCAGCATGCTTTCAGCCTGTTTTTCCATGGCATGGGCATCTTTTACCCAATCGAGAAAGTGCTCTTCGCTGTTGTGGCTCATAATATTTTCCTGACAAATAAATAAAAGGAGATTGCGGCTGTTGCCGAATTACCGGCCAGCCGCAATAACGTTATGCGGGAGATTTATCGACGACTCGACGGCTTTTTTTACCGCCTTTTCGTCCCGCTTCAATCGCACGCTCTGGATTATTACGAAAATTGCCGCCGCTTAATTGGCCGCCTTTTTTACCCGCTTCGCGGGCTCTTTCCGGGTCCATGGCAAAATTGCCAGAACCGCCACGTGGTGCTGTCATAATGAATACCTCAGATAAAGGGATAACGCATATTTCATTTGCTACTTAAGGTTAGCCCTAAAAGCCAAACGTACAACCAATTGAAATTAGGAATTATCCTAAGGGTATTGAAATCGTTCAGTTATTTTTTATACTTAAAAAAAGTTGATTTGATAAAAAAGATAATTAAAAATTCGCGATTAATGGATGAGATAAAATAATTGACCGCTGCGCTTATAATTTTTTTCTCTTCCAACGTGATGAAATGAATTAACATTCCTGATGCTTTTATTTTTTTCTCAGACAGAGAGTGGCGACCAGATCATTAGCCATAATCTTAAAAGGGGTTTAATAAATATAAATGCTAATAAAAAGGGATTATTTTAAGCGAAGCGCACTATTTCTGCTTTTTAACCATAAATAGTGCGTTGGGATTATTTTACCAGCACCTGCGCACCGGCGTTTTTCTCCAGTCGCGTTACGTCAAACAGCGACAGCAGCACCAACAGCGCCACACCGGCAAAGGCGATATGAATATCGCTTTGCGCAATTTCGCTATGCTCCTGCCACAACATGGATGCGCGCAGGAACAGCGCCGCCAGCGCAATACCCGCGCTCATGCTGAACTGGAAGAAGATGCTGAACACCACCGAGGCATCGCTCATCTTGTTTTGCGGCACATCGGCGAAGCCCAAGCTGTTGTAGCAGCTGAACTGCAGCGAGCGCGACAGCCCGCCAACAAACAGAATCGCGGCAATCGCGAAGTAGCCCAGCGACGGAGTGAGCAGCAAGCAGCCGAGCATCGCTGCAAGGCTGATCATGCCATTGAACATCAGCACGCGACGAAAGCCCCAGCGCTTCATCAACCAGGTTGTCGCTGGCTTCATCGCCAGGTTTCCGGCAAATACCCACAGCACCATCGCACCGGCCTGCGCCGCGCTCCAGCCAAAGCCAAGCTGAAACAGCAACGGCAGCAAATAGGGCACCGCGTTGATCGAGGCGCGGAAGAACGAGCCGCCAATCACCGCATTACGGAAGGTGGCAATTTTCATCGCGCTAAACGGCAGCAGCGGCTGCGCATGGCGGAAGCTGTGACGATACGCCAGCCAGCTGCACAGCATGCCCAGCAGCAGCAACGGAATGCCAAAACTGAGATGCATCTGCCCGAGCGCTTCCAGCGCGATAATTAATGAGGTGCAGGCGGTGGCGGTAAGCACAAAGCCGCGCACATCAAACGGCCGCCGCTGTTCGCTTTTAAACTGCGGCACCAGATAAGCGGTGGCGATAATGGCGAGGATGCCGAGCGGAATATTGAGCCAGAAAATCCACGGCCAATGCCCGTAGGTGACAATCAAACCGCCCAGCGGCGGGCCGAGCACCGGCGCAATCAAACCCGGCCAGGTAATAAAGGCGATGGTTTTCACCATCTCCTTTTTCTCCGTGACGCGCAGCACTACCATGCGACCGACCGGCACCATCATCGCGCCGCCAATGCCTTGCAGAATGCGGCTCAACGTGAACATCGCGAGCGTGTCGCTCAATCCACACAGAATCGACGCGAGGGTGAAAATCAGGATGGCGCTGGCAAACACCGTACGCGCGCCAAAGCGCTCTGCCAGCCAGCCGCTCATCGGAATAAATACTGCCACCGCCAATAAATAGGCGCTGACGCCAATGTTCAGCGCCACCGGGCTGGAAGCGAAGTCGCGCGCCATCTGCGGAATCGCGGTGGTGATCACCGTGGCATCGAGGTTTTCCATAAAGAAGGTCACGGCGACCAACAACGCTAACAGCAGGGTGCGATGGGAGTTCGGTCTGGCTTCTCTGCCTGAGTCGATCATGCGAGGTCCTGCGAAAACAGAAGGATGCAAAGACTTTTAATGAAAAGCGCGGCAGGTGCAAATCAAAATCACAGAATGTATAAGTCTTAGCGGCGCAATTCATTGCTCGATGAATCGCGCCGCTAAGCAATGTGCGATGACAGGATGCGCACTGGATAAAATCAGATGGTTTCTGCCACGGTAGCTTTTGCCTCAATAAACGCTATCACCGCTTTCGTCACCTCTGCCGTATTCGCTGTGCCGCCAACATCCGGTGTCAAAATGCCCTGAGCGCAGACATATTCAACACCTTGCATAATCAGCGCCGCAGCATCCCGCTCGCCGAGGTGCTCCAGCATCTGTACCGCCGTCCAGAACGTGGCGATCGGATTGGCGATGCCTTTGCCGGTGATATCAAACGCCGAGCCGTGAATCGGTTCGAACATCGACGGGAAGCGACGTTCAGGATCAATGTTGGCGGTGGGCGCCACGCCCAAACTGCCCGCCAGCGCGCCGGCCAGATCCGACAGAATATCGGCGTGCAGATTGGTGGCGACAATGGTATCGAGGCTCTGCGGATGCAGCGTCATGCGATGCGTCATCGCATCCACCAGCATCTTATCCCACTGCACATCCGGGAACTCCTGCGCCACTTCAGCGGCAATCTCATCCCACATCACCATGCCGTGACGCTGGGCGTTGGATTTGGTCACCACCGTCAGCAGCTTGCGTGGACGCGACTGCGCCAGTTTGAAGGCATAACGCATAATGCGCGTCACGCCAACGCGGGTGAAGATCGCCACTTCGGTGCCGACTTCTTCCGGCAAACCACGATGCGCGCGCCCACCATTACCGGAATATTCGCCTTCTGAGTTTTCCCGCACAATCACCCAGTCGAGATCGCCGGGGCCGCGATTGCGCAGCGGCGAGGTGACGCCCGGCAGAATTTTGGTCGGACGCACGTTGGCGTACTGGTCAAAGCCCTGACAAATTGGCAAACGCAAACCCCACAGCGTGATGTGATCCGGCACGTCGGGCGCGCCGACCGCACCAAAGTAAATCGCATCAAACGTCTTCAGCGTTTGCAGGCCATCTTCCGGCATCATTACGCCGTGTTGCTTGTAGTAATCCGAGCCCCAGTCAAAGGTTTGCACCGTAAACGTCAGCTGCGGATCGTGACGCGTCAACGCGTGCAGCACGGCTACGCCAGCAGAGATCACTTCCGGGCCAATACCATCCGCAGGAATCGCGGCAATTGAGTAGTTACGCATGATGTTTCTCCAGTTAGGTCAATGTGTATGAGGATGAGCAAGCTCTGCGGGATGCGGTGTTTTGCCGCGGGCAGAGAGAATCAGAACTACAATCGCCGATAGCACCAGCAGCCCGGCAACAAAATAGAGTCCCCACGTATAGCTGCCCGTTTGCTGACGGATCACGCCAATCATCATTGGGCCGACAAAACCGCCAAGGTTGCCGATAGAGTTGATGGTGGCGATGCCCGCGGCCGCCGCGGGACCGCTCAGGAACAGCGTCGGCATGCTCCACAGCGGCGGTTTGGAGGCGCTGATGCCGACGGTGACCAGCGTCAGGGCGATAATCACCGTAAACAGCGTGCTGACGTTCCCGGCATAAATCAGTCCGGCAGCCGCCAGCAAACAGGCACCGATAACATGCCAGCTGCGCTCTTTGGTGCGGTCCGAATGGCGCGCCCACAGAATCATGCCGATCACGCCCAGTACCGCCGGGAAGGCGTTGAGGAAACCAATTTCTATTGAGGACGCGCCGAAGCTGCGGATGATTTGCGGTGACCAGATGCCGAGGGTGTACAAACCTGCGGATGTGCCGAAATAGACCAGCGCCAGCGCTAACACACGCTTATCGGCCAGTCCGCGCCAGGCGCTGCTGTGGCTTTGATTGGCCGCGCGCGCCTGTTCTTCGGCCTGCATGGTCTTTTCCAGCCACGCCCGTTCTTCATCGGTGAGCCACTTGGCTTTCGCCGGGCGATCGGTGAGGTAAAACAGCACCACGATGCCGAATATCAGTGCCGGTATCGCTTCCAGCACAAACATCCATTGCCAACCGGCGTAGCCAAGCAGGCCATGCATCTCCAGTAATGCGGCGGAAATGGGCGAACCTAACGCAGTGGAAAGTGGGGCCGCAGCCATAAAGATGGCGGTAACCTGCGCACGTTTCGCCGCCGGGAACCAGTAACTGAGATAAAGGATGATGCCGGGGAAGAAACCGGCTTCCGCTACGCCAAGCAGAAAGCGCAGCAGGTAGAAGCTGGTGGTGCCCTGCACAAATGCCATGCAGCCGGAAACCAATCCCCATGTGATCATGACGCGCGCAATCCAGATGCGGTGCCGACTTTATGCAGAATTAAATTCGACGGCACTTCAAACAGAAAATAACCGAGAAAAAAGATTCCAGCGCCAAAGCCAAATACCGTGGGCGAGAAACCTAAATCCTGATTCATAGTTAATGCAGCAAAACCAATATTGACGCGATCGAGAAAAGCGATGAAGTAGAGCAGCATGATGAAGGGCACAATGCGTAACGTCACTTTACGCATCACCCTTTTTTCGAGGTGAGAGTTCATATTAAAGTGCTCCAGATTGTGTAGGGTGGTGTTATTTTTTGTAATCGAGTTCAGTATGCAGTTTTACTTTGGCTTATCATCAGATGTGGATTATATAAACTATTTGCATAATCAGCGGGTGAGGGGAATGTGGATATAAATCAATTGCGTTGCTTTATTTCGGTCGGTAAAGAACTGCATTTTGGCCGCGCCGCACAAAAGATGGAAATGATGCCTGCGTCACTTTCTCGCTTCATTCGTTTACTGGAAGAGGACCTCGGCGTGCGTCTGTTAAATCGATCGACGCGTAATGTTTCATTAACTGCCGAAGGCGCGCTCTTTTTTGACGACGCCAGCAAATTAATCGATCAATTTGATGCGCTGGCGAAACGTTTTAAAGTGGGATTAAAAGATGAACGCCGCACATTACGTATTGGTGCGATTGATAGTGCCGCGCGTGGGTTAGTTCCGGCGTTACTTAATTTATTTGTTCCGCTGCATCCGCACAGCGATATTCATATTATTGAAGACAAAACCATTAATTTAATTCCGAAATTAAAGTCGGGTTGGCTGGATATGATTTTTATTCGCGAGCCGCAAAGTATTGATGCGTCATTAGCGGTGCGCTTTATCACGCGCGAAAGCTGCGTGCTGGCGGTGCCGATTCAGCATGCGCTGGCGGCTCGTGAACGGGTGGCGGTGGCCGATTTTCAACACGAAGCGATGATCATTCCAGACCGGCGCACACGCCCGCACAGTCACGATCTCACCATGAGCCTGTTTAAACTGGCGGGATTCACGCCGCACATCGCGCAGTTTGCCGAAGAGAAGCAAACCATCCTGAGCCTGGTTGCTGCGGGGCTGGGATTGGCGGTGGTGCCCGCCTCGTATCGCACCATGAACAGCGACAGCGTTAGCTATATTGCGCTGGATCTGCCGGAGCAGATTAAAGGATTGCCATTGAGCATTGCCTGGCAGAAGGGCAACGAAGATCGGTTTCTGCGCGAGATGCTGCGCCTGTTGCATGAGCATCAGCGTGAGCTGACGGATAAGTTGTGATTTCCCTCACCTTAACCCTCTCCCAGAGGGAGAGGAAACTGGCCGCTGCGGAGTTTAACAATTCCCTCTCCCGCCTGCGGGAGAGGGCCAGGGTGAGGGGCAAAGCGCACTTTCCACCCTGTGGCTAATTCCCACCACTCTCTCTATGATGAAAACTTTCCCGCGCCAATGTCGGGAACGATCAATGAGTTAGGGAAAAATTGCGCGATGACCATTTTAAACGACCTGGATTTGCGGCAGCTGGAAGCCTTTTCGGCGGTGATCTCTGCCGGTAGCATCACGGCGGCGGCGAAGGCGCTCAATCGCTCGCAGCCGGCGGTGTCGCGTTTGATTCAGGAGCTGGAACAATCGCTGGGTTATCCGCTGTTTATCCGCAACGGGCCGCGCATTCATCCTTCGGAAGAGGCGCTGCAGCTGCATCAATACGTGCAGAAAGCGCTGCTCTCGCTGCAGCAGATTCGCCTGCGCGCGCAGGAGATCGCCCATCAGCAGCATCGTCCGCTGAGCATCGCCGCCACGCCGGCATTGGCGGCGGGTTTGCTGCCGCAGGCGCTGGCCGCGCTGAATCTGCAGAACAAAGTGCAGATCATCAGCGAATCCGCCGTGCAGACGGCGCATGCGGTGATCACTGCCGAAGCCGATCTCGGTTTATGCAGTTTGCCGCTGGAGCATCACGCGGTGGAACTGCACTGGATTGGCCAGTCGCAATGCGTGGTGGCGCTGCCAGAGCATGACGAGCTGGCGGCGCAATCTCAGCTGTCGTTAAGCAGCCTGGCGGGACGCCGTTTGATTGCACCGTGGAGCCCGCAGCGGTTGCGCGGGCGCTACGAAAAGGCGCTGAAAATGGTCAAAACGCCGCTGCACGAAACCATCGAAACCAACTCCTCCGCCAATATTCTTGGCTGCGTGCGCGCCGGGCTGGGCGTGGCGATTCTCGAACCGGTCACCGGTTGGGGCATGCCGCTGGCCGGTGTGGCGATTCGTCCAATTGAGGAGGATATTCCCTACTACTTTGGCGTGATCACGCCGCAGGGAAGACAGATTTCAGCTGCCGCGCAGGCGCTGGTTGAGGCGTTAGCCAGCGCGGCCGCCGATTTGCTGCCGGGTTTTGAGCGTCTGCCCGCCAGCGAGCATCCGCGTATTATGCGGTTGATTAATCAGGATTAAATATCTCACCCCAATCGTATTTTTTAGCGGTGCGATAAATCGCGCCGCTCCGAAATATACGTGATGTCAGTCATCAGCCAGCGTATAAAAATCTTCTTTTAACAAGCCTTATAACATTTCCGGCATAAGATATAAGAAATCCATTGGTCAAAAGCTGAGCGCGATTATTGACTCTGTTTTAGGGCAAGAGGATTATGCGAAACCTTAGCTCTTACTATGTGATTTAGTGATTAATGACCATTAACTATGTGTTATCAGGATAATGGAAATGCACAATCACTTACGCGATTTGGTGGTTTCGTCCGCACCCTGGCCGCCGCTTATTTCTGGGAAAACATGTATGACTTATGCCGCCGATGGCCTTGCCGCGCTGGAAGCTCAGCTTCAGCAGGATCTGGAATATCTTGAACTGCCCGCTAAATCCTGGGTGCCCGAGCGCACACAGGATGGCGCACTCGTGCGTGACGTGGTGGTGATCGGCGCGGGCATGTGCGGGCTGGCGGCGGTGGCGAAATTGCAGTTCAGCGGCATCAGCAATGTGGTGGCGTATGACGCCGCACCCGCCGGGCTGGAAGGTCCGTGGGTGACCTTTGCGCGCATGGAAACGCTGCGTTCACCGAAATCTCTACAAGGCCCGGCGCTCGGCATGGCGCAACTGACGTTCCGCGCGTGGTTCACCGCGCAGTGGGGCAAAGAAGCCTGGCAAGCGCTGGATAAAATTCCCAAAGCGCAGTGGATGGATTATCTGATTTGGTATCGCAAGGTGCTGAATCTGCCGGTGCGTAACAATGTACGCGTCACCCAGATTGGCTTTGCTGGCGATCTGATTACGCTCGATGTAAGCGGTGCCGAAACCGGCCGCATTTACACTCGCCGTTTGGTGCTGGCCACCGGACGTTCTGGTCTTGGCGGCTTTGCCGTGCCGGATTTCCTGCAAGGTATTAGCCGCCAGTTCTGGGCGCACTCCGCTGACGACATTGATTTCTCAGCCTTAAAAAGCAAACGCATCGCGGTGATTGGCGCAGGTGCATCGTCAATGGATAACGCCGCCACCGCGCTGGAAAACGGCGCGGGCGCGGTGGACCTGCTGATTCGTCGTAAGCAGATGCCGCGCATCAATAAAATGACCGGCATCGGCAGTCAGGGCGTGGTGCACGGCATGCATCAGCTGCCGGACGCGTGGAAGTGGAAGTTTGTCGATTACACCGCCACCACGCAAACGCCGCCGCCGCGCTCCTCGACGCTGCGCGTATCGCGTCATGCCAATGCTCGCTTCTTGCTTAATTGCGGCATCAAAGCGGTTAAGCAAGAGGCCGATGGGCTGCTGATCGAAACCACGCAAGGCGCGCTGCGCTACGACTACCTCATTGCGGCCACCGGCTTTAGCAACGATTTCCACGACCGCCCGGAGTTTGCCGCGCTCGCGCCACATATCCGCAGCTGGCGCGACGGACGTTATCAGTCGTCAATGGGCGCGCCGCGAGCCAATCTGCTGGAAGCGCCGGATCTCGGTCCCGCCTTTGAATTCCGCGAACTGACACCAGGCGCATGTCCGCTGTTGGCGCACATTCACTGCTTCAACGATGCCGCGATGCTGACGCACGGCAAAGTCTCCGGCGATATTCCGGCGGTGAGCGCCGGTGCCGATCGTCTGGTGCGCGGCATTACCGCTTCGCTGTTTGCCGAAGACGTCGAGCAGCATTACGCCAACTTACAGGCTTTTGACACCCCTGAATTGCAGGGCGATGAATGGGTGGATTCCACGCCCTTACTCAACCAGGAGAACGCGCAGTGAGTGACGCAATTGATCGCGCAGTCGGTTTAAACGCTGAAGATGCGCTGTACGGCACGCGCCGCCTGCGCCCGGAATTTGTTGACGGCGCGGAGCAGTGCCGCATCTCGGTGCTGGCACCCAACGACGATCAGGGCTTAGCGCCGGATGTGCGTTTAGCGCTGGCGCAGCGCATGGCGCAGCTGAATAACGATGCCGCGCTGCAACAGGATTATCAGACGCAGCTGGCGGCGTTGCAGCCGTCAGAGGCGCTGCTGGCGCTGGCGGCAGGCGCCACCGATCTGCCAGAACCGCTGGCGACCATCGCGCGCCACGCCGATCTCATTACCCAGCAGCCAATGCACGCCACCGAGCAGCACATTCGCCTGCTGGAGCAAGCCGGATTGAGCAATTCACAGATTGTGGCGCTCTCCGAGCTGATCGCTTTTATTAACTTCCAGACGCGCGTCGCGGCCGGATTACGTTTGCTGAGGTCTGCATGATTCCATCGGTTAATCTCAAGCCGCTGCACTGGCATCCGTATATTGCGCCGGTTGAGGTAGAAGAGGCCACGCCCGCGCAGCTCGATGCGATGAAAGTGACGCCATCGAATAAGAAGATCTCCGAATATGTGCGCACGTTAGCGCACGATCCCGACAGCTACGTGGCGCGTACCGTGCTGTTCAACGCCATTATGTATGTCGATGGCGGGCTGGATCGCGCGGATCGTGAACTCGGCGCGCTGGGCGCGTCGATCGTTAACGGCTGCAAATATTGCGCGGTGGTGCATGCGCGTCGTCATGCGCAGCTGGCGGAGAGCGATGCGGTGGTGAGCGCCATCTATTTTGATCGTGCGGATGTGCTCGGCGAGCGAGATGCGGCGATCTACCGTTTTGCCCGCCGCCTGTCGGTGACGCCGTCAGAAGCCAGCGTCGAAGATATAGCGGCACTGCGCGCGGTCGGCATGAACGATCAGGAGATTATCGATCTGATCCACGCCATCGCCATTTTTGGCTGGGCCAACCGTCTGATGCATGTGCTTGGCCATGCTGACCTGCACAAATAAGGGCTGCTGCATGTTAGAACTCAACGATATTACGCTCTCTTACGGCAGCACGCCGATTCTGAAAGGTGTCGATCTGTCGGTGAAACGCGGCGATGTGGTGTCGATCATCGGGCCAAGCGGCACCGGCAAAACCACGCTGCTGCGCTGCATTAACTATCTGGCGAAACCGGCGTCGGGCACCATTCAGCTCGATCAGATCCGCATGGATTATCAGTCACCGGATAAAGCGGCGATCCAGGCGATCCGCCTGCGCACCGCGATGGTGTTCCAGCAGTTCAACGTGTTCAAAAACATGACGGTGCTGGAAAACGTGATGGATCCGCTGATCGTCATTCAACGCAAAAGCAAACAGCAAGCGCGCGATATCGCCGTGCAGGAGCTGGAGCGAGTGGGATTGGGCGCCAAACTCGATCACTATCCGTCGCAGCTTTCCGGCGGTCAGCTGCAGCGTACCGGCATCGCGCGCGCGCTGGCGGTGCGTCCTGATGTGATGTTGTTTGATGAACCGACCTCATCGCTCGATCCGGAGCTGGTGGGCGAGGTGCTGAAAGTGATTAAAGATGTGGCGTCCTCCGGCATTACCTCGCTGCTGGTGACGCACGAAATGCAGTTCGCCAAAAGTATCTCGAACCGCATCGTCTTTATGGATCAGGGCGTGGTGGCCGCGCAGGGCAGCCCGACTGAGATGTTTGATAATCCAACCCTGCCGCGACTTGCTCAGTTCCTCAATTCAGAACGCGTATTCTAATAATTAAAGGAATCAACGACATGCCTGCAATCAAAACCACTTTACGTCGCCTGGCCGCGCCTGGCATCATCGCGCTGGCACTCATCAGCGGTAACAGCTTCGCCGACGCGGTGCGCACTATCAAAATCGCCACTGCGGCGGAGTCTAAACCGCTGTCGTGGGGCGCGATTGGTCACGAGCCGCAGGGCTACGAGCCGGACGTGCTGAAAGCCATCAACGCTAAACTGCCGCAGTACAAATTTGTGATGGAAGGTGCGGCGGATATCGCCCAGGAAACCGGCCTCGCCACCGGCAAATATGACATGGCGACCGGCGGTTATTACAAAGCGCCAACGCGCAGCAAACAGTTCCTGATCCCGGATGCGCCGATCGGTGCCAGCCTGATGAAGATCTACAGCCGCAGCGATAGCACCATCAACAGCATGAAAGATCTGGTCGGCAAGAAGATTGTGCCGGTTACCGCCGGCGGCGGCGTGTACAAATTCGTGACGCAGTGGCAGCAGGACAACCCGAACGACAAAGTTGAGATCAAAGCTTCGAGCGCTGGCGTGCCTTATCCGGATCGTCTGAAAGAGGTGCAGCGTGGCAAATATGATGCGCTGATCCTGCCTTCGAACCTCGGCGAGCAAACGGTGATCGACAACCAGAAACTGGCGATCAAAGCCAGCGAGCCGGTTGCCATCAACAACACTTACGTGCTGATTCACCGTTCAGCCGAGAACCAGGCGCTGAACGATGACATCAACAAAACGCTGCAACAGCTGAAAGCGGACGGCACGCTGGATAAGCTGGCGCAGAAGTGGTTTGGCGAAGACGTCACGAAGTACATGAAGTAAGGATTCACTAAAGCTGCGCCCGGTGCTGAGCCGGGCGTTGCTTCATTGTTAGCAGGAGTGTTTCACCGTGAATCTGACTTCGATGATTCCCGAGCTGCTCTCGGCGCTGCCGTTGACGCTTGGCATAATGTTTGTCGCGATGATCGTCGGGTTCTTCCTGGCGCTGATCGCCACCGTGTTCCGCGTGCGCCGCATCCCGGTTATCAGCCAGTTTGTGGATTTGTACGTCTCATACGCGCGCAGCGTGCCGGTGGTGCTGCAGCTGTTTGTCGCGTTTTATGGCTTGCCGCTGGTGGCCGAGCAGTTTGGCTTCAGCGATTTTGTCACCGCCAACATCGCGGCGATGATTGGCCTGAGCCTGTATCACGGCGGTTATCTGTCGGAAGTGATGCGCCCGGCGTTTCTCGCCGTGGAGAGCGGCCAGCATGACGCCGCCGACAGCATGGGCTACAGCTTCCGCCAGAAAATGCTGCGTATTGTCGGTCCGCAAGCGGTGCACTATGCGCTGCCGGGTTACGGCAATGCGATTATCTATCTGATTCATAACGTGGCGCTGGTGATGTACATCGGTGCGGCGGATGTGATGGCGACTGCGCATCTGATCATGGAACGCGACTACAACCAATATCAGTTCGGCACTTATCTGGTGCTGGCGGTGCTCTATTCGCTGCTGTGCGGCGTGGCCTGGTTGATTATCCGTTTCTTCGAACAACGTCACGCGAAGTACAGCTCGAAAACTGCTGCACGCGTCAAATTCACCAGCGTCTGATAAGGGAGAGAAACCATGTTTGATCTTGAGGTTTTACTGCCGGACTTCTGGAGCATTCTCGATGCGGTGCCGGTGACGCTGCTGATGGCGGTGACGGTGTTTATCTGTTCAACGCTGCTCGGCGGGCTGTTTGCCTTTGTTGAACATCGCCGCCTTCCGGTGCTGCGTCAGTTGGTGATCGCCTACAAAATTGCCTTTAAAGGCGTGCCGATGGTGGTGGTGATTTTCCTCGCCTATTACGGTTTGCCGCCGGCGCTGGATTTCGTCGCCACGCTGATTGGCGTGAAAGTGAATGCGCACTCGCTGCCGAACTGGGTGATCATCATCGTTGCCCTAAGCGCCTGCGTCGCGGCGTTTCAGGCGGAAGTGTGGAAGGGCGCGCTCAACTCATTTGATAGCGGACAATCGGATGCGGCGCTGTCGCTCGGTTACAGCGGCGGCCAGCTGTTCCGCCGCGTGATGTTCCCGCAGATTATCGTGGCGGCGATTCCCGATCTGGCGAACGCCTTTATGGTGATCATGAAAGCGCTGTCGCTGGCGTTTGCCATCGAAGTGGTGGATATCTTCGCCCAGGCGCAACTGACCGCGGCGCTGAATTTCTACTACCTCGAAGCCTTCCTGGTGGCGGTGGTGTTTTACATGGTGATTGCCTATGTGGTGACCAAGATCGCCGATAAGATTGAGGCGAGATTGCGGGTACGGACCTGACCCAATCCGCGCGATAAATCGCGCCGCTACGATCAAGTGCGCCCAACCGTAGCGGCGCACTTTGTTGTGCAAATAAGCCACCGCCAAATCACTTTCATTCTGCAAGTTACTTGCAAAATGAAAGTCACTCTGCAACAGTATCCGCCATCAAACCGATGCGGGATAGCCAACCTTGAAAAACCAAACGCTCCACAACATGCCTTGTCCCATCGCGCGCAGCCTTGGGCGCATTGGCGATGGCTGGAGCATACTGATTATGCGCGATGCGCTGGCCGGTTTTACGCGCTTCGATGAGTTTCAGAAAAGCAGCGGTGTAGCGCCCAACATATTGTCGCGGCGGCTGAAAGAGCTGGTGGACGATGGCTTGCTGGAGAAGGTGTGTTACAGCACCAGCCCGGCGCGCTTCGAATATCACCTGACGGCCGTCGGTCGCGATTTTCGCGGCGTAATTCTGGCGCTCACCGAGTGGGGCAGCACGCATTTCTCGCCGGAAGGTCGCCAGATGCAGCTGGTGGAAAGCGCTACGCAGCGTCCGGTGAAGATGCAGCTGGTCGATAGCGAAAACGGCCAGCCGCTGACGCTGGATAACTATCAGATGGTGCCCGGCCCGGCAGCGGAGCCGGTGATGCACTATCGCCATGATTATCTGCAGAAAAAACGCGCTGGAGATAACACCCAGAAATTTGCGCCGCCGCCGCTGCACCAGCCGCAGTCATAACGGCAACGCGCAAGTATCCGCAGATTAAGGAATGAAAAATGAAACGAATTGTCATTACCGGCATGGGGCTGGTATCGCCGCTGGGCTGCGGCACGGAAGCGGTTTGGCAGTCGCTGCTAGCGGGGAAATCGGGCATCAGCGCCTTGCCGCCAGAGATGGTGCAGGATATCGCCTGCAAAGTGGCGGGACAGGTGCCGACGCTGGAGCAGGATCCCCAGCACGGTTTTAATCCCGACGGGATTATCGCCGCCAAAGATCGCAAGAAAATGGATCGCTTTATCGAGTTCGCGCTGGTGGCGGCGCATGAAGCGCTGACGCAAGCCAACTGGTTCCCGCAGGACAGTGCGCAACAGCAGCGCACCGCCACGGTGATCGCCACCGGCATCGGCGGCTTTAACGAAATCGCCAACGCGGTTGAAACCACCGCCGAGCGTGGGCCGCGTCGCTTGTCGCCGTTTACCATTCCTTCGTTTCTCGCCAATCTGGCGGCCGGACACGTTTCGATTGCACACGGTTTTCGTGGGCCGATTGGCGCGCCGGTGACGGCGTGCGCGGCGGGTGCGCAGGCGATTGGCGATGCAGCACGGCTAATTCGCAGCGGCGAAGCGGATATTGCGCTGTGCGGCGGCACCGAAGCGGCGATCCATCGCGTGAGCCTGGCCGGATTTGCCGCAGCGAAAGCGATGTCGGGCGGCTTTAACGATCGTCCAGAGCAGGCTTCGCGTCCGTTTGATCGCGACCGCGACGGTTTTGTGATGGGTGAGGGCGCGGGATTGCTGGTGATTGAATCGCTGGAACATGCGCAGGCGCGCGGCGCGACACCGCTGGCGGAGCTGGTGGGTTACGGTACCAGCGCGGACGCTTACCACCTCACCGCCGGCCCGGAAAATGGTGAAGGGGCACGCCGGGCAATGGAAACCGCGCTGGCGCAGGCGGGCATTACGGCGAGCGAGGTGCAGCATATCAATGCGCATGCCACGTCGACGCCGGTCGGCGACAAGGGCGAACTGGCAGCAATTAGCTCACTGTTCGCTGGCAGCAAGGTGGCAATCACTTCCACCAAATCGGCCACCGGACATCTGCTCGGTGCGGCGGGTGGCGTTGAAGCGATCTTCTCGATTCTGGCGCTGCGCGATCAGGTTGCTCCGCCGACGCTCAATCTGCAGCATCCGGATGAAGCGGCTGTTGGGCTGAATCTGGTGGCACTCAAGCCACAGCCGACGGCAATGACCTATGCGCTTTCCAACGGTTTTGGCTTTGGCGGCGTGAATGCCAGTTTGTTGTTTAAAGCCTGGCAATAGGTTTCCTAATGCTCGTCAGTCAAGACATGAAAACCCTTAATCACTGAGAGCACACATTGTAGCGGCGCAATTCATTGCGCGATAAATCGCGCCGCTACGAAATGTGCGGTGATTTGATAGGGTGCTTAACTGAGGCATTAGGCAAAAGGTTTCCTATAATGGACCGACGATAGCGCGCAGGAATCGCCCCTTTGAGCACTGAAAATGAAACCCAGCAGCTGGCGGAAGAGCTCCGTAAGATGGTCAGTCATTTGGTACGTAACGTCCGCGTCAGCACCGCGACCGTGCGCACCTCGCAATATGAAACCTTAGATCTGCTCGACAGCCATGACGCGCTTTCTATCGCCGATCTCGCGCGGCTGCGCGGCGTGAAGCATCAAAGCATGCGATTAGTGATTAACGAACTCGAGGCGCAAGATTTGGTGCTGCGACAAAAAAGCGCGCAGGACGCGCGGGCGCAGGTGATTGTGCTGAGCGATCAGGCGCGCGCTGCGTTGGCGGCCGCACGTCAACAGCGTGCCGACTGGCTTGCGGCGCGCATCAATGAAACACTCGACCAGCAGGATCGCGACGATCTGCAAAAAGGGCTGGCTGCGTTACGCAAACTGCTTTAACTGCGTCATCACCGCCGCCAGCGTGTTCATGCCCCAATGCTCCGCGTATTTTCCCTCTTCAATTCGCACCATATCGATCACCGCGATCGTTACAGGTAAACCGGTGGGCGCGATGCCCATCAGCGATCCGCTGTGAACGCCGGTTATTGTTTTGCGCGTGGTGACCCAATCGCGCTCGGCGATTTGATCTTCAATGTGCACCTGAAGATGGGAGAAAGCGGGGCGCAGGATCTGATCGAAGGTGTGCCAAAGACTTTCGCGATCGCTGGGCGCGCCGGCTGGCGCTGAGCGGTTAATGAAGTTTTCGCCGACGAGTTGATCGAAAGCCTGGCGATCGCCTTCGGCAATCACCTGCTGATTGAAACGACGCACAACGGCTTTGTTATGTTCTGACATGGTGAGTCCCCGCTGAATATGTACAGTTTAACTGTATATATTTAACGGCAAGTACGGAAGGCGAGTTTGTCAGGTTGTGCGGTGATTATGGTGCGCGCTGATGCCCTCACCCCGGCCCTCTCCCACGGGGAGAGGGAGCAAAAAGTTCCTCGCCCGCTTGCGGGAGAGGGTTAGGGTGAGGGACAAAGCGCACCCAACTCAGCGCTTACTCAGCGCTTCCCACAATCCCAGCAGATAGGTGGTGCCTAGCGCGCGGTCGTACAAACCGTAGCCCGGACGGCCGGTTTCGCCCCAGATAAAGCGGCCGTGATCCGAACGGATGTAGCCATCGAAGCCGTTGTCATGCATTGATTGCAGCACTTTATACATATCCAGCGAACCGTATTCGGTTGGGTGCGCGCACTCGTAGAAATCTTTATCCTGGATAATCTTGATGTTACGCACATGGGCGAACGGAATACGTTTGCGGCGCGAGAACTCCGCCAGAATGGCGTACACATCATTACTCGGATCTTCGGCAATCGATCCGGTACACAGCGTGATGCCGTTAGCCTCGGAATCGACCACGTTACAGATCCAGTCGAGATCGTCGCGGTTCTTCACCACGCGCGGCAGGCCGAAGATCGAATACGGTGGATCGTCCGGGTGGATCGCCATCTTCACGCCCACTTCTTCACATACCGGGATCACCGCTTTCAGAAAGTAAGCGAGGTTTTCACGCAGCTTAGCGTCATCAACATCTTTGTATTGGGCAAACAGATCCTGCACTTTTGCCAGACGCTCCGGTTCCCAGCCCGGCAGGGCGAAACCATTGGCGTTGCCCAGTACTTCCTGCACCACTTCGTCGAGGCTCTTATCAATGCCTTTCTTCTCGAACGCCATGGTGAGCGAGCCGTCTGGCAGCACGTAGTTCATGTCGGTCTTCATCCAGTCAAACACTGGCATGAAGTTGTAGCAAATCACTTTCACACCCGCTTCGGCCAGGTTACGGATGCTCTGCTGATAATTTTCGATGTAACGATCGCGGCTTGGCAGACCGATTTTGATGTCGTCGTGAATGTTGACGCTTTCGATCACTTCCACGGTCAGCCCGGCGGCATGCACCTGCTTAACCAGCGCGTTAATTTTCTCTTTCGGCCAGGTTTCACCTACCGGCACGTCATACAGCGCGCCCACGACGCCGCGCACGCCCGGCACCTGACGAATATATTCCAGCGAAACTTTATCTTCTTTCGGACCAAACCAACGCATTGTCAGTTGCATAATGTCATCCACCGTTATCGTGTCTGTGATAACTGATAAACTACCATTCTAGTAAACATCATGACAGCGCAGCGCGTCCAATAAGCCTTGATCCGCGTCACAGAACACAATTTATGCATCAGTGATGCAGCACAATTTCACCGAAATGCTCTTTGTATTTAAATAATTCCAAATCAGATCGCAGACCCAATTTACGCAGTGCAGTCTGTTTTTGCCCGCTGATGGTTTTACGGCTGCGCGCATATTTTCCGGCGATTTGCGTAATGCTTAATCCATCCAGATAGCAACGGATCACCTCGATCTCACGTGGGCTGAGATTGCGCAGCAGCAGCGTGATATCTTCGCCAGTTTGACGCGGCAATAAATAGTCATGCATTTCCCGATCGCTTTCCTGAAACTTATCCATCTCCAGCAGCATATCGGCGGTGAGAAAACGCTTGTTACGGCATACCTGATGCAGGGCGGTAATCAGCACTTCCTGATCTTCACTTTTACCCACAAAGCCATGCACACCCGCTTTTAACAGCAGTTGCACTATTGCCGGTTTTTCTACTGCCGAGGAGATCAGGATTTTCAAATCGGGATAACGCGCGCGCAGCTGTTTCACCATCTGCAGGCCGTCGAGTTCGTCTTCGCCAAGCATGTAGTCCAGCACCAGCACGTCCACTGAATGACGCTGCAAAAATGCCATCAGCTGCTGGCGTTGCGAAAAGGCGCCAGCCAGCTCCAGCAGCGCTTCCTGCGCCAGACGATACTGAATTGCTTTGCCGATCAGGGGATGATCGTCTAATACGGCAACCTGCCAGATTGCATCTTGTTTCATGGTTTCACCTCATTATCAGGATTATTTTTTAGTGCGTGAAGGAAGATCGCTTCCAGTTCGGCCACTGCTGTAGCGACTTCGGGAATCAGCTGCTGCAGGAACGCACTCTCTCGTTGTTCGGCTGCCTGCTCGGCGGCGAGGCAACTCTGTTGTAGGCTTTCAGCGCGCAGTAATTTGGCGCTGCCAAGTAATTGATGTGCAGCGTGGTGTGCACCAGGGAAGTCCTCCGCCATGGCAGCTTGCTCCAGTTGTGCAAGATCGCGCGCATTTTGCTGCTGAGCGGTGGTGACCAGATCGCGCCAGGCTTGCGGATCATTGGCCGCGAGGTTTTCCAGGGTAAGCAGGGTTTCATTACGCATGCTGCTGGCAGCGCTGCCGGTGACCACTCGCAGCAGCTGGGTGCGCTCCAGCGGTTTAAACAGGCAACCATCCATGCCAGCCTGCGTCGCGAGTTGTGCAACGCGCTCTTCTGCCATCGCCGTCAGGCCATAAATCGGGACTGCGCGGCGATTCATTAGCTTCTCCTCAATACGTAACTGGCGGGTAAATTCAAAGCCATCCATGCCTGGCATATTGCAATCGGTGATCACACGATCAACGTCATGTTCGCGCCACAGTGCCAGCGCCGTTTCACCGTCTTCTGCCACCAACACATGATGCCCGGCGTAACGCAACTGTTGTGCCAGTAGCAGGCGATTGGTGGCGTTGTCATCCACAACCAGCATTCTTAAGGATGCGTGCACAACGTCATCAACTGGCTCAGCTTCTGCTTCAGTCAGCGTGGCGGGCTGGGCGATGAAGCGCAGCATAAATACGCTGCCCTCATCGGGCTCGCTCTCTACATGCAGCTCGGTTCCCAGCATCACCGCCAGACGGCGACAGATGTTGAGACCCAGTCCGGTGCCACTGACGCGATTAGTGCCCTGATCCACCTGAACAAAGGGCTCGAAAATCGCCTTTTGCTGTTCTGGCGTGAGACCCACCCCACTGTCGCAGACTTCCAGTACGTATTCGGGTTTAGTGATATCTGCCTGGTAAAGCGCCACTTCAACTTCACCCCGCGCGGTAAACTTAATGGCATTGCTGACCAGGTTCGCCAGGATCTGCTTCAACGCCACGGGATCGAACAGCACGCTGTCCTGATCGATATCCAGCATGACATTGAGCGCCAGCCCTTTATTTAGCGCCACCTGACGGAAAAGCGCTTCAGTGTCGTAAACCACATCGCTCAGTGACATCGGCATGTGGCGAATGCTGAAATGACCGGATTCGATTTTCGCCAGGTCGAGAATATCGCCGACCAGCGAGAGCAGTGAACGGGAAGATTCCCACGCCAAATCGATATTCTTTTGCCGCTGCGCTTCGTCGCTCTGACCTAAATGTTCAATCTCCAACAGGCCAATCAGTGCCGCCAACGGCGTGCGGATTTCATGGCTCATATGTGAAAGGAAAGTACTTTTCGCCTCGCTGGAGCGCAGTGCCGCACGCTTCGCTTTACGCACGTCCTCTAACAAGGTTTCGATCGTGTGCAGTTGGTTGCTGATTTCGCGCTCGTGCTGGCGCTGCCTCGCCAGCGACGATTTCAGCAGATGGTTGCGCCACAGGAAAAACAGCAGGCAAATGCCGGCCACCGCAGCAATACGCAGCACGTAACTGCGATAGCTCTGCCAGGACGTGCTGGTTGCGGGCGGCGTGTACTTGATCCAGCGCTCCATCAGTGACTGCATGGTTGGCTGCGGAATATCGGACAGCGCTTTATTCAGGATTGAATTCAGATGCTCATCCGCCACATTGGTGGCCATCGCCATGCGAAACATCGGCAACGGTGCGACAAACGCCACTTTGAAGCGATCGTTGAAGTGGTTATTCAGCAAATATTGCGCCGATTCGTAGGGCACGATAAAGCCGTCAACCTCTTTGTCCTGCAGCTGCCCGAGGGAGTCGAGCGAAACCGCATTTTCACTAAAATCGATGGTTGGCCAGCGGCGACGCAGATCAAAGCGGTAATAAGAACGCTCGTAGATGCCGATGCGTTTCCCTGTCATCTCATCGAAACTGTGCCAGTTACTGTCGCTGCGGGTCATCACCACCCAAGGCGAATAGACATAAGATCGCGTGTATTGAATCTGCGGGCTCTGCTTTGACGCGCCGTCACTCACCACAATCAGGGAATCGCGTTGATTAACCAGCGCATCGCGCATATTGCTCAAGCCCCGCATTGGGTTGTAATGAAAACGAATACCGGTGCGTTGCGAGATGAGATTTAACAAATCAACGCTGAGTCCGGCGACACGCTGTTTGCTGTCGAGAAAGGTGAAAGGCAGATGTGTAGGGTCGTAATTCACCGTGATGTCGCGGTGCTCCGCCAGCCATTTTGCTTCGGCTTCGCTAAGGTCCAAAGGATGATTCTTCACCACCGACCGGTAATCAAGCCCCCAGGCTTCGGCAATTTGTACGGCATTACGTAGCGGGATATTTTTAAGAATTTCATTAATGGCGTCGATCAGCTCAGCATTGTCCGCGCGGGCGGCAAAGCGCGCATCCACATCATTCATGTAAGGCGTGCTATGGCCTTCAATGATGTTCTGCAAGCCGCGCTGCGACAAATAGCGCTGCGTGGCGGAGTTACTCCAGAACACCATGTCCTCATTAAAAGCGGTATCGGTATAGGCCCAGAGCGGCGGTGAGGCGGGCGCTAATGTGGCTTCGGGATAGCGTTTATGCAGCAGCGCTTTCAGTTCGTCGTCACCGTAGTACATCAGGCGGTAGCGGCTGTCATTCAGCTGACGATCAAATTTTGCCTGGCGGCGGCTAATCAACACGCTTTGCGCCAGCGAATAGGGAATACTCAGCGCCAGTTTGGTTTCATGATTAGCAGCCTGCGGGTAGTAAGGAATTAAATCGACTTGCTTGTTATTGAGCGCGTTAACCAGATCGAGACGGGTGTTATAGCGCTTAACTTCGACCGGGCGATTCAGCGTTTTCGCGATGATGGCCAGATAATCGGCGGACAGTCCTTCAAAGGTGTCCTCTTCGAATTCAACCGAATAGGGCGGTAACGTATGGCTCCATACGCCGACGCGCAGCACCGGATGACGTTTTAGCCACTGCTGTCCCTCTGCATTCAGCGTCACTTCAGGGGAAACCAGACCGTAACGCGGCGTGAATTTTAAGGTGGTGGCGCTCCAGGCCGACAGGCAAAAGCCCAACAAAAAAATCATGCTAAAAATGCGTTTGCCCACGAATTGATTCTCAGTTTTCTTTGCTGCTTTAGGCACTGCCGTGCGGCGGTGCGGCCCTCTGGCTGCGCTTTAATGCGCCAGTGACCCTTCACAGCGGCACGAAACTCAACGGTTATTAAATGCTTTTTAAGAAATTTCTTACGTCTGTAGGCGAGGCTTACTACAGGCTGGTACTTAAGTAAGTTAAGTCAGCTGTTTTGACAGCAAACTTTCGACGTAACTCCTGAAGTTTCTCCAATTTGCCGCTGCTAATCGGCTTTTCATTTGTTTTATTTACAGAAACTTCCCGGCAGGCAAAATAGCGCTTATTTCCTCTCCTTCAGCCAACCATGTCAGAAGAAGCGCTGCGTCAGCAGATTCAGAACCTGAAAAAGCATAATGCGCGGTTAAAGCGTATAGCGCATGACGCGCGTAATAAGCTGAGTGCAGCGCTGGATGGAACCGGTTTATGTTTGTGGCAGCTGGATATTCCCAGCGGCAAGCTGGTGATTTTTAATCGTCGCTGGGGTGCGATGCTGGGTTTTCAGCCGAAAGAGACCAAAGCGCAGTTCGATGTGTGGCGCGGACGCCTGCATCCGGATGACGCCGACGAAGTGCTCAAAGCTTTTTACGATCACATTGAAGGGCGCGCGCCTTATTACGAAGCGCTGCACCGCATGCTGGGCAAAAACGACAACATTAAATGGGTGCTGGATCGCGGACGCGTTACCGAATGGGACGCAGCGGGCAATCCGCTCAAAGTCACCGGCACGCACATCGATATGACCAAAGAGAAGCAGTACGAAGCGCAGCTCTCATCGCTGGCGCATCACGATCCGCTAACCGGACTGACTAATCGCCATGCGCTCAATACGCAGTTCAGCAGGATGAAAGCGCTGGGCCCACTGTGCGTGGCGTTTATCGATCTCGATAACTTCAAACACGTCAACGATACCTTGGGACATCGCAGTGGTGATGAGGTGTTGATTCAACTGAGCCAGCGCATCATCGACGTGGTGCCGCCAAACGTGGTGATTGGCCGACTCGGCGGCGACGAGTTTGTGCTGCTGATGCCGTTCCTGATCGACTATCCGAAAGTGCGCATTATGATGCAGGCGGTGCTGGATGCCGCGCTGACGCCGTTTGATATTGATAATGGACATGCGCAGATTGGTGCGTCAATTGGCATTGCGCAGGTGCAGGAACGCGACAGCTTCGATGAAGCGCTGACGCGGGCCGATGAGGCGATGTATCAGATTAAGAAGAATGGTAAGCAGGGTTTTGGGTTGGCGGGGTAGCTTTTACCCTCTCCCGCAGGCGGGAGAGGGGACTGATCGAGCTTACATATGGCAGCGTTTCCCTCTCCCTGTGGGAGAGGGTCAGGGTGAGGGCATCAAGCCGCACCAATCTCAATCCGCCAGCAAATGCCCATACATGGTCATCAATCTGCGGGTGACGCCATTAGTCCAGCCGAAGCCGTCCTGCAGCGGATATTCGCCGCCGCCACCCGGACGGGCGCGATCGCCGCTGATGTCATACTTCTCCACCATCTTATGATGCAGAGAATAGAAATTATTCACCGTATTCAGCCAGTTAACGGCAATTTCTGTCGCCAGCGTCTCTTCACCGTAGTGATTCAAACCGACCACCGCCATCCACTGCAACGGCGCCCAGGCATTGGGTTTATCCCATTGTTCGCCGCTCTCCACCATCGAGGTTAACAAACCGCCTTGCGTCAGTAACAGATGGCGCAGCGCAACGGCCTGCAGGTGCGCCTGCTCGGGCGAGGCGAGGCCGAGGAACAGCGGCACCACCGCAGCAGCGGTGAAGGCGCCAAAGCGTTCGCGACGCCAGTCGTAATCGCGGTACACCCCGGCAGTGTTATCCCACAGATAGCGATGAATCGCCTGCTTACGCGCATCGGCTTTTTTCTGCCACGCCAGCGCCGTGAGCTCTTCACCTTTGGCATGTGACAGCGTCGAAATCATCAGCTCCAGCTTGTAGAGGAACGCGTTGAGATCGATCGGAATAAATTGCGTGGTGCGGATACTCGCCAGACGCTGCGGATCGCGCAGCCAGCGTGAAGAGTAATCCCAGCCCGATGCAGCACCGGCACGCAGATCGCGATAAACCTCGTTGGCCGGACGACCTGATTTCTTCGCGGTTTCAATATCTTCCAGCCACGACTCATCGCGCGGCGTGTCGCGATCGTCCCAGTAACGGTTGAGCAGCGAACCATCTGGCATGCGCACCACGTGGCGATAGGCCTGATGCGGCATCAGCTCACCCGCGCCGTCCATCCAGAACTGGTACTCTTTCATCAGCTGATCGAGATAGCGTTTCGCGCCGCGAATGCCATCTTCTTCAAACAGTTCCACCATCAGCGCAAACACCGGCGGCTGCGAACGGCTGAGGTAGTAAGTACGGTTGCCATTTGGCACGTGACCGTAGTTATCAATTAGCCAGGCGAAGTTATCCGCCATATGACGCAGCAGATCGTCGCGGCCGGCATCGGCGAGGCCGAGCATGCTGAAGTAGGAGTCCCAGTAATAGGTTTCTCCAAATCGGCCGCCGGGCACCACATAAGGTTTCGGCAACGGCAGCAGCGATGAGTGTGCCAAATGTTGCTGTGGCATTTTGGTTAACACCGGCCACAGATCGTCAATATGTTCGGTTAAGGTTTTATCTGGATTGGAAACATAAAAACTCTCATTCACCTGAGGTGAATAAAAATGTTCGTGCACGAATGCTTCCAGATCAAAATCCGCTGCGCGTTTACGGCGACGAAAACGGATTAAAATATCCAGCGGATCGAATTTTGGTGCGCAGTCCGGAAACGTTTTGCTGTCAGCAAATATGTGCGATGTCTGTACCTGCTCAAACAGTTCCATGTAGCGATCGGCAGGCGTCAGCGCATCCGGCGCGGGCAAACCTTCAATCAGCTCGGGTTCCGGCTCCGAATCCTGCATACCTTCGCGAACGAACTCGTGAGGATTATATTGATACTCCAGTTCAGCATCAGCGCGTCGATCCTCGAAAGCGTTATATTGCTGTTGGTTAGTATTAATAGCAGCCTCCTGGTAAATTCTTGAATGCGTAAAGAACAAATTATAGAGCTCTGAACGGGCGAAACAACAATGCGATTTATCTATGAACGTAATAAATCATGTCGATGGATCCGGTGTTTTTATGATTTTTCAGTGATTACAACGGACTATATTTCAGGAAATGAAAGCGGCTTTTAGGATGGATGTTTAAATAGCTGCACAGAAATATCTGTATTTAAGAAAATCGCTAAAATTTGCGCAAAAAAGCGTGGGATGGCTTGATCAATTTATGGCAAACGCAGCGGAGATTGAGCTGTATTTCCCTCACCCTAACCCTCTCCCGCAGGCGGGAGAGGGAACCGATAGAGCTAAAATGTGGCAGCGCCTCACTCTCCCACAGGGAGAGGGCCGGGGTGAGGGCATCAGGCCGCACCTTACTTCTGCAACGCCGCCTTTATCACGTCCGCATACGGCGTGGTGGGGCGGCCAATCAGTTTGCTTAGCGTATGGCTCTCGTCAAACAAACCGCCTTTTTCGGCGCCGGCATCTGAATCTGCCAGCATCTCTGACAAGCCCTCTGGCAAACCGGCACCTTTCAGCGCAGCGGCAAATTCGGCTTGTGGCAGATTGATGTAATCCACTTGCTCGCCAGACTGTTTAGCAATCTCGGCGCTGAACTGCGCCAGCGTGTAGCTGTCGTCGCCAGCCAGTTCATACACCTTGCCCGCCTGATCGTCACGGCTGATCACTTCGGCCGCTGCCGCCGCATAGTCAGCGCGCGCCGCGGAAGCGATGCGACCTTCGCCGACCGCACCAATAAAGGCATGATGCGCCAGCGCGGGCGCAATACTCGCCGCGTAGTTTTCGGTGTACCAGCCGTTACGCAGCAGCGCGAAAGGAATGCCCGAGGCTTTCAGCTGGGCTTCAGTCGCACGATGCTCAACGCCTAAACCCAACGGCGAGGTATCGGCATGCAGTAAGCTGGTGTAGGCGATAAAGCCAACGCCGGCGGCTTTAGCCGCATCGATCACCGCCTTGTGCTGCACTTCACGCTGGCCAACTTCACTGGAAGAGATCAGCAGCAGTTTATCGACACCGGCAAAGGCGCTTTGCAGCGTTTCCGGTTGGCTGTAATCCGCCGCTCGCAGCGTTACGCCCAGCGCCTGCAGATCGGCCGCTTTCTCGGGCGAACGCACCGCCGCAATGATTTCGCTAGCCGGCACTTTTTTCAATAACGCATTAATCACCAGACGGCCCAGTTGGCCTGTGGCACCTGTAATCGCAATCATGTTGTTCTCCTTTTGAACTGGTATGAAAACAGCCTAAGCGATAAACTAACTTTTAGTAAGTACTTACAGATTTGTTAGTTTGGAGAAGCTGAGTTAAATGTCTGAAAAGTTGAGTGAAAAGTTTACGCGCGGTGAGTTGCTTAACGTGAATTGCCCGTCACGCGACGTGTTGAAGCGCATTACCAGCCGCTGGAGCGTACTGATTTTGCTGGCGCTGCGCGAAGAAACCCTGCGTTTTAGCGAACTGCGCCGCAAGATTGGCGGCGTCAGCGAACGTATGCTGGCGCAGACGCTGCGCTATATGGAAGAGGATGGTTTTGTGGAACGCATTGCCTATGACGTGGTGCCACCGCACGTTGAGTATCGTTTGACGTCGTTAGGCCGCGAAGTGGAAGGGCAGGTGACCGGACTGGCGGATTGGCTGGAGAGCAATGTGCATCGGATTTTGAAGGCGCATTGAGAAGGGCCGCCATTTATGGCGACCGCCGCACCCTCAAGCGCGTAAATACTTCTCAAACCAACCCAGCGTGCGGCTCCATGCTAATTCGGCGGCGGTTTTGTCATAACGCGGCGTCGAATCATTGTGGAAGCCATGATTCACACCGGGATATACATAGCCTTCATGGATTTTGTGATTGGCTTTCAACGCCTCTTCATAGGCTGGCCAACCTTCGTTGATGCCTTTATCCAGCGCGGCGTAGTGCAGCAACAGCGGCGCTTTGATGCGCGGCACATCTTCCGCTTTAGGCTGACGGCCGTAGAACGGTACCGCGCAGGCCAAATCAGGGAACGCGACTGCCGCCGCATTGGCTACGCCGCCGCCGTAGCAGAAGCCGGTGATACCCACTTTGCCGGTGCCCTCTTCGTGGTGCATCAGGAAATCAATCGCGGCGAAGAAGTCATTCATCAACTTGGTGGGGTCGACTTTGGCCTGCATCACTTTGCCTTCATCATCATTCCCCGGATAACCGCCCAGCGAGCTCAAACCATCTGGTGCCAGCGCGATGTAACCGGCTTTCGCTACCCGTCGCGCCACGTCTTCGATGTAGGGATTGAGGCCACGATTCTCGTGCACCACTACCACCGCAGGCACTTTGCCGGATGCATTGGCCGGTCGCACCAGATAGCCGCGCACCTCGCCGTGACCTTGCGGTGACGGATAGTGAATGTATTCCGGTTTGATCGCCGGATCGGTAAATTCCACCTGCTGCGCCAGCGCATAATTGGGGCTCATGGCGCTGAGCAGCGTGGCGCCGGTCATGCCGGCGATGGTGAATTTCGCCGCCATCGCGATAAATTCGCGTTTGCTGATTTTGCCGTGCGCGTAGTAATCGTAAAGCTCGAGCAGTTCCTGAGGGAAATCCTGTGCAGTAAGACGGGCCATAACCTCTCCTTCGCTGTTTAACTGGTTGATTACTGCTCTAAAAAAGCACAGCTTGTCGCCGCTGGCAAATACCATGCCGCAGCAGGTTAACGTCACTGCGTTTACATCACCTGTTTAATAAACAGCAGAAATATATCTTTTGTTCTAAAAATATTAGCTTTTAATTAACAATTCTGATCATCCTGCGCTGTCCGGAAATATTTACATGCTCAACGTATTTACCGTAAATAACGCCATTTTTCTTCGCACTAAAAAATAAATAAATGAAGTGCTTACCTGATAAGCACAGCGGGAATAGGCGGAAAACAATAACAATATTGTCACAATGAATGAGGGTGATTAACCTTAACGTCGTGATTTTTAAAGTATTAGTTTCTGCTGAAAACAATGATCGAAATCAAAAAACACTGTTATAGTTTTACCGACTTCCCCTGTATCTTTTTGTTCGCACCACTTCCTTTTACATTGGCGCGACATTTCTTTAAGCACGGCGAAATAACCGCTGCGCTCTGCTTGTTAATTATAAGTAAAAATTCGGTGTAATTTGTGGCAATGAGGTAAGCAATGTTTGGATTAGACGCCTTTCATCTGGCCAGGATTCAGTTCGCTTTTACTGTTTCCTTCCATATTATCTTTCCAGCCATCACCATCGGTCTCGCCAGTTTCCTGGCGGTGCTTGAAGGGATGTGGCTGAAAACCCGTAACGAGACCTATCGCGATCTCTACCATTTCTGGTCAAAAGCGTTTGCCGTTAACTTCGGCATGGGCGTGGTATCCGGATTGGTGATGGCGTACCAGTTCGGTACTAACTGGAGCGGTTTCTCACAGTTTGCTGGCAGTATCACCGGCCCGCTGCTCACCTATGAAGTGTTAACCGCCTTTTTCCTTGAAGCGGGCTTCCTTGGCGTAATGCTGTTTGGCTGGAACCGCGTCGGTCCAGGCTTGCACTTCTTTGCAACCTGCATGGTCGCGCTCGGCACCATCTTCTCCACCTTCTGGATTCTGGCGTCAAACAGCTGGATGCATACGCCGCAGGGCTACATCATCCAGAACGGCATCGTGGTACCGGAAGATTGGCTGAAAATCATCTTCAACCCCTCGTTCCCTTATCGCTTGTTCCACATGTCGGTCGGTGCCTTCCTGGCCAGCGCCTTCTTTGTCGGCGCGTCGGGCGCATGGCATTTACTGCGCGGTAACGACAATCCAGCGATTCGTAAGATGTTCTCGATGGCGCTGTGGATGGCGCTGATCGTGGCACCGATTCAGGCGATGATCGGTGATGCGCACGGCCTGAACACCCTTGAGCATCAGCCTGCGAAAATCGCGGCAATTGAAGGACACTGGGAAAACAAGCCGGGTGAAGCCACACCGCTGATTCTGTTCGGTGTGCCGGATATGGAGCAGGAGCGCACCAAGTACGCGCTGGAAATCCCGTACCTCGGCAGCCTGATTCTGACGCACAGCCTGGAGAAGCAAATCCCTGCGCTGAAGAGCTTCCCGAAAGAGGACCGTCCAAACTCCACCATTATCTTCTGGTCATTCCGCGTGATGGTGGCGCTGGGCCTGCTGATGATTACGCTCGGCGTGGTGTCTTTGTGGCTGCGTTTCAAAGGCCGTTTGTATCACTCGCGTCCGTTCCTGTGGTTCACGCTGTTGATGGGTCCATCGGGTTTGATCGCCATTCTGGCCGGTTGGTTTACCACCGAGATTGGGCGTCAGCCGTGGGTGGTATATGGCGTGCAGCGCACCATTGATGCGGTCTCGGCGCATGGCGATATGCACATGAGCATCAGCCTGCTGGCGTTCATTCTGGTCTACTCGTCGGTGTTTGGTGTCGGTTATCTCTACATGATGCGTCTGATCAAAGAGGGTCCGGTGACCGGCGAAGGTAAAGAGGTTGATCACGGTGGTCCGGGTCAGCATCACACGCCAGCGCGTCCGTTGTCGGCGGCCAAAACCCATAGCGAAAAGAGTGGGGAGCACTAAGATGATCGACTTTTCAATTATCTGGTTTGCCATCATCGTGTTTGGCACCTTGATGTACATCGTGATGGATGGTTTCGATCTCGGCATTGGCCTGCTGTTACCGTTCAATAAAGATCCCATCGAACGCGACATGATGGTTAATACCGTTGCCCCGGTTTGGGATGGCAACGAAACCTGGCTGGTGCTGGGCGGCGCGGCACTGTATGGCGCGTTCCCGCTGGCCTACTCGGTGCTGCTGGATGCGCTGTCGATTCCTTTGACGGCGATGCTGATTGGCCTGATCTTCCGTGGCGTCGCGTTTGAGTTCCGCTTTAAAGCCACGCTAGAACACCGTGCGTTCTGGGATAAGTCATTCATTGCCGGTTCACTGCTGGCCACCTTCAGTCAGGGCGTGGCCGTGGGCGCTATCCTGAATGGTTTCCCGGTGGTGGGCCGTGAATATGCGGGTTCAGCGATGAGCTGGTTAGCGCCGTTCCCGCTGTTCTGCGGCGTCGGTCTGGTCATCGCCTATGCACTGCTGGGTTGTACCTGGCTGATCATGAAAACCGAACACGATCTGCACCGTAAGATGTCTGCGCTGGCGACGCCGCTGACGCTGACGTTGCTGCTGGTGGTGGGCATTATCAGTATCTGGACGCCGCTGACGCACGCGGATATCGCGCAGCGCTGGTTCTCGCGTCCGAACCTGTTCTGGTTCCTGCCGGTTCCGGTACTGGTGGTGCTGTGTTCGTGGGGGATTGTGCGCGCCATCAAACGTGAAGCGCATTACTCGCCGTTCATCCTGACATTGGCGCTGATTTTCCTTGGCTTCTCGGGCCTCGGTATCAGCATCTGGCCGAACATCATTCCACCGTCAATCACCATCTGGCAGGCGGCGTCTCCGGCGAGCAGCCAGGCGTTTATGCTGGTGGGCGGCCTGCTGATTATTCCGGTAATTCTGGGTTACACCTTCTGGAGTTACTACGTGTTCCGCGGAAAAATCAAAGCCGACGAAGGATACCATTGATATGAAAACCGAGGTCAGCAACATGAAAACTCACTCTGAAACGAAGATTCCGTGGTGGAAGCAGGTGATGTGGCTGGTAGTCATTTACGGCGCAAGCGTGCTGGCACTCGGTGTGGTGGCATCACTGTTTCGTATGATGATGACGGCAGCGGGCATGCGTTCGCACTGAGCCCGCGCACCGCTTCAAGCAGTTGATATCACCGCAAGGTCGTCATTCGTGACGACCTTTTTTCTTTTCATGCGCGATAAAAACGTTAGTAACCTAAGCAATTAATGCTTTTCCCGCTGCGCTACCTTTACTCTTCCTTACGTTGGTAATACGTTTTTGTTATATTTATGTGACGAATAACGCAAATTCATGACGTTAACCACCTCATTCGACCATCAAAATCATGCTCAGCCTGAATGTAAAAAAACAGTACATCAACGATCTGGTGGACTGGATAGAAGCGAACCTGACCGACGAGCTCAACATCGATCTGATTACCCTGAAATCCGGTTACTCCAAATGGCACATGCAGCGCATGTTCAAAGAGATGACCGGACAAACGCTGGCGTCCTACACGCGCAAACGTCGTCTGACCATGGCGGCGATGGCGCTGCGTCTGACCAGCATGCCGCTGATCGATATTGCGGTGCGCTTTGGTTTTGATAATCAGCAGAATTTTACCCGTGTGTTTAAAAGCCACTTCTCGATGACGCCGGGTGCTTATCGTCGCATTCCGGAAATGCTGATGAAGGATTTTCACAGCCGCATCTCCACGCAGCGTGAGTGGGTCAATGCGCGTCTGGCGCAGAAGCCGGAGATTCAGCTGTGTGGCGAAGTGATTGAGTGGGAATGCCGCTTCGGGGAATACATCGATCATCAAAATCATGTGGTGGCGCAGCATACGCGCGATTTCATCGCTTTTGCCGGTCAGCATGTGAACCGCGGCTGGCTGGGCTTTCAGTTCAGTCCGGGCGTGCATTCTGCTGACCAGCAACACATCAGCCTATTCCAGGCGCTGGAGAGTCAATACGCCGATGTGCTGCCGCGTAACGTGCAGAACTGGACCGGCGAGAGGGGTTTGTATGCGGAGATTGACTGGCACGGCGCGCCGGAAGAGATCAACGCATTCACCGCGGAGATTTACTACAACCATTTGCCAGCGCTGGGCGTAGCACGCCGTGCGGGCAAAGATTTGCTTAAGCTGGATCTGAAATACAGCACGCCCGATCTGCTGCAAGGCACCTTCTATATTCCGGTGACGGATAAGTAATGCATAATTCGTGCGGTAAACCGTGACAAACCGCACGATTTTATAAACTCACTGGCATAATGAGCGTAAAATTCTTCATCGAAACCTGATTGGCCGCGTAAATCACCAGCCGCCACACATCAGGCTGGATAATCACCTGCATTTCTGGTCCATTCCGGGCCGCTATAGTGAACAGACAAAAAAATTATGCGACTTCTACCGTTGTTCCTCATGACAGCGCTTGTAGCGTTTTCTTCGCTGGCAAGTGCACAAATGGCTGAGCCTTTTTCACCGCCGGGCGGACTGCATCCGCACCAACCGCATTGTGCGCAGCATGAAATTCTGGGCGACAATGTGCTGCCGAAACATAGCCAGGATGATGGCAGTTTCGTGACCTGTGGCAATCACCAGGCGTAATCCGGTTTTAAAATCCGTGACCGCTGCAATCTAAGCGCGGTCTCGGCAGTCAAACGCATCTATGTATTGCGTAATAAATTGCGGCGCTCCACTTCCTGCTTGTCATTTGCACCTTATCCCTCACTGCTCTTCATCGTAGCGGCGCGATTTATCGCGCTGTTTTAACATGCCAATTTACCAATAGCATTTTTCGGCATTGCGTCGAAGATATATCATAACTATTCTCTCCCCATCAGATGAGAATGACTTTCACTATCTTTAAGGGAGACACTACTTGCAAACTCACCCTTCCAAACGCGCGCCACGTCGTGTGCGCAATGAACTGCGTTTCCGCCACATCAGCGTGGTCAGCAAGACGCTGATTGCCGGTGAATTCTGGCGCATTGTTTTCAACGGCAGCGATCTGGCCGGCTTCAACTCGCCATCGTTTGACGATCACATCAAAGTGTTCTTCCCGGAACATGCCGGTGCAGAGTTGGCGCTGCCGCAGATCACCGATGAAGGCATCGTTTGGCCGAATGGCGTGCGTCCTGCCGCGCGTGATTACACGCCGCTGGAATTTAACGGCGTCGATTCTCTGACCATCGATTTCTACATCCACGATGGCGGCGTTGCCAGCAGCTGGGCAAACCAAGCCAAAGTGGGCGATCGAATCGCGATGGGCGGTCCGCGCGGTTCGTTGGTGATCCCGGCGGATTACGCCTGCCAGATTTACGTCTGTGATGAGACCGGTCTGCCCGCCTTTAAACGTCGTTACAGCGAAATCCAGGCGCAGGAAATTCACCTGCTGGCCTATGCCGATGAAGCCACCGGCCGCGATTATCTCGGTGATCTGCCAAATGTACAGGTGAGTTGGTTGGGCAGCGGCACCATGCAGGCCGATAACCTGGCACCGATTAAGGCGCAGCTGGATAGGATTGCGCTGCCTGCCACTGAATACTTCATCTGGCTGACGGGCGAGGGCGAAGCGGTGAAACTGCTGAGCGATTACTTCACCCAAGGACGCGGTGCACATACCGATTTCGTGCGCGCCGTAGCTTATTGGCATCAGAAATAACGCCAACGTCGCGCGCGCTGCCGCCTGTGTTGAATTTTGCCAGGTGGCAGACTACTATCAACCTCCCTTAATTAGCGCTCAGGAAGGCAATGAAACAGCAGCGGGATTTTCCATGGCAGTCCGATCACGCACAGCGCACCGTCTGTACAGGCGCACGTAAGAAGCGTCGGGAGCGGATGCTGGATGCTAGCGATATCCGCCTGTTAATGCTGCACTTTCTCGCCATCAGCTCTGCGCATGGGTATGAGTTGATCAAATCGGTTGAAGAGCTCTCCAAAGGGGAATACTCACCCAGCCCCGGCATTATCTATCCCAACCTTACGTTGCTCGAAGAGATGGATGCGATTCGCGTGGTCGATGCCCAAGCATCTCGTAAAGCCTATGCGCTGAATGAAGGCGGCGAGGCGCTGCTGGCGGAGAATCGTGACAATGTGAATGCGATTATCGAGCGCTTAACCTCGCTGGCGATTCTGGTGAATAACCGCAGCATTCCGCAGGTTGAACAGGCGATTCATCTGATCAAACACACCTTGAATCATCGTCTGGCGCAGGAAGAGATTTCGGATGAGGCGCTGGAGATCGTGATCAGCGCGCTGCAGGAAGCGGCGGAAAAAATCGCTAAAAGTTAGCAGGTCGCCATGAATGACGACCTTAGGTGCGTGTACATCCGTTTATTCCGATAACGCACGAACCCCAAATCAACTCTTCTTCTTATCCACATGCCCCAACGCGCGATCCGGCCAGCAGACGTCGCGCACGCGCTGCTTCAGCGCTGCCGCATCCGGGAATCCGCCTTCCTGCTTACGCTCCCAAATCACCTGACCATCAATGGTAATCTCAAACACGCCGCCGGTTCCCGGCTGTAGCGTTACCGCGCTTAAATCCTCGGCAAAGGTATGCAGCAACTCCTGCGCCATCCAGGCGGAACGCAGCAGCCAGTTACATTGTGTGCAGTAATGAATGGTAATCGCTGGTTTCTGTGACATAACGTGTCTCATTTAGATAATGAAGTTAACAAAATGTGCGGTCCAAGATACATCTTAGCTTACTGCTAGTTGATAATGATTACCACTTGCATTACATTCCTTTCGACATCATTTATTACAAAAAATAAGTCCATAATTTTTACGGTCTTTTAACCAAGGTCCGTACTTTCCGGCAGCAAGCAAGTGAGCGAATACTAACAATTAACCAGGTATTTCGCGCATGTCTTCACTCTTTCAGGGAACAGCCCAGCAACGTCTTTTCAAAGTTGCCATCTTATCTTCAGCTATTCATGCCGCTTGCAGCTTTGCCGCCAGCGATAGCACCAGCAATGAACCGGTTCTCACCGTCACCGCGCCAAAACAGCAGGCCGGCAATAAAACCACCATCACAGCACAAGAGCTGCAAAAACGCGGTGCGAACGATTTCGGTTCGATCATGCGTTATGAGCCGCTGATCAGCGCCACCGGATCCAGCGGCGGATCCTCTGCCGGCAAAAGCGGTTTTGACCGCGCGGGTTACACCGGTTACAACATTCGTGGTCTGGAGAGTAACCGCGTCGGCATGGATATCGACGGCATTCCGATTCCCGATGCCACCGGCCGCCCTTACGTCAGCCGCACCGGCAACAACACCTTTGGAATTGGCCGCGATTACATCGATCCCTACCTGTTCGGCAGCGTTGATATTGAGAAGGGCGCCACGGCGGTGGATCAGCCGAATACCTCGATTGGCGGTAACGTCTCGTTCCACAATAAAACCGCTGACGATTACCTTAGCAGCGACAAAAATACTTATTTCGGTTACCAGAGCGATTACGACTCATCGAATCGCAGCTGGCACAACGGCATCACCGCCGCTGCTGGCGATGACGAGCTGCGCGGCCTGTTTGTTTACAGCCGTCGCGACGGCCAGGAAACCCGCAACAACAGCGACGTGAAACAGGCTTATCCGGCCAACTGGCACTCTGACGCCTTTATGACGTCCGGGATCTGGCAGCCGAACGATCAGCACAAGCTGAGCGCCACCTTTGATTACTACCACAAAACCAACCACAGCCATTACGATACCTGGGATACCAGCGGCAACACCGTTTGGGGCACCGCGCAGCAGCAGAGCGATACGCGCCGCTGGGGCATCAATCTGGCGGATGAGTGGACGCCGTACAACGACTTTATCGATACGCTGACCATGCGCCTTTACTGGCAGCAAACTCAGGCGCACGACAATACCTATCTGCCGACCAGCGCCAGCCAGTACGGCTTTGTCTATTCCGATTTCAACGTCGATAGCTATGGCTTCGACACGCGCGGCACCAAAACGCTGGGCCGCCACGAGCTGAGTGCCGGTGTCAATGCGCGCCTGGACAACAGCGAGCGTCCGTTCCGCCAGGAACCAGCGCCGAGCGCCTTTAGCGCCATCACCCAACCGCAGTCTGACAGCCGCACTTTCGCGGTGGCAGGATACCTGCAAGATAAGATCAATTTCGATCTTGATAGCCACAACTTCGCGGTCATTCCCGGCGTGCGCGTAATGTATCAAAGCACTAAGCCGAAAAATCTCGGTGATCTCACCACCGGCAGCACGGTGCTGACCGAAGAGCAGGTTGATGCGCTGTATGGCAAAACTAACTCCGATACGCAGGTGCTGCCATCGCTGACCTTCCAGTACGATTTAACGCCAGCGCTGACCACCTATCTGCAATACAAACGCGGCGTGCAGTTCCCCACCACCAGCCAGCTGTATGGCTCATGGAACCTGGGTTCCAGCTATGCGGGTAGCGCGCAATATGCGCTGATTGGTAACACCGATCTGAAAACCGAAACCAGCAACAACTTCGAGTGGGGCCTGAAAGGCCAGGCGACAGAAGGTGTAACGGTCAACACCTCGGTGTTCTATAACCAGTACAAAAACTTCATCGCCTACACCCGCTACCGCCGCGCCACCAATCCGGAGATGTTCGTCAACGTCCCGAGCAACATCTACACCAGCTATCAGGCTGAAAACCGCGATAAGGCCTACATTTATGGTGCTGAGATATCCACCAAAGTGAATTACGGCACCTGGTTCCCGCAGGTCAATGGCCTGAGCAGCACCTTTGCGCTGGGCTATAACGAAGGTAAATCCAAGTCCAGCTACGCCGGTGACAAGTACATCGATCTCGATAGCGTCGCGCCATTGAAAGCGATTGTTGGCCTGGCGTGGGATGACAAAGCGCGCGGCTACGGCGCAGCGCTGACCGCCACCTTCGTGAAAGGCAAGCAGGCCACGGCGACCAACCGCGAAAGCTACACCAACACCGGCACGGCGATCACTGATTCCACCACGGAATATATGCGCGTGCCGGGTTACGGCATGGTGGATGCAACGGCTTACTGGCAGGCGACGAAAAACGTCAAGCTGAGCGGCGGTATCTACAACATTACCGATCGCAAATACTGGGATTACACCAGCAGCCGCACGCTGACCAGCAGCAACGCCCAGGAACGCAACGACATCAACCTGGCGGTGATGCCAGGCCGCACCTTCCAGTTGGGTGTGAACGTCGATTTCTAATCCCTTTTCGCCCTGCGGCAGCGCAGGGCATTTTCATGGAGCAAGGCAATGAACTCACGTTACGATCACTATCTGGCGCTGAAAGGCGAGCATCCGAAAAAGTACGCGCGCGATCTCGCCGCTCTGATGGGCATTGGCGAAGCGCAGCTGTGTGAAGCGCGTGTCGGCCAGGATGCAAAGGCGTTAAAAGCTGATTTCCCTGCGCTGCTGGCAGCACTGGCGGCGGTGGGTGAAACCAAAAGCATCACCCGCAATGAATATGCGGTTCACGAGCAGGTGGGCAAATATGAAAACCTGCACCTCGGCGAACACGCCGGACTAATTCTCAACCCGCGCGCGCTCGATCAGCGTCTGTTCCCGCATCAGTGGCACAGCGCGTTCTTCCTGCGTGAGCAGAGCGCCCACGGTGAACGTCAAAGCATCCAGATTTTTGATCGCCACGCTGATGCGGTGCTGAAAATCTACACCACTGAAAATACCGATCGCGCCGCGTGGGATGCGCTGATTTCGGCGTTTGTGCTGGAGAACGCGGCGGCGTTAGATCCGCAGCCCGCCAGCGCGCCGCAATACAGAGGTACGGTTGATGCCAGCAAAGTGGAAGCCGAATGGCGCGCCATCACCGATGTGCATCAGTTCTTTGGTCTGCTGAAGCGCCACAACATCTCGCGCCCGCAGGCGTTTCGCGCGGTGGCGGACGATCTGGCGCGTCAGGTGAGTAATGACTCGCTGGCGCAGCTGCTGGATCTGGCGCAGCAGGATGGCAATGAAATCATGATTTTTATCGGCAACCGTGGCTGCACGCAGATCTTCACCGGCGCGGTGCAGAAGCTGATGCCGATGGATAACTGGATCAACATTTTCAATCCCACCTTCACGTTGCATTTAATGGCGGATCACATCAGCGAAAGCTGGGTAACGCGCAAACCGAGCGGCGACGGCTTCGTCACAAGCCTGGAACTTTTTGCCGCCGACGGCACGCAGATCGCGCAGTTGTACGGTCAGCGCAGCGAAGGCACGCCGGAGCAGGCGCGCTGGCGCGAGCAGGTGATGTCGCTGGAGGCGTCAGCATGAGAAAACTTCTGTTGCTGCTAACTGCGCTGGCGCTGCCCGCTGTTGCGGCCGAGCGGGTGATCTCGATTGGCGGTGACGTCACGCAAATCATCTATGCATTGGATGCGCAGCAGGATCTGGTAGCGCGTGACAGCACCAGCCAGCATCCAGCGCAGGCCAACAAGTTGCCGGATGTCGGTTATATGCGTCAGCTGAATGCCGAAGGGATTCTGGCGCTGAAACCGACGCTGGTGCTGAGCAGCGAGCTGGCAAAACCGTCGCTGGTGCTGCAGCAAGTGGCACAAGCTGGCGTAAAAGTGGTGGATGTCACCGGCAAAAACAGCCTCGACGCCATCGCGGAAAAAATCGCTACCATCGGCAAGGCGCTGCATCGTGAAGAGGAAGCCAACGCGCTGATCGAGAAGGTCAACAAGCAGCGCGCGCAGATCCCACAAAAACCGTTGCCGATCAAAGTGCTGTTTATCATGGCGCACGGCGGCATGCGCACACAGGCAGCGGGGGCACAAACCGGCGCGGACGGCGCGATTCGCAGCGCGGGTCTGATCAACGCGATGGCGGCGGTGCCGCACTATCAGCAGCTGTCGCAGGAAGGCGTGGTTGCGGCGGCACCGGATTTGATCGTGGTGGGTGAAGATGGCCTGCGTACGCTGGGCGGCGAAGAGAAAGTGTGGTCGCTGCCCGGTTTGGCACTGACGCCAGCCGGTCAGCATCGCGCGTTGCTGGTGGTGGATGAGATGGCGCTGCTGAGCTTTGGCCTTGATACGCCGGGCGCGATCATCAAACTGCGCCACGCAGCCGAAGCGGCTTCCCCGTCATACTTCAAGCCGCAGGCGCGTTAGCTGCGTGTTCTCACCCCAGTCACTTACTTGTGTAAGCTCCTGGGGATTCGAACACTTGCTGCCTTCCTGCACCTTGAATTATTTAGGGGAAAAATATGGCAACTACATCCGTGATGCGCTGGCTCGGTTTGATGGCCATCTGCATGCTGATAGTGATGCTGATGGCGGCCAACTTCGGCGCGATGCCGCTTTCAATGCGCACTTTGTTGCGTGCGCCGCTCAGCGATATGGCGTGGCAAATCTGGATCAACATCCGTCTGCCGCGCGTGCTGCTGGCGGTGCTGCTCGGCATGGCGCTGGCGGTGTCCGGCGCGGTGATGCAGGGATTGTTTCGCAATCCGCTGGCCGATCCCGGTTTGCTCGGCATCAGCAGCGGAGCGGGTTTAGCGGTGGCGATATCGATCGTTATCCCGCTCGGCTTGCCGCCGCTGCTGGCGCTGTGGCTGCCAACACTCGCCGCCTTTATGGGTAGTTTGGTGGTGACGCTAATGATCTTCAGCTTTAGCCGTCTGGCGCTGGGCAATTTGTCGCGCTTGCTGCTGGTCGGGATCGCCATCAACGCCTTATGCGGCGCGGCGGTCGGCGTGCTGTCGTGGTTGAGTAACGATCAGCAACTGCGTCAGCTGGCGCTGTGGGGCATGGGCAGTTTGAGTGCGGCGCAGTGGCCGAGCCTGGCGGTGTGCGCGGTGCTGATTCTGCCGGCGCTGATAGCGATTCAGCTGCGCGCGCGTCGTCTCAATTTGCTGCAGCTCGGCGAAGAGGATGCACATTACATGGGCATCGACGTTAAGCGCACGCAGCGTCAGCTGCTGGTGTTGAGCGCGTTGCTGGTAGGCACCGCCGTGGCGGTGAGTGGCATTATCGGCTTTGTCGGTTTAGTGGTGCCGCACCTGATGCGTTTCTGTCTCGGCAGCGATCATCGCTGGATGCTGCCCGGTTCGGCGCTGGCGGGCGCGATTTTGCTGCTGCTGGCCGATACGCTGGCGCGCACCGTGGTGGTGCCGGCGGAAATGCCGGTTGGCCTGTTAACCAGCCTACTGGGCGGCCCGTGGTTTCTCTGGCTGATTCTGCGTGAGCAAAGGGGGATGAATGAGTGACTGCATGCAGGCACGCGGGCTGCGATTTAGCCACGGCTCACGCGCGTTGATCGACGACGTTTCCCTGACTTTGCAGCCTGGCGAAATGATCGCGCTGATCGGCCCCAACGGCGCGGGGAAATCCACGCTGCTGCGCTTGCTGACCGGCTTTCTCACGCCGCAAGCGGGCGAGTGCTGGCTCGGCGATCGTCCGCTAAACAGTTGGCCGCGGGAACCGCTGGCGCAGCGCCGCGCGGTGATGCGTCAGCAAAATAGCGTCAGTTTTCCGCTGCCCGCCGCCGATGTGGTGGCGATGGGCCGCGCGCCCTGGCCGCGCGCTCATTCCAGGGCGGTGATCGACGAGGTGATGCAAATTACCGGCAGCCTTGAGCTGGCACAGCGCGATTATCGCTCGCTTTCCGGTGGTGAACAGCAGCGCGTGCAGCTGGCGCGCGTGCTGGCTCAGCTGTGGCACGATGACGGGCCACGCGGCTGGCTGTTTCTCGACGAACCCACTTCCGCGCTGGATCTGTTCTGGCAGCAGCACAGTTTGCGTTTGCTGCATCGTCTGACGCGCAACGGACGCTTCAGCGTCTGCACCGTGCTGCACGATCTTAACCTCGCGTCGCTGTGGTCGGATCGCGTGCTGTTACTGCATCAGGGCAAGCTGGTGGCGGAAGGCGCACCCAATGAGGTGATGACCGAACACACGCTGACGCGCTGGTATCAGGCGGAGTTGGATGTGGTGATGCAAGATGAGAAGGGCAGACCGCAGATTCAACTGCGTGCCTGAAACCGTAGCGGCGCGATTTATCGCGCTCTGTGAAAAGACGCGCCATAAATTGCGCCGCTACGTAATGTGCGATTATCTGCAATCGACGATCAATCTGCCGCGTACTTTACCGGCCAGCAGCTGCTCGGCACCTTCGCGCGCTTCGCTCAGCGGAATCACCTTGGTTAAATGCTGTAGCAGGTCGCCATCCACCAGTTCCGCCAGGCGCTGCCACGCCTGCTGCCGCAGCGGTTTTGCACACATCACGCTATCCACGCCCGCCAGCACCACGCCGCGCAGTATGAACGGCGCGACGCTGGTCGGCAGATCCAAACCTTGCGCCATGCCGCACGCCGCGACCACGCCATCGCGCTTGATGCCCGCTAACACATTGGCCAGCGTGTGGCTGCCGACGCTATCAATCGCCGCCGCCCAGCGCTCTTTCGCCAGCGGTTTGCCCGGATCGCTCAGCTCTGCGCGATCAATAATCGACGTCGCGCCCAGCGTGTTGATCAGGTAATCGCTATCGCTGGCGCGACCGCTGGAAGCAATAACCTCATAGCCGAGACGTGCCAATAGGCTAACGGCAAAGCTGCCAACGCCGCCACTCGCGCCAGTGACTAAAACCGGGCCATGCTGCGGCGTGATGCCCTGTTTTTCCAGCGCCAGCACGCACAACATGGCAGTGAAGCCCGCGGTGCCAATTGCCATAGTTTGTAGCGGGCTCAGTGCGGCCGGCACTTGTACCAGCCAGTCGCCTGAGACGCTGGCTTTCTGCGCCAGCCCGCCCCAATGCTTTTCGCCTACGCCCCAGCCAGTGAGCAGCGCCACGTCGTCCTGCTGCCATTCGGCATGGCGGCTGCTGATCACCCGACCAACAAAGTCGATGCCCGGCACCATCGGGAATTGCCGCACAATCGGGCCTTTGTTGCAGATGGCGAGCGCGTCTTTGTAGTTGAGCGTGGAGTAGCTTACTTCGAGGGTGACATCCTGATCGGGCAGTTGTTTTTCTGACAGATCTTTCAGGGATGTGCGATATCCCTGTTCATCATTTTCAATGACCAATGCCTTGAACATGCAGCCTCCGGCTGGTTGAGGAAAGTGGGGGTATAGTACTCCTTTTTTGCCCTCACCCTAACCCTCTCCCACAGGTGGGACAGGGAACTGATCCAGCATACCTTAACTCTCGCTCGGACGGCGCCCTCGCCCGCTTGCGAGAGAGGGCCAGCGCAGCGGTTGTTCCGGCAAAAAAAAGATGACATGATTGCGCCCCAGTTAGTGTTCAACTCCCAGATTGACTTCGCCGAGGAAACCTCCTCATTGCTGTGCCATCGGCACCCACTCATCCTCTCTCAGGGATTTGTGTTATGAACCCATTGAAAATTGCTGCCAGCGTTGCTGTAGCGCCAACCCTTAGTCTTAACACTGCGCGCGACGTGGTGACGCTGGACAATACCGACTTTACCGATGTCGCTGCGGTCGTGATCACCTTGTCGGACACGCGCAGTGGCGTGCTGACGCTATTGCGCAAGGTCGGCTTTAATCTGCCGGTGTTTGTCGCCAATGCGTTCGATGAAGAAGTGCTGAAGCTGCCGGGCGTCACTGGCGAAATCAACGGCGCGCCAGAAGAGTGGGACGCGCTGGAGGACGCCGCGCAGGCGTATGAAGCCGAGTTGCTGCCGCCATTTTTCGACACGCTCACGCGCTACGTCGATATGCAGAACAGCACGTTTGCCTGCCCGGGACATCAGGGTGGTGCCTTCTTCCGCAAACATCCGGCGGGACGTCAGTTTTATGAGTTCTACGGCGAGAACGTCTTCCGTTCGGATATGTGCAACGCCGACGTCAAGCTCGGCGATCTGCTGATCCACGAAGGCTCAGCCAAAGATGCGCAGAAGTTCGCGGCGAAAGTGTTTAACGCCGACAAAACCTACTTCGTGCTTAACGGCACCTCCAGCGCCAATAAAGTGGTCACCAACGCGCTGCTGACGCGCGGCGATCTGGTGCTGTTTGACCGCAATAACCACAAATCCAACCATCATGGCGCACTGATTCAGGCGGGCGCCACGCCGGTGTATCTGGAAGCGGCGCGTAATCCGTTTGGCTTTATCGGCGGCATTGATGCGCACTGTTTTGACGATGCTTATCTGCGTGATCAAATTGCCAAAGTGGCGCCCGATCGTGCCAACGATCAACGTCCATTCCGCCTGGCGATTATTCAGCTCGGCACTTACGATGGCACGGTGTACAACGCGCGTCAGGTGGTCGATCGCATCGGACATCTGTGCGATTACATCCTGTTTGATTCAGCGTGGGTGGGTTACGAGCAGTTTATTCCGCTGATGGCCGGCTGTTCACCGCTGACGCTGGAGTTGAACGAGAACGATCCGGGCATTTTTGTCACGCAGTCGGTACACAAGCAGCTGGCCGGTTTCTCACAGACGTCGCAAATCCATAAGAAAGACAACCACATCCGTGGGCAGCAGCGTTTCTGTCCGCACAAACGCCTCAACAATGCGTTTATGCTGCACGCCTCAACCAGCCCGTTCTATCCGCTGTTTGCCGCGCTGGATATCAACGCCCGCATGCATAAAGGCGAGGCCGGACGCAGCATGTGGCACGAGTGCGTCACCATCGGCATTGATGCGCGTAAAGCGATTCTGGAACGTTGCGAAATGATTCAGCCGTTCCTGCCGGAGAAAGTGCACGGCAAGCTGTGGCAAGCGGCGGAAACGGAAGCTATCGCCGCCGATCCCGCTTACTTCAGCCTTGAACCGGGCGCAAAGTGGCACGGTTTTGAGGGTTACGCGCAGCAACAGTATCTTGTAGATCCCTGCAAGCTGCTGCTCACCACCACGGGGATTGATGCCGCCAGCGGCGAGTACACCAGCTTCGGCATTCCAGCGACCATTCTGGCCAACTATCTGCGCGAGAACGGCATCGTGCCGGAGAAATGCGACCTCAATTCGATTCTGTTCCTGCTGACGCCAGCAGAAACGCCGGAGAAGATGGCGCATCTGGTGGCGATGCTGGTGCAGTTTGAGCAGCACGTGCGCGAGGATGCGCTGCTGGCGGAAGTGCTGCCGAGCGTGTATCGCAAGAATATTGAGCGTTACAAAGGCTACACGCTGCGCCGCTTGTGTCAGGAGATGCACGATCTCTACGTCAGTTTTGACGTTAAGGATCTGCAAAAAGCCATGTTCCGCTCAGCCTGTTTCCCACCGGTGCAAGTGAATCCGCAGGATGCACATCAGGCCTATATTCGTGGCGAAGTGGAGTTGGTGAAGATTGCCGATGCTGAAGGGCGCATAGCGGCTGAAGGCGCGTTGCCATATCCGCCGGGCGTGTTGTGCGTGGTGCCAGGCGAAGTGTGGGGCGGCGCGGTACAGCGCTATTTCCTCGCGCTGGAAGAGGGCATCAATCTGCTGCCGGGCTTCTCGCCAGAGCTGCAAGGGGTTTACACCGAAGAAGATGAGCACGGGCGTAAGCATCTGGTGGCGAATATGATGGTGAGCTGATTGCACTTGTCCTCACCCTAACCCTCTCCCGCACGCGGGAGAGGGAATGTTTAGAGGGCGCTCATTGTTACGTACGTGCTGGATCGGCCCCTTCTCCCGCGAGCGGGAGAAGGTTGGGATGAGGGACAAACCGCACCAGCTTAATACCGTCGATAACTGCGCTGCGCCTGGCTCACTTTATACAGATAACGCCGTGATTCTGCCGATGGATGGTTGGTGGTCAGCGTCTGGTAAACTTCCGTCGGCGACATACTATTTATTGACGAGAACGCGCGATCCTTATCGCTGGAGAACACGCGTAGCACGCTGCCCGCGCCGCCGTTGTACGCGGTAATCACCGCATAACGCCGTGATGTCGGATCCTGAATCCCACCTAAATAACTTCTCTGCAGCAGCGACAAATACGCGGTGCCCGCATCAATATTATTCTCAGGATCAAGCAGATAGCTGCGGCTCGGTTTGCCACCTTTGCCCTTCATACGGAACACATCAACACCGGCGGTATGCTGCACCACCTGCATTAATCCCAGCGCATCAGCGTGGCTCACCGCATATGGGTTAAAGCTCGATTCAATCTGCATAATCGCCAGAATCAATGACGCATCCACGCCATATTGTTCAGCGGCTTTACGCACCATTGGCAGATATTTGTGAGCACGTTTGTCGAGGTGGTTTGGCACCATCGGAATGGTAACCGACCAGATGACGTGCAATCCGGAGGTGCGTTTCTGCAGTTTGTTTTGAATCAGATAATCAGCAAAGCTGCCGGCGCGGCCCTGCCAGCGGATCGGCTGGCCGGTATTATCCAGCACCTGGCCGTACAGCAGCGGCTCTTTACTGATTTGAATATCGTTGGCATCGGAGTAGAGATCGACATTGCCCGGATCTTCGCCAATCAACAGCGTGGTGATGATCGCCTGACGCAGGCTGGCCATCGGATCGGTGCCGGAAATGGTCTCAATGGTGATGCTACCGCTGTCAAAGTTGATGTGACTGCGGGTGTAATAACCGTCGCTATATTTGACGTAATCTTTCGGTCCGGCGATCAGAACTTCATTGATTCCCCAAATGTTTTCAATATTGTGGGCAAACTGGCCCATCAAAATATCGAAACCGTTGGTGTCCTTGACCCACTCTTCATGAAACTGCGATTTTTTTTGTCCGGAGCAGGAGACCAAAAGTGGTGCAATCACCAAGAGCGCTATCAGTTTTTTATTCATTGTTAATGCGTGCCTGAATCGAAAAAGAGGGCCTCAAAGGGAAGCCCTGAACGGTTATTTTTCTGGCGGGGTGTAACCTTCAATGTGCACATCTTTGCCTTCGAACAGGAAATTGATCATCTCCTTCTCCAGCACTTTGCGATCTTCCGGGTTCATCATGCTCAATTTCTTCTCATTGATCAGCATGGTTTGCTTGGACATCCACTGCTGCCAGGCCTCTTTGGAGATCTCATTAAAGATGCGCTTACCCAATTCGCCAGGATAGAGCTGAAAGTCCTGACCTTCAGCGTCGCGTTGCAGATAAGTACAAAAAATGGTGCGGCTCATTACTCTTCCTCTTCGGTCACGTCTGCTCGACGCGTAAGCTGCTGGGGATGGCGCAATTCATGCAGCAAGCGCTCAACCGGCGCCGCCAAACCCACTGACGGTGGTTGCGCTAAGTTATACCAGAGACCGCCCGCTTCATCCATCAGCGACCCAGCGGAAGGCTTTGCGAGCCACATAGGCACAATGTCTAAGTGGAAATGGCTGAAGGTATGGCGGAATGCGGTGAGCTGCTGCGGTTTAACATAAATGCCGCGCTCAGTTAGCCAGTCAGTTAGCGCTTGCTCACTTGTAAACTGCGGGAAGCAGAACAGTCCGCCCCACAGGCCAACCGGCGGGCGCTGCTCTAACCACACGTCATCGCCATCCTGCATCATCAGCATCCAGCCGCTACGTTCTGGCAAAGTCTGTTTGGGTTTCTTACCGGGATACGCCGCCCAGCTGTTATTGGCATAAGCTACGCATCTGCTGTTGAGCGGGCAAATTTCGCATTTAGGGCGTGAGCGAGTACATACTAATGCGCCAAGGTCCATCATTGCCTGATTGAATTGGCTTACGCCTGCCGCTGGCGTCACTTCTTCGCTGATCTGCCATAGCCGTTTTTCAACCTCCTTTTTACCCGGCCAGCCGCCCACCGCGTAGCAGCGCGCCAGCACGCGTTTTACGTTGCCATCCAGAATTGGGAAGTGCAGACCGAGCGAAAGCGATAACACCGCGCCCGCGGTAGAACGGCCAATGCCCGGCAGCGCTGCGACATCGTCGAAGTTTCGCGGGAACTCGCCGCCGTGCTTCTCCACCACCTGTTTCGCGGCTTTGTGCAGATTGCGCGCGCGCGCGTAATAGCCGAGACCGGTCCACAGATGCAGCACTTCGTCCAGCGGTGCCGCTGCCAGATCGGCCACCGTCGGGAAGCGCGCCATAAAGCGTTCAAAATAAGGAATGACGGTAGCAACCTGGGTTTGCTGCAGCATCACTTCAGAGAGCCATACCTTGTACGGCGTTTTCTCCTGCTGCCACGGCAGGGTTTTGCGACCAAAGCGCTGATACCAATCCAGCACTTGTTGGGCGAACGTCGGCGCTTGCATCATAAGAAGGAAATTTTCCGTGTTTACTCTACAATCAGGCAGGAATTCCAGCACAGAGACCTCAGGGTGTAAACCGGAACATTGCAAAGGCTTGCTTCTGCTTCCTAACTTTGCATAATGCCCGTTTCCCAGAACAGGCTAACCAGCAGGCTTCAACATGATTAATGACGTCATCACCCCAGAATTTGATGAGAACGGGCGGCCATTACGCCGTATCCGCAGTTTTGTGCGCCGTCAGGGGCGCTTAACGAAAGGACAGCAGCTCGCGCTCGATAATTTATGGCCGGAGATGGGCGTGGAGTTCCAGCAGGAGCCGCTGGATCTGGTGACGCTGTTTGGCCGTGACGCGCCGGTAGTGCTGGAGATCGGTTTCGGCATGGGCGCCTCGCTGGTGACCATGGCGCAGAACAATCCACATCAGAATTTCCTTGGCCTGGAAGTGCATGCGCCGGGCGTGGGTGCTTGCCTGGCGTCGGCGAAGGAAGCGGGCGTGAAGAACCTGCGCGTAATGTGTCACGACGCGGTAGAAGTGCTGCAGAAGATGATTCCGGATAACTCGCTGCGCATGGTGCAGCTGTTCTTCCCGGATCCGTGGCACAAAGCGCGCCATAACAAACGTCGCATCGTACAGGTGCCATTTGCTGAGCTGGTGATGCGCAAATTGAAGCTGGGCGGCGTATTCCATATGGCGACCGACTGGGAAGCCTACGCCGAACACATGTTAGAAGTGATGAGCAGCATCGACGGATATAAAAATCAGTCGGAAAGTAACAATTACGTGCCGCGTCCGGAAACGCGTCCGTTAACCAAGTTTGAGCAGCGCGGGCAGCGACTGGGCCATGGCGTATGGGATCTGATGTTTGAGAGGGTGAAATAATGGCCGTACAGCGTAGCCGTCGTTTGCGTAAAAAACTGCATATTGATGAGTTTCAGGAATTAGGCTTCTCCGTCGCCTGGCGTTTCGCCGAAGGCACCACCGAGGAGCAAATCGACGCCACTGTTGATCAGTTCATTAATGAAGTGATCGCGCCGAACGGTCTGGCGTATGACGGCAGCGGTTATCTGGTGTGGGAAGGTCTGGTGTGCTTGCAGGAAACCGGCAAATGCACCGACGAGCACCGCGAGCTGGTGCGTAAGTGGCTGGAAGCTCATAACCTGACGGATGTGCAGGTGACTGAACTCTTCGACGTTTGGTGGGACTAAAGATCGTATCGGGCTAGCTTACTTGCCCTTTTTGCACCGGGCAGTGCTCGCATTCCTCACGTACTTATGTACGCTGCGGATGCTGCGCGCTGGCCGCCACAAAAATGGCTGCGACGCTCAACCCCCGACCTTTCAGCGCGAAAAAAGGAAGATTTCATGGTTCGTAAGGCACTTATCGCCGCGCTGCTGCTGGCGGCAACTCAGGCTCAGGCTGCATACGAGTGCAGCGTCAAGCCACAGGATGATGTGATCATTAAACCGCAGAGCGTGCAGGTGGTGGGAACCAACGGCAACCTCGAAATCACTCCGCAGGGTGACGTGCAGTTTAATGGCCAGAAGGTCAACGTTGATAACGCCGCGCGCCAGAAAGCCATCGACTACCAGACCGCGCTGCGTCGCGATTTGCCGTGGATCGATAGCGGCGCAACCTCGCGTCTGGAACGCAGCCGCGTGGCGCTGGATAAAGTGATTGTCGAAAAGCTCGGCGCGAACAGCAATGTGCGTAATCGTCTCACCAAACTGGATGGCCAGCTCAAGCAACAAATGAACCGCATTATTGAGCATCGTCCAGACGGACTGACGTTCCATCATCAGGCTATCGATCAGGTGCGCGCGGAAGGCGAGAAGCTGGTGCAGAGCACGCTAGGCGGCATCATGCAGGATAGTCTCAACGAAATGGGCAGCAGCCAGGCGGCGAGTGGCAGCAATCCACTGCAGGCCATTATGGGCAACCTTGGCGGTTTACAACAGTCGGTGCAGGCGGAGTGGAATAAGCAGGAGCAGGATTTCCAGAACTTCGGCCACGAAGTATGCAACCGCGTAACCGTGCTGGAAGAGCAGCGCAAAGGACTGATGCAGAACGTTAAAAGCTAATGATTTGCTTCAGCTAACAAAGCCAGCCCAGTCCCGGCTGGCTTTTTGCTTTTAAGATGCACTGCATTTAAGAACCTTAGATTCGGGACGAATCTGATAACCGTAAAAACACCAAAATAATAAAGATGAAAGTGAGTTAGCAACTCATTGAAATCATTTATTTTTAAGGAGTTTTTATGTTATTTTTTAACGCCTCTGCTTCCAGTAATACCCCTTCACCTCACACCGTGCATATTCAATCCGACTGGTATAACGATGCGCAGAAGCGATGGGAAGGCAGTGCGCATTCGCCAGATACCGTTGCAGTCATCATCATGGTCAATGGTAAAAACCCAATAAGTGTGCCAGTGAGTGGCGGCCGTTTTTCCTGGACGCCTTCTCAACCCATGCCTGACGGTGAACATGTGCTGACCTTTGTTGCCGTTGATCGCGCTAATAACCAAAGTGATATCGTTTCGGTCAATTACAACATTGATACTATCGCGCCTGACAAGCCGCAAATTACTGCAATCGAAGACTATGCAGCGGGTGGAATACATAACGGCAATAGCATTAAGCGACATGGTTACACCAACGACGCAAATCCTGTCGTGCGCGGCGAGGCAGAAGCAAATAGCCTGGTATATATCTACAACAAAAACAGCAAAACGCCCCTGGCTTCGGTAACCGCTAATCAGCATGGCAAATGGGAGGTGGAAGTGAACCTGCCTAACGACGGTGCATATGAGTTGAGTGCCGTGGCAGAAGACCGGGCAAATAATCGCAGCCAGCCATCGCTAAAGTGGCCATTTCAGCTTGATACCGAGAAACCGGATAGCGCCACCATCAATTACTTTGAGGATGATGTTGGTTTGTATCGCGGACAGTTTGATCTCATCCGGGCCACTGACGATCGCCGCCCTGAGCTGTATGGCACTGGCGACCCTAATGAATATGTACGCGTTCAATACGCCAGCAAAAACGGCAGTTGGGTAACAACCGCGACCGTTGCGGTAGACAGTGATGGCACCTGGCTGTGGACTCCTCCGCAAAATCTCTCCGATGGTGAATGGAATTTTCGCGTACGTAACATTGATCATGCTGGCAACGTCAGTAAATGGAGCAGCACCGTCACGCTGCTGATTGATACCACAACAATTCAGCCCCTCATTATGCAGGTGCTCGATGATAGGGGACCCATTGAATCGGTATTGCCAGGGCAAAATACCGACGATGCACGTCTGGATTTTATCGGTAAGGCCGAAGTTAACAGCCTGGTGATTCTGTATCAGGATGGTACGGCGGTGGGATCGGCTTATGCAAATAGTCAGGGTGACTGGAGAATGACTCCGCAGCAAGATATGCGTGCAGGGCTGAATAATTTTGGTGTGAAGGCGATAGATGAAGCAGGGAATGAAAGTTCCTACTCTGCAAATTATCCGGTGAGATTCATCCCGTCACCCCAATATCAAGCCAATTATGAAAGTGAATCAAGAGATGATGGGAATGGGACGAGCTATTTGCCCATCCCAGGAGAACGCCACATTTATGATGTCGCGAGCTGGTTAAATACTTATCCGTCTCATTATCTGGTGAAAGCGGCAAATATTATTTTTTCGGGTGAAAACCAGATAATTGATTTTGCTGCGCTAAGTGCACGTGTGGAAGGTTTGCAGAAAATAGATATAAGTGGCAAAGGTAATAATCTGCTTAATCTCGATCTGCACTCGTTACTGAACGAAGGCGGTGAGGGGCTCTTTATCAACGACAATAGTCAGCAATTGATGATTGATGGCGACATGGGCGACCGCATCACGCTTGATCGCACGCAATTCAGCGACGGCTGGTTAACTTCGCAGAATAAAGTCCAGATCGGCGGGGAAAACTGGACACTGTTAACCAATAGCCAGGCGCATTACACACTGTTAGTGAATCAGGAAATTGAAATTACTTACGGCTAATACGCAAAAAAGATGCCCGGTATAAGCCGGGCATTTTTCATTACTCTTCCGTCAGGAACAGTTCCAGCAGCGAGTTCAGGAACAGTTTGCCTTTCTCAGTGATCTGCCAGCTCTCCGTGGTTTCCTCCACGTATCCTGCACTTATCGCCGCATCGATTTGCGGGCGAATCACCTGCTCATCCATGCCGGTATAGCGGCGGAAATCGGCGCGCGGTGCGGCTTCCAGCAGACGAAAACGGTTCATAAAGAACTCGAACGGCTTGTCGTTCTCGGCCACGACGTGCTGCTTATCGAGATAGTTGCCTTTCATAAAGCCGCGCGGATGACGGGTTTTCACCGTGCGCACGATGCGACCATCGGCTTGCGTCAGCTTACCGTGGGCACCACAGCCAATCCCGAGGTAATCCCCGAAGCGCCAATAGTTGAGATTGTGCTCGCAGCGATAACCCGGTTTGGCATATGCCGAGGTTTCATATTGCTGATAACCTGCGGCGCTCAGCAGTTGATGACCTTGCTCAAAAATATCCCACAGCGCATCGTCATCCGGCAGTTTTGGCGGGCGCGAACCGAATAAGGTGTTCGGCTCAATCGTCAGCTGATACCAGGATAGATGCGGCGGATTAAGCGCAATCGCCTGGCGCAGATCATCCAGCGCTTCCTCCAGTGACTGATCCGGTAAGCCGTGCATCAGGTCGAGGTTAAAACTGCGCAGGCCTAATCCTTCAGCCAGCTGGGCGGCGCGCACGGCTTCTTCCGGCCCGTGAATGCGGCCTAAACGCTCAAGCTTCTGTGGACTGAAACTCTGCACGCCAATCGAAATACGGTTAATACCGGCTTTCTGGTAGGCGCTAAAGCGATCGGCTTCAACGGTGCCTGGATTGGCTTCCATGGTGATTTCCGCATCGGCCGCCAGCGGCAAACGCGCACGCACGCCGTCCATCAGCATCTGCATCGCATTGCTGCTCAACAGGCTTGGCGTGCCGCCGCCGATGAAAATAGTGCGCACTTCACGGCCGCCAGTCAGCGGTAAATCCTGTTCGAGATCGTTGAGCAGGTGCTGCACATACTCAATGTGCGGCACCTCGCCTTTTAACGCGTGAGAGTTGAAATCACAGTACGGACACTTCTGCACACACCACGGAATATGGATGTACAGGCTTAATGGCGGCAACGTAGGTGAAAACTCAGGCATTGCGCATCGCTTCCAGCAGCAGCGTCAATGCTTTACCACGGTGAGAGACGGCGCGCTTTTCGTCTTTACTCAGCTCTGCCGCCGTTTTACCCAATTCAGGGACATAAAAGATGGGATCGTAACCAAAACCGCCTGCGCCCGCTGCCGCGCGGGTGATTTCCCCAGCCCAGCTACCGTGGAACACCAGCGGCGTGGGATCGGCAGCGTGACGCAGGTAAACCAGCACGCAGTGGAACTGAGCCTGACGTTTGCCATCCGGCACGTTTTCCAATGCCACCAGCAGCTTATCCAGATTTTGCTGGTCGCTGGCATCAACACCCGCATAGCGCGCGGAGTAGATCCCCGGCGCGCCGCCCAGCGCATTGACCGCCAGACCGGAATCGTCGGCAATCGCCGGTAAACCGGTAATCTCAGCCGCATGACGCGCCTTCAGGATGGCGTTTTCGATGAAGGTCAGGCCGGTTTCTTCCGCCGACTCAACGCCGAGTTCGGTTTGCGCCACGATATCAAGTCCGAAGGCCGCTAACAGATCGGCCAGTTCGCGGACTTTGCCGGGATTTCCGGTCGCGAGTACAACTTTTTGCATAACAGTTCCAGATAGACGAATTACAGCAAATACCAGAGACCTGGGAACAGGTCCATGCCGAGGAAATTCAGCGCGTACAGCACCAGAATCACAATCATGGCAGAGAAATCGATACCGCCCATCGCCGGCAGAATACGGCGAATCGGTGACATCAGCGGTTCAGTCAGCTGCATCAGAACCTGATCCACCGGGCCGCGACCCTGGCTGATCCAGCTCATCAGCGAACGAATGATGATCACCCAGAACACCAGATAACCGGCGGACTTCACCAGCGACAGCAGGCCAACCAGCAGGTTGGTGGGATCAACGGAGAACACGCCGACCTGAATCAGCAGCAGGATCGGATATTTCAGCGTGGTCAGCACAAAGGCCAGCAGCAGCGATGCGGTATCAATCGGGCCAATGGCTGGGATGACGCGGCGCAGCGGCTTGATAATCGGTTGGGTGATCTTCACGACAAACTGCGCCAGCGGGTTGTAGAAGTCACAGCGCGACCACTGCATCCAGATGCGCAGCAGCAGCACCATCACGTACAAATCGATCAGCGTTTTGACTAAAAACGTCAGTGTTAACATGAGGTTCCTCAATTATTGTTGTGAAGGTCGCGCATAATCCCGCGCGCCAAAAACGGCGGTGCCAATACGCACCATGGTGCTGCCCGCGGCGATTGCCGCGTCCATATCGTCGCTCATTCCCAGAGAAAGCGTATCGACGTCAGGATAGTCCTGTTTTAAGGTTTGAAACGCGGCGGCCATCTGCTGACACACCGCCAGTTGCCGTGCGTATTCTGACTCTGGCGCCGGAATCGCCATCAGCCCACGCAAGCGCAAATTCGGCAGTGCGGCGATCTGCTGCGCCAGCTCCGGCAACGCCTCCAGCATGATGCCAGATTTGCTGTTCTCGTCACTGATATTTACCTGAATTAACACGTTGAGCGGCGGCAACGACGCCGGGCGCTGATCGTTCAGACGCTGCGCGATGCGCTGGCGGTCCACGGTGTGGCACCAGGCGAAGTTTTCCGCCACCAGACGGCTTTTATTGGATTGCAGCGGGCCGATAAAGTGCCATTGCAAATCAGGATGTGCGGCCAGCTCAGCCACTTTTTCAACCCCTTCCTGCACGTAATTCTCACCGAATGCGTGTTGTCCAGCGGCAATGGCTTCTGCGACCGCGCTCGCAGGTTTGGTTTTGCTCACTGCAAGCAGCGTAATTTCTTCTGGCGCGCGGCCGCAACGTGCGGCGGCGGCGGCGATACGCTCACGCACTTGCTGTAAGTTGTGCTCAATGGAAGTCATAGTCAGGAGAAGCTAAATGGAGTTGGATGAAATAGTGGCCCTTAGTGTAAAGCATAACGCCGCCGATCTGCACCTTTGCAGCGGACATTTGCCGCACTGGCGGCGACAAGGCGTGCTGGAGCCGATTCCGCAGCAGAGCGCGCTGGATGGCGGCTGGCTGGAAGCCTTTATGCAGCAGTGGCTCACGGCGTCGCAGCAGGCCGAGCTGGAGGAGAACGGCCACGTTGACTTCGCTATTACGCTTGCCAGCGGCATACGGCTGCGCGCCAACCTGTTTATGCAGCGTCACGGCTTATCGCTGGCGCTGCGGCTGATTGCCAGCCAGGCGCCCGATCTCAGCAGCCTGCATCTGCCCGAGGTGGTGAGCCAGCTGTTACAGCTGGAAGAGGGGCTGATTTTAATTACCGGCGCCACCGGCAGCGGCAAATCCACCACGCTGGCGGCGATGGTGGATTGTCTGAATCGTCAGCAGGCGCGGCACATTCTGACGCTGGAAGATCCGATTGAGTTTGTGCATCGCAGCCAGCGCTCGCTGATTCAACAGCGCGAAGTAGGTGCGCACTGTGCCTCGTTTCAACACGGGCTGAAAGCCGCGCTGCGTGAAGATCCTGATGTGATTCTGCTCGGCGAACTGCGCGACAGCGAAACCATCCGCCTGGCGCTCACTGCAGCAGAAACTGGGCATCTGGTGCTGGCCACGCTCCATACGCGCGGCGCAACCCAGGCGGTTGATCGGCTGGTGGATGTCTTTCCCGCTGAGGAGAAAAACCTGGTGCGCACTCAATTAGCGGGCAGCCTGAAAGCGGTGCTGGCGCAACGTTTAGTGCCGGCAAAAGCGGGCGGGCGCATCGGCTTGTTTGAAGTGTTGGTGGCGACGCCGGCGGTGGCGAACCTGATCCGCGAAGGCAAGATGCATCAGTTGCCTGGCGTTTTGCAAACCGGCGCGCAGGCGGGCATGCAAACCTTTGCGCAGAGCGAGCAGGGGCGTCAGGCGGCGGGGATGATTTGAAGAGAGCCAGATAGGCGCTCAAAGGCGGAAAACCAACCCATTGTAGCGGCGCGATTCATCGCGCATGTTTATACCGCTGCCCTGCTCATCCCTGGCAATGCGCAATAAATGCGCCGCTACGCCATGTGCCAGATCTGGATGGCTTTAATGCGTATCAAACCAATCTTCGAGGATAATCACTGCGGATTGTGAATCAACCTGGCCTTTCTGCAACGCGCGAAAGCCGCCGCGTTCAAACAGATCAGCACGCGCTTCAACGGTGCTCAGGCGCTCGTCCTGCAATTCGACGCGTACGCCAAAACGACCATGCAGGCGATTGGCGAACTTACGTGCGCGCGCAGTAAGTTCCTGTTCGGTGCCATCCATATTCAGCGGCAAGCCCACCACCACATAATTGGGCTGCCACTCTTTCAGCAGCTTTTCGATCAGCTTCCAGTCCGGCGTGCCATCCTGCGCTTTTAGCGCCGTCAACGCGCGCGCGGTGCCCGTTAATTGCTGACCGACAGCAACGCCGATGCTTTTGGTGCCGAAATCGAAGCCCAGTAAAGTTTCACTGGCCATCAGGCGTGCCCTGCATCGGTGGCAATGTTGTGAATATCGACGCCCAATCCGCGTGCCGCTTCACGCCAGCGTTCCGCGATGGGCGTCTGGAACAGAATATTGGTGTTAGCGGGCGAGGTGAGCCAGGCATTCTCCAGCAACTCCTCTTCCAGCTGACCTTTCTCCCAGGCGCAATAACCCAGCGCCACCAGCACGTTATCGGGCTGTGAAGTGGTGCCGATCGCTTCCAGCACATCACGTGAGGTGGTGATTACCGTGGTGTCTGAAATACGAATGCTCGAGGAGTAAATGCGCTGCGCCGAGTGCAGTATGAAACCACGATCTTCCGCCAGCGGACCACCGGCAAACACTGGCTTGTCCAGTTTGATGGCAGGATCGCGTTCGGATGGGCTAATTTTAAGCTTTTTAAGGATGCCTTCGACCGTCAGGTTGTCCATTGGCTTATTAACGATCAAACCCATGGCGCCATCTTCATTGTGCTCGCAGATATAGACTACCGAGCGTTTGAACAGTGGGTCCTGCAGCGACGGCATCGCAATTAGAAAATGATGCTGTAAATTCATTATCACTCGTATACCAAAAATAACCGGCGCAGCCGCGGCAGCGCCGGTTTTGGGTGTTCACGGAGTGGAGACTCCGACGGCATCAGCCCAGGCGTTTCTCAATGGCATCCATCAGCATGCCAGTGATCGATATCGGGAACGCGGCCTCGATTTCACGTACGCAGGTTGGGCTGGTCACGTTAACTTCAGTCAGTTTATCACCGATAATATCCAGGCCGACAAAAATCAGCCCTTTGGCTTTCAGCGTTGGGCCAACGCGACGCGCAATTTCCCAGTCACTATCGCTCAGCGGACGCGCTTCACCACGGCCACCGGCTGCCAGATTACCGCGCGTTTCGCCGCCTTGCGGAATGCGCGCCAGGCAGTAAGGTACGGGTTCGCCATCCACCACCAACACGCGTTTGTCGCCGTCTTTGATCGCCGGCAGATAGTTCTGCGCCATGCAGAAGTACTGGCCGTGATTAGTCAGGGTTTCGGTGATCACGCCGAAGTTGGCATCGTCCTGTTTCACGCGGAAGATCGAGGCGCCGCCCATGCCGTCCAGCGGCTTAAGGATCACGTCGCCATGCTCCTGCCAGAAGGCGCGCAGCTGCTCTTTATTACGCGTGACCAGCGTATCTGGCGTCAGGTCGGCGAACCATGCGGTATACAGCTTCTCGTTGCAGTCGCGCAGGCTCTGCGGTTTGTTCACGATCAGCGTACCTTGCTCTTCTGCGCGTTCCAGCAGGTATGTGGCATAGATAAATTCGGTGTCGAACGGCGGATCTTTACGCATCAGCACCACGTTAAGATCGGCCAGCGGGATATTCTGCTCGCTGCCAAACGTGTACCAGTTGTCGTAGTTCTGCTCAACGCTCAGCAGACGCGTGCGCGCGTAAGTCACACCGCCGCGCAGGGAGAGATCGCCCATCTCCATGTAATGAATTTCGTAACCACGGCGCTGTGCTTCCAGCAACATGGCGAAGCTGGTGTCTTTTTTAATATTGATGGACGAAATCGGGTCCATAACGATGCCAAGCTTAATCATTATTCTCTCCTAAATGGGGAAGCATTTACCCCGAAAGCGTTGTGCTGTGAAGTTACGTTCGAACCCGAAAGTATCGCTTAACCGAGGTCACCAAACCTCACCTGAAGTGCCGTAATGGCGGTGAGTGCGGTGGTTTCGGTGCGCAACACGCGGGGTCCAAGCAGAATATCGGTAAAACCCTGCTGCGCGGTCATGGCAATTTCATCGGCGGTTAAGCCACCTTCCGGCCCAATCAGCAAGCGCAGGCGCTCTACCGGCTGCGGCAGCGTGTTGATGCTGTGGCTGGCGCGCGGATGCAAATTGAGCTTCAAACCGTCTTCGGCTTCCGCGCACCAGGCTTGCAATGTCATCGGCTCGCGAATTTCCGGCACACGATTACGGCCGCACTGTTCACAGGCGGCAATCGCGATTTTCTGCCATTGCTGAATTTTTTTTGCCAGCCGCTCGGCGTCCAGCTTTACGCCGCAGCGTTCAGAAAACAAGGGCGTAATCACATTCACGCCAAGTTCGATCGATTTCTGGATAGTGAATTCCATTTTTTCACCGCGCGACATCACCTGACCGAGATGTAAATGCAGCGGGGATTCACGGTCATCAGCCTGGCTGGCAAGGACCCTTACTTTTACACGCTTTTTATCAGCCTGGGTGATTTCGGCGCTAAAAGTCAGATTACTGCCATCAAACAGCTCAATTTGCTGACCGGCCGTCATGCGCAGCACGCGTCCAACATGGTTAGCGGCATCTTCATCGAGGAAGACTTCACTGTTAACTTCGAGAGATTCGGGATGATAAATGCGAGGTATACGCATGCGGTTCCTGCCAGCGTTATGCCGTGTCAGCGGACACGGCGCAATCGAAAAAAGCTAGTGTAGGGTAGCGCTTTTAGCGCTGGCAAGCCTGCTGTACGTAGGAATTGTGATTTCCCTGCACTTTGGCGATGCGATTGTCGCGCTCACACTCCCAGCTCGTCACCGGATATTGCTTATCCCACGCGGTAAACAGCTGGGTTTGCTGACGCGACAGGCGCAGGTGATATTGGTCGCGCATATAGAAGTAAGTGCGGGCAATGGCGCCACGCGCACGCTCCGGCGGCTGCGCCAGTTTCTGCTTAAAATCGACCTTCATGCTGCATTGACCGTACTGCTGTTCGCCGCCGTTCCATTGGCTGTACTGGAAATTATTGCGGTCGCCGTTCACTTCACCAATCGCCGGCTGCAGGTTATGCAGATCGCTCTCAATGCGGCGGTAATCGGCATCTTTGCTGCAGCTTTTGCGGCCGCCGTTTTGCCAGCACTGACGCTGATGGCCGAACTCCCACGCGGGCATCACATGTTCCCACTCAATGCGTTCGGCGCGATTGGCGTTCTTACGCACGCTGTAGCCGCAACTGCTTAGATCCGGTACGCCCTTTTTGCCGTGCCAGCTGATTTTGCAGCCGCAGTAAAAGTCGGCGGGCGCATCTGCGTTGATCTGCGCGGCATAGGCTTTGGCCTGACTAAAATTGTTTTGATGATAGTGAGTGAAACTGAGGCTGTAAGCGCTAAGTGGGGCAACTAACAAGGTAAGTAACAGCAACGTTTTGCGAGACATATTCCAAAAATTAACCTGGTCCTGAAAAAGGGCGGCAGGGTAACAGAATGATGACGCACGGGATATGAGATTAGGCTAGGTTGCTGAACTAATTCGATAAAAATTCACCGGGTTGCAGCAGGGATTTGCAGTGCACACAGCGATATTCGCTTTCTCCACGCAGCACACGATTATGGCGCCGTACGGTGAGCTGATGCTGCTGACAGCGGCAGCGATAGGGGAAGGTGTTGCTACGCACCGAGGCGATTTCAAACTGGTGGGTGCGGCGCGCAGGCACGCCAAGCACGCTCTCCATCATCCATTTCCACTCTTTGCCGTGCGGCGGCACGCGGCCAAAGGTTTTCCACACCAGCAGATGCGCCAGTTCGTGCGGCACCACTTCATCAACGAATGCCTGCTGATTCTCCAGCAGCAGCACCGGATTGATGCGGATTTCCCACTTCTCCAGCCATGCGGTGCCTGCAGCGGTGCCGCGCTGCTGATAAACCAGCGAGGGCTCATCAAAGCGGCGTTCCAGCTTTTCGTTGGCCTGCTGTAAATAGTGGCGCAGCGAGCGCATAACGGCTTGTTGTAAGGCGATGGGAAGGCGCGGTGTTTTCATGGAGGGCAGCATAAAAGGTTGCCGGAACGATCTCAAATAAAAAGGGCTGCCAATTGGCAGCCCTTGCATTCGCTCATCGGGATTACTTCTGACCGATGTCGCGCAGTTTTTTGCCGGACATCAGGTTGCGCTCGATGTGCTCCAGCGAGACGTTTTTGGTCTCTGGAATCAGCGCGAGCGTCAGCAGAATGAAGAACACGTTCAGACCGGCGTAAACCCAGAAGGTTGGCGCGTTGCCCAGCGTATTCAGCATGGTCAGGAAGGTAGCACCGACAATCATGTTGGCAATCCAGTTGGTCGCGGTGGACACCGTGATACCGAAGTCGCGGCCTTTCAGCGGCTGAATCTCGGAACACAGTACCCAAATCAGCGGGCCAGCAGACATCGCAAAACCAATGATGAACATCAGCAGCATCGCCACCGCGAAGTATTGCGCTTCTTGAGAATGGATGCCGATGTGCAGCATGGTGCCGAGAATGCCCATACCCAGCGCCATCACCAGGAAGCCCAGCAGCAGCGTAGGTTTACGGCCCCAGCGATCCACCAGACCGATAGCAATAAAGGTCGCCAGCACGTTCACCAGACCAACAATGACCGTGCCCCACATTTGCTGCGTGGTGTTGGCAAAGCCAGCGATTTCGAAGATCTTCGGTGCGTAGTACATGATGACGTTCATGCCGGTGAACTGCTGCATCACCTGCAACAGCACGCCAAGGAACACTGCGCGGCGGAAGTTGCTGTTGCTCTGGAACAGCTGCCAGCCCGACTGTTTAATTTTCAGGCTTTCACGGATTTCATCCAGTTCACGTTTTGCTTGTTCGCTGGTATCACGCAGGCGCGATAACACGCGCTCAGCACTGCGGAAGTCACCTTTAGCCGCCAGCCAGCGTGGGCTGTTGGGCAGGAAGAATACGCCAATCAGCAGCAGTACCGCAGGAATAGTGATGATGCCCAGCATCCAGCGCCATGCGCCAGCGTCGCTGAACGCGGTATCGGAGAGATACGCCGCCAGAATACCGATGGTGATCATCAGCTGATACAGCGAAATCATACTGCCGCGAATCTTCTCTGGTGCGATTTCCGAGAGATACAGCGGCGCGGTGTAAGAGGCAACACCCACGGCCAGGCCAAGCACCACACGCGCGGCGATCAGCATTTCCGGGCTGGTTGCACCCGCAGACCACAGTGAACCGATAACGAAAAGAATCGCACCGGCCATCAGGCTCTTTTTACGACCCAGACGCGATGACATCCAGCCGCTGCCCACCGCACCGACTGCAGCACCAAACATCATTGAGCTGACGATCCACTCTTGCTGGTGGGCAGTGACGTTAAAATCTTTCGCGATGAAAGGCAGAGCACCGGCGATAACACCGATATCCAGACCAAACAGCAAGCCGGCCAGCGCCGCTAAGAAGCAGACAAACAAGGTCATGACCTTATTTGAAGTTCTGCTCTTGTGATTATTACCAGGCATGAAGCCTCCAAAGTTTATCCATCGTTGTTGTTATCAATGTTATGAAACCTGTCGGCGGAAAAAAGTGAGTAAGATCACACCAGTGTAATCGGTTACACACGCTGAAACCCTGCAATCCAGCATTTTCCGCCCGAAATAGTTACGTAACCAGTAAGGTATAGCACCCTTTAAGTTTCTGACATCGCACTAAATACCGGCTATCAGACGACGCTGAAAATAACGCATTTTCAGAGTAATAACTACGCTGAAAAATATCTAAATTGCCGATTGATAAAGGATTTCAAAATGTAATCGTTATCACTAAGTTGTAAGCGAGGTGAAAGAAGTGTAGACGGCGGAGAAAAATGTGCCTGACGATGCAAAGGCATAAAAAAAAGCCCGCCAAAAGCGAGCTTCGAAGTCAAATTGTGCAGTGTCGCCCTCTCCCGTGGGAGAGGGCCGGGCGAGGGCATCAGCCCGCAGAGTAGTCTATTACTTCAAACCCGCCGCTTCGCGCAGCTGCGCGGCTTTGTCAGTCTGCTCCCATGGGAAGTGCTCACGACCAAAGTGACCGTATGCTGCGGTCTCTTTGTAGATCGGTTTCAGCAGATCCATCATCTGAATCAGGCCGTATGGACGCAGGTCGAAGAACTCGCGCACCAGCAGCGTCAGCTGCTCGGTGGAGACTTTCTCGGTACCGAAAGTTTCAACCATGATCGAGGTTGGCTCAGCCACGCCGATGGCATAAGAAACCTGGATTTCACAACGGTCAGCCAGGCCAGCCGCGACGATGTTTTTCGCCACATAACGTGCAGCGTAAGCGGCAGAACGGTCGACTTTTGACGGATCCTTACCTGAGAACGCGCCGCCACCGTGACGCGCCATGCCGCCGTAGGTATCAACGATGATTTTACGACCGGTCAGACCGCAGTCGCCCATTGGACCACCGATGACAAAACGGCCAGTTGGGTTGATGTGGTATTTGGTGCTGGCGGTGATCCACTCAGTCGGCAGAACCGGCTTGATGATCTCTTCCATCACCGCTTCACGCAGATCGGCGGTGGTCACATCTTCAGCATGCTGGGTCGAGAGTACAACTGCATCGATACCGACAATTTTGCCGTCATCGTACTGGAAGGTAATCTGGCTTTTTGCATCCGGACGCAGCCACGGCAGTGAACCACTTTTACGCACTTCAGCCTGACGCTGCACCAGACGGTGCGCGTAGGTGACCGGCGCTGGCATCAGCACATCGGTTTCGTTGCTGGCGTAGCCGAACATCAGGCCCTGATCGCCCGCGCCTTGTTCCAGCGGATCGGTACGGTCAACGCCCTGATTGATGTCTGGAGATTGCTTACCAATCGCGCTCAGCACTGCGCAAGAGTTCGCATCAAAGCCCATATCGGAATGGACATAGCCGATTTCACGTACGGTATTACGGGTGATCTCTTCGATATCCACCCATGCGCTGGTGGTGATTTCACCGCCAACCAGCACCATACCGGTCTTCACGTAAGTTTCGCAGGCCACGCGCGCTTTCGGATCCTGCTCGAGGATCGCATCCAGCACGGCATCGGAAATTTGGTCAGCGATTTTATCAGGATGTCCTTCTGATACGGACTCAGATGTAAAAAGGTGTTTAGCCATTCTGTTCTTTACCTTAAAAATGGTTTGAATACGACTGCATAGCGTAAGCGGGATCAGACCGACTCGACGCCCCTTCAGGCAAAGCCGCAAGCAGTGGCAGCGAGAGCATTAACTCACACCGCCTGGATGTTAATCAGTTTAGATGGAAAACCATCTGGACGGCTATTCTAGGTTACTCAGTGAGCACTTTTCCAGTGCTTTTTCCGATCCCGCATTTTCCGCAACATCCTAAGTGGAATCATTTCCTGACACCGCGCGCAGTTACTGACAAAGATTTTGCAATTTACCCCGCGTGGCTGTATAAAACGCCGCTGCTGTCGACCACAGCCGCAAAGGATGACGCCGCCGTGCGTCGCGCCGTCAGATGCCATTTAATCTGACCTTCACCCAAGCCGTTTCTCGCATGCTTTAAGCAGGCGATGGAGGTGATTAAAGTAATGAACCACTCTTTCTTTCGCTTTGGTTCACTGCGCTGTTCCGGCGCGCTGGCACTCCTTTCACACTCCAAAACCGTTCTTTTCTCTTATCGACGTTGTGTTCATTCTCCCGACACGCGCGCCGGTTAACATTTCTCTGCATCTATTACTCTATTTCGCTGTCTACTGACCGTGGAAGTCTCAGGCTATTTGCCCCGACTTTGGCGCGGTGTTTTACACTTAGAGTCAGCATTGCACAGTGCAACCTTACAGAGGCAGCAAGCAGGATGAGGCAATTTTTACCTGGCGCCACCATGACAAAACTCGGTAACAAATTCATATTTCAACGGAAAATTGAGGTTCGCGATGTCTGACGACATGAAGAATATCAAGGGTTCGTCAGCTGGCGAACAAGGTGTACTCCGCTCCATGCAGGAGGTGGCGATGAACGATCAGGAAGCGAGCAGAATGCTGCGTACCTACAACATTGCCTGGTGGGGAAACAACTATTACGACGTCAACGAGCTGGGGCACATCAGCGTGTGTCCCGATCCGGATCAGCCGGAAGTGCGCGTTGACTTAGCGAAGCTGGTGAAAGAGCGCGAAGCCGACGGTCAACGTCTGCCGGCGCTGTTCTGCTTCCCGCAGATTCTCCAGCATCGTCTGCGTTCGATTAATGCCGCCTTCAAACGCGCGCGTGAATCTTACGGCTATAAAGGTGACTACTTCCTGGTTTACCCAATCAAGGTGAATCAGCATAAGCGCGTGATTGAGTCGCTGGTCAACTCTGGCGAACCGCTGGGCTTGGAAGCCGGTTCGAAAGCCGAGCTGATGGCTGTGCTGGCCCACGCCGGCAAAACCCGTTCGGTGATTGTCTGCAACGGCTATAAAGACCGCGAATACATTCGTCTGGCGCTGATCGGTGAAAAGCTCGGCCACAAAGTCTATCTGGTGATCGAGAAGATGACCGAAGTGCGTCTGGTGCTGGAAGAGGCCGAGCGTCTGAATGTGATTCCGCGTCTTGGTATCCGTGCGCGTCTGGCGTCGCAGGGCTCAGGCAAGTGGCAGTCGAGCGGCGGTGAGAAATCGAAGTTTGGCCTGGCGGCATCGCAGGTGTTGCAGCTGGTCGATATCATGCGCAAAGCGGGCCGTCTCGATAGCCTGCAACTGCTGCACTTCCATCTCGGTTCGCAGATGTCCAACATCCGCGACATCGCGACCGGCGTGCGTGAGTCGGCGCGTTTCTACGTGGAGCTGGCTAAGCTGGGCGTTAACATCAAATGCTTCGATGTGGGCGGCGGTTTGGGCGTGGATTATGAAGGAACCCGCTCGCAGTCAGATTGCTCGGTCAACTACGGTCTGAACGAATACGCCAACAACGTGATTTGGGCGATTGGCGATGCCTGTGAAGAGAACGGGCTGGAGCATCCAACCGTGATCACCGAGTCAGGGCGTGCGGTGACGGCGCACCACACCGTGCTGGTGTCCAACATCATTGGTGTTGAGCGTAACGAGTTCAGCACGCCGGTGGCACCGGATGCCGATTCACCGCGTCCGATTCAGAGCCTGTGGGATACGTGGCAGGAGATGCACGAACCTGACGTGCGTCGTTCGCTGCGCGAATGGCTGCACGATAGCCAAATGGATCTGTTCGACATCCATACCGGTTATTCATCAGGCACCTACGATCTCGGCCAGCGCGCCTGGGCAGAGCAGCTTTATCTGAGCATCTGCCACTACATTCAGCAGCATCTCGATCCCAGCAACCGCGCGCATCGCCCGATCATTGATGAGTTGCAGGAGCGCATGGCGGATAAGATTTACGTCAACTTCTCGCTGTTCCAGTCAATGCCGGATGCGTGGGGCATCGATCAGCTGTTCCCGGTGCTGCCGCTGGAAGGGCTGAATAAAATGCCGAAGCGTCGTGCGGTGTTGCTCGACATCACCTGTGACTCCGATGGCACCATCGATCACTACGTCGATGGCGATGGCATTGCCACCACCATGCCGATGCCGGAATACGACATCGACAATCCGCCGATGCTCGGCTTCTTTATGGTGGGCGCGTATCAGGAAATTCTCGGCAACATGCATAACCTGTTCGGTGATACCGAAGCGGTTGATGTGTTTGCGTTCCCGGATGGCAGCGTGGAAGTTCAGCTGTCGGATGAGGGCGATACCGTAGCGGATATGCTTGAGTACGTGCAGCTGAATCCTAACGATTTGATGACGCTGTTCCGCGATCAGGTAACGCAACAAACGGATATAGATGAAGAGCTGCGCGCGCAGTTCTTGTCTGAATTCGAGAGTGGCTTGTACGGTTATACCTATTTAGAAGATGAGTAATTAATTGCTCTTAAACCGAGCTCGCAAGGGCTCGGTTTTCGCTTTTCCTGCTATATCCGCGCCTGGCAACAATAATTTAATTTGATTTGTGAAGACGATCACCTTTGGCTTATTTGTAACCCGCCACGTAAATCCCACATTTACCTCCCCAAATGCTATCTCCTTCTTTTCTCTAATAAAGCGAGTCGGCAACGCTGATTATTTTCTTAATATCCTTACCTTACTTACTGATTCATCATGGATTAAGCAGTTATTCTGTTATGTATTCTTTGCAATGCATAATAAAAATTTAAACATTAAGATTTTAATAGTCACTATGGAAATTAGTGGTTATTGGCGCTTTTTGGAAGCATAGATTCCAGATAAAACATTTTGCAATTTGAGTTAAGGAGAGCTATCAAATCGTGCAGAATCTTTTTTTATCATTATTTTTCAATTCGATAATGTTTTTACAGATCTCTTAAAGTAAAAGATAAGTTAAATTAGATTAAGAATTTTCTGAGCTTTTGTGAATTTTAGAGAAATTTACTTACGTTATTGATTGATTTAAACGATTGAAGTTGCCTGAAGTGTTTACTGAAATCTATTTCTCAAAGTGTAAGTAGTACGTTAACCTTCAGTTAAGACATTAAGTTTTATCAATGTTTACCTTACTTCTTACATGAGAAATCCTGACAGTTTAAGGCTATCAGGCAGTTGCAGTAAGGATGTGAAATGAGCAATCAACCGAAGACAGTGTTCTTGTTGGAGCCGGTTTACGATTTATCCGGCCAGGTGATTGCCAGGGAATTGTTAACGCGTCTTGCAGACGACGCAAATATCAATAATAAGCGTAACCCTGAAAGGGATGTTGGGTTCTTCAGTCAGCTTTCTGCTGACGTTAAATGGCAGTTATTCCTCCACCAGATCGAAAAACTTATTCAGCTATACCAGAAAGGGTTCGACCAGATTGTCAGTGTCAATGTTGATAGAGATATCGTAGCCAGCATTTTTAAAGATGCTGAAATACAAGAAAAACTGGCTCAACTGACGCTGTTGCGTCTGGAAATATCAGCATTCTTTACTGCGCGATTTAATAGCGCCGATCTGTTGATTTTAAAAGGTGTCGCGAAAGTGACGCCAGCCCCTTTATGGCTCGATGACTTTGGTCCGGGTTATTCCAACCTTTCCATGTTTGATAGCGGAATATTTGAAATCGTCAAGATTGACAAAGAATTTTTTTGGCAATTTGGCGACGGTCGCACCTTTGACATTCTGCTCGACCATCTCAACGAATTATGCAACGGCGTCATCGTTGAGGGTGTTGAAAATCAACAACAGGTCGACCTGCTGTCGCATAAAGCAATTTATGGCATGCAGGGCTATTTGTGGCAGAGCGTCTATCTCGATGATTTATTAGCTTAATCCTGAAATTATTGAGTTGGTTTCATCCCTCGGGGAACTGAAAAAATGTCAAAGCCTGGGCTTTATGCGTTTCACGTCATTTGTGCCCGGCCGCTTGAGAATAAATATATTTTTCCCGTGGTGATTTTAAGAAATAAAACCAATCAGTTATCAGGATGGCGGCTAAACAAAACTCAACGCGATTTCATTCTCAGCCTGTATGAAATCGATCAAGAGAAGAAGTGAATAATCGTCGCGATTATTCGCTGTAAAAGCCGGTGTCTGCTGATACCGGGCGTGATTATGGAAACTGCGGGATCTCGATAACATGAATAATATCTCAGTAACCCCAAAAGGTGGGACCGTTGCTTCTGAGCTGAGTGGAAATCAAGTTAATTTGACCGCTCCGAGTTTGGTGAAGCTGCATCTTAATCAGTCTGATATTAAGTCTTTCACACGCAATGGTAATGATTTAGTCGTCACCACGAAGTCTGGTGAAGTGGTTGTTATTCATAATTTTTACAGCCCGAATGGCGATAGCGATCTGGTTCTGCAGGACGATCGCGGCGCCATGTGGTGGGTTGAAGATCCCGGTACAGAAGGTTTCCAGTACGTTTCAATCGACAGCACCGAAGGGCTGTTAGCGGAAAACACCACCAATAACGGCACCATTGCTGCCTTTGGTATCGGTGGTGCGGCGCTGGCGGGCTTAGGTGCGCTGTTTGCCGGTTCAGGTGGTGGTGGCGGTAATGCCTCGCCGACCAATCCCGATGACGGTAACAACGGCGGCAATCCCACCAACCCAACTAATCCTACCAACCCAACCAATCCCACCGATCCCGGTGAAAACGACACTACGCCGCCAACCGCCATCACGGATTTGGTGATCAACGACGCCGTAGGTCCGTATCAGGGCGCGATTGGCGCGGGTGCCATTACCGATGACAACACACCCACGCTGAGCGGCACCGCTGAAGCGGGCACGATTGTCAGCATCTACGATGGCAGCACGCTGCTCGGCACCGTGACCGTTGGCGCTGATGGCCGCTGGAGCTTTACCACGCCAGCGCTGGCGGAGGGTCAGCATAGTTTGACCGCTACCGTCACCGACGCGGCGGGGAACACCAGCCCAGCGACCAATCCGGTGGATTTCACCGTGGATACCGTGGCGCCCGCAACGGTTGGCGACCTGAGCGTCATTAACAACAGCGGTTCGACTGCGCAGCCCATACCTAACGGCGGCGCGACCAAAGACACCACGCCAGTGCTGAGCGGAACGGCGGAAGCGGGCTCGATTATCACCATCCGCGATGGCGATACGGTGCTCGGCAGTGTCACCGTGGGCAGCAACGGCACATGGAGCTTTACCAGCCCAACGCTGGGCGAGGGCAGCCATACGTTGAGCATCACCGCCACCGATGCGGCGGGCAACGTCAGCACGCCAGCGACCATCACTTTCACCGTGGATACGCAAGCGCCAGCATCAGTCATCGACCTGCAGGTTAACGATAATTCAGGCGGCAGCGGCGGCACCGTAAATAACGGCGGGACGACCGATGACAACACGCCGACGCTTACCGGCAGCGGTGAAGTGGGGGCGATTGTCAGCGTCTACGATGGGCAAACGTTGCTGGGTACGGCGGTCGTGGGTTCCGATGGCAGCTGGAGTTACACCACCAGCGCCCTGAGTAACGGCAGCCACAGCCTGACTGTGACCGTGACCGATGCGGCTGGCAACGTCAGCGCGCCATCAGCCCCTTATGAAATCACCGTGCAGGCCGCTATTCCGCCTGCCACAACGTCGCTGGAAATCACCGATGACTCCGGCAACACGCTGGTGCAGCTCAGCAACGGCGCCAGCACTCAGGATAACACGCCAACGTTGAGCGGCCTGGCGACGGCGGGTGCGCTGATCACGCTGTATAACGGCACCACGGTGCTGGGTAGCGTGGTTGCGGGCAGCGATGGTCAGTGGACCTTTACCCCAACTGCGTTGGCTGACGGTGCCTACGCGCTGCACGCCACCGTTGATAACAACGCGGGCAGCGTGACGCAAACGCCAACCATCACCATCACGGTGGATACCGTCGCACCTGCTGCGGCCGGTGGCGTAACGCTGAGCGATAACGATGGCAGCACGCTACAACCGATTGCCGCCGGTGGCGCGACCAATAACACCACGCCGGTGCTGAGCGGCACCGCTGAACCGGGCAGCACCGTCACCGTGCGTGATGGCGATAGCGTGCTCGGTACGGCAACCGTGGGCAGCAATGGGTCATGGAGCTTCACTGCGCCGACCTTAACCGAAGGCGGTCACAGCCTGACCGCCACGGTCACCGACGCGGCAGGTAATGTGGGTCCAACCTCGACGCCGATCGCCTTCACCGTGGATACTCAGGCACCTGCGGGTGCCAGCAATGTGGTGATCAGCGATAACGTCGGTGCTGCAACCGGCCCAATCACCGCGGGCGGCACCACCGACGACAGCACACCCACGCTATCCGGTAACGGTGAAGCCAACGCCATCGTCAAAATTTATGATGGCAGCACGCTGCTCGGCAGCGTCACCGTTGGCAACGACGGTACCTGGAGCTTTACCACGCCAACGTTGAGCAACGGTAGCCATTCGCTCAGCGTAACGGTGACCGATGCGGCAGGTAACGTCAGCCCAGCGACAACCGGTGTTGGCTTCACCGTCAACGCTGGCGTACCGCCAACCACCAGCACGCTGGAAATCACCGATGACAGCGGCAGCACACTTCGCCTGTTGCCAGAAGGTTCCAGCACGCAGGACACCACGCCAACCTTGAGCGGTCTGGCCTCGGCGGGCGCGCTCATCGAGTTATATAACGGCACCACGCTGCTCGGCAGCACCGTCGCGGGTGCGGATGGGCAATGGAGCTTTACGCCAGCCACTGCGCTGGCCGACGGGACTTATGCCTTCCACGCCACGGCCACTGATACCAATGGCAATGTGACCGATTCCGGCACCCTCAACATCACTATTGATAACACCGCGCCGGCAGCGGCTGGCGACTTGCAATTGAGCGATAACAGCGGCAGCACCGTGGTACCCATTGCCTCTGGCGGCACCAGCAATGACAACACGCCAACCTTGAGCGGCACCGCAGAACCGGGCAGCACCGTTACCGTGCTGGATGGCACCAACGTGCTCGGCAGCGTAACGGTGGGCAGCGACGGCAGCTGGAGCTTCACCTCGCCAACCCTGAGTGACGGCAACCACAGCCTGACCACCACCGTCACCGATCCGGCCGGCAACACCGGTCCGGCGTCGGCAGCCGTTACTTTAACAGTGGATACCACGCCGCCAGCCGTTATTGCCGATCTGGTGATCGAAGATAGCGTCGGCGCGGTACAAGGGCCGTTAACGTCCGGCGATACCACCGATGACCGCGCACCAACCCTGAGCGGCACCGGCGAGCCGAATGCCACCATCAGTATTTACGATGGCACCACGCTGCTGGGTAACACTACCGTGGACACCGACGGAACCTGGAGTTTCACCACGCCAGCGTTGAGCAATGGCAGCCATACCCTCACCGTCACCGCCACGGACAGCGCCGGTAACGTCGGCCCAGCCAGTCCGCCGATTGTGATCAACGTTGATGCGGCTATTCCGCCAGCCACATCGTCGCTGGAAGTGACGGATGAAAACGGCAATACCGTGGGTCAGCTGACTGACGGCGGCAGCACCAACAATGACAGCCCGGTATTAACCGGTTTGGCGGGGCCCGGCAATATCATAACCCTGTATGACGGCACCACCGTGCTGGGCAGCACCACGGCGGGCAGTAACGGTCAGTGGATTTTCTATGTCACCGGTTTAGGCAATGGTCCGCATGCGTTGCACGGCACCATTACCGATGCCAACGGCAACGTCACTGATACCGCAACCATTAACATCACCGTGGATACCATCGCGCCCGATGCCGCAACCGACGTGGAACTCACCAACGATGCGGGCAGCATTACGCAGCCAGTTACCGCTGGCGGTGCCAGCAATGACGCGACACCAGTCTTAAGCGGCAGCGCGGAAGCGGGCAGCACCGTCACTATACTCGATGGCACCACCGTGTTGGGTACCGTGACGGTCGGCAGCGACGGTAACTGGAGCTTTACCACACCGACGCTGGCGGAGGGCAATCACAGCCTGAGCACCACCGTGACCGATGCGGCGGGCAATGTTAGCCCGGCGACCACACCGATCGCCTTCAGCGTAGATACCACCGCGCCAGCGCCGGTCAGCGGTTTGGTGGTAAACGATAACGTCGGCGGCAGCACCGGTCCGTTGACTTCGGGCACTATCACCGACGACAGCACGCCAACCCTGAGCGGCACCGCCGAAGCGGGATCGGTGGTGCGCGTTTATGACGGCACCACGCTACTGGGCTCAGCGACAGCGGGCAGCGACGGTAGCTGGAGCTTCACGCCAGATGCCGCGCTGACTAACGGCCAACACAGCCTGACCACCACCGTCACCGATGCGGCAGGCAATGTTAGCCCGTCGTCGCCGGTATTTACCCTCAATGTCGATGCTGGCGTTCCGGCGACCAGCAGCCTGCTGGTGGTGACCGACGACAGCGGCAGCACGCTGGTTGAACTGCCAAACAACTCCAGCACTAACGACACCACGCCGATTCTTAGCGGCCAGGCGGGCGCGGGCGATCTGATCACGCTGTATAACGGCACCACCATCATTGGCAGCACGGTCGCGGGTAGCGATGGGCAGTGGAACTTCACGCCTGCGGCGCTGGCCGATGCCACTTACGCTTTCCACGCGGTCGCCACCAACGCCACAACCGGCGTGGAGACCGATTCGCCAACCATCAACATCACCATTGATACCGTGGTGCCGACCGCGCCAACCGGCGTGGCGCTGGAAGATGGTGCAGGTGTGCCGATCCCGGAAGGCAGCAGCACTAACACCAACACGCCAACCTTGACCGGCAGCGGTGAAGCAGGCAGCACAGTGACCATCTCGGATGGCACCACCGTGCTCGGCACCACCACGGTGGGCAACGATGGCAGCTGGAGTTACACCACGCCACCGCTGAGCGATGGCGATCATAGCCTGACCTCAACCGTTACCGATGCCGCCGGCAATACCGGCCCGGCTTCTACGCCGGTGACTGTGACCATCGATACCCAGCCGCCTGCCGCAGCGGGCAATGTGCAGTTCACCAACGACGACGGCACGCCGCTGGCTTCAGGTAGCACCACCGGCGACACCACGCCAACCCTGAACGGCACCGCCGAACCGGGCAGCACCGTGACGGTGAGCGATGGCACTACGGTGCTGGGCACCGCAATCACCGGCATCGACGGCAACTGGAGCTTTACACCAACCGATCCGCTGAGTGAAGGGCAGCACAATCTCACCACCACCGTCACCGATACGGCCGGTAACGTCGGCCCTGCGTCGTCGGTGGTGATTGTGATTGTGGATACCACGCCACCGGCAGCGGCGACCGATTTGCAACTGAGCAACGATGGCAGCGGCACGCTGGTGCCGGTCGCGGATGGCGGCACCACCAACGATGTTACGCCGGTGTTGAGCGGTCGTGCGGAACCGGGCAGCGTCGTGACGGTGTCTGATGGCAGCACGGCGTTGGGTTCGGTGACCGTCGGCAACGATGGCAATTGGAGCTTTACCTCTCCGGCGCTCGGCGATGGACCACACAGCCTGACCACCACCGTGACCGATGCGGCGGGCAATACCGGCGCGGCCAGCACGCCATTGACCTTCACCATCGATACCACGGCACCGCCAGCACCGGGCGGTGTGCAGCTGAGTAACGACAGCAGCGGCACGTCTGTTCCTATTCCCTCTGGTGCGGCAACCAATGATGCAACGCCAGTATTGAGCGGCACCGCAGCGGCGGGCAGCACCATTACCGTTTCTGATGGCGCTACCGTACTCGGTACCGTCACCGTTGGCAGCGGCGGAACATGGAGCTTCACCACGCCAGCGCTGAACGAGGGCAATCACAGCCTGACCGCCACCGTTACCAGTCCGGCGGGCAACACCGGTGCGCCCTCTGCGCCCATTGTGGTCACCGTGGATATCACGCCACCTGCGGCGGCAACGGGTCTGCAACTCAGCAACAATGAAGGAGCGACGCCGGTACCGATTGCTGCGGGCGGCACCACTAATGACACCACACCTGCGCTGAGCGGCATCGCAGAAGCGGGCAGCATCGTCACGGTGAGTGATGGCACGACCGTGATCGGCAGCGCAGCCGTTGGCAGTGATGGCAGCTGGAGCGTGATCCCCACCGCACCGTTGACGGCGGGAGAGCACACGCTTACTGCGACCGTCACCGATCCGGCCGGTAACGTTGGCCCGGCATCGGCCCCCATCGTCGTCAATATCGACACCGCCCAACCGCCAGTCGCAGCTGACCTTGAGCTGAACAATGATAACGGCGGCACGCCAGTTCCGATTGCGTCCGGCGGCGCGACCAATGACACCACGCCGGTGCTCAGCGGTAGCGCAGCGGCGGGCAGCACCGTCACCGTACTGGATGGCACCACCGTGCTCGGCACCGTTGTGGTTGGCAGCGGCGGCAGCTGGAGCTTCAGCACACCGGCGTTGAGCGAAGGCGCGCACAGCCTGACCACCACCGTCACCAGCGCATCGGGTAACGTCAGCGATCCGTCTGCGCCGATTAACTTCACCGTGGATACGCAGCCACCGGCAACCTCAACCGGTCTGCAACTGAGTAACGACGGCGGCACGGCGATTGCCGCTGGCGGTATCACCAACGACAGCACGCCGGTGTTGCGCGGCAGCGCCGAAGCGGGCAGCACCATCACCGTACTGGATGGCACCACCGTGCTGGGCACCGCCACGGCGGACACCGACGGCAACTGGAGCTTTACGCCAACGATCGCGCTGGGCGAGGGCGCACACAGCCTGACCACCACCGTCACCGATGCGGCGGGCAACAGCAGCGGCGCATCCGCGCCGGTTACCTTTACCGTGGATACCACACCGCCAGCCGCCGCCACCGATCTGCAGCTCAGCAATAACAACAGCGGCACGGCGATTCCTGTTGATACCGGCGGTCGCACCAACGACACCACGCCAGTGTTGAGCGGAAGTGCCGAAGCGGGCAGCGTCGTCACCGTGCGTGATGGCACCGAGGTACTGGGCAGCACCACCGTCGGCACCGATGGCAAATGGAGCTTCACTCCGGCCAATCCGCTGGACGAGGGCGCGCACAGCCTGACCGCTACCGTCACCGATCCGGCCGGTAACGTCGGCCCGGCCTCTACGCCGTACGCGGTTACCATCGATGTCACCGCGCCGCCAGCTGTGATTACGGTGGTACTCAGTAACGATCAGGGCAGCACGCCAACGCCAATCCTCTCGGGCGGAGCCACTAACGACACCACGCCGGTGCTGAGCGGTACCGCCGAGGCGGACAACATCATCATCGTGCGTGACGGCACCACCGTACTGGGCTCGACGATTGTTGGCACCGATGGAACCTGGAGCTTCACTTCACCAGCGCTGAGCCAGGGCGCGCACAACCTGACGGCAACCGTCACTGACGCCGCAGGCAACAGCAGCGCTCCGTCTACGGCAATCGCCTTTATCGTCGATACCGAGGCGCCGAATGCGGCGACAGGGCTGCAACTGAGCAATGATTCCGGCCAAACGCCGGTACCGATTGCTGCAGGCGGCGCCACCAACGACACCACACCGGTGTTGAGCGGCAGCGCTGAAGCAGGCAGCATCGTGATTGTTTCTGACGGCAGCAACGTGCTGGGCTCGGTTGTGGTCGGCAGCGGCGGCAACTGGAGCTTCACTTCGCCGGAGCTGGGCGAGGGCGATCACAGCCTGACCACCACGGTGACCGATGCTGCAGGTAACGTCAGTTCGCCGTCCGCGGCCCTGAACTTCAGCATTGATACCACGCCACCAGTGGCGCCAGGTGCGATCGCGCTGAACAACAACAACGGCAGTTCACCGGTTACGATTGCCGCAGGCAGCACCACCAACGATGCCACACCGGCGATCAGCGGTACCGCAGCAGCCGGCAGCACCGTGACCGTGCTGGATGGCGCTACCGTGCTGGGCACCGCGATTGTCGGCAGTAACGGACAGTGGAGCTTCACCACGCCAACGCTGGGTGAAGGTGCGCACAGCCTGACGGCGACCGTCACCGATCCTGCGGGTAACGTCGGTCCTGCCTCCGCAGCCATTGCCTTTAATGTTGATACCGTTGCGCCTGTTGCGGCAACCGGACTGGTGCTGAACAACGACAACGGCGGTTCGCCGGTGCCGATTGCTAACAACGGCACCACCAACGACAACACGCCAGTGTTGAGCGGTACCGCAGAAGCCAACAGCATTGTGATTGTGTCTGACGGCACCACCGTACTGGGCAGCGCCGTCGCCGATGCGCAGGGCGCCTGGAGCTTCTCACCCAATCTGACCGATGGCACGCACAACCTGAGCGTGACGGTGCGTGACGCCGCAGGTAACACCGGACCGGCAAGCAGCACCATCACCGTCACCGTTGATACCGTGGCACCGCCAGCAGCAACCGGCCTGACGCTGACCAATGATATTGGTACACCCGTTAGCATTCCGAACGGCGGGCTCACCAACGACAGCACACCGGTGCTGAGCGGTTCCGGACAAGCGGGCAGCATCATCACCGTGTCCGATCAGAACGGCGTGTTGGGATCCACCACCGTCGGGGCGGGCGGAACCTGGACCTTCACGCCGGCGAGCGCGCTGGCGGATGGAACCCATACCTTTAGCGTCACGGCCAGCGATGCGGCAGGAAACGTCAGTGCGCCGAGCACCATTGGCGTCGTGATTGATGCCACACCGCCAGCGGCAGCGCTGAACGTGGTGGCCAGTAATGATGAAGGCACGTCGCCGGTGGCTATCACCAACGGCGGCTTCACCAACGACAACACGCCATTCCTCACCGGTACCGCCGAAGCGGGCAGCACGGTGATAATCCGTGACGGCACAACCATCATCGGTAGCGCTTCGGTGGGCAGCAACGGCCAGTGGAGCTTCACCTCACCCACGCTGGATGAGGGCGCGCACAGTCTGAGCACCACCGTGGTGGATGCGGCGGGCAACGTGAGTACAGCGTCAGCGGCGATTGATTTCACCGTCGACAGCGTGGTTCCAGCGCCAGCCACGCTGGTGGTGAACAATGACAACGGCGGGACGCCAGTACTGGTGCCGAACGGCGCCACCACCAGCGACAACACGCCGTTGCTGAGTGGCACAGCGGAAGCGGGCAGCCTGGTCACTCTTTATGATGGCACCACCGTGATCGGCTCGACCACCGCAACGTCGGGCGGAACCTGGAGCTTCAGCTCACCGACCTTAACTGAGGGTTCGCATACGCTGACCGCCACCGTAACCGACGAGGTCGGCAACGTCAGTTCGCCATCCTCGACCTTTACCGTGGTGGTGGATGCCACCGCACCGCAACCGGCTGACGATCTGCTGCTGCAAAATAACAATGGTGGCTCACCGGTGACCATTGCCGATGGCGGCATTACCAATGACAGCACGCCAGCCATCAGCGGCACGGCGGAAGCCAACGCGATTGTTCGCGTCTATGACGGCACCACCTTAGTGGGTTCAGCCGTAGCAGGCAGCAACGGCGCATGGAGCATCACCACCAGCGCGCTGACTGACGCCACCCATACGCTGAATGTCACCGTGACCGATGCGGCGGGCAACGTGAGCGCCAATGCCTCGGTATCACTGACGGTGGACACCTCTACGCCGGCAGCGGTGTCGAGCTTTGCTATTTACAATAATGCGGCCACTACCACCGTGCAGGTGGCGGATGACGGTGACTCCAACGACAACACGCCTTTGCTGAGCGGAACCGGTGTAGCGGGCACCATCATCAACATCTACGAGGGCAGCGATCTTCTTGGCACCACCACGGTAGGCGACAACGGCGAGTGGCGCTTTGAAACTGCGGCTTTAGATGATGGCCAGCACAGCTTCACCGTTTCAGTCACCAACGCTGCGGGGACGACGGGCCCGGAAGCGATACCGATTACGATTAATATTGATACGGCTGCACCGGCAACGGTCAGCGATCTTGTCGTAACAGACGATGAGGGGGGCAGCACCGGTCCGTTGACGTCGGGTGACACCACCGATGACAGCACGCCAACGCTGAGCGGCTCCGCTGAAGCGGGCAGCCGAGTATCGGTTTACGATGGCACCACGCTGCTGGGCACCGTGATCGCCACTGGCGGCACATGGAGCTTCACGCCGGGCAGCGCGCTCTCTAACGGCGAGCATAACTTCACCTTCACAGTGACCGATGTAGCAGGCAACGTCAGCGCGGCAAGCAGTCCGGCGTTTACGCTGAATATCGCAGCGGATCTGCCGCCAGCGGTCAGTACGCTGGTGATCACCGACGATAGCGGCAATTCACTGGTTACCGTGAATGACGGTGCCAATATCAAGGACGGTACGCCGGTATTAACCGGTGCGGCGACGGTCGGTGATGTGATTACCATTCACGATGGTGCTACCGTGTTGGGTAGCGTCACCGTCGGGGCGACCGGACAGTGGACCTTCACGCCAACGCTGAATGATGGACCGCACGGCATCTATGTCACCACGGTCAATTCAGTGGGTAATCCGGGCGCAACCTCGCCAACGGTGAATTTCACTATTGATACCGTGGCACCGCTTGCAGCAACTAACCTCTCTGCCGCTAATAACAACGACGGCGTAACCGTGCCCATTGCTAACAATGGCACCACCAACGACAGTACCCCGCGGCTCGCCGGTCTCGCGGAAGCCAACGGCATTGTTACGATTTATGACGGCAACACGGTTATCGGCTCAACGGTCGCCAATGGTAGCGGTGAGTGGGACTTCACGTCGCCAACGCTGAGTCAGGGCGGACATGTGCTGAGCGTCACCGTGACGGATGCGGCGGGTAACGTCGGTCCGCGCTCTGATGTCGTGAATCTCACTGTCGATACCGTGGCACCCAACGCCTCGACGCTGGTGGTCACCAACGACGTCACCAGCACAGTGGTGCCAAATGGCGGTTCGACCAACGACAACACGCCGACGCTGAGCGGTACCGCAGAAGTGGGCAGTGTGATCACCGTTTACGACGGTACGACCTTGCTCGGTTCGGTTGCTGCCGGAACAGGCGGAGCATGGAGCTTTATTTCACCGGTACTGGGCGAAGGCAGCCATTCGCTCACCGTTCGCGTAACAGATGCCGCCGGTAACACTAGCGCGGCATCCAGCACGGCAACGGTAATCGTAGATACCGTCGCACCAACGGCGGTGAGCGGTTTGACTGCTGCCAACAACAACGGCAGTTCGCCGGTGACCATTGCTGCGGGGGGGAACACCAACGACAACACGCCAGCGCTGAGCGGTACGGCGGAAGCGGGTAGCGTGGTGGTGATCCGTGATGGCACCGACGTTATCGGTTCTGTCACCGCAGGCAGCAACGGCGCATGGAGCTTCACGTCACCCACGCTGGCTGATGGTCTGCATACCCTGAACGTGACGGCGACCGATCTCGCCGGTAACGTCAGCCCGAATGCGGCGATCAGCTTCACTGTGATCACGGCAGCGCCAACGCCAGTCACCGATCTGGTGGTTTCTGATAACGTAGGTGCAACACAAGGGGCACTCACCAGCGGTGCGGCGACCGATGACAACACGCCAACGCTGAGCGGTAATGCCACCGCTGGCAATATCGTGATTATCTCGGAAGGCACCACGGTGCTGGGTTCTGTGGTGGCGGGCAGCAATGGTGCGTGGAGCTTTACCACTGCCGCATTGAGCGACGGATCGCATCCGTTGAGCGTGACGGTGCGCGATGCAGCCGGTAACACCAGCGCGGCGACCAACTTCACGGTCAATGTCGATACGGTGGCGCCAGCCAACGCAACCTTGTTAATCACTAATGATCTCACCAGCACCACGGTGCCGAATGGTGGTGCAACCAACGACAGCACGCCAACGCTGAGCGGTACGGCGGAAGCCGGCAGCCGCGTGTCGATTTACGATAGCGGCACCCTGCTGGGTACGGCAGTGGCAGGCAGCAACGGCGCATGGACCTTCACCACCGATGTGCTGACGCAAGGCGCTCATCCACTGAGCGTCACGGTCACCGATGCGGCGGGTAACGTCAGCGGCAGCACCTCGGCCACGGTGATTATCGATACCGTCGCGCCGGGGGCGGTGTCCGGTCTGGCTGCTGCCAACAACAACGGCAGCACGCCGGTGGCGATCGCCAATAACGGCAGCACCAATGACAACACGCCAGCGCTGAGCGGTACGGCAGACGCGGGCAGTCTGGTGATTATCCGCGATGGCACCTCGATTATCGGTTCTGTTACCGCAGGCACTAACGGCGCATGGAGCTTCACCACGCCAACGCTGGCGGAGGGGGCGCACACCTTCAACGTCACGGCGACGGATGCAGCGGGCAACGTCAGCCCGAATGCAACGCTGACTCTGACGGTGGATACCGTGGCACCGGCGCCCGTCACTAACCTGGTGATCAACGATAATGTGGGCGGCATTCAGGGGCCACTGGCGGACGGTGCGGTGACCGATGATGCCACGCCAACGCTGAGTGGTACGGCAGAAGCGAATGCGATTGTCACTATCTACGACGACACCACGGTGCTGGGTTCAGTGGTGGCTGGCGCGGGCGGTGCATGGACCTTTACTACTGCTACGCTAGGCAACGGTGTGCATCCGCTGAGCGTGACGGTGAAAGATGCGGCGGGTAACACCAGTGCCGCCACCACGCCGGTTTCCATCACGGTAGACACCGTGGCGCCAGCGGCTTCAACGCTGGTGATCACCAACGACATCACCAGCACCACGGTGCCGAGCGGTGGTGCCACCAACGACAACACCCCAACGCTGAGCGGTGTAGCGGAAGCGGGCAGCCGCGTGTCGATTTATGATGGCGCGTCGTTGCTGGGGACGGCGATTGCGAATGGCACAGGCGCATGGACCTTTACCACCGGCGTGCTCACCACCGGCACGCATCCACTCAGCGTCACGGTCACCGACGCGGCCGGTAACGTCAGCGGTAGCACCTCAGCCTCGGTAACCATCGATACCACGCCGCCAGCGGCAGTCACCAATCTGGTGGCCGCTAACAATAACGGCAGTACGGCGGTGACCATTCCGAACAACGGCGTGACCAACGACAATACGCCGCTATTGACCGGATCCGGCGAGATTGGCGCGAAGATCAGCGTTTACGATGGCAGCACGCTGCTGGGCACCACCACGGTGGGCAGCGGTGGCACATGGAGCTTCGTCTCGACGGCGCTGAGCAACGGTGTACATACGCTGAACGTCACGGCAACCGATGCGGCGGGTAACGTGAGCCCGAACGCCTCAACCACCCTGACGATTGATACCGTGGCGCCGAATCCGGTGACCAATCTGGTGATCAATGATGACGTCGGCACTCTTCAGGGGCCGCTGGCGAACGGTGCCTTTACCGATGACGCCACGCCAACCCTGAGCGGCACGGCGGAAGCCAACGCGATTGTGACCATCTACGACGGTACCACCGTGATTGGTTCCACCACCGCCAATGGTTCAGGTGCATGGAGCTTCACCACCGCGACCCTGAGCAACGGTAGCCATCCGCTGAGCGTGACGGTGACCGATGCCGCGGGTAACACCAGTGCGGCATCGGCGACGGTTTCCATTACGGTGGATACCGTGGCTCCAGCGGCGTCAACGCTGGTGATCACCAATGATGTCACCAGTACCGTGGTGCCGAGCGGCGGTGCTACCAACGACACCACGCCAACGTTGAGCGGCGTGGCGGAAGCGGGCAGCCGCGTCTCGATCTACGATGGTGGTACCTTGTTAGGCACGGCGATTGCAGGTAGCACCGGCGCATGGACCTTCACCACCGCCGCGCTCACGCAGGGCACGCATCCATTGAGTGTGACGGTAACGGACACGGCCGGTAACGTCAGCGGGACGACGTCGGCGTCGGTCATTATCGATACCACGCCGCCAGCGGCGGTCACCAACCTGGTCGCTGCCAATAACAACGGCAGCACGGCGGTGACCATTCCGAATAACGGCATCACCAACGACAGCACGCCGCTGTTGACCGGTAACGGCGAAGTCGGGGCACGGATCAGCGTGTACGACGGCACCACACTGCTGGGCACCACCACGGTGGGCAGCGGTGGCACATGGAGCTTCGTCTCGACTGCGCTGAGCAACGGCACCCATACGCTGAACGTGACGGCAACCGATGCGGCGGGCAACGTCAGCCCGAACGCCTCGACCACGCTGCGCATCGACACTGTGGCACCAACGGCCAGTACGCTCACCATTACCGACGACGCCGGCAGCACGCCGGTGACGCTGACCAATGGCGCGTACACCCGTGACACCACGCCAGTGCTGAACGGCACGGCGGAAGTGGGCGCGATTGTCACCATCTACGATGGCACCACCGCGCTGGGTTCAGTAACGGTTGGCGCCGGTGGCAGCTGGACTTACACCCCCAGCGCACTGGCGAACGGTGCGCATCCGTTGAGCGTAACGGTGACTGATGCGGCGGGTAACGTCAGCACCGGTAACACGGCGGTGACGGTGAACGTCGATACTGTGCCGCCTGCGGCGGTAAGTGGCCTGGCAATCAACGGTGCCGGTACCACGGTCACCGGTAGCGGTGAAGTGGGGGCAACGGTAACGGTACGTGATGCGGGCGGTAACGCGCTGGGTACAACGACGGTAGGCAGCGGCGGTTCATGGTCGGTGAGCCTGAGTACGGCGCAAACCACCGGTGCTTCGCTGTCGGTGATTCAGACTGACCGCGCAGGCAACGTATCGACCAGCACCCCGCTGACCGGTGCGATTCAAATCGTGGCAGCGAATGATGTCAACGAAGTGGATTACACCACCCAAATCGGCACCATCACCAATGCCAATACCAGTTCGACCAGCGTCGCATTGCTGAGCGTTAACCTCGGCAGCGTGCTGGGTGTGGGAGTATTGAGCAGCACTAACGCCTATATGTTTAACGTTGGCGCAGGGGATACGCGCACGGTGACATTACACGCCTCGGCCACTAGCCTGGCGGCGCTGACATCGACTTATACCTTGTACCTCTATCAACAGCAGGCGAACGGCACCTGGGCGCTGAAATCCAGCAACGCCAACTACATCACCACGGTTCTGACCATTGGTACACAAACAGGTGGCAACGTGACTTACAGCAACCTCGGTACAGGTAACTATGCCGTGCTGTTGGGCACCAGCACCGGTGTTGGCGTGTTGCCATCGACTACCGTCACCACCACGTCGGATATTACGACGCTGGCGTTGACCGTGGCGGCAACTGTCACCGGCAACCTGTTGACCAACGATACCAGCTCCGTCGCCGGTACGGTGCCGAACGGTACGGTGGTCACCCAGGTGACTGGCAATGCGATTGCGGCCACCGGTAACACGGTGATCACCAGCAGCTACGGTACGCTGACCATCGATTCGCACGGTAACTACACCTATACGCTGAAGGCGGGACTGGATGCCGATCTGGTGCCAGCCACCGACGTCTTCACCTATTCGGTGCGTGATGCCAGCGGCGCGGTGACCTCAGCCAGCCTGACGGTGAACCTGCACAACGGTGCATCCACCAGCACGCTGCTGGCGACCAACAGTCTGGTGGCCGAAGCCACCAATGACCATGACGCCAGCGGCAGCATCTACGGTTCAGCATCGGGCACGCACACCGGAACCTTGAGTATCACTAATGAACACGGCGATATCACCACGGTTCACAGCGTGGGTACGACGTCGATTGCCGGCGACTTTGGTGTGCTGAGTATTGCCGCCAACGGTAACTACACCTATTCACTGAATGCGGGCGTGGATGGACAATCCATTACCCATAAAGAGGTGTTCAGTTACACCCTGGCGGCGAGCGATGGCACCATCACCACGCAGTCGTTCACCATTGAGCTGCATCCAACCATCACAGGAACCACGGGGGCTGACACGCTAACCGGCGGTGCTTACGACGACACCATCACCAGCGGTGCCGGCGCAGATACGTTGGTGTATCACTTACTGGCGAGTGCGGATGCTACCGGCGGTAACGGTCACGATACCTGGACCGACTTCAATGTCGCGCAAGGCGACAAAATTGACGTCAGTAACTTGCTTATCGGCTGGAATGATTCCACAAGTAATATTAATGATTTCGTAAAAGTGGATCATACTTCAGATGGCAATACGGTGCTCTCCATTGACCGTGATGGTACCGGTACGGGTTACAGCACCACTCAGCTGATTACGCTGGAAGGCGTGAACGTTTCTCTGGAGGAGCTGCTGCAACAACCGCACCAAAACCACACGGCGTAATCGCTCTGTGATGCAGGGATGCAGTTAGGGCACAGGGATGTGCCCCTTTCTCTTTATTGACTGGTGGACTATCGATGGAACTGATGCACTCAGGCGCAACTTTTCGCCGTTCGTTTAAGCTCAGCGTTCTCTGTGCGGGCATGGCTTTACTTTACAGTTCTCCACTTTTAGCGGCCAGTGACGCGTTAACCCGGGCGGGGCACATCACCTCAGCAGGTTTAGCGCAACAGCAAGAACTGCCTTCATTAACCGGTGAAGTGGCGGAACCCGCCCTCGCCCACGTCCCCGACTTTCTCACCATCAACCAGGCGGTGCAGCGCGCCGTTCAGTGGCATCCCGATATCGCTCAGGCAGTAGGAAAAATGCTGGAGCAGGCTAATCAGGTTGATGTGGCGAAAGCCAAATACTATCCACAAATCAGTGCCGGCATGAACAACGGCTACAGCAATGCTTACAGCGAAAAGGGCTTCAGCCCGTCGTTTGTGCTGTCGGTTTCGCAGATGCTGTATGACTTTGGCAAGGTCAGCAGTTCGGTGCGTTCCGCCGAAGCGGGCGTGGCGCAGGAGCAGGCCAACGTGCTGGTGAGCATTGATACCGTGGCGCACGATACGGCCGCGGCGCTGGTGGAAGTGCAGGGTTATCAGCAACTGGTCAAAATTGCGCGTGAGCAGCTCACGGCGCTGAGTAAGATTGGCGATCTGGCGCGCCAGCGTAATGAAGAGGGCGCGGCGTCGCTTTCGGATGCCACCCAAACCGATGCGCGTATCGAAGGCGCGCGTACCACCCTAACGCAGTATCAAGCCAACCTCGACCGCTGGCGCGCCACGCTGGCAACCTATCTTGGCTGGCCGATGGTGAAAAAGGTCAGCGACGATTTTCCCACCAAACTCACCCAGTCCTGTCAGGTGGCGAAAGCCGATGACAAGCTCAATCCGTCGGTGCTGGCGGCCTGGGCGCAGGCCAATCAGGCGCAGGCCAAACTCGATAATGCTAACGCGCAAAACATGCCAACCATCTCGCTGGAACCGCAGGTGACGCATTATCTCAATAATCACTATTCCGGCAGCGAATCGCTGGATCGCACCCAATATTCGGCGTTTGTGAAAGTGGAAATGCCGCTCTATCAGGGCGGCGGTATCACCGCCAGCCGGGACGCGGCCGCCAATGCATTGCAGGCCGCCAATGCGGCCGTCAACTCGGCGCGGCTTAAAGCGCGTCAGCAGTTGAGTGAGTCGCAGAACGCGTCGCAAAGCCTGGCGCTCAGCCTGGCGATCATGGGACGGCAACAGACGCTGGGCGAGAAAACCCAGTCGCTCTATCAGGATCAGTATCTGCAACTCGGCACGCGTCCGCTGCTGGACGTGCTCAACGCCGAGCAGGAAGTGTTCCAGACCCGTTTCACATTGCAGCAAACCATCAGCCAGTTACGCTCACTGCAGCTCGATTGCCTCTACAGCACCGGGCATATGCGGTCGGCGTTTGCTTTGAATAATCAGCGGATCCAGTCCGTGGAGATCCAGCCATGACGCAATTACAGATTCCCGACGCACCTGATAGCGCGTCCGGGGGAAACGTGCCCTTACACGGATGGGCCACCGCAATCATCCTGATCGCCAGCCATTATCGCTTGCCCTGTTCGCCGGGCATGATCATGGCCGCTGCCGAATGGCAGGGCAAACAGTCGCGCGATAAAGCGTTACGCCATCTGGCGCGCCAGGCCGGCTTATCGCTGCAATTATATGAAGAGAATAAGTGGGAGATCACCAGCTGGCGCTTGCCGCTGGCGATCGAGCTGGCCGACGGTCAGGTGGGCGTTATCACCCAGTTTGATGGCGACGATGAAGTGCGGGTGCATTTTGCCGGTGATGAACAGCCAGCACCAATTGCGCTGGAGACGTTGCTGCCGGAAATCCGCTTTGCCGCCGCGCTGCGTCCGGTTACCGCCGCCAAAGATAGCCGCGTCGATCGCTATCTCGCCACGGTAAAACCGGATTGGCTGCGCCGTTTGGTGCTGCACGATCTGCGGCCGTATGGCTACGTGATGCTCGGATCCTTCCTGATTAACCTGCTGGCGCTGGTCGGCATTATCTTCTCAATGCAGGTGTACGATCGGGTGATTCCGGCGCAGTCCTATCCCACGCTGTATGTGCTGTATATCGGCGTGATCATCTCGGTGGTGTTCACTTATATTCTGCGCGTTGGGCGCGATCACGTGACCGATCTGCTGGGCAAGCGTGCCGATATGCGCGTCTCCGATCGGGTATTTGGTCACGCACTGCGGCTGCGTAACAGCGCGGTGCCGCGCTCGACCGGCACCTTTATCTCGCAGTTGCGCGAGCTAGAGGCGATCCGCGAAATGGTCACGTCCACCACGGTCACCTCGATTGTCGATATGCCGTTCTTCCTGCTGTTCATGCTGGTGATGGCGATTATCGCGCCGCAGCTGGCGTGGATTGCGCCGGTGGCGGTGCTGCTGATGATCCTGCCGGGCGTGCTGAGCCAGAAGAAGCTGGCGAAGCTGGCGCAGCAGAACCTGAAAGAGTCGACGCTGCGAAATGCGGTGCTGGTGGAGAGCGTGCAAGGGCTGGAAGATATCAAGCTGATGCAGGCGGAAGATCGCTTCCTGCAACAGTGGAACAGCTACATTCGTATTACCGCGCAATCCGGCGTGGAGATGCGCAAAGTGATGCACTCGCTGATTACCTGGGGCGTGACGGTGCAGGGTTTGGTATACGCCAGCGTGATTGTGATCGGTGCGCCGATGGTGATCAACGGCGATATCACCACCGGTGCGATTGTGGCGGCGTCGCTGCTCTCCTCGCGCATGATTGCGCCGATGGCCACGCTGTGTGGCGTGCTGGCGCGCTGGCAGCAGGTGAAGGCGGCGAAAGGCAGCCTTGATGCGCTGATGAATTTGCCGGTGGAAAACAGCAAAGACGAAACGCGGATTCACACGCCGGTGCTGTTTGGTCACTATCAGTTCACCGACGCAATGTTCCGTTACTACACCGATTCGATGAACATCGCGCTGCGCATTAAAAGCCTGACCATCAAACCGGGCGAGCGTATTGCGGTGCTGGGACGCAACGGTTCGGGTAAATCGACCTTGCTGCAGGCGATGATTGGCGGCATCGATCTGGTCGGCGGTGAACTGCGGCTGGATAACCTCAGCCTGCCGCACATTGATGTGGCCGATGTGCGGCGTAACGTTGGCCTGCTAACGCAAAACGCGCGGCTGTTCCACGGCACGCTGCGCGAGAATCTCACCATGGGCGCGGCGCACGCCACCGATGATGCGATCTTTGGCGCGCTCACCGTCAGCGGCGGCGCAGATTTCATTCGTCGTCTGCCGCTCGGCCTCGACCATCCGATCATGGAAGGCGGCGTTGGGCTTTCGGGCGGACAGCGTCAGTCGCTGCTGCTGGCGCGCATGCTGCTGCGCGATCCCAACATCATCCTGCTGGATGAACCGACGGCGGCGCTCGACGATCACACCGAGAAAGAGTTTATCGAACGTCTCGGTCAGTGGCTCAACGGGCGCACCTTGATCGTGGCGACGCACCGTGCGGCGATCCTCGCGCTAGTGGATCGTGTGCTGGTGCTGAAAGAGGGACAACTGGTGATGGACAGCCCGAAAGAGAACGCTTTGCCGGCACCGCGTGCTAACGGCAGCCTGCCGGAGGCGCAATCATGATCAAACAATTACCGGCAAGACTGCGCTTAGTGACGGCGGCAGAAGTGGATTCTTCCGACGATCTGCTCGGCGAGCTGCGATCAGAAACCCATTACACCGGCGCGGTGCGGCTGATCGTCATCAGCACCGCACTGATCCTCGTTGCGGTGATCTGGGCCTGGTTTGGCGTGCTGGATGAAGTCTCAACCGGCACCGGCAAAGTGATCCCCAGCTCGCGCGATCAGGTGCTGCAATCGCTGGAAGGCGGCATCCTCACGGAGCTGTATGTGCACGAAGGCGATCAGGTGCAGGCCGGGCAAGTGGTGGCGCGCCTCGATGCCACGCGCTCGCAATCCAACGTCGGCGAAAGTGCGGCACGCTATCGTGCGGCATTGGCTGCCGCCGCGCGTCTCAATGCGGAAGTGAACGATCAGCCGCTGAGTTTCCCGGCAGAGTTGAATAAGTTCCCCGATCTGATGGCGTCAGAAACACGGCTGTATAAAACCCGCCGCGCACAGCTCACTGATGCGACTGCGCAGTTTAAAGAGTCGCTGGCGCTGGCTAACCGCGAGCTGGCCATCACGCAGCGTCTGGCCAAAACCGGTGCCGCCAGTAGCGTGGAAGTGCTGCGTTTGCAGCGCGATAAATCAGATCTGGAGCTGAAACTCACCGATATGCGTTCGCAATATTACGTGCAGGCGCGTGAGGAGCTGGCGAAAGCCAACGCCGAAGCCGACAGCATGGCGCAAGTGGTGAAAGGGCGTGAAGACACGGTGACGCGACTGACCATCCGTTCGCCGATGCGCGGCATCGTGAAAAACATCAAAGTCTCCACCGTGGGCGGCGTGGTCCCACCGAATGGCGAGCTGATGAACATTGTGCCGATGAACGATCGTCTGCTGATTGAAGCGCGTTTGTCACCGCGCGATATCGCCTTTATCCGTCCCGGCCAGCGGGCGGTGGTGAAGATCTCGGCGTATGACTACGCCATTTATGGCGGCCTGAACGGCGTGGTGGAGAGCATCTCGCCGGATACCATTCAGGATGAGGTGAAACCGGAAATTTACTATTACCGCGTGTTTATCCGCACCGATAACGACTACGTGCAGAATAAAGCCGGTAAGCGCTTCTCCATCAGTCCCGGCATGGTTTCTACCGTGGATATCAAGACCGGTGAGAAGACGGTGATGGATTATCTGATTAAGCCGTTTAACAAAGCGCAAGAGGCGATGCGCGAACGCTGATTGGAACGGTATAACGCGTTAGTTTAAAACCGCTGTTTTCTTCAGGAAACGGCGGTTTTTTATTTAGGCGATTGATGAGGGCACCATGAAGTTTCGGCAACTATTACACGAACCGTTAAATATCAAATCCCACACTTATATAATTAATTACAGCAAGAAATGTCTTGAGCTGGCTTGTTATTAGAGAAAAGGGTTTCCCGAAGTGAACGATAACAAGCCGTTTCTCAAAGGCGCTAAGTGCGCTTAACGCTAAGCTGAGCGCTTTGATACGTTACGCATATGAAATTATGAACAAATCAACGTGGTTTTATTTTCGAGCGCGGGAAGACGGACGCGGTACTTTTCTTTAATACGCTGCAATTCGTCACCAAAAAACATCACGAAATATTGGATTTTCCTCGAGGGGCGGCAGGGTTATTAATGCGCAGAGCCGCAGGCCGAACCTCAATGATGTGCTACGGCACGCTTATGAATATTTGATGATTGCTTCATGTTAATAAAAGAGAATTCCACCTTATCAAAGTTTGAAAAAAGATTGGGCGTTGTTTCTTTCGCCAATCTTAAACAGCACCTCGGAAAAGCGATCATTTTTCTCCCAATGACGTTGCTGATTATTTATCTGGCAATATTCAGTCAGCCGCGTTTTGTGAGCGAATCCAAAGTCGCGATTAAACGCTCAGATGATCTTGCCAGCAATAATGTGAATTTTGGCTTGTTGTTGGGGGCTATTAATCCCAGTTCGGTTGAAGATGCACTCTACTTAAAGGAGTACATCAATTCGCCGGATATGCTGGCAGTGCTAGATAAACAACTTAATTTCCGTCAAGCCTTCAGCCAAAGCGGGCTGGATTTCTTGCACCATCTGTCTCCTGATGAAACTGCCGAAAAATTCCTGCGTTATTATCGTGAACGTATCAGCGTAACGTATGACGATAAAGCGGGATTGCTGGCTATTCGCACGCAAGGCTTTACGCCGGACTTTGCCCTTAACTTTAATAAAGCGGTGCTGAAAGAGTCCGAACGCTTCATTAATGAGTTGTCGCACCGTATTGCGCGTGATCAGCTGACCTTTGCGGAAAAGGAGATGGAAAAGTCCCGCTCACGCCTGAATAACAGTAAATCCGAGCTGCTGGCGTATCAGAACAGCAACAATGTGCTGGATCCTGAAGCGCAAGCGTTAGCAGCCAGTTCACTGGTTAACACGCTGATGGGCCAGAAGATCCAGATGGAAGCGGAGCTGCGTACTCTGCTGACCTATCTGCGTGATGACGCTGCGCAAGTTGTCAGCGTACGTAACGCCATTGCCTCGATGCAGGCGCAGATCGATAACGAGAAAGGCAAAATCACCGCGCCGCAGGGCGACAAACTCAACCGCATGGCGGTGGAGTTTGAAGAGATTAGATCGCGTGTCACCTTTGATAATGAGCTTTACAAGCTCGCGCTGACCTCCATCGAAAAAACACGCGTGGAAGCCGCTCGCAAACTGAAAGTGCTTTCGGTGATCAGTTCACCGCAGCAGCCGCAAGAGTCCACTTTCCCCAACATTCCGTATTTGATCGCCTGCTGGTTGCTGGTGTGCTGCTTAATGTTTGGCACCCTGAAACTGTTATTGGCAGTGATTGAAGATCATCGGGATTAATGCTGTCGCAGAATGAGTCTGTTATGAAAATTTTAAAATCATTTGTAATGATCGCAGCTTGCTTCACTGCGCAGGCCAATGCGGCCTTAAATATTAATTCTGATGCAAACTTAACCGGCGTTAAAACACAATCTTTGCTCAATTCGGCACCGGTAAATATCAGCAGCAATAACAGCGGATTTGATGATACGCCTGTGCCAGTTGCACCTGTGGTACTTAGCCGTATGTTTGGTGCCCAGCTGTTTAATGGCAATAGCGGAGAGAACGGGGCAAGCGTAGGTTTCAATCCCGGCTATATCCTGAATCCAGGAGATAGCATTCAGGTGCGTTTATGGGGCGCATTTACTTTTGACGGCGCGTTGCAGGTTGATCCCAAAGGCAACATTTTTCTGCCAAATGTGGGGCCGGTAAAAGTCGCTGGCATTAGTAACAGCCAGCTAAACGCGTTGATTACCAGCAAAGTGAAGCAGGTCTACCAAGCCAACGTCAGTGTGTATGCATCGCTATTACAGGCACAGCCTGTGAAAGTCTACGTCACCGGTTTTGTTCACAGCCCGGGTTTATATGGCGGCGTGACGTCGGATTCCCTATTGAACTATTTGATTAAAGCGGGCGGCGTTGATCCTGAACGTGGTAGCTACGTCGATATTGCAGTGAAACGTGGCAATAAAGTGCGATCCAATATCAACCTGTATGATTTTTTGCTTAACGGTAAATTGGGATTATCACAATTTGCCGACGGCGACACCATTGTGGTCGGGCCGCGTCAGCATACGTTCAATGTGCAAGGCGATGTATTTAATAGCTATAACTTTGAATTTCGCAACAGCACTATTCCTGTCACCGAAGCTTTGAGCTGGGCGCGAGTCAAACCGGGTGCGACGCATATTACTGTTGTGCGCCAGCAAGGTTTAGCAAAGCGCAGCGAATATTATCCAATTCGCGAGGCGACCGGCCGCTTCCTGCAAGATGGTGACAGACTGATTGTGAGCACCGATCGCTATGCCAGCACGATTCAGGTCCGCGTTGAAGGCGCACACTCAGGTGAACACGCGATGGTACTGCCTTACGGATCCAACATGCAGGCGGTGTTGAAGCAGATTCGACCTAATAGTATGTCGCAGATGAGTGCCATCAAGCTGTATCGTCCCTCCGTGGCCTCCCGCCAGAAAGAGATGATGAACCTGGCGTTGCAGAAGTTAGAGGAAGCCTCGCTTTCTGCGCAATCATCCACCAAGGAGGAGGCTGGTCTTCGCTTCCAGGAAGCGCAATTGGTCAGCCGATTTGTGGCGAAAGCGCGTCAGGTCGTGCCAAAAGGTGAAGTCATTCTGAACGAGAAAAACCTCGCGGCCACCCTGCTGGAAGATGGTGATGTGATTAGCATTCCTCAGAAAACCTCACTGGTGCTGGTACATGGTGAAGTGCTGTTCCCGAATGCAGTGAGCTGGGAGAAAGGCTTACGCGCGAAAGATTACATCGCCAAAAGTGGTGGCTTTACACAGAAGTCCGGTAATGCGCGCGTCATCGTTATTCGCCAGAACGGCGCGGCCGAAGACGCGGAAGATGTCGGTGCGCTGAATCCAGGTGATGAGTTAATGGTGCTGCCGAAGTATGAATCGAAGAGCATCGAAGTGACGCGTGGCATTTCCACCATCCTGTATCAATTAGCCGTTGCGGCGAAAGTGGTTCTTACGTTGTAAGGGTGCATCGTGATGATTGGTATATTCTCTTCAGGCATCTGGCGAATTCCATTTTTGCGTAATTTCCTGGCCCAGCCGTGCCAGAAATTATCGCTGCAACGGCCTGTCGCCGATGCCGTGACCACTATTGCAGTGTGGGGATATCGTCCCAACTCACGTCAGCCGGTGGCGTGGGCGCGTGGTGTAGGAAAATCAGTGCTGCGACTGGAAGATGGCTATATCCGCTCGCTGGATCTTGGAGTTAATGGCGCGCCACCTTTTTCACTGGTGCTGGATAGATTGGGGATCTATTACGATGCTAACCGGCCCAGCGAGTTAGAGAAGATGATCCAGGAAAGAGCCGTTAATCAACGGCTTGCCGATGACGCCAAACGAGCAATGAGCATCATCGTTGAGCAAGATTTATCGAAATATAATCAGGCCCCGCCTTTTATTGCAGGAGCATGTGCAACCAGCAATGTAGTATTAGTTATTGACCAAACGCTAGGTGACATGTCCGTAACCTATGGCAATGCGGGGCCGAATAATTTTGTCCTGATGTTAGAGGCGGCGATACGGGAAAATCCTGGTGCCGTGGTCTGGATAAAGGTCCATCCGGACGTACTACAAGGCAAGAAGTCGGGATATTACCACTCCTTCCAATCCACGCATCGCATACATCTCATGGCTGATGATGTGAGCCCACAATCTCTGTTGCGGCATGTCTCACGTGTCTATGTCATGACTTCGCAGTATGGATTTGAAGCATTAATGGCAGGTAAACCGGTGACGTGCTTTGGCCAACCCTGGTATGCCGGTTGGGGATTGACCGACGATCGCCATCCACAAGCTAAGCAGCTAAGTGAACGCCGTGGTAACGCTACGCTTGAGCAACTGTTTGCGGCGGCCTACTTGCGCTATAGCCGCTATATCCATCCGTTGACCGGCGAGCCCGCAACGCTGTTTGATGTTTTGCATTGGATCCAATTGCAACGCAACTATCAGCTACCACGTATCGGACATCTTTGGGCGCCGGGTCTATCGATGTGGAAATACACCATCCTTAAACCGTTTTTGCGTACCGCTACCAATACGTTGAGTTTTTCAAAAAGTAATAAGCTGGCTACCGCGTGTGTGGTATGGGGAATTGCTGGCGAGCAGCGTTGGTTGGAAAAAGCGCAAGCCCAACAATTACCTGTTTGGCGGATGGAAGATGGTTTTTTACGCTCTTCGGGCTTGGGTTCAGATCTTATGCCGCCGTTGTCCTTGGTATTGGATAAACGTGGTATTTATTACGATGCCACGCGACCCAGTGATTTAGAGATGTTGCTCAATGAAAGTGAATTAACCGATGCTCAATGTTCGCGGGCGAGGAAGGTTCATCATCGGCTCGTAAATAACAGAATCAGTAAATACAATCTTGGCGTTGATTTTACTTTGCCAGCCGATTCAAAAGGGAAACGTGTATTATTGGTGCCAGGTCAGGTAGGAAATGATGCATCTATTCAGACTGGCACCTTTACAATCTGTACTAACCGGGATTTGTTACGAACCGTACGGGAGCGTAATCCTGCGGCATACATTATTTACAAGCCACATCCAGATGTAGTAGTAGGCAACCGCAAAGGGCATATTACTGATAGAGAAATTAATCAATATGCTGATTATCAGGCGCTGGATGCAGACATTATTCAATGTATTCAGGTTTCCAATGAAGTACATACGATGACATCGCTTTCAGGATTCGAAGCTTTATTGCATGGCAAACGCGTGTACTGCTACGGCATGCCATTCTATGCTGGATGGGGATTAACATATGACGAGCATGATTGTTTCCGCCGTGTGAAACAGTTAGGCCTTTACGATTTGATCTATCAAGCATTAATTGCCTATCCAACTTATATTCATCCGTTACGACTGGATGCTATTTCAGTCGAAGAAGCCATTGAAATTCTCATCAACACACCACGAGCAAATATGGTGATTGATAAAAATTGGCGAGACAGACTTATGCGGATGGGAAAAAAGTTATCAATGTTTATTAAGGTTAAGTTAGCATTTTAAACCATGAGTGAAGCTATTAAAAAGCTGCTAAAAGGAAAGCAGTTCCTGTTGTTGCAAGGGCCAATGGGACCTTTCTTTAATGACATGGCTTATTGGCTGGAGTCATTAGGGCGTGAAGCCGTGAATGTCGTATTCAACGGCGGCGACCGCTTCTATTGCCGTAAACGTAAATACCTCGCGTTCATGCAAACAGAAAAGGAGTTTTCGGCTTGGCTCAACCAAGTTAAGCGGGATTATGAATTTGATACGATTTTATGCTTTGGCGATTGCCGGACGCTACATAAGGTAGCGAAAGGCTGGGCGCATACGCAAGGGGTTAGATTTTTTGTTTTCGAAGAAGGATATCTGCGACCAAATTTTATTACGCTCGAGGAGGGCGGTGTCAATGCCAACTCTTCATTGCCGCGCGATGCTGAGTTCTATCGACAGCTACTGGCGCAGCCAGCAGCAAAAATAGAGGCATGTTATCCATCTAAAATTCGCAAGATGGCGCATGCCAGTTGGTATTACTTCATTAGCTGGTATTATCGACATACTTTTGACCAATATTGTCACCATAAACCATTTTCACCTTGGCGCGAAGCCACATATTGGTTTCGTGCTGGGTGGCGCAAGACATTATATCAATTTAAGCAGAGATATATACTTAATAGATTAACGATTGAGCTAGATCAACGCTATTACCTGGCGATTTTACAGGTTTATAATGACAGCCAAATAGAGCATCATAGCCCTTATAATGATGTGCGGGATTATATCTATGAGGTAATGTGCTCCTTTGCGCAGCATGCACCAGCGGATACTTATCTGGTGATTAAACATCATCCAATGGATTGTGGGCATCGCAATTACGCAGCGCTGATCAATGAGCTCTGCAAGCGTTTAAATATTATAGATAGAGTAGTTTATATTCATGACCTCCCTTTGCGGGAATTAATTTTACATGCTCAAGGTGTGGTTACGATCAACAGCACCGCAGGGATTTTAGCGTTGATGCATGGTAAGCGGATAAAAGTGATGGGAGAGGCATTGTACGACATTCGAGGAGTAACGTTTCAGTCGGGTTTGGATTTTTTTTGGCGGGATCAATTTACTATAGATGATTATTTGTTCAAAAATTTTATGTCACATTTGACCTGCCAGACGCAAGTTAATATCCATTATTACCAATGGAACGTTTTTTCGAGTAAAGTTTGGAGTGAATTAGAAGACGTGCAAAACTTTAAATGAGCTCAATTTCAGCGTTGTTAATTAACGCCATGCTGACACTCAAGCGCAGCATGGTTCGTCAATTGCGGGTTCCCATTGAATATTTACTCTATTTTAGTTTAGTAAGGTTCTGCTGGCAGGAAGTCCATAGGAATGAGTGCGCGCTGCCACCTGACGTTTTCTCTGATTATTTTTGCAGGAATACCAACGGCTAAACTTCCGGGCGGAATGGTTTTTGTCACTAATGCTCTGGAGCCAATTATACTATTCTTTCCAATCGTAATGCCTTTTTGAATTGTGACATTCTCACCCAGCCATACTGAATCCTCAATGACGATACATTTGGCAGGATTTATTCTTTCTCCAGTCATATCATCAATGATTGAATGCCAATCTGTCGTAGACATCGTTATGTCAGAGAAAAGGCAATCCTTGCCTATGATGATTGATGCGCCTTCAGTAGCAACAATAAGTACATGACGATTCATTGCTGTTTGATCTCCGATTTCAATTTTAGATCCAGCACCAATAAAGTAACGTCCGCGAATGTAGGTTTTTTTACCAACTTTCCATACACCGTTACCATTTTCCATATTAATAGATACATTATTTAATATGCATCCTTCGCTGAAAGTAATGCTGGAGTTCTTACCTGATTGGAAATTTAGACTGAAATCACCTAAAACTTTTTCGGGTTTACCTATAACAACATTCCCTGCTGCAATGAAGCTTGCAATCTGTTTCTCATAACTATCATTCATAACAACGTTGTTCCTATTCATTTTAAGTGTTTTTCGATTGCAATCACTATAAAGAAGCTTTGTCATTCTTTTTACGTCATGACTTTACGAGATAAAAAATGATGATAGAAATTCATTCAATCTTTCACTGTAACCATCATGATTAAATTCATTAGAGCTAAAGTCATTCGCACAAAATGAATGTGGGAGATTATTGTCTTTTTTGCCATTAATAAGCGCTCGATAGAAACTGCCTGATGCAGGAGAGCGGATGTTAAAATAAAAACAGATGTCCAGATTCGGCGCGGATTTGCCCAGAATATATTGATGATAAGGAACGAGAAAGGTAGCAACATTTAAGTCATTCTTCGCTCTGAATTTGTTTTTGGAAAATGCAGCGATTTCATGTTGAAACATAGACGCACTTTCTTCAAAAACAGATTTAATCAAAGGTACATACGTATGAGTCAGTGTATTGTCAAATCGAACAGCAAAGTTTGATTCGAAGATATCGTTACAATTCTGACATGCTGATAACGTTGCTGTTGTTCTTTCTTCCCCTGGAGAATATGAAGTACTTTTGTTGCTAACAAATAAACTCGCTATCCCATTTGACTTGAAGAAATGCTCAGGGTTGTTTTTTTGAGCAACAAAGAAGTCATCGTTAAAGTAAATAAAGTGTTCTGATAATCCCTTGATTTTGTGTAGGTAGGCTTCAACTACATGTGAGTTAAATGTGGGCAGATATTGTTGTGGAATGATTTCGGAATGATCAACTAACACCACTCTATCCTTGAGGCTATCTGGAATTAATGGTTTTTGATTGTCAGTGACTATAAATATCCTGTTTACCCACGGTATGTTTTTTTCAATACTGAGTAGAGAGTAATAGAGTTCATTATGGTTACTGAATCTCGATTCTTCAGTTGCATAAAGTGCATATGATATGTCTGCATTGCTGTGCAGCCTTTTTTTTTGCAACCATGCTGAATCATTTGCATCGACCCAAGTGTATACAACATCGATTTTGAAAGCAGGTTTGAAGGAAGCTATTGAATTTTGTAAAGCACTAACAATAATACCTTCTGTTGCATTGATTATATTGTTGTGATTTAAAACCAAAGGGTGTCGTTTTAATAGGTAATCTCTAAAAAAGAGTATTGGTGCTCTTTTTAATTTCCTGAATTTTCTAAGGGAAATAGTTAGCATCTTATTGGGTTTCATTTTTAAAATTAATCCGCCCTGTATTTTTAAGAATGGATTAATTTAATTCTTTTATTTTAATGACTCAATTCCTGCTTCACGGATAAATAGTGTTCGTCACGTGAAACATGAGGAACAATCGTATCTAAAAACATAGCATAATCATCGTTTTTATCATTCATCTTGTTAAATGTTACGGCGAGAGGACATCGTTTCGAACCATGTACAGATTGTATCCAGATGAATTTTTCTTCATATCCTCTATCAAGCAGGGCAAACTGTATGGGTGATTTAATTATACTTTGCTCTCCCTTGGTCATAGTGTTAGAAATGGGTAAGAACTCGAATAAGTAATCATGTGGGTTACTGACAGACTCAAGTATGTTGTTGTAATGACAAAGTTGCATGTTATCAACGCAACAGAATTTTTCAGCGGGTGAAAAATTATAATCAAATTCACAGAAGTGTTCTGCGAATGTGTTTTTTACTCGGTCGATGTTTCTTTTTTTATTCTTAATGAAAGTATAAGGAATACCCGCTGGAGATATAAAATCTTTATTCGTTACCTTCTTAAGGAATAGAAAGTTCAAATCTATAAATATAAATAACTCTCGTTTTGGACTGATGTTTCTTATCTTGTTTTTGAAAGCCTCACTGTAGTTTTTAAAAACACTTATGTCACTGTTGTTGCTTATTATACTTTGGCTAATGTATGAGAGACTTTTAAAATTAGTGTACTTAATAATACTACGATATTGATACCTTATTAAGCTTTCTTTGAATTTTATTTTATCACTTACGGTGTCGATGACTATTAAATGAATGTTTAATTTTTCATTATCATATTTTAGTAATGGAGGCTCAGTGATTGTTTCAACCGTTGGCGTTATGTTTACTGCATTAATTATTTCTTTTGATCTTCCACCCAGAATATTCTTAAAAGCATCCTTAACGAAAAGACCGGGGGTATTTAATAATTTTGAAGCTTTAGTCATCATTCACACTCCTTTAATAGCTTATCCATAACTTTAGATATTTCGTATTTTTCAAGATAGGTTTTTCGACTGTTCTCTCCAAGTTGACTGAGTAAGTTCTCATTAGCCATAAGTCTTTCCATGTTCATGGCAAAGTGTTGAGTATCAAAACAGGGAGAAACTAAAGCGTTATATTCATTCACCAGGAAATCTTTAGGACCATAGCCTATATCATAACTAACCACAGGTTTGCTCATGCTAAAGCTTTCAATATAGACCATCCCAAAAGCTTCTTTAGCAGATGTGAGTGCGCAGAATGCACTATTGTAGATCTCTTCATAAACTAATGATGTCGGTGGATGAATGGTAACTTGCGATGTTAAACCTAGCGTTGAAATCTGATTGATAAGGTTTTCTTTTTCATCACCGTCACCAAAAATGTCTAAAATCCAATCTGGGAATTTTTTTGCTATTTTTGCAAAAGATTCTATTAATAAATTGAATTGTTTTAGCTCAACCAAACGACCAAAAGAAACAATTCTTTTCTTCTGGATATCCCTGCCCGATTGTGAAATTAGTGGGAACTTATCTTCGAGTCCATTTGGAATGGGGGTAACCTTACTAATTCCTTGAGCATTGTACTCTTCTTTTTGAAAAGAAGTGAGAGTAAGTACCTTATAGGCTTTAGGGTAGTTTCTTAACAATGTTTTCTGTATTTCTTTAGAGTGTGAGCTAAATTCACGATGTTCTTGAACAATGACTTTATTCGACTTATGGGCATGCTTAATGATATTCACACATAGGCCTGGGAATGTGCCTATAATTGTTGCGTTCTTAATGGTTTTTAAAATGCTTACCAGTTTAAAGTCTGTCAACAAAGATAAGCCATTATAAAGATCTTCTGATTTTTTAAAAATCTTTGAAGAATATTGAGCGAGGTGATTATCCAGCTTTGTGCGGAACTTGCCATTGCTGCGTGCGTCATTGAGATATTCAATACGTACACTGGGATCAAGTTGTAGCTTAGGTGTATCACTGGTGCGCCGCATTGAGATAATGGATACCTGATAGCCAACAGAAACCAGATAATTTGCCTGGTTTATAACTGTTTGTACTGTTCCACCTACGCCATAGATATTATAACAGCAGTAAACAATGTGCTGTTGTTTATCGGCAATCACGTTATCCAGAAATTTATTGGTTTTATTAAAATTTTCATAATCACGGATGACTTTAAGGAAATCCTTTCTGGCTCGATGTTTGATCTTGAAATCAATGCTTTTGTCTGAAAATAGGTCTTCAAGTTCATCAATAGTACGCACGACTGAACCGTTGAATTCATAGGGGGATTTTAAAAAATGACCTCGTTCAAACTTGTAATTATCATAGTCAAATTGTAGGAAAATAACCGGTGTTTTTATCAGGTTAAATTCAAAGGCAATTGATGAGTAATCTATTATGCATACAGCCGTATCTTTTAATACTGCTGAAAAGTCATCATGCCCGACAAATGAAATAGCTCCATCAAAGAGTTTTTCTATCATTGGTTTAAGATGGAGTATCTTTTCATGCAAATAAAATGCGATGTTTAAATTTCTTTTATTTGCATAATCAATTATTCCTTGGCTGTTTTTAATCTGCTGGACTATGTCTAAAAATGGATTGTCATCGCCAGGTTTTGTCCACTCTTCACGCCACGTAAAAAAGAATAATATGTTTTTTTCATTTTTCTTCTTCATTGGTAGTAGCTCATGTCGCGACAAGCCACTATTGATCACTCTTTTGTCGAGGAAACCAATATTCAGTATGAGTTTCTTTAGCGCCTGTAAATCATCTACCTCAACAGAATTTTTGTTAACGTAATATCGCTGGAGTAGCAAGATATAGAAATCTTCTAGGTTATTCCTGGAAAAAAAGTCATCGTAGTGTGGTATTTTGTATTTGATGGCTAATCTTTTTGTTTGGTTAATATCTTTTTGTGTTTGTAGTGTATTGATAACGATATTTTTCTCTGACTTCAACGAAGTGCTAAAATATCTTATTCTACCGTTGTAGTGACCTTTAAATATGAATATTCTCTTGTAAGAGATGATTCCGTGTTGAAGGTATACGATGGGAGCCCAGCCCTTTTCTAATGGTTTTTTATTAAAAGAGGGGAAAGTATCAAGATATCCGTCATTAAGCAGGAGGTAATCTGCATCATAAAATATCTTATGATGCTTTTTGCTATCCTTAAGTATGATGTTTTTATTAAAAGGTAAAAGTTTTTCTATGTCGACATTCTGTTTGCTATAAATGAAAAAAGTGTTTTTAAATCCTGACTTCATTCTATGCTGAAAATAACAAAAGCCATTATCACGGGCTTGCAGCCCTCCTTTTTCTCCAATGAGTATCAACAAATCTTGATGTTCGATTCCCTTCATTTCTCTTACCTAAAATAGATTGTTGTAAAATGATCAGCGGTGTTATTTATATTGGAATAGTATTTTTGTTATTTTCACTTCTTAAGTAAGCTTCAATAGCATCATTTACCGAGTCATAATAATTGACATAATTATCCCTACCAATGAAAATAGCTGCGTCACAATACTCTTTGAGCGTATTTAAGCTATGCGACACCATCAAAAAACTCGCACTTTTATGTCGTTCCTGGAACATCCTTGAGCATTTTTCTTTAAAGCGCGCATCACCTACCGCGGTGACCTCATCCACAAGATAATAATCAAAATCAAAAGCCATGCTTAAACCAAAACTTAATCTTGATTTCATTCCGGATGAATAAGTTTTGATCGGCATATTGAAGTATTTACCCAATTCAGCAAATGACTCAACAAAATCTATTTTCTCTTTCATCTCACTATGTTTGGCATATAAACGCGCGACGAATTTAACGTTTTCCCTACCGCTAAGACTGCCCTGAAAACCGCCAGTAAGGCCAACCGGCCAGGAAATCGTTTTATTGGTAGTGATTGCGCCGCTATCAGGCCGGTCAATACCACCAATCATGCGCAGTAATGTTGATTTACCTGCGCCATTTCGGCCAACCAACGCCACACTTTTTCCACCTGGCAGAGTGAGATTCAAATCTTTAAACACGAAGTGCCGGCCTGATGAGGTGCGGTACGACTTTGTGAGATTTTCAATCTTAATCATGAGGTCAGCATTGCCTCTTCACGGGTGCGATAGATGGCAAGCCCCAAAAATAATGTCGTTAGTGTGAGAATGGCGAGATAAATGAGGCTGACGCCTTCGCTACTATAGCCCGGCATCACGGCTGCTCGGCTGAGTTCCACCACATGCAGGAGGGGATTCCAGAGTAGAAATGGCCAGTAATCTTTCGGCACTGCGTGCAGTGGAAACATTATTCCCGAGATGAAATAGAGCGGTTTAAGGAGAATTGGCAAAAGTTTCTGCGTTTCTGTGTAGGTTTTACCTGTCACCATAAAAATGAGTCCAGCGCCACATGAGAAAATAATCAAAAGACTCCATGCACCCACTATTTGCAGTAGATTTTCTACAGAAAAATACTCCCCGGCAGCCCAAACAATCAACATCAGAAATATATAGACAGTTACGTAGATAATCGTCTCTAACATCGCCCTTGCTAAAACAGTATCGATGGGTTTAACCGGTCGATAATTAAATAAGCCTTGGTTCGCGTCAATTGCTCCAAGTGATCGAGTAGAGATATTAGAAAAAATGAAATAGGGAATGATCCCATTAAGTAAGAATACAGGGAAGGAAATGTCTGGCATTGTCCTATGCATGATGAAGCCAAAAATGGCCATCAATATTAATAAATGGGCTGATGGTTCTAGTATCGCCCAGAGATACCCCAAACGGAACTTACCGAATCTGGTTCTTATCTCTCTAAAAAACAATGCGTTAATCGTGGCGCTTTGTACATTTAATCCACTTCTTGCCATTTAAAACTCACAGTATTCTTGATTAATAGATATGCTACCGCCCTTGGCTTAACAGTTACCAATGCGCTGAAGATAAGATAATAGATAATAAGCAGACTCGAGTGGTCGCGTTGATTTGCCATCTACAGTTAGCTGATTAAATGGGTTGTTATTTGATTTGTATCGTATTTGCTACTTTTCAATCGATGAAATTATTGCCTGCCTTCCTATGAAGATAATTGAGAAAAGGCTCAATTTTCCTTATTCACTTTGCTCAAAACATTCTTGATTAAATTATTATCGTTTGTGGTTTCAAGCTCTCTCCAGCCGAAATGATTGACCTTGATTTTTCTGGAGGCTTACCACGTCAAAGCATTGATTGCACCCAACTTCAATCTTCGTAATAATCACGCCCATCTATCCCTTCCTCGTAGTATTTACGTTGAGGGGATTTTTTTCATCTATACCTAAACAGACCTATCGACTTACGGATCTTAAGAGGACCAGTTATGCATAACACCTTGGGCAATCATTATGATAACTCATTGGTTTCTAACGCTTTTGGTTTCATGCGCTTCCCCCTCAACTTCCAGCCTTACGACAGTGACGCTGAGTGGGTGATCACCGGTGTTCCTTTCGATGCCGCGACCTCCGGTCGTCCAGGCAGCCGTTTAGGTCCGGGGGCAATCCGCCAGATTTCCACCAATCTGGCGTGGGAAGGCTGTCGCTGGCCGTGGGATTTCGATCTGCGCCAGCGTTTGAACGTGGTGGATTGCGGCGATCTGGTTTATGCCTTTGGCGATTCACAGGATCTCTCTGACAAACTGCAGGCGCACGCCGAGAAACTGCTGGCGAACGGTAAGCGCATGCTGACCTTTGGCGGTGACCACTACGTCACGCTGCCGCTGCTGCGTGCACACGCTAAGCACTTCGGCAAAATGGCGCTGGTGCATTTCGATGCGCACACCGATACCTATTCCAATGGTCCTACTTTCGATCACGGCACCATGTTCTTCACCGCGCCAAAAGAGGGTTTGATCGATCCGCAGCACTCTGTGCAGATCGGTATTCGTACCGAGTTCGATAAGAGCTTGGGCTTTAACGTGCTGGATGCCGCGCAGGTCAACGATCGCAGCGTTGATGACATTCTGGCGGAAGTGAAGCGTACCGTTGGCGATCTGCCGGTGTATCTGACCTTTGATATCGATTGTCTGGATCCCGCCCACGCACCGGGCACCGGCACGCCAGTGATTGGCGGCTTGAGCAGCGATAAAGCCACCAAGCTGATTCGCGGTTTGCAGGGCATGAATATCGTCGGTATGGATCTGGTGGAAGTGGCGCCGGGCTACGATCACGCCGATCTGACCTCGCTGGCCGCAGCCACACTGGCGCTGGACATGTTGCACGTGCAGGCGGCAAATAAAGGTTAATCCTTTCTCCTGCGGCTACACTTATTGGCGGTTAATTAATCTGCGGAGGCGACTATGGGTTTACTGGACGATTTAGTAGGATCGCTAGGAAACAGCAACGGAAGCGGGCAGGGCAACCAGATGCAACAGCTGATGGCTATCTGGAACTGGGTGCAGGAACAGGGCGGCGTTGAAGTGCTGCTGCAGAAGTTTCAACAGGGCGGACTCGGGCAGGTGCTGAATAGCTGGCTTGGCAGCGGCAGTAACATGTCGATTGATGGCGGCGAGATTCAAAATGCGCTTGGCAATGATCAGCTGCAGTCGCTGGCGGATAAGCTCGGCACCGATGTACAGGGTGCGTCCGGTACGCTGGCTGCCTTATTGCCGCAGGTGATTGATAAGCTATCGCCGCAGGGCCACATTAAGACGTCGAATACCCAGGATTTGGGTGCGATGGTGGATGGATTGTTTAAGCGTTGAAGATTGTTTGCTTTGATCTTTGCTTACTGTCCCCCATCCTGGCCTTCCCCCATGAATGGGGGAAGGAGACGCAGCTAAATGCAGCTTCCTCACTGACATGTGGCAGCATCTTCCTCCCCCATTCATGGGGGAGGACCGAGGAGGGGGACAGCAAGCACGATCTATTTCCCAGCCGCAATACGCTCACGAATATGCTGGGCGCGGGCTTCCGAATCCGGATGCGAGTCAAACATCGAACTCTGTCTTCCTTGCTCCAGTTTCGCTAGCTTCTCAAAGCTGGTCGCTAATCCCATCGGATCGATGCCGCGCTTTTTCAGCAGGTCGAACGAGTAGTCATCGGCTTGTGTTTCCTGAGTTTGCGAGAATTGCGCATTCACCAGCTTTTCACCCATTTCACCCAATTGTGATTGTGACAGCGAGCCAATTACGCCGCCGACGGAAGCCGCAGCGGTGCGCGTTGCGGTGGTCGTCAGCGCCACCTGCATCGCTTTGCGCGTATGGCCCAGCGCGACGTGGCCCATTTCATGGCCCAGCACACCTTCGACTTCGTTATCGGTCATCATATCCATCAACCCGCTATAGACGCGGATACAACCGTTCGCCATCGCCCAGGCGTTAACGTCTTTGGTCTGATAAACCTTGTAGTTGGCAGGCACGCCGTTGATGTTGTCGCCTAGCGCCGCCGCGATTTTGTTCAGGCGCTGCTGGTATTCACTGTTAGCGGGTGCAACCTGATTGTCTTTATCCATCTGCGCACAGGATTGATCGCTCAACTCTTTCACCTGCGTATCGTTCAGCGCATAGGCCTGATAAGCCTGCGCACCCGATTGTAGCAGCGCATTGTTATCAAACCCTTCGCAGCCGCTCAGCAGCGAAGCCATTCCCAGAGCAACAATTGTGGCTCTCATTTTCATATCGGCATCCTTTGGGTAACAAGGTAAAGAAAACAAACACCTGAAACTGGCCCAAGTGTTTAAACGCTTAGGTTATAGCTCGCATGTTGTTCAATGACTAGCAGACAAGCCCGGAAATGCAAACGGTTACCCGTGATTTAGCACCCAGATGCATGTACTTTTGTCCTGATTTTCATGTACATTGATGTGCGACTTTTTTCTCGCTTCGCCTTATAACTGATTAATTACAATAAGTTAAGCGTGGCGGAGCATTAATCCGACCTGGAGTAGAAGATGCCCTCTCGTAAAGAGCTTGCCAACGCCATTCGCGCGTTAAGTATGGATGCAGTACAGAAAGCCAATTCGGGACATCCGGGTGCCCCAATGGGCATGGCGGACATTGCCGAAGTGCTGTGGCGTGACTTCCTGAACCATAACCCTACTAACCCGCTGTGGGCAGACCGCGACCGCTTTGTGCTGTCGAACGGTCACGGCTCAATGCTGATTTACAGCCTGCTGCACCTCACTGGCTACGATCTGCCAATGAGCGAGCTGCAGAACTTCCGTCAGCTGCACTCTAAAACTCCAGGCCACCCGGAATATGGCTACACCGCAGGCGTTGAAACCACCACCGGTCCACTGGGTCAGGGCATCGCTAACGCAGTGGGTTTTGCCATTGCCGAGCGCACGCTGGCGGCGCAGTTCAACCGTCCGGGTCATGACATCGTAGACCATAACACCTACGTGTTTATGGGCGACGGCTGCATGATGGAAGGCATCTCACACGAAGTCTGCTCCATCGCCGGCACCCTGAAGCTGGGCAAACTGGTTGCCTTCTACGATGACAACGGCATCTCCATCGACGGTCACGTTGACGGCTGGTTCACCGACGACACCGCCAAACGTTTTGAAGCCTACGGCTGGCACGTGGTGCGCGGCGTGGACGGTCACGATGCGGACGCGATTAAAAAAGCGGTGGAAGAAGCCAAAGCGGTTTCCGACAAGCCTTCGCTGCTGATGTGCAAAACCGTGATTGGCTTCGGTTCGCCGAATAAAGCCGGTACGCACGACTCGCACGGCGCGCCGCTGGGTGCCGATGAAATCGCGCTGACCCGCAAGCAGCTCGGCTGGAACCACGGTCCGTTTGAAATCCCTTCAGACATCTACGCGCAGTGGGATGCCAAAGAAGCCGGCCAGGCGAAAGAGTCGGCGTGGGACCAGAAGTTTGCCGCCTACGCCGCCGCGCATCCGGAGCTGGCTGCCGAGTTCAAACGTCGCGTGAACAATGAGCTGCCGGCGAACTGGGCCAGCGAGTCGCAGAAGTTCATCGAGCAGCTGCAGGCCAGTCCGGCGAAAATTGCCAGCCGTAAAGCCTCGCAGAACGCCATCGAAGCCTTCGGCAAAATCCTGCCGGAATATCTGGGCGGCTCCGCTGACCTGGCGCCAAGCAACCTCACCATGTGGTCCGGCTCGAAGCCAATCAACGAAGATGCGGCGGGCAACTACATCCATTACGGCGTGCGCGAGTTCGGTATGACCGCCATCGCCAACGGTATCGCGCTGCACGGCGGCTTCCTGCCGTACACCGCCACCTTCCTGATGTTCGTCGAGTACGCGCGCAACGCCGCACGTATGGCCGCGCTGATGAAAATCCGTCAGATCATGGTGTACACCCACGACTCAATTGGTCTGGGCGAAGATGGCCCGACGCACCAGCCGGTTGAGCAGATGGCCAGCCTGCGCGTGACGCCAAACATGAGCCTGTGGCGCCCGTGCGACCAGGTTGAGTCAGCGGTGGCTTGGAAGTACGCGATTGAGCGCGTTGACGGCCCGTCGGCGCTGATCTTCTCGCGTCAGAACCTGGCGCAGCAGGATCGTAGCGCTGAGCAGCTGGCTAACGTGGCGCGCGGCGGTTACGTGCTGAAGGACAGCGAAGGTACGCCGGAGCTGATCCTGATCGCTACCGGTTCAGAAGTGGAGCTGGCGGTGGCAGCGTTTGAGCAGCTGACGGCGGAAGGCCGCAAGGTGCGCGTGGTGTCTATGCCATCTACCGACGCCTTCGACAAGCAGGACGCGGCGTACCGTGAATCCGTGCTGCCAAAAGCGGTTGCCGCACGCGTGGCGATTGAAGCGGGTATCGCGGATTACTGGTTCAAATACACCGGCCTGAACGGCGCGATCGTCGGCATGACCACCTTCGGTGAGTCGGCGCCTGCGGATCAGCTGTTCAGGGAGTTTGGCTTCACCGTTGAGAATGTGGTGAAAACGGCGAAATCTATTCTGTAACTTTGCGCAGTAAATTGCGCCGCTACCGGTTAAGCACAGCCTGTAGCGGCGCGATTCATCGCGCGCACCTGCAATGCAGGCGTATCTAACCTGAAACGGTTCAATTATTCCTGCAGTAATAATCCGCCAGTGCAAAATTTGTGACGTAGATCCAATATTCAGCCACTCACTTGATCGCAATCATTCCCGTTATTCCTCTCTTGCATTACTCTAGCTGAACCGTTTCAGTTGTGAGCGAAATCGTGCATCTCACTCATGTGGGTAAGCAATAATTCCCTGTACAAACCGGTGTGAAACGCTCAGGCTAATCGGCACGTTTTTTTGGGTGTGGTTGAAGGTAGAGATGACCGTTCGCGTAGCAATAAATGGTTTTGGACGTATCGGGCGTAATGTGTTGCGTGCCCTGTATGAAACCGGTCGCCGGGCTGAGATCACCGTGGTCGCCATTAACGAGCTGGCAGACGCCGCCGGCATGGCGCATCTGCTGAAGTACGACACCAGCCATGGCCGTTTTGCCTTTGATGTGCGCCAGGAGCGCGATCAACTGTTTGTTGGCGACGACACCATTCGCATCCTGCATCAGGCTGAAATTGATGCGCTGCCGTGGCGCGAACTGAATGTGGATATCGTGCTGGATTGTACCGGGGTGTACGGTAGCCGCGCTGATGGCGAAGCCCATTTGGCGGCGGGCGCGAAGAAAGTGTTGTTCTCGCATCCGGGCGGCAACGATCTCGATGCCACAGTCGTGTTCGGTGTCAACGAACAAGCTCTTAAACAAACTGACCGCATTGTCTCCAACGCATCCTGCACCACCAACTGCATTATTCCGGTGATCAAGTTGCTGGATGACGCCTTTGGCATTGAGTCGGGCACCGTGACCACCATTCACTCGGCGATGCACGATCAGCAGGTGATCGACGCCTATCACAGCGATCTGCGTCGTACCCGCGCTGCCAGCCAATCGATCATTCCGGTAGATACGCGTCTCGCTGCTGGCATTACCCGTATTTTTCCGAAATTTAACGATCGCTTTGAGGCGATTGCCGTGCGCGTGCCCACCATCAACGTGACAGCCATTGATCTGAGCGTGTCGGTGCGCGAAGCGGTGAAGGCGTGTGAGGTCAACGCGTTGCTGCAAAACGCGTCAGAAGGGGCGTTTCGTGGTATAGTTGACTATACGGAATTACCGTTAGTCTCAGTAGATTTTAACCATGATCCGCACAGTGCCATAGTCGATGGCACGCAAACGCGGGTCAGTGGTCATCACCTTATCAAAACGCTGGTTTGGTGTGACAACGAATGGGGCTTTGCTAACCGCATGATCGACACCACGTTAGCAATGGCCGCAAGCGGTTTCAGGTAAGACGCGGACTGCGTCTGGCAAAACTTATGAGAATCAACGAGAGGGTTCACCATGTCTGTAATTAAGATGACCGATCTGGATCTTGCTGGTAAACGCGTTCTGATCCGTGCCGATCTCAACGTGCCAGTGAAAGAAGGGAAAGTGACGTCAGATGCACGTATTCGTGCTTCTCTGCCTACCATCGAAGCAGCGTTGAAACAGGGCGCGAAAGTGATGGTTACCTCTCACCTGGGTCGTCCGACCGAAGGTGAATACAACGAAGAGTTTTCCCTGCTGCCGGTTGTTAACTACCTGAAAGATAAACTGAACGGCACCAACGTTACCCTGGCAAAAGATTACCTCGACGGCGTTGAAGTCGGCGCGGGTGAATTGGTTGTGCTGGAAAACGTGCGCTTTAACAAAGGCGAGAAAAAAGACGAAGAAGGGCTGTCGAAGAAATATGCCGCACTGTGCGACGTGTTCGTGATGGATGCCTTCGGCACCGCGCACCGCGCACAGGCTTCTACCCACGGCGTGGGCAAATTTGCCCCAATCGCATGTGCCGGTCCGCTGCTGTCAGCTGAGCTGGAAGCGCTGGGCAAAGTGATGAGTAATCCAGAGCGTCCGCTGGTTGCTGTGGTTGGCGGTTCTAAAGTGTCGACCAAATTTGATGTGCTGCAGTCGCTGGTGAAGATTGCTGACACCGTGATTGTCGGCGGCGGTATCGCGAATACCTTCGTGGCTATCGATAACAACGTCGGTAAATCACTGTATGAGCCAGACTTCGTCGAAGCGGCAAAAGGTCTGCGTGATCAGTTTGGTATCCCGGTTCCTACTGATTCTCGTGTAGGCACGGAATTCTCTGAAACTGCCCCGGCAACCGTGAAAAAGGTTTCCGAAGTGGCGGATAACGAAGAGATTATGGACTTCGGCGACGAAACCGCACAGGCGATGGCCGCGATTCTGAAAGGCGCGAAAACCATTCTGTGGAACGGTCCGGTTGGCGTGTTCGAGTTCCCGAACTTCCGTAAAGGTACCGAAATCGTGGCAAATGCTATCGCCGATAGCGATGCATTCTCAGTGGCAGGCGGCGGCGATACGCTGGCTGCAATCGATCTGTTCGGTATCGAAGATAAGATCTCTTACATCTCTACCGGCGGCGGCGCATTCCTCGAGTTCGTGGAAGGTAAAAAACTGCCAGCAGTTGCTATGCTGGAAGAGCGCGCGAAGCAGTAACTCTTTGGGGGCGACGCTTGGGCGTCGCCTGAAGGCTAGCCCTTTATGGGGCAAACAAATCGCAATCCCTTCGGGGATGAACGGTAACGAAACGGGACACAAACATGTCTAAAATTTTTGATTTCGTAAAACCCGGCGTTGTCACTGGTGACGACGTTCAGAAAATTTTCCAGGTAGCGAAAGAGAACAAATTCGCTCTGCCAGCAGTTAACTGCGTCGGCACGGATTCTATTAACGCGGTATTGGAAGCTGCGGCCAAAGTGAAAGCGCCGGTCATCGTTCAGTTCTCCAATGGTGGTGCTGCCTTCATCGCCGGTAAAGGTTTCAAAACCGACAAGCCGCAGGGCGCGGCTATCTTCGGCGCTATCGCGGGTGCATACCATGTGCATCTGATGGCTGAACAGTACGGTGTGCCAGTAATCCTGCATACCGACCACTGCGCCAAGAAACTGCTGCCGTGGATCGACGGTCTGCTGGACGCGGGTGAAGAGCACTTCAAGAAAACCGGTAAGCCGCTGTTCTCTTCTCACATGATCGACCTGTCTGAAGAGTCTCTGGAAGAGAACATCGAAATCTCTTCTAAGTATCTAGCGCGCATGGCCAAACTGGATATGACCCTGGAAATCGAACTGGGTTGTACCGGTGGCGAAGAAGACGGCGTGGACAACAGCCACATGGACGCTTCTGCGCTGTACACTCAGCCAGAAGACGTTGATTACGCTTACACCGAGCTGAGCAAAATCAGCCCACGTTTCACCATCGCCGCTTCATTCGGTAACGTGCACGGCGTGTACAAGCCAGGCAACGTGAAACTGACGCCGACTATCCTGCGTGATTCTCAGGAATACGTGACTAAAAAACACAACTTGCCGCATAACGCGCTGAACTTTGTGTTTCACGGTGGTTCAGGTTCTTCTGCTGCAGAAATCGAAGAGTCTATCGGCTACGGCGTGATCAAGATGAACATCGATACCGACACCCAATGGGCAACGTGGGACGGTATTCTGCAGTACTACAAAAAGAACGAAGACTATCTGCAAGGCCAGCTGGGTAACCCAAATGGTTCAGATAGCCCGAACAAGAAATATTACGATCCACGCGTGTGGCTGCGTTCTGCGCAGGCTTCAATGGTTGTTCGCCTGGAGCAGGCTTTCAAAGAGCTTAACGCTGTCGACGTACTGTAATTTTTCGGTACAGTACAAAAAAGGCCCGCAGGGGCCTTTTTTTATGCGTCTCATCCAGAAAATCCCACGAATTCAGGCCATTTTTGGCGCTTCGCCTTATTTTTGTTTACCCTTGTATTCGGAGTGTCGGAGTCAATCTGGCAGTTTTTGGCAATTTCCCGCGGGAAACTCAACAACAGGGCTAACAAATGGAAGATTTACATGTCGTTGATGGCATTAATAGTGCTGGTGGATGGCTGATACGTAATCAGGCGTTGATCCTGAGCTATGCGGTCAATATTGTGGCGGCGATTATTACCATCATCATTGGTATGTTCATTGCGCGCATCGTCTCCAATGCGATTAACCGCGTTCTGCTGGCGCGTCATATTGATGCCACTGTGGCAGATTTCCTTTCTGCAATGGTGCGCTACGGAATTATCGCTTTTACCGTCATTGCTGCACTGGGACGCGTTGGCGTACAAACCGCCTCAGTGATTGCCGTGCTGGGTGCTGCTGGCTTGGCGGTGGGTTTGGCGCTGCAAGGTTCGCTGTCCAACCTGGCTGCTGGCGTGCTGTTGGTGACCTTCCGCCCGTTCAAAACCGGTGAGTTTGTCGATCTCGGCGGCGTGATGGGTACCGTACAGAACGTGCAGATTTTCTCCACTACGCTGAAAAGCGCTGATGGCAAAATCGTGGTGGTACCCAACGGTAAAATTATCGCCGGCAATATCGTTAACTATTCACGTGAACCGATCCGTCGCAACGAGTTCATTATTGGTGTGGCTTACGATGCGGATGTCGATCAGGTTATTAGCCTGTTGCGTGAAGTGGTTGATGCGGACGAGCGCGTACTGCAAGACCTCGGCGTACAGATCGGCCTAAATGAACTGGCGGCTTCATCGCTCAACTTTGTGGTGCGTTGCTGGAGTAAAAGCAGCGATCTGCAAAACGTCTATTGGGATCTGATGAAGAACTTCAAACGTACGCTGGACGCGAACGGCATCGGTATTCCTTACCCGCAGATGGATGTGCATCTGCATCAGGTGAAGAGCGAGCAACAACAGCCTGCACGCAGCGAATAATAGAGAAGGGCACCTGCGGGTGCCTTTTTTATTACTCATTCTAATAGCCTATTAAATATTTCAATTTCCTCTAATATCTTCGCGTCACTATACTGCACCGCATCTCACCAGTTATTAAGGTTATTTCCGTGTTATCTGTTTATTTACAAGGGCTTGCCCTTGGTGCTGCGCTGATTTTGCCGTTAGGCCCGCAAAATGCTTTTGTGATGAATCAGGGCATTAAGCGCCATTACCACCTGATGACCGCATCGCTATGTACCCTTAGCGATATTGCGCTGATCTGTGGTGGGATTTTTGGCGGCAGCGCGTTGCTGAATCAATCGCCTCTCTTACTGATGCTGATCACTTGGGCGGGCGTGGCATTTTTGCTGTGGTACGGTTGGGGCGCGCTGCGCGCTGCATGGCAAGGTGATGTGTCGCTGGCATCTGATGCGGAGATAAAGCAAGGTCGCTGGCGCATCATCGCTACTATTCTGGCGGTGACCTGGCTCAATCCGCACGTCTATCTCGACACCTTTGTGGTGCTCGGCAGCCTCGGTAGCCAGCTTCCGTCTGAAGACGCGCGTCGTTGGTTTGCATTTGGCACCGTGAGTGCCTCAATTATCTGGTTCTTCGGCCTGGCGCTGCTGGCCGCGTGGCTGTCGCCGCGGCTGCGCACCGTGCGGGCGCAGCGCATTATCAATTTGCTGGTCGGCGGCGTGATGTGGTTTATCGCCATTCAGCTGGCGCGTCAGGGCATTGCTGCACTCTAATGCAGATGTAATCCGTACAGTGCGGGCAGCGCGCCCGCACTGGCGAGCAACTCCAGTCGAATCTGGCTAAAACTCACGCCTTCTGGCACCGCGTGATGACACAGCGAGTGATGATTTTCCGTCACGTCTGCCAAAAGCATCTCATCCAGCCATACGCGATAATGTGTGGTGCAGTGCGGCGTCACAGCCTGTGCGTGGCCCATTTGCACCGTTTCCATCGCATGGTCGAAGTCGTTGTCAAACAGCAAGGTAATGTGTTTCGCCTGCTGCGGTTCATTCCAATGCCAGCTGACGTTGGGATGCGTGTCATCCTGCGCCGGCACCCAGCAGTTAGTGTGCTGTTCCGGGCGCAGCTTGCCGTTGAGCAGATAGTCGCGGTGCCAAAGCTGCAGCGGCGTTTCCAGCGCAAAGGCCAGCAGGATTTGCTGTGGAGCCCGGCGCGGCAGCCAGAAATCAAACTCATCAACGCCGTAATCGCCATCGTTAATCTGGCGTGTGCGTTTCGCCACGCGCGGATTGAGACTGTTGAACACCATCATCACGCCCGGCAAACGCTGGCTGGTTAATGCAACCTCAATCGCAGCGTTCTCCTCAAAGGCGATAAATACATAGCGATCGCATTCGGCGCGATAATCAAAGCTCAGTCGATAAGTGCCTTGCTCAGTAACCGTGATACTTTGCGTGCTCAGTTGGCAGTCGCCGCAGGTATTGGCCGGATTAGCGCTGGTGAGCAGCGATACCTGTAATTTCTGCGCGTTGGCGGCACGCAGCTGCACGCTGATTGCCGGCAAGCGTTCGCCCGCTTTGAGCGGCAGCAGCAACGCACAGCGAGATTGCAGCGGCTGCCAACCGGCATCGGCGGGCAGGGCGCGCAACTCTAAGGTGCTGCTCACCGTAACATACGCCTCGCGCGCTGGGTTGGCCAACGGATGTCGCGGGATAAACGCACCCTGACGCAGCAGATGCTGCTGCAGCTGCCCAACGCGCTCAGGCTGCGCCAGTTCGGCGGGCGTGATCTGCTGTTGCTGGCACAGCGCCGCCGCGCGGCCCACCACTTCGCCCAGCACGCCGCAGGTGCACATGACGCGTGCGCTGCCAAAGGCGACGTGCGTAGCGGAGATCAGTCGGCCGGTGAGCAGCTGATTGTCCAGCGACTGGCTGTAGAGCGCGCGGAAGGGAATGGTGTAAGTCCCTTTGCTGTGGAACTGACGACAGCCATCGTGTTCGCTGTAGACGCCGTCGGCCGGATGCAGATCAATCGACCAGCCACCATACGCCACCGCATCGTAGTGGTCGCGTTGTTCGATGATGTCCTGCTGGCACAGCATCGTCTCGCCGAGAAAACGCCGGCTCTCGCGCTTGCCGGGAATCAGGCCCACCCATTCGATGGTGAGGTTATCGGCATCGGAAAATTCGCCGGAGTTTTTGATGTAATCCCACACGCCCCAGACAATTTTCCACAGTTCCCACTTGATGGTTTCGCTCTCATGCACGGTATCGAGCCGTCCGCCCCATTCCAGCCACCATAAATCGCAGCCGTTCAGCTCTGAACTTAGCCGTTTATAGCGCGGAATGGCGGTGATCTCTTTTAGTGCGAAAGAGGGCGCAACGAAGCGTACCGGTTGTGCCGTGCGCTTGGTGTAGAAGTAAATGGAATGACCGAGCTTGTGGCCGAAATTCTCGCCCGGCGCCATCTTCTCGCCAAACTCCTCCACGGATTCCGCGCCCACGCGATGCGCCGCACCGGCCAGATAGCCCAATACGCCATCGCCGCTGGCATCGATAAACTGTGTAGCCGAAACCTGATAACGCGTTTGATTAATGGCGTTGAACGCCTGCACTGACAGCAAGCGGCGGCCAGATTTTTCGATATCGGTCACCACCGTATTGAGCAGCAAAGTCAGGCCGGGCTGCGCCTGTACGATGTCCAGCAGCACCATATCGAACAGTACCGGATTGCCCTCTTTATTGCGCCACAGGTTCTCCTCCATGATCTCGCCCATGATGCCGCCTTCGCGCGCCCAGCGATTGTTATTGCCCATGTGTGAGGTCGCACCGTTGGCCCACAAGCGCACTTCGCTGGAAGCGTTACCGCCCAGCACCGGGCGATCCTGAATCAGCACCACATCCAGGCCATCGCGCGCGGCGGCCAGCGCGGCACACACGCCCGCCAGTCCACCGCCGACGATCAGTAACTCCGCTTGTAGTCGTTGTTGCGGAAAGTGGCGCTCATTTTGCGTAGAGAAAGTTTGCATCATTTCATTCCTCTGACTCTAAGGCTAAGATTGGAGTTTGCCCGCCGCAGGTGATCTATGTCTTCTCAACCGAACCAAAGCCTGATTGACGGTATTCGCTGTCTGCAATATCTGGTGTCCAGTGACAAGGCCGTGGGTTGCCGTGAACTGGCGCGCCAGATGGGGATGAACAGCACGCGTGTGAATCGACTGCTGATGACCATGGCGTCGATTGGACTGACGACGCAGGATGAGCATCGACGCTATCTGCCTGGCCCCGGTATTCACGCGCTGGCGGCACAGGCGATTCGCGGATCTTCGCTGTTCGCGCAGGCGTTGCCGCAGCTGGAACGCCACGCGCCGCGCGATATCGTGGTGGCGCTGGGCGTGTTGTGGGAGGATCAGGTGATCTACATCTGGCACTCGGAACCCGGTGAACGCATTAACGCCAGCCAGGCGCTGGCCGGTTTCCGCATGCTGCCCGCGTGGCAATCGGTGATTGGCGTGTCGTTGCTGGCGGCGGAAAGTGACGAGGCGCTGCGCCCGCGTTTTAGCGAAGAACAGTGGCTGCAAATCGCGCCGCTGCTGGCGCGTAAGCGTGCTGAGGGTTACCTGATCTGGCACCGCGATGATGGCGAAATCAGTATGGCGCAGCCGATTGATCACAATCGCGCGGCATTGGCGTTCGCCAAAATCTGGCAGGACGATGAGGCGCACCTCGCGCAGCGCCTGCAACAGTTGCAATCGCTGGCGCAAACCGTGTTCACCCCGCGCTAACATGATCGATTTTCCCGACAATAAACAGGTAACTGCAGATGCCAATCGCGGCCAGCACGGCGATAAATGCCAGGGCTGGCGCGAAGTTATCGCCGTCGATTAACGCACCAATGGCAATCGGCACCACGATGGATGACAGCGCACCGGTAAAGTTAAATACCCCGCCCGCCAGACCAATCAAGTGGCGCGGCGCCAACGCCGTGACAAACACCCAGGTAATGGTCGCCAGGCCGTTGCCGAAGAACGCCAGCGACATAAACAGAATAATCAGCGTGGAGTCGTTGGTGTAATTGGCGCCAAGGATAAACAGCGTCAGGAACAGGCCGAGAATCACCGGTAGCTTGCGCGCCACGCTGGCGGAGATACCGCGACGTATCATGCGATCTGAGGCAAATCCGGCCAGCAGCACGCCACAGAAGGCGGCGAAGTAGGGCACCGAAGCAACATAGCCGCTCTTGATGAAGCCCATGTGGCGATACTCCACCAGATACGTCGGGAACCAGGTGAGGAAGAACCAGAAGGTGGCGGAAATGGTGAACTGGCCAATGTAGATGCCGACCAATTTACGACTGCGGAACATCTGCGCCAAATCGCCCCAGCGCGCTACGGGCTGCTGCGAATTTTGTCGACTCTCCAGCAACGCACCGTTGTCACGCAAATAGCTGAGCTCAGCTTTTGACACGCCTTGATGCTGATTCGGCTCGCGGTAGAGCCAATACCACACCAGCGCCCAAATCATCCCCGCAAGTCCGGTGATCAAAAACAGTCCGCGCCAGCCAAAAGCATCCTGCAGATGAAACAGCAGCGGCGTCATACACGCCAGGCCGACAAACTGCGCTGAGGAGTAAATACCGATCGCACTGGCGCGCTCTTGCTCCGGGAACCAGCTAGAGATCACCCGGTTGTTCGAGGGCATCACCGGCGCTTCAAAAGCGCCGACGCCGAGCCGCAGACCAAATAGCGCGCCAAAGCTGTTGGCAAGCGCGTGCAGCGCGGTGATCAGCGACCAGGCAAATAAACCGACGCCATAAACGACGCGCGCACCAAGGCGATCGATGAGGAAGCCGCCGGGAATCTGTAGCGCAGCGTAGATCCAGCCAAAGGCGGAAAAGATCAATCCCATCTCCATGGGCGAGAAGCGCAATTCGCCAGCCATTGCCGTAGCGGCAACCGACAGGTTAGTGCGATCCATATAGTTGATAATGATGTTAATAAACACCAGACCGAGCATCAGAAAGCGCGTGCGTCCCGCGCGAGCGCTGGCAACGGTTTGGCTAAGTGGCTGTTCTGTCATTGGCAACTCTCCCGAACTCAGAGGTGTTTCTTTAATAGAAACGAATAAGTGTTTTATTGGCGAATCCGTACAGCTAAATTTGCGATCGCGGCTACGTTAAAAAGGAGATTGCTCGAACTTTTGAGCCGTTTACTAATCAGATAAGCACACATGTTAATGTGTTTTGGGTTTAGCCATAATGGCGACCTGCAAATTGAATCCCTCAAGGAGGACTTTCGTGAAACTGAAAGCACTGGCGCTGGCCGCCGTAATGAGCACGGGCGCACTGTCCGGTTTAGTTCAGGCAGGCGAATTGCCAAATGGACCGCATGTGGTGACTTCTGGACAGGCAAGCGTTGATGCCACGCCAGATCTCGCGACGCTCGCGATTGTGGTGAATGTTTCGTCGAAAGACGCGGCAGAAGCGAAGAAACAAGCTGATGATCGCGTGGCGCAATATTTCGATTTCCTGCAAAAGAACGGTATCGAGAAAAAAGATATTGATGCGGCAAACCTCAGCACGCAGCCAGAGTACGATTACACCAAAGAAGGTAAGTCGGTACTGAAAGGCTATCGTGCCGAGCGTCAGGTACAGGTAACGCTGCGCCAGCTGGACAAACTCAACGAGCTGTTGGATGGCGCGTTAAAATCTGGCCTGAATGAAATTCGTTCGGTCGAGTTAGGTGTGGCGAATCCGGACAGCTACAAAGAGAAGGCGCGTAAAGTGGCCATCGCTAATGCTACGCAACAGGCTAACGCGCTGGCAGAAGGGTTTAACGCTAAGTTAGGTTCGGTTTACAGCATCCGCTATCACGTTGCGAACTATCAACCGATGCCGATGGCGCGCATGTATAAGGCCGCCGCAGTACAAGCTGATACCACCGCGCAGCAAACTTACGAGCAGCAGAGCATTCACTTTGACGATCAGGTGGATGTCGTCTTTGAAATCAAACCAAACACGCCGTAAGGTTTGATATCAGGTCGCCATGAAGGGCGACCTGATCTTTACGCGGGCAACACATCCTGACGCAGCACGCGATGTCCGTGCGCAATCAGCGCGTCGGTCACGCTGCGCATTAAACGACTTTCCGGCGCAAACCGGTGCCAGTACAGCATACGACGCTGATACAGGCCTGGCGTCAAATCCACCAGTTCACCTTGCGCTAACTCGCGCTCAATCTGCAGATGCGGAATCATACAGCACACCGAACCCTGACGCGCCAGCTGCACAAAGGCTTCTGACGAGTTAACGATGTGGCAAGGCACGCTGCCCGGCGACAGGTCAAAGTTCTGCTGTAAAAACGCCTGATGCATATCGTCCAGATGATCAAATGCCACCGCCGGCGCTTTCAGCAGCGCAGAGCGTGTTACGCCGTTCGGGAAATAGCGAGCAGCAAAATCAGGTGAGGCGCAGAACAGATAATCGAGCGCACCCAGTTGATCCACCAGACAGCTTGGCAGCGGCTGCGGCTGAATACTCACCGCGCCGACCACTTCACCGCGACGTAGGCGTTCCTGCGTGCGGGTTTCATCTTCCACCTGCAAATTCAGGCGCACTGGCGAATCGGCCAGCACGTCTTTCAGCGCGGGCAGCAGCCAGGTGGCCAGGCTGTCGGCGTTGACCGCCAGCGACAGCAACAGCGGCGTGGTTCCACCGTTATCATCACCCAGCCACTCCTCTTCCAGCAGTTCAACCTGATGCAACAACGCCAGTAACTTTTGTCCCTGCTCGGTCGGACGCGGCGGCACGGTGCGCACCAGCAGCGGCTGACCAAATAAATTTTCCAGCTGTTTAATACGCTGCGAAACCGCCGATTGGGTAATGCAGAGTTTTTGTGCCGCACGCTCAAAGCCGCGCTCGCGAATCACAGCATCCAGCGCCTGAAGCGTTCGATAATCCGGGCGTTTCATTGTTGTTCTCTCTCGTTCAGGGTGGACATTACTATGCCATAAAACTGTCAAATTGTGCTGCGGCGCATTTTTGCGGGCTGGCTTCCAAAGCGTTAAATCGGCTGTCTAACAGTCGCGCTTTTTTACAGCGCCTTGTTTTATACTACGCGCACTTCGATGTCGCACAGGTTTTAAACATACCATGACCCAGGATGAACTGAAAAAAGCGGTAGGTTGGGCAGCTCTGCAGTACGTAGAGCCCGGCACTATTGTCGGCGTAGGCACGGGTTCAACGGCGGCGCATTTTATTGATGCACTCGGCACCATGAAGAATCAGATTGAAGGTGCGGTTTCCAGCTCGGAAGCCTCAACGGAGAAACTGAAAGCGCTGGGCATTCACATCTTCGATCTCAACGAAATTGATGAGCTGTCGGTGTATGTTGATGGCGCCGATGAGATCAATCCGCAGATGCAGATGATCAAAGGCGGTGGCGCAGCGCTGACGCGTGAGAAAATCGTTGCGGCGGTGGCGAAGAAATTTGTCTGCATTGCCGATGCATCGAAAGAAGTTGATGTGCTGGGCCATTTCCCGCTGCCGGTTGAAGTGATTCCGATGGCGCGTTCGTATGTGGCGCGTGAACTGGTCAAACTCGGCGGCTTGCCTGAGTATCGCCAGAACGTCATTACCGACAACGGCAACATTATTCTCGACGTGCATAATCTGCGTATTCTCGATCCCATTGAGCTGGAAAAAACCATTAATGCGCTGCCGGGCGTAGTGACCGTTGGCCTGTTTGCGGGACGTGGTGCGGACGTCGCACTGATTGGTACCGCAGAAGGCGTGAAAACCATCGTAAAATGATCTGTCCGGCGCGCGTAATGCGCCGGTTATTTCCATCCGCAAAACATCTTTTCTCACCAGGCTGAAATTTGGTGACTTATGTCACAAAAGATTCATCAGCAGTAAGTTCGTACTTCGTCCATTAAGGATGTCACGATTTTGTACGGCATTGTGCTGTCTCCGCGTGGGCGCGTGCTGGCTCCCAGGCAATCGTTTGTATTGCTGCGCACGAAATTTTTGATATTTTGACAGAAGGCTACCTTATGGTAGTCCTCATTGAATTCTGAATAGGGTCGGGAAATGGCAAAGGTATCACTGGAAAAAGACAAGATTAAGTTCCTGCTGGTGGAAGGCGTTCACCAGAGTGCGCTGGAAAACCTGCGTGCAGCAGGCTACACCAACATCGAGTTTCACAAAGGGGCGCTGGATGCGGAGTCGCTGAAATCCTCCATCCGCGATGCGCACTTCATTGGTATCCGTTCCCGTACCCAACTGACTGAAGAGATCTTTGCTGCCGCAGAAAAGCTGGTAGCAGTCGGCTGCTTCTGTATCGGTACTAACCAGGTTGATCTCGCGGCAGCGGCGAAACGCGGTGTGCCGGTGTTCAACGCGCCGTTCTCCAACACCCGTTCTGTTGCAGAGCTGGTGATTGGCGAAATGCTGCTGATGCTGCGTGGCATTCCGGAAGCCAACGCCAAAGCGCACCGTGGCATCTGGAATAAAGTCGCCAACGGTTCGTTTGAAGCTCGCGGCAAGAAACTGGGCATCATCGGTTACGGCCACATCGGCATGCAGCTGGGTGTACTGGCAGAAAGCCTCGGTATGCACGTGTTCTTCTACGATATCGAAAGCAAGCTGCCGCTGGGTAACGCCACTCAGGTGCGTCATCTCTCCGATCTGCTCAACATGAGCGACGTGGTCAGCCTGCACGTTCCTGAAACGCCATCCACTCAGAACATGATTGGCGCGGAAGAGCTGGCGCTGATGAAGCCGGGTGCGCTGCTGATCAACGCCGCGCGCGGTACCGTGATCGATATTCCGGCGCTGTGTGATGCCCTGGCGAATAAACATCTGTCCGGTGCCGCTATCGACGTCTTCCCGGTCGAGCCTGCGACTAACAGCGATCCGTTTAACTCACCGCTGTGCGAGTTCGATAACGTGATCCTGACGCCGCACATTGGTGGTTCAACGCAGGAAGCGCAGGAAAACATCGGTATCGAAGTGGCTGGCAAGCTGGCGAAATACTCCGACAACGGTTCTACGCTGTCTGCGGTTAACTTCCCGGAAGTCTCACTGCCGATGCATGCGGCAAGTGCTAGCCGTCTGCTGCACATCCATGAAAACCGTCCGGGTGTGCTGACCGCCATTAACCAGATTTTTGCCGAGCAGGGCATCAACATCGCCGCGCAGTATCTGCAAACCACGCCGATTATGGGCTACGTGGTGATCGATATTGATGCTGAGCAGGATGCAGCGGATAAAGCGCTGCAGGCGATGAAGGCGATTCCGGGCACCATCCGCGCCCGTCTGCTGTACTGATTAAACAGGGCGCCATTGGCGCCCTTTGTTTTTCCTGCTCACGCTTCCCACTGCCACAGTTTCGATGGCGTCAGTATCGCGGGGAGCGGCACATCCCAGGCGGCAACCGGCAATGCTTCTACGCGCTGACAATCATGTGCGATGCCCACCGGAAGAAAACCATGCTGCTGCCAGTTTTGCAGCGTGCGATCGTAGAATCCGCCACCCATTCCCAAACGTTGGCCAGCATAGTCAAACGCCACCAGCGGCACCAGCATCACATCCAGCTGATCCAGCGTGGCCAGTTGCGTGATATCCAGCGGCGGTTCCGGGATGTGAAGTTTATTTGGCGCGAGTGGCGTTTCTGGCGTGTAACGGATAAACAGCAGATTGCCCGGCGAGAAGGGATGAAGCACCGGTAAATAAACCTGCTTTTTTTGCTGCCAAAGTTTGGCGATCAGTGGGCGGGTGTTGATCTCTCCATCGACAGATAAAAACAGCGCAATGCGTTGGGCATTAGCGATCGGCGCAATGTTGATGGCGTGTTCAGCCAACTGATCGGCGGCTTGTTCCTGTTGCTCAGACGTGAGATTACGGCGCAAATGGCGCACATGCTGACGGATGTCTTGACGGTCGAGAAGGGAGGGCGCTGGCATGATATCTATATCCCCGGAATAATCGCTTCTTAAAAGCGATTATATCATGCGAACCGGGGAAACAGACTTGCTACTAAATGGAGATCTCCGAGATGCCGCCGCAGGCTGTAACCCTTGAACCCTTGGTTCAAGGTGAACATGCCGTCACAACTATTAGGCTTCTCGGACGGACCGAGCATGCGCACAAATTGTGGAGCGTCACATTCTGTTGGTATGAAATATCGGCTCAGGGGACTGGCCCGCTTGCAAACATCTCAGAGAAAATTTACTTCACCGTCACTCTAGTATGAGGACCATGAAGCTTTATTCAAAATTAGGGCCCTGGCGGTCAGTTATGCGACCTTGCTCTACTAACGCTTGTTCAATGGTCTGCTGCAGCATGCGGATACGTTGTTCCATGTTTGCTGCATAGTCGCGCGTCTTACCTTTCTCTTGTGCCAACTCGTGGCAGATGTTTAACGCGGCGATGAACACCAGTTGCTCTGTATTGGTGACTCTAGTGCGAACTTTTAAATCTTGCAACCGTTGATTGAGATCCTCTGCGGCCAGATTCAGCGCATCTTGCTGTTCAGGCGGGCAATTCACTCTTAACGAACGACCAAAAATTTGAATATCTACTGGTTGTGCAGACATGCCACCATCCTAACTGATTACTTCGATCGCATCTCCCTTACCGGTCAATGGGTTGGGAGGTGCGAAACTATATATACCCGAGTTATAAGTTACAACCCCTTTTCTGGAAACCCAGAGGCACCTGGTGGTAGCATAACACGAACTTATTCTGCCAACGACGACCAAAGCTTATGTCTTTACAGAACGCAACGCCGAGTTACAACGCGCTGGCCGCGGCCCTTTCACAGCAGGGCGTGGGCATGACGCCAGCCGAAATGCATGGTCTCCTTTCCGGGATTCTGTGCGGCGGCAATCAGGATACCAGCTGGAAAACCATGGTTCACGATCTCACCAACGAAGGCATGGCATTTTCGCAGAGCCTGTCTCAGCCGCTGCAGGCGCTGCATGAAAGCCTGGCGACCACGTTGGAAGACGAAGGTTTTATGTTCCAGCTGATGTTGCCGGAAGACGATGACATCACGGTATTCGATCGCGCGGATGCTCTGGCCGGTTGGGTAAACCACTTCCTGCTCGGTTTGGGTGTCACGCAGCCGAAGCTGGAGAAAGTGACCGGCGAAACTGGCGAAGCGATTGACGATCTGCGCACCATCGCACAACTTGGCTATGACGAAGATGAAGATCAGGAAGAGCTGGAGCAGTCACTCGAAGAGGTGATTGAGTACGTGCGCGTTGCCGCTCTGCTGTGCCACGACACCTTCACGCGTCCGCATCAGCCAACGGCACCAGAAGTACAGAAACCTACGCTACATTAAGCGCGTCAATGCGGGTGCGTTGTGGCCCGTCTTCAACAGGGAGTGCAAACATGATTACCTTGGATACGTTTCAACAACGTCGTCAGGCGCTGATTGCCCGCATGGCGCCAGGCAGTGCGGCGTTAATTTTTGCTGCACCTGAAGTGACGCGCAGCAACGACACCGAATACAGCTTTCGTCAAAACAGCGACTTCTGGTACTTCACCGGTTTTAATGAACCGCAGGCGCTGCTGGTCTTAATCAAAAGTGATGATAAGCACAATCACAGTGTGCTGTTCAATCGCGTGCGTAACCTGACGGCCGAAATCTGGTTTGGTCGCCGCCTTGGCCAGGATGCCGCACCGGCGAAACTGGGAGTCGATCGCGCTTTGCCGTGGGATGACCTCGGCGAGCAGCTGCATCAACTGCTTAACGGCCTGGATGTGGTTTACCACGCGCAGGGCGAATACGCAGAAGCCGATCAGCTGGTGTTCAGCGCGCTGGACAAACTGCGTCGCGGCTTCCGTCAAAACCTTAGCGCGCCCGACACAGTTACCGACTGGCGTCCGTGGGTGCACGACATGCGCCTGTTCAAAAGCGCAGAAGAGATTGAGATTCTGCGCCGCGCCGGAAAAATCAGCGCGCTGGCGCACACGCGAGCGATGCAAGCCTGTCGTCCGGGCATGTTCGAATATCAGCTGGAAGGCGAAATTCATCACGAATTCAATCGCCACGGCGCGCGTTTCCCCTCGTACAACACCATTGTCGGTTCGGGCGAAAACGGCTGTATTCTGCACTACACCGAAAACGAATCGGAAATGCGCGATGGCGACTTAGTGCTGATTGACGCAGGCTGTGAATTCCACGGCTACGCGGGCGATATCACCCGCACCTTCCCGGTCAACGGCACCTTCAGCGAGCCGCAGCGCGCCATCTACGACATCGTGCTGGCTTCGCTCTACAAAGCGTTGTCGATGTTCCGTCCGGGCATCAGCATCCATGACGTTAACGACGAGGTGGTGCGCATAATGATTACCGGCCTGGTCGATCTCGGCATTCTGGATGGCAACATCGATACGCTGTTTGAAGAGCAGGCGCATCGTCCGTTCTTCATGCACGGTTTGAGTCACTGGCTGGGGCTGGATGTGCACGATGTCGGCCATTATGGCACGCCAAGCCGCGACCGCGTGCTAGAGCCGGGCATGGTGCTGACGGTTGAGCCTGGCTTGTATATCGCGCCAGATGCCAAAGTACCGCCACAATATCGCGGCATTGGCATTCGCATCGAAGATGACATCGTCATCACCGCCGACGGCAACGAAAATCTCACCGACAGCGTAGTCAAAGACGCTGACGCGATTGAAGCCTTGATGGCGGCGGCACGTCACGCATGAGCATTTTGATTGCCGGCGGCGGCATGACCGGTGCGACTCTGGCGCTGGCGATTTCACATCTGACGCAAGGCCAACTGCCGGTTACCCTGATTGAGCGCAGCCAGCCCGACAGCCGCGCACATCCTGGCTTTGACGGACGCGCGATTGCCCTGGCTGCTGGCACCTGTCAGCAGTTAGCGGATATCGATCTGTGGCGCTCGCTGGCCGATTGCGCCACGCCCATCACCGATATTCACGTTTCCGATCGCGGTCATACCGGCTTTGTTTCGCTTAAAGCGCAAGATCATCAGTTGCCTGCGCTCGGTCAGGTGGTTGAACTGTTTGATGTCGGCCAGCGGCTGTTTCAACGCCTGCAAAAAGCGTCAGGCGTCACGCTGCGCTGCCCGGATCATGTAACTTCGGTAGCGCGTACGGCGGATAATGTGCAGGTGATGTTGAACAGCGGCGAACAGCTGGCAGGCGCATTACTGGTGGCCGCCGACGGTTCGCGTTCACCTTTAGGCGCGTCCTGCGGTATCACCTGGCAACGCGACGATTATCAGCAGTTGGCGGTTATCGCCAACGTGTCGACGCAGTTGCCGCATCAGGGCCGCGCCTTTGAGCGCTTTACCGAATACGGCCCGCTGGCGCTGTTGCCGATGTCCGGCAACCGCATGTCGCTGGTGTGGTGCCACCCGCTTGAGGCGCAAGCAACGATTAAGCAGTGGGATGATGCGACCTTCCTGCAAGAACTGCAACGCGCATTCGGCTGGCGTCTGGGGCGCTTCACGCATACCGGTCAACGCGAGCATTATCCGCTGGCGCTGCAAACCGCTGAACGTCAGGTGACACATCGTCTGGCGCTGGTGGGCAACGCGGCGCAAACGCTGCATCCAATCGCCGGACAAGGCTTCAACCTGGGTCTGCGTGATGTGATGTCGCTGGCGGAAACGCTGGCAGGCGCATATCGTCAGCAGAAAGATCCCGGCAGTTTCGCGGTATTACAGCATTTTGCCGCGCGACGTCAGCCCGATCGTGCCGCCACTGTTGGCGTCACTGACGGTTTAGTCCGACTGTTTGCTAACCGCTATGCGCCGTTGGTAGCAGGACGAAATCTTGGGCTGGTGGCGATGGACCATCTGCCTTGGCTACGAAATCCACTTGCCGCGCGCACGCTCGGCTGGGTTAAGCGTTAAGCACGAATTAAGGGGCAGCAATGCAAACTTTTGATGTGGCAATTGCCGGAGGCGGCATGGTGGGTTTGGCCGTCGCCTGCGGACTCCAAGGCAGCGGCTTACGCGTTGCCGTGCTGGAAAAAGCACCCGAGCCACAGTTTGATCCGGCGGCCAATGCGTCGATTCGCGTCTCCGCCATCAACGCTGCCAGTGAACGTCTGCTGCAAAAGCTCGATGTCTGGTCGAGCATTCTGGCGCTGCGCGCCAGCGCCTATCACGGCATGGAAGTTTGGGATCAGGACAGCTTTGGCTCAATCAGCTTTGATGACGAGCAGCAGGGTTTATCGCATCTTGGCCATATTATTGAAAACGAAGTGATTCATAGCGCGTTGTGGCAGCGCGCCAGTCAGAGTAGCGATATCACGCTGTTTGCCCCGGCGCAGCTGCAGCAAGTGGCGTTTGGCGACAACGAAGCCTTCATTACGTTGCAGGATGGCAGCATGATGAGCGCACGTTTGCTGGTGGCGGCCGACGGCGCCAATTCGTGGCTGCGCGATAAAGCGGATATCCCGCTGACTTTCTGGGATTACGAGCATCACGCGCTGGTGGCGAACATCCGCACCGATATGCCGCATGATGCGATTGCGCGTCAGGTGTTTCACGGCGACGGTATTCTGGCGTTCCTGCCGATGCAGGATCCACACTTATGCTCGATCGTCTGGTCGCTCGCGCCACAGGAAGCGGCACGCTTGCAATCGATGCCGGAAGCGCTATTTAATCAGCAGCTGTCGGTGGCGTTTGATATGCGTCTTGGCTTGTGTCAGGTCGAGAGTGAACGTAAAACCTTCCCGTTGACGGCACGTTATGCGCGTAACTTTGCCGCGCACCGTTTGGCGCTGGTCGGCGATGCCGCCCACACCATCCATCCGCTGGCCGGGCAGGGCGTAAATCTCGGCTTTATGGATGCGGCTGAATTAATTGGTGAAATTCGTCGATTGCATCAGGAAGGCAAAGACATTGGTCAGCATCTCTATCTGCGTCGCTATGAGCGCAGCCGCAAGCACAGTGCGGCGATGATGCTGGCGGGGATGCAGGGTTTCCGCGAGCTGTTTGCTGGCACCCATCCCGCGAAAAAGCTGCTGCGTGATGTTGGCCTCAAGCTCGCCGACACGTTACCTGGCGTTAAACCGCTGATGCTGAAACAGGCGATGGGGCTTAACGATCTACCCAGATGGATACGCTAATCATCTCAGCTAATGGCGCCCAATTGGGCGCCGTTTTTCTTTGCTGCACCCCAATGATGCAGCGATGCACCGCGATCGCGCCTCGTTTGATTTATTCTAATTTGACGCCTTAATTCGCATTAGATTAATTCATGTCATAGCCCTGCGCATGCCGGACCATTTCTTAATCCTGTGGCGTGTATTCCCTCAATTTGCTGCATGAAAGTAATTTAGTCGTATTTTGTGCGAGGCTAATCACAATAATGCAGTGATTTATGCTGGGCGTTGTTCGATGATTTGATGAAAGGTGGTAGTGTTTCGCCCTCGTTTTCCTCATGGTTAATTGCCACATTAGGTGATAACTTCAGCACAAAGAGAACGTTTGCGTCAGCCTCATTAGGCGACGCAGGCGCGTCACACTCACTTGTCTTCACAGGATGGTTATGACTCAGCAAACGCCTCTATTCGAACAGCATCAGGCAAGCGGTGCACGCATGGTGGACTTCCACGGTTGGATGATGCCGCTGCATTACGGCTCGCAAATGGATGAGCATCACGCGGTGCGTAACGATGCCGGCATGTTTGATGTTTCCCACATGACCATCGTCGATTTGCGCGGCGCACGTACCCGCGAATTCCTGCGCTATCTGCTGGCAAACGATGTCGCCAAGCTCACCCAGCCGGGCAAAGCCCTGTATACCGGCATGTTGAATGCCTCTGCTGGCGTCATTGATGATTTGATTGTTTACTTTATGAGCGAAGATTTCTTCCGTCTGGTGGTGAACTCCGCTACGCGAGAGAAAGATCTAGCCTGGATTAAACAGCATGCGCAGCCGTTTGGCGTTGAGCTGACCGAACGTGACGATCTGGCGCTGATTGCGGTGCAAGGTCCAAACGCGCAGCAGAAAGCACAAACGCTGTTGAGCGCCGCTCAGCGTGATGCCGTTGCCGGCATGAAACCCTTCTTTGGCGTGCAGGCCGAAAACCTGTTTATCGCTACCACCGGCTACACCGGCGAAGCGGGTTATGAGATTGCCATGCCAGCGACTGAAGCCGCCGCTTTCTGGCAGCAGCTGTTGGCCGCAGGCGTTAAACCGGCTGGACTCGGTGCGCGTGACACGCTGCGTCTGGAAGCGGGCATGAACCTGTACGGTCAGGAGATGGATGAGGGCGTTTCGCCGCTCGCCGCCAATATGGGCTGGACCATCAGCTGGGAACCTGCCGATCGCGATTTCATTGGCCGTGATGCCCTGCAAGCGCAGCGCGAGCACGGAACCGAAAAGCTGGTTGGCCTGGTGATGACCGAAAAAGGGGTGCTGCGTAACGGGTTAACGGTGCGCTTCACCGATCAACAAGGTCAGCCGCAGCAAGGTATTATTACCAGTGGTTCCTTCTCACCAACCCTGGGTTACAGCATCGCGCTGGCGCGTGTGCCAGCCGGCATTGGTGAGCAGGCGATTGTGGAAATCCGCAACCGTGAAATGCCAGTGAAAGTCACCAAACCGATTTTTGTTCGCGCCGGTAAGCCGGTTGCCCAGTAATTTTTTTTCAGGAGAAATGGCCAATGAGCAATGTGCCAAATGAATTGAAATACCGCGATAGCCACGAATGGGTCCGTAAAGAAGCCGACGGCACCTTCACTGTGGGTATCACCGAACACGCACAGGAACTGCTGGGCGATATGGTGTTTGTCGATCTGCCAGACGTCGGTGCCACCTTCTCGGCCGGTGATGACTGCGCCGTTGCGGAGTCGGTAAAAGCGGCTTCAGACATCTACGCGCCACTGAGCGGTGAGATTGTGGCGGTGAACGACAATCTGGGCGATTCGCCAGAGCTGGTCAACAGCGCGCCGTACGCCGATGGTTGGCTGTTCCGCATCAAAGCCAGCGACGAATCAGAACTCGACGCGATGCTTGATGCCGATGCCTATAAAGCCGCAATCGACGAGTAACCGGTAGTGGCAGAAGGTGGCGCGCTGCGTCACCTTCTTTTTTATCTGCCTGATTTAACGCCATTTTTGTAACCCAGCCCGATTCAGGATTTACTGCAAATGACCCAGACTCTCAGCCAGCTTGAACACAACGGTGCTTTCATTGAGCGCCACATCGGTCCTACGCCGGAACAACAGGCCTTAATGCTGGAAGCGATTGGTGCCAGTTCGCTCTCCTCATTGATCAGTTCTATTGTGCCTGCCGACATCCAACTGCCAGGCCCGCCTGCAGTAGGCATTGCGGCGACCGAGCAGCAAGCGCTGGCAGAGCTGAAAGCCATTGCCAGTCAGAACCAACGCTATAAATCCTGGATCGGCATGGGCTACAGTGCGGTGATCACGCCGCCCGTCATCCTGCGCAATATGCTGGAAAATCCAGGCTGGTACACCGCGTATACGCCGTATCAGCCAGAAGTGTCGCAGGGCCGCCTTGAGGCGCTGCTTAACTTCCAAACTCTGACGCTGGATCTGACCGGTCTGGACATCGCATCCGCATCACTGCTGGACGAAGCGACCGCTGCTGCCGAAGCAATGGCGATGGCCAGGCGCGTTAGCAAACTGAAAACCGCCACCAAATTCTTCATCGCCGATGACATCCATCCACAGACGCTGGATGTGGTGCGCACCCGCGCAGAAACCTTTGGTTTTGAACTGATTATTGATCGTGCTGACAAGGCGCTGGATCACGATGATCTGTTCGGCGTGTTGCTGCAACAGGTGGGTACGCACGGTGAAGTGCACGATTACCGCTCACTGATTGCCGAGCTGAAAAGCCGCAAAGTGGTGGTGAGCGTAGCCGCAGATTTCATGGCGCTGGTGCAGCTAGAGGCGCCAGGCAAGCAGGGCGCAGATATCGTCTTTGGTTCTGCCCAGCGTTTCGGCGTGCCGATGGGTTACGGCGGACCACACGCCGCGTTCTTCGCCAGCCGCGACGAGCACAAACGCTCGATGCCTGGTCGCATTATTGGTGTATCGCGCGATGCCGCCGGGAACACCGCGCTGCGTATGGCGATGCAAACCCGCGAGCAACATATTCGTCGTGAGAAAGCCAACTCCAACATCTGTACATCGCAGGTGCTGCTGGCGAATATCGCCGGTCTCTACGCGGTGTATCACGGTCCGGTTGGCCTGAAACGCATTGCCTCACGTATTCACCGTCTGACCAGCATTCTGGCCGCGGGCCTGCAAAACGGTGGCCTGAAGCTGCGCCACCACAGCTGGTTCGATACGCTGACGGTTGAAGTGGCCGATAAAGCGGCGGTGCTGAACCGCGCGCAGAGCTTCGGCGTCAACCTGCGCAGCGATATCCACAATGCGGTTGGCATTACGCTGGATGAAACCACCGCACGTGAAGATGTGCTGGCGCTGTTCGCCATTCTGCTGGGCGATGCGCACGGCCAGGACATTGATGCGCTGGATGCCGCTGTTGCTGCGGAAAACAGCGCGATTCCGGCTGGTCAGGTGCGTGAAAGCGCTTTCCTGACGCACCCGGTGTTCAACCGCCATCACAGTGAAACTGAGATGATGCGCTACATGCACAGCCTGGAGAAAAAGGATCTGGCGCTGAACCAGGCGATGATCCCACTCGGTTCGTGCACCATGAAACTTAACGCCGCGGCGGAGATGATTCCAATCACCTGGCCGGAATTTGCCGAACTGCATCCATTCTGCCCGGCTGAGCAGGCGTCGGGTTATCTGCAGATGATTGGCCAGCTGTCGCAATGGCTGGTGCAGTTGACCGGCTACGATGCGCTGTGCATGCAGCCCAACTCGGGTGCGCAGGGCGAATACGCCGGCCTGCTGGCGATTCGTCGTTATCACGAAAGTCGTAACGAAGGCGGCCGTAATGTTTGCCTGATCCCGAGCTCGGCGCACGGCACCAATCCGGCATCGGCGCAGATGGCGGGCATGTCAGTTGTGGTGGTGGCGTGTGATAAACAAGGCAACATCGATCTTGGCGATCTGCGTGAGAAAGCCGCGCAGGTGGGTGAGCAGCTGTCGTGCATCATGGTGACCTATCCGTCAACACACGGCGTTTATGAAGAAACCATCCGCGAGGTGTGCCAGATCGTGCATCAGCACGGCGGCCAGGTGTATCTCGACGGCGCCAACATGAATGCGCAGGTCGGTATCACCACGCCAGGTTATATCGGCGCGGATGTATCGCACCTTAACCTGCACAAAACCTTCTGTATCCCGCACGGCGGTGGCGGTCCGGGTATGGGCCCAATCGGCGTGAAAGCGCATCTTGCACCGTTCGTGCCAGGTCACAGCGTGGTGCAAATTGATGGCGTGCTGACACAGCAGGGCGCGGTATCTGCCGCACCGTTTGGTAGCGCATCGATTTTGCCAATCAGCTGGATGTATATCCGTATGATGGGCGCAGAAGGTCTGAAGCAAGCGAGTTCGGTGGCGATCCTGAACGCCAACTACATTGCCAGCCGTCTGCAATCGGCCTATCCGATTCTGTATGCCGGCCGCGATGGCCGCGTGGCGCACGAATGTATTCTCGACATTCGTCCGCTGAAAGAGCAGACCGGTATCAGCGAGCTGGATATTGCTAAGCGTCTGATCGATTACGGTTTCCACGCACCAACGATGTCATTCCCGGTTGCGGGTACGCTGATGGTTGAACCCACGGAATCGGAAAGCAAAATCGAGCTGGATCGCTTTATCGATGCGATGCTGGCTATTCGCATGGAAATCGATCGCGTTGCCGATGGCGAATGGCCGCTGGAAGATAACCCGCTGGTGAACGCACCGCACACGCAGACAGAAATCGTTGGCGACTGGGCGCATCCGTATACCCGTGAGCTGGCCGTATTCCCGGCCGGTAGCGCCAATAAATACTGGCCGACGGTGAAACGTCTGGATGATGTATTTGGCGATCGCAATGTCTTCTGTTCGTGTGTACCAATGAGCGAATACCAATAATTTAGCCGTCATACTTTGAGCCACAGCGGCGTTGGCTGCATCTCAAATTCGTTAAGCTAAATTTACAGGTAATATTTATGAAAGGGCCGATTGTTCGGCCCTTTTTTGTGTAGGCAAAAATGGATCTGGCTTTGATTACCGGCGGTAGTCGCGGCATTGGACGCGCAACCGCACTATCGCTGGCGCAGGCGGGTTATCGCGTGGCGATCAACTATCGTCAGCGTGCAGCCGAAGCGGCAAGCGTGGTGGCAGAGATTGAAGCGCAGGGCGGCAGTGCGTTTGCGCTGCAGGCCGATATTGGCGATGAAGCGCAGGTCATACGTATGTTTGCCGAATTGGACCAGCAAGAGGGCGTGCTGCGAGTGCTGGTGAATAATGCCGGTATTTTGTTTACCCAGTGTCGGGTGGAAGATCTGGATGCCGAACGTATTCAGCGCGTGTTCGCCACCAATGTCACCGGCACGTTCATCTGCTGTCGTGAGGCGGTAAAACGCATGGGCACGCATCATGGCGGCAAAGGGGGCACCATCGTCAATGTGTCATCCGCTGCGTCACGTCTCGGTGCGCCAGGCGAATATGTGGATTACGCCGCCTCAAAAGGGGCGATGGATACGCTGACTAAAGGGCTGTCGCTGGAAGTGGCATCGCAAGGCATTCGCGTCAACAGCGTGCGTCCTGGCCTTATTTATACCGACATGCACGCCGATGGCGGCGAGCCGGGTCGGGTCGATCGCCTGGCGAGCGCATTGCCAATGGGACGCGGCGGCCAGGCAGAAGAGATTGCTGCAGCAATTGTCTGGCTAGCGAGCGATGCCGCGTCATACGTGACGGGCACCTTTATCGATGCGGCTGGCGGACGATAATCACCAAGCCGGTATCAATACCGACCCCATAAAACAGTATCCGTGCGGAGTGTCGCCATGCATGGCGACCGATTCATTCAAACCCTCGCCTGTCACACCCACTCACAGATTTATTTTAGCGTACATGTGTACTCTGAAAATTATCCCGGTTACTCTGGTTGCTCAGAAATAGCACACTCGCTTTTTCCGTTGTTCAGGAATCCCCTCATGGTACAAACCCCAGTTCTTGCCCAGGGCTACTCATTGGCCGAAGAGATCGCCAATAGTATCAGCCACGGAATCGGCTGCATTTTCGGCATCATCGGCCTGGTGTTGATGTTGACACAAGCCGTTGAATCCCAAGCTAACGTTACCGCGATCACCAGTTACAGCCTGTACGGCGGCAGCATCATTCTGCTCTATCTCGCCTCAACGCTGTATCACGCCATTCCCCATCAAAAAGCCAAATACTGGCTGAAGAAATTTGACCACTGCGCCATTTATCTGTTGATTGCTGGCACTTATACGCCGTTCTTGCTGGTGGGGCTCAATTCGCCGCTGGCACAGGGCTTAATGGTGGTGATCTGGAGCCTGGCGCTGGCCGGTATTCTGTTTAAAATCGCCTTTGCCCACCGCTTTGAAGCGCTGTCGCTGGTGACCTATCTCGGTATGGGATGGTTGTCGCTGGTGGTGATTTATCAGCTGGCGATCAAACTGTCGCCGGGCGGGATTTGGCTGCTGGCTGCCGGTGGCATTGTCTATTCGCTAGGAGTGATATTCTACGTCTCGCGCCGTATTCCTTACAGTCACGCCATCTGGCACGGTTTTGTGCTCGGCGGCAGCGTATTGCACTTCTGCGCGATTTATTTTTACGTGATGTAAGCTCAATCCAGGTCGCCGAAAATGGCGACCTTACGTGTTTAGTACGGACCCGGCCCGCAATTATTCGGTTAATGAATACGGCAGCGGCTGAATGGTCAATTTGCCACTTTCGTCGCCTTCCACGCGCAGTACGCTATCCGGCTCCAAATCATTATTCATCACCACCTGCACCCAAACGCTGCCGTCATCCAGCTGCACACCGCTCAATACGGTGCCGGTGCGACGCCATTTATCGCCCATCTGCAGCTCCATCGAACCGCCAACCTCCGGCACTTTGCTGGCTTTACCTGCCAGCCAATAGAGTGCGCGTTTGTTCGCACCGCGGAATTTGGCGCGTGCCACCATCTCCTGGCCGGTGTAACACCCTTTTTTGAAGCTGATGGCATCCAGCGCCTGTAGGTTAGTGGCTTGTGGAATCAACTGCGCGCTGGTGGCGCTTTCAATCACCGGAATGCCGGCTTCGATATCCAGCGCCAGCCATTGCAGGCTGTCGTTGAACTGCGCTTCTCCCGCCAGTTTCTCTTTCAACGCATTCGCCTGTTCTGGCGTGGTCACCAGCAGGAAACGTTCGGCTGGCTGATCAAACCACAAAAGCGTGCTCTCACCTTGCTGTACTACCGGCGTTTCCGCATCCGGCAGTGTGCTGAATACGCCTGCCAGCGCGGCGCGCGCCTGGAAACCGGCAACGCCGAGCAGCACCGCTTCATCGTCAGCCACGATGGTGACTTTGGCGAACACCGCGTATTTCTTCAGTTCGGTAAGCTGCTGCTCACGCAGGTTGCGACGCACAACGTAAGCGTAACCTTCGCTGCGATGGAACAGACGAATGTTGCTCCACATTTTGCCTTTGGCATCGCAGTGCGCGGCGGGACGATGCTGCGTCTCGCCCATCGCCGCGACATCCAGCGTCAGCTGACCTTGCAGATAAGACGTGCTGTCGTTGCCCTGCACCTTAACCAGCGCCCATTCGTCGAGCGAAATCAGGGTTAAAGGCAGGCGTGACGATGCAGCAGGCTGGCGAGGTGGAAGGGTAAAAATCGACATGTCTCTTTCCTGATTAATGAGGTAATAGGTTGCAATGGTAAAAGAGCAGTGCGGCTTTGCAACCTGTTTACTGAATATGGCGCACAAATCGCGTGATACCCATTGCAAACTGGGGGATGTAACGCCGAGGTATTGCACAGGGTTAAGCACAGCGCCTGCAGCGAGAAAAAAAAGCAGGTACACTGAGCCCCACTGTTTTTAGTCATGGAACCTGAGACATGGAAATTAACGACAAAGCCCGCGTCCAATGGGCATGCCGTCGCGGCATGCTGGAGCTGGATATGGCTATCATGCCGTTTTTCAAATTTGAATATGATTCGCTGAACGACACCGATAAGCAGGTTTTTATCGCGCTACTAAAGAGTGACGATCCCGATCTGTTCAACTGGTTGATGAATCACGGTGAACCGGTTGATCCCGAGTTCAAACGTATGGTGAAACTGATTCAGCAGCGCAACCGTGAACGCGGTCCGGTGGCAATGTGATCTGCGAGCGTCACGCAGTGCGCGCGCACTGAATGTGACGCTTTCTCTACTGTGCACCGGTTTGCTGCTGGCGCTGGAGTGGCCTGACGCGTGGGCGTGGAGCAAAGCGCCGGTGTTAGTGCTGCTGCTGGCGGAGTGCTGGCGTAACGAGCGCCGTCTGGTACAGCGCGTAGGTCATTTGGGGCTGGACATGAAGGGCAATTGGCTGTGGCGCGGCGTGCGCTGGCGAGCGGAACGTAAGGCGGATTGGTTGCCGTATGGCGTTTTGCTGGTGCTGCGTAATCAGCAGGGAAAACGCTAGCGGCTATGGTTAATGCATGACAACCTGCCGCCCGGTGAATGGCGCACGCTGCGCGCCTGCTGTTTTCTAAGGGATGGTCAAACCCTGCCTTAAAGCAGCGCTGCGGTTTCCGTCAGAATCTGTTCGCACCACTGCTCAATGCGCTCATCGCTCTGTTCGAACTGGTTAACATCGTCGAGCGCCAAACCGACAAACTGCGTGCCATCGGCGGTCAGCGGTTTTTTGCTGGTGAACTCATAGCCTTCCAGCGGCCAGTAACCCACAAACTGCACGCCCATCGGCTGCAGCAGTTCGTGCAGCATGCCCAGCGCATCAAGGAACCATTCGGCGTATTCGCCCTGATCGCCCATGCCGTAAAGCGCCACGATTTTTCCGCGCAAATTCAGCGCCGGAATCTGCGGCCAAATCGCTTCCCAATCTTCCTGTAACTCACCGAAATCCCACGTCGGAATGCCGAGGATCAGCAAATCGTACTGCTCCATCAGCGACGGATCGTCATCTTTCAAATTGTGCAGCGTGACTAATTCTTCACCGATAAAGTCGCGAATCTTCTCCGCCGTCATCTCGGTGTAACAGGTACTCGAACCATAAAACAAACCAATATTCATGCAATTAATGCTCTGTCTGAACCTGACTCGGGGGCAATTGTACCAGAAGCAGGCTACTTTCAGGCATAATGAGCACGATTTCACACGGGCGGAGAGTACAGTGCAGGACAGCGATCTGATCGAACAGTTTCTGGATGCGCTTTGGATTGAGCGTAATCTGGCGCAGAACACGCTCGCCTCTTACCGGCAGGATCTGCAAACGCTCACCGACTGGCTGCATCACCACGATCGCACGCTATTAACGCTTGAAGCGCTTGATTTGCAGCAGTTTCTTGCCGAACGCGTTGAGGGCGGCTACAAAGCCACCAGCTCGGCGCGCACCCTCAGCGCCATTCGCCGCTTGTGCCAATATCTCTATCGGGAAAAAGTGCGCAGCGACGATCCCAGCGCGCTGCTGTCGGCACCGAAACTGCCGCAGCGTCTGCCGAAAGATCTCAGTGAAAACCAGGTCGAACGCTTGCTGCAGGCACCGAGCATTGATGTGCCGCTCGAACTGCGCGACAAGGCGATGCTGGAGCTGCTGTACGCTACCGGTTTACGCGTAACGGAGCTGGTGGGTTTGACCATCAGCGATATCAGCCTGCGTCAGGGCGTGGTGCGCGTAATCGGTAAAGGCAACAAAGAGCGTCTTGTGCCGTTAGGTGAAGAAGCGGTTTACTGGATTGAATACTATATGGAACATGGTCGGCCGTGGCTGCTCAACGGGCAAACACTGGACGTGATGTTTCCCAGCCAGCGCGCACAGCAAATGACGCGGCAGACCTTCTGGCATCGCATTAAACACTATGCGACCCTTGCCGGTATCGATAGCGAAAAGCTGTCGCCGCATGTGCTGCGCCACGCATTTGCCACACATTTACTGAACCACGGCGCCGATTTACGCGTCGTACAGATGTTGCTGGGCCACAGCGACCTCTCGACCACCCAAATTTATACGCACGTCGCCACTGAGCGCCTGCGTCTGTTACATCAACAGCATCATCCGCGCGCTTGAGATGCGGTAACAAGGATTTAAGATGAAAAAGCAGCTAACGATGCTGGCTCTGCTGGTCAGTGCATTCACTGGATTGGCGCATGCCGATGACAACGCTATTCAGCAAACGCTGAAAAAACTGGGATTGCAGCAGGCTGAAATCCAGCCGTCCCCGCTGCCGGGTATTAAAACGGTGCTGACCGAAAGCGGCGTGCTTTACGTCTCCGAAGACGGCAAGCACATGATTCAGGGCCCGCTGTATGATGTCAGCGGCACCCAGCCGATCAACGTTACCAACCAGCTGCTGGACAAAAAAGTTACTGCGCTGGCGCCAGACATGATTGTCTATAAAGCGCCGAAAGAGCAGCACGTCATCACCGTGTTCACCGACATCACCTGCGGCTACTGCCGCAAGCTGCATGAGCAGATGGCCGACTACAATGCGCTCGGCATCACCGTGCGCTATCTGGCCTTCCCGCGTGAAGGTCTGAATGGTCAGGTAGAAAAAGCCATGCGCGCCATCTGGTGCAGCGCCGATCGTAACAAAGCTTTCGATGCAGCAATGAAAGGCGATGCGCCGCAGATGGATGCGCCAGCGACCTGCAAAATCAATATCGAGCAGCAGTACAAACTCGGCATCCTGTTTGGCATTCAGGGTACGCCAGCCATTCTCACGGATAGCGGCATGATGATTCCTGGCTACCAGGGACCGCAAGAGCTGAAGCAGGTGCTTGACGGCCAGAAGCGTGGCGGTTAACGCACAGTGATTCATTCTGTTGAATTGCGTCGGCGCGAAGCCGAGACCGAAGCCAGCTTACCCGCTGATTTGCCCCCTTTGCTGCGCCGCTTGTATCTGCAACGTGGCGTGAAAGAGGCGCTGGAACTGGAACGCGGCGCTAAACACCTGCTGCCGTGGCAAACGCTGGGCGGCATCGAAGCCGCCGTGACGTTGCTGCATCAGATGCTGCTGGCGGGCAAACGTATCGTGGTGGTGGGCGATTTCGATGCCGATGGCGCCACCAGCACCGCGTTAACCGTGCTGGCGCTGCGCAGCCTCGGCGGTAATGTGGATTATCTGGTGCCAAACCGTTTCGAAGATGGCTACGGTTTGAGTCCGGAAGTGGTCGAGCAGGCTAAAGCGCGCGGTGCGGAGATGATCCTCACCGTCGATAACGGCATCTCATCACATGCCGGAGTGGATACTGCGCATCAGCACGGCATTCCGGTGCTGGTTACCGATCACCACTTGCCGGGCGAAACCTTGCCCGCCGCCGAAGCGATTGTTAACCCGAACCTCAACGACAGCGAATTCCCCTCACGTTCGCTGGCGGGTGTTGGCGTGGCCTTCTATCTGATGCTGGCGCTGCGTGCGCACCTGCGTCAGCAAAACTGGTTTAGTGAGAGCCGAGCCGAGCCAAATCTGGCGGAGCTGCTGGATCTGGTGGCGCTGGGCACCGTGGCCGATGTGGTGCCGCTGGATGCCAACAACCGCATTCTGGTGTGGCAAGGTTTGAGCCGTATTCGCGCGGGCAAATGCCGTGCCGGGATTCGCGCGCTGCTGGAGATTGCCAACCGCGATGCGCGCCAACTCGCCGCCAGCGATCTCGGTTTTGCCGTGGGTCCGCGCCTGAATGCTGCCGGTCGTCTGGATGATATGTCGGTCGGCGTGGCGCTGTTGCTCACCGAAGATATTTCCCAGGCGCGCATGCTGGCGAATGAACTCGATGCGCTGAATCAGACGCGCAAAGAGATTGAGCAGGGCATGAAGAGCGAAGCGCTGGCGCTGTGCGATGAGCTGGAGCGTCAGCATACCGATCTGCCGCTTGGACTGGCGTTCTACCATCCCGAGTGGCATCAGGGCGTGGTGGGGATTCTGGCGTCGCGCCTGAAAGAGCGCTTCCATCGCCCGGTGATCGCCTTCGCCCCCGCCGGAGACGGCACGCTGAAAGGTTCGGGCCGCTCAATTGCGGGTTTGCATCTGCGCGATGCGCTGGAGCGTCTCGACACGCTGTTCCCTGGCTTAATGATCAAATTTGGTGGTCACGCCATGGCGGCCGGATTGTCACTGGAAACCGCGAAGTACGAGGAGTTCCGTGCGCGATTTGCCGCGTTGATTGATGAGTGGCTGGATGGCGAAGCGTTGCAGGGCGTGATTTGGTCGGACGGCGAACTGCATGCGCAGGAGTTTACCCTGCATACTGCCGAAATGCTGCGCGAGGCTGGTCCGTGGGGCCAGGCATTCCCGGAACCCGTGTTCGATGGCAAGTTCAAGCTGTTACAACAGCGGTTAGTGGGCGAGCGTCATTTGAAAGTAATGGTCGAGCCGCTCGGCGGCGGCCCGCTGTTGGATGGGATTGCCTTCAACGTGGATACCACGTTGTGGCCAGACAGCAGCGTGCGTCAGGTGCAGCTGGCCTACAAGCTGGATATCAACGAATACCGCGGCAATCGTTCGGTGCAATTGATCATCGATCACCTTTGGCCGCTGTAGTTCACTACCAAAACGCGCAATGCATCGCGCCGCTACCTGTGCACGTATCCGTAGCGGCGCGATTTATCGCGCTCAGTTGACCTGTTAAACGTTTATCAGAAACTCACATCCACACCGCCGCGCAGCACTTTCTCGTCACCGAGATCGGCGAAGTGCTGATCGGCGCGCAGAAACAGGCGCGCGCGTGACGTCTGCGCCACATCCAACCGCACACCTAACCACTGCGAACGGCGATCGAGCTGCATACCGGGAATCATGAAGCGGTTCTGGTCATCGCCAAATCCGCCCCAGCGCGCGCTGACATCCATCGACGGATTGTTGAATGCGTACTGATATTCGCCATACAGACTCAGCATGCTCCACAATCCAGCCGACCAATCCTGCCGTGCGCTGATACTCAAACCGCTATAACCGACGCTGCGTCGATAGCTGTCGCCGTCGCCGCTCAGACCGAACGCGCTACCTTTATCTTCAAACGCACCGGTATCCAGCCCGGTTTCACGCCAGCCGAGATAGGGTTCGAGGCGATAATTCTCCTCAATTGTCCAGCGATAGCCGCTTTGCAGCGCCGCCTGCCAGCTGTTGCTGCTGGTGGTCGATGACACCGGCGAAGCTTCATCCAGCAACACCAGACGCTTTAACTCATCGCGACCATGTTGATAGCTGAGATTGCCCTGCAGATACCATGCTGGCGTCAAATCGTAGCGGCCATACAGCATCGCGCCTTGCAGGCGATTACGGCTGGTGCCGCCGCTTTGGTCGTAGGTTGAGTCGATCTGATTCTGCGTCCAGGCCACGCCCACACGCAGACCAGAAATACCCAAATCGCTATCCACGCCCAATGCGGTAAGCGTGTTGCGGTAATCGGTGCCGAGGTAGCCCGGCTGATCTAGTGAACCGCGCAGTTGACCGCTCTCCAGCCAGAAACCGTAACGATTGTCGGCGCTGGCATCGGCGATACGGTTACTCAACAGGCGGCTTTGATAATCCAGCGCGTTAAACAGTACCGCGTTGCTGGAAGCGTGCGCCTGACCGGAAAGTGAATTGATGGCGGCCTGCGCGCTGCGGGCATCTGCCAGCGACTGAAACGCTCCTGCTGCGCCCAGCGCTGACTGCTGCGCACTGCTCAGTGAACCCTGTTGCTGCCAGCTGTCCGCTACGCTAAACGCCTGCTCCAGATTCGCGGCCGTTTGCTGAGTGCTGGCGCCGTTCATGCCCAGCGCTGCCGCTACTGCCGCGGTATTTTTACGCGTCAGCTGGCCAGTGACGCTGTTAGCGTTGTAGCTGACCGAACCATCAAGAAACACGCCAGTATTGACCTGACTGAACTGGCCGCTAACACCCGCATCGCTGGTCAGCAGCGTTTCCTGCTGTTTCACCACATATGTTGATGAGGGGGGCGCGAGGTTCAGCGTGCCGTCCAGCGTAGAGTGGCCTGCTACACGCAGCGGGCTGTTTAACGCGATATTGAGCACGCTATTACTGCGTTGCTGGTAATCGCCTTGCACCTGCAAACCGCCGTTGACCGTTCCCTGATTGAGTAAGCTGCCGCCAATCACACCGCTGCCACCCAAAGTGCCGCTGCCGCTGACGTTGGCACTGCCCGCAATCGCACCCTCAATCAGCAACGTATTGGCGGCAACGCTGGTCTGGCCGAGGTAACTGTTGTTAGCGGTTAACCGCAGCACGCCGCCATTATTGGCGCCGTCGAGTATCAGGCCACGATCGCCGCTGATGGCATTCGAGAAGACATAGCTACCCGCATCCAGGCTGGCGTGAAAATCATTGGCCCAGAACATTGCCGGACCGTTGAGCGCTTTCGCCTGGTTGAGATCGCCCCAGCCGAAGGTGTTGTTGTAAGGCCGCCCGTTGGCGCTATCCGCAGCGCCTGCGTAAGCATCACTGCGATAAGTGGCGGTGGTCAGCAACGTTTGCTGCAGGTTGTAGCCGCTCATCCACGGAAAGCGCTGCAACACTTGCGAAGCGGCCGCAGCGGCGCGCGGCGCGGCAAACGAGGTGCCGTAGCTACGCGCATTTACCCAGGTACCATCGGCGTTCTGAAAGCGATAATCGGTGTATCCCGGTGCGCTCAGGCACCATGCCGCGGCGTTACCACAGGCATCAAACGGCCCGGTTAACGCCGCGCGGTTCGCCGTGTCATATGAGGTGCTGTCCATCACGCCGGTAACGGCCAGCATATTCTTTTGCAGTGCGCTGTCCTGATAAATCAGCGGCAGCTGCGCGTTAGGGGACGGTGTTGCAGTGCCGCCATTGCCGGTGATCACCACCGCCAAACCGTTAGCCGCTGCAATCTCACGCATGCTTTGCACCAGCACCTGATAGTGCGGCTGCGCATCGGATAGCGCCTGTGCGGAGGTTAAGCGCTCGTTGGAGGCATACGACATATTGAAAACCCGCACGCCCTGGCTCAGCAGGCCGCTCACCGCACGGGCGGTATCGTCGTAGTGAAAGATATTGTTCTGCGATGCCTGCGCCACATACAGCGTGCTGCCCGGCGACAGGCCTAATAACGTCAGCGCCACCACGGTGCCGTGACCGTTAATGCCCTGATTATCATTCAAACTACTGCCGCCGCCGACGTAGCTGGTGAACTGCACGTTGGCGTAATTGATTTCACTGCGATCGGGCGATAACCCTGAATCAATAATGCCGACTTTGCTGGCATTGCCTGAAGCGCTGGGCTGAGCTGGCGTGGGTGTCTCAGGCGTGCCGGTGGTGGGCGAGGTTGCCGCGCTACTGCCACCTCCGCCGCCGCCGCCGCCTCCGCAGGCGGCAAGTAACAAAGGCATTAACAAGGCAAGCAGGCGCGGTGAAGTGCGCAAACCGGGAATAAACATCGATACTCCTTCATGTCTCTCAGGACATGTTGTGCCCGCTCACGTTTACGGGCGCTGATTACTGTGTCATTCCCTGTCGAAGCTGCGCATTCCTGGCGATCGTGGTGACAAACGGTCTGGACGTCAGTGATGTCCATCGGGGGGATAGTCACTGAGCAAAATGATAAAAGGGCGCTAATAAATCGATAGGCTGAATATCAGCTGCTTAATGGCGTTATTTGAGACGTGTCTGCTTTCTTGCAGGAAATTTCTCACAAGACAATTCTTAATGATTTATCGTTATAAATCATGATCTTTAATGACGTCATCTGGCGCCAATTGCCTAATTTTTGCAGGAAAATTCCTAAGAAGGTTCTGAAGGCGAGGTATTTGCGGAGGTGTTTGGGAAAGCGTAGCGGGTAAAGCTTTCCAGAAGGATAAGAACTTTTTTTCTTACGGCGGAGGCGCGCTCACTCAGGCGGCGTGCAATGCTACAAAGTGCGCACACTTTCGGGTAAACTAGCGCGTTAGTTTTTATCTCCTTTCACCGAATCGTCAAAAAAGACTGAAAAGCCATGTTTGAAATTAATCCGGTCAAAAATCGTATCCAGGACCTCAGTGAGCGCAGCGACGTTCTTCGGGGGTATCTTTGACTACGATGCCAAGAAAGAACGCCTCGAAGAAGTAAACGCCGAGCTGGAGCAGCCTGACGTCTGGAACGAACCTGAGCGCGCGCAAGCGCTGGGTAAAGAACGTGCTTCACTGGAAGCGGTAGTGGAAACCTTAGATCACATGACGCAAGGCCTGGAAGATGTGCAGGGCCTGCTGGATCTGGCGGTGGAAGCTGACGACGAAGAGACTTTCAACGAAGCGGTTGCCGAGCTTGATGCACTGGAAGTGAAGCTGGGCGAACTGGAATTCCGTCGTATGTTCTCAGGCGAATATGACAGCGCCGACTGCTACATGGACATTCAGGCCGGTTCCGGCGGCACCGAAGCGCAGGATTGGGCCAGCATGCTGCTGCGCATGTATCTGCGCTGGGCGGAAGCCAAAGGCTATAAAACCGAAATTATTGAAGAGTCAGACGGTGAAGTGGCCGGAACCAAATCCGCCACCATTAAAATCATCGGCGACTACGCGTTTGGCTGGCTGCGTACCGAAACCGGCGTTCATCGCCTGGTGCGTAAGAGCCCGTTCGATTCCGGCGGCCGTCGTCATACCTCATTCAGTTCGGTGTTTATCTACCCGGAAGTGGATGACAACATCGATATCGATATCAATCCTGCCGATCTGCGTATCGACGTTTACCGCGCCTCCGGTGCGGGTGGCCAGCACGTTAACAAAACCGAGTCTGCGGTGCGTATTACCCACTTGCCGACCAACATTGTGGTGCAGTGCCAAAACGACCGTTCACAGCACAAGAACAAAGATCAGGCCTTCAAGCAGTTACGCGCCAAGCTGTACGAATATGAGATGCAGAAGAAAAACGCGGATAAGCAGGCAGCGGAAGATAACAAATCTGATATCGGCTGGGGCAGCCAGATCCGTTCTTATGTTCTCGACGATTCACGCATCAAGGATCTGCGTACCAGCGTAGAAACCCGCAACACCCAAGCGGTGCTGGATGGCGATATCGATCGTTTTATTGAAGCAAGTTTAAAAGCAGGGCTATAAGGAACCGACATGTCTGAACAACAACCGCAGAGCGCTGATGCCGCCCTTGAGTTAAACAACGAACTGAAAGCGCGTCGCGAAAAACTCAGCGCGCTGCGTGAAAAAGGCGTGGCGTTTCCTAACGATTTCCGCCGCGATACCACGTCCGATGTGCTGCACGCCAGCTATGACGCGAAAGAGAATGAAGAGCTGGAAGCGCTGGGTGTTGAGGTGAGCGTGGCCGGTCGTATGATGACGCGCCGCATCATGGGTAAAGCGTCATTCGCGACCCTGCAGGATGTCGGCGGCCAGATTCAGATCTACGTCTCACGCGACGATCTGCCAGAAGGCGTCTACAACGAGCAGTTCAAAAAGTGGGATCTCGGCGATATCCTCGGTGCGCGCGGTAAGCTGTTCAAAACCAAAACCGGTGAGCTGTCGATCCACATCACTGAGCTGCGTCTGCTGACCAAAGCGCTGCGTCCGCTGCCGGACAAATTCCACGGCCTGGCCGATCAGGAAACCCGTTATCGTCAGCGTTATCTCGATCTGATCTCCAACGACGATTCGCGCAAAACCTTTAAAATTCGCTCACAAATCATGGCCGGCATTCGTCAGTTCATGGTTAACCGCGATTTTATGGAAGTGGAAACCCCGATGATGCAGGTGATTCCGGGCGGCGCGTCTGCGCGTCCGTTCATCACCCATCACAATGCGCTTGATATCGATATGTACCTGCGTATTGCGCCAGAGCTGTATCTGAAGCGTCTGGTGGTTGGCGGTTTTGATCGCGTGTTCGAGATCAACCGTAACTTCCGTAACGAAGGGATTTCGCCACGCCATAACCCAGAGTTCACCATGATGGAACTCTATATGGCGTATGCGGATTACAAAGATCTGATCGAACTGACCGAAAGCCTGTTCCGTACGCTGGCGCAGGATGTGCTGGGCACCACGGAAGTGCCGTATGGCGATCACAGCTTCGATTTCGGTAAGCCGTTCGAGAAGCTCACCATGCGTGAAGCGATCAAAAAATACCGTCCGGAAACTGACCTGAGCGATCTGGAAGACTTTGATAAAGCGGTAGCGATTGCCCAATCACTGCACATCAAAGTTGAGAAGAGCTGGGGCCTGGGCCGCGTCGTTACAGAGATCTTCGAAGAGACCGCTGAAGCGCACCTGATTCAGCCAACCTTCATCACCGAATACCCGGCTGAAGTATCACCGCTGGCGCGTCGTAACGACGAGAACCCGGAAATCACTGACCGCTTTGAGTTCTTCATCGGCGGCCGTGAAATCGGTAACGGCTTCTCAGAGCTCAACGATGCAGAAGATCAGGCTGAGCGTTTCCTGCAGCAGGTGAATGCGAAAGAGTCTGGCGATGATGAAGCGATGTTCTACGACGAAGACTACGTCACCGCGCTGGAGCACGGCCTGCCGCCAACCGCTGGTTTGGGTATTGGTATCGACCGTATGGTGATGCTGTTCACCAACAGCCACACCATCCGCGACGTGATCCTGTTCCCGGCACTGCGCCCGACCGGTAAGTAGTATTTCGCCGCAGTCCCCCATCCCGGTCCGTGCTCGCTGTCCCCCTCCTCGGTCCTCCCCCATGAATGGGGGAGGAAGATGCTGCAAAATGTGAGTTCTGAAGCTGCATGTGGCAGCATCTCCTTCCCCCGCTAGCGGGGGAAGGCCGGGATGGGGGACAGCCAGCACATTCCCCCCAACACAAAATTCCTGATGACAACCCGGCACGCTCTGTGCAGGATGGTTTTTTTCTTTTTCAGGGAATCGCCATGAGTGCAAAAGCGGCAACGTTAGAGGGCCGGATTCGTCAGCACTGGGATCAACTCTCCAGCCACGAGCAGCGACTTGCCGATGTGCTACTCGCCGCACCAGGCCAGTTAGCCATGAACACCGCCACCGAGCTGGCACACAGCGCGGGCGTGTCCAAAGCCACCACCACGCGCTTCTTCCGCCATCTCGGCTATGAAAGTTATGAAGCCGCACGTCGCCAGGCGCGTGACATGCAAAGCAGCGGTTCACCGCTCTATCTGCAACCGGCACCTAGCGCGTCGCCGCTGGCGAGCATCATGCAGCAGCATCTGGAAAGAGAGATCGCCAACCTGGTCAACAGCTATCGCACGCTGGACAGCGAACAGCTGCAGCAGGCGGTCAGCGCCATCAGCCAGGCGCGCCGCGTGGTGGTAATGGGTTGGCGCCACAGCCAAACCATCGCGCATCTGATTTATCGTGACCTGATCCATATTCACTCCGATGTGCGTCTGCTGCCGCGTCCCGGCGATTCGCTGGCGGAACATGTAGCGGCGTTGACCGCCGAGGATGTGGTGATCTGCGTCGGTCTGCGTCGTCGCATGCCCGCGCTGGAGGCGGCGATGAACGCGCTGGCCGAGCGCAATGTGCCGATGTTGTATATCGCCGACGTGCTTTCCGGCAAACCGGCGCGCCATGCGCAGTGGGTAATCCGCTGTCACACCGACAGCAGCCTGATTTTCGACAGCACCGCCGCGCTCTCTGGCGTGTGTAACCTGCTCTGTTCACTGGTGGCCCGGCAAATGGGTAAAGCCAGCAACGATCATCTCGCGCAAATCGAAGCGCTGCACCAATCCCTCGACGAACTGGAATAATGCGCCTTGCTGGCGCATTGTGCGCCAGAAAAATCACCAAAACGGTGCAATTCTGTCCAGTGCCCACCCATCCAATTATCCCCGTTTTACCGCGTGTGAAATAATAGAAACTAAAAATAAAAATTAAGAAACAAATGTTTCCATTTGATTTTATTAAATAAAATCTGTTTTTTATCAGATCTCCCTGCATGGTAGTGAAAAAGCTGGCACAAAATATGCTCAGTAGAAAATGACATTTCACCAACACCAGGGAATCACCATAATGAAAAAAACAGCACTGCTGATTGCCGCACTTCTCTCCGTCGGCACCATGGCGCAGGCACAAGCCGATACGCTGGCCGACATCAAAAGCAGCGGCAAAATTACCGTCGGTATCGATCCAACCTTTCCTCCCTACGAATACACCGATGACAAAGGTGAGATCACCGGTTACAGCGTGGCGATCATGCAATCCTTTGCCAACGATCTCGGTGTGAAACTGGAGTTTCAGAAAACCGCCTTCAGCGGCATTCTGCCGGGCCTGATTTCGGGCTCTTTCAATGCCGAAGGTTCATCCCTCAACGTCACGGCGGAACGCGCGAAAAAAGTGCTGTTTACCGTGCCGTACAGCAAAACCGTCAACGGCGTGCTGGTGCGTGAAGCCGAAGCGAAAACCTTCAGCGGCAAGGCCCTGAGTCCGGAAAGCTTGTCGGGTCTGCGCGGTGCGGTGAAAACCGCCAGCGTGCCAGAGCAGCTGTTGAAGGGCTTCAACGAACAGTTGAAGAAGGAGGGTAAAAAACCGATCACCATCATCAATGTCGATTCACTCGATCAAACCGTCAGCACCTTGATGACCAAACGCGCCGACTTCGTTTATGACGACATCTCGGTACTGGCGCCGGTAGCAAAAAAATATGCCGGCAAAGTGGCGCAGGTGGGCGAAGTCGGCCCGTCGCAGTGGATGGGTTGGGCGACACGTAAAGGAGATGGCAGCCTGAACAAAGCCATTAGCGACCACATCCTGGCGATGCAGAAAGACGGCGAACTGACCAAACTGCAGCAGCAATATCTCGGCACCACCTTTACCGTGCCCGCCAGCGACTTCATTCCGCAGGAGTAATTATGTGCCAGTCCAACCTGACGGTGCCTGCCGGCTTTGGCAAAACCTTCCGCGTGCGCAAGGGCCAGTTTATTACCGTGATTGACAGCGAAGGGCAGCAGGCGGCCGATTTTGTCGCGGTGAACGCCGATGACCTGAACGAGAAGCTGTCGCCGGTGCACACGCGCCAACAGCTGCGCTCGCTGTTCTTTAAGCCGGGTGACGCGTTGTGGTCGAGTGAAAACCGCCCGATGCTGCGCATTCTTGTCGACAGCATCGGCATCCACGACGCCAACGTACCGGCCTGCGATCGCACCCGTTTCAGCATCGATTTCGGTGTCGAAGGGCATCGCAACTGCGTCGATAACCTGCTGGAGGGGATGAAGGCGTTTGGCGTCACCTACTTCTCGCTGCCGGAACCGTTCAACCTATTTCAGAACGGCCCGGTCACCGCCGATGGCCGCATGGAAGTGACCGATCCCAACAGCAAAGCGGGCGATAGCATCACCTTTGAAGCGCTGTGCGATCTGATATGCGCGGTCTCATCCTGCCCGCAGGACATTATTCCCGGCAACGGCCTGCAGGTGACGCCAATCGACATCGTGGTCAGCGACCATTTTCACGCTCAGGAGATGAATCATGCTGTTAATGCGTGAAAGTTATGAAGAAACCGCCGTGCGCACGCTGGCTGAACCGGTACCGGTTGCGCGGGGCAGCATCGGTTCGATTCGCGTGCTGCGCGGTCAGTTGCTGCGCATCACCGCTCAGGGCGATGGTGCGGTGGCTTCGCTGTTTGGCTTTAGCCTGGCCGATCCCGCCGTGTGGCTGTCGGTACACCACACGCGGGTGTTTAGCAACAGCTACCTGCTCGGTTCCGGCATGCGTCTGGTGAACAACCGTCGTCGTCCGATGATGGTGCTGGGCAAAGACAGCGTGAAGCGTCACGACCTGCTGCTGCCGGCCTCCACCACGGCGTTTCTCGCTGAGCGCGGTTATCCGGGCGAAGGTTGTCTCGATGCGCTGCGCGGCGAGCTGGCGCGTCTGGGCATGGTGGTGCCGAAGCTGCCGGATCCCATCAACCTGTTTATGCACGTCAAGCTGACGCGTGAAGGCGAGATTCTGCCGGAAACCAACCTGACCCAAGCTGGCGACAGCATTACCTGTCGCGTGGTGATGGACACGCAGTTCATCGTCTCCGCCTGTAACACCGGCATTGAGGGCAACGATCGTCCCGCGCCGCTGCTGCTGTCGGTGGCGGAAAATCTGCACGACTTTAACGCGGAGTAACGCATGGGGCTGGATCAACAGGTAGTGGCCGCGCTGCCGGAACTCGGACACGGCCTGCTGATGACGCTGGTGCTCACCGTGCTGGCGTCATTAGTCAGCGTGGTGATGGGGCAGCTCGGCTGCTTCCTGCAGCTGCGTCGTGCCTGGATCTGGCGCGCCATCGGGCGTTGCTATGTCAGCGTGATGCGCGGAACGCCAGCGATTGTGCAGCTGTTTGTGGTGTTTTTCACCTTGCCGCGGCTGGGATTGGGCGGTCAGCCGATGCTGGCGGCGGTGATTGCCATTGGCCTCAACAGCGGCGCGTACGTGGCGGAAATCCTGCGCGTGAATCGCAGCCTGGTGACGCGCGGACAGCTGGAAGCGTCGCGCACGCTGGGTCTGAGCCGCCTGCTGACGTGGTGGTACGTCATCAATCCCCAAGTGATGCGCGCCAGTCTGCCGATGCTGGTGAATGAATTCACCATTCTGCTGAAAACCACGCCGCTGGCGTCGGTGGTGGCGCTCACCGAACTGACCTACGCCGGACAGATCGTCATCGCCCGCACCTACGAAGCCACGCAGGTGCTGCTGCTGGTGGCGGCCGGTTATCTGCTGATCGCCATGCCGTTAATCGCGGCGGCGCGCCGTTTAGAAGCGAAGCGGAGGTTAGCGTAATGGATTGGCAGGCAATTATCACCTCTCTGCCGTCGCTCGGTGACGGCCTGCTCGCCACCTTGCAGCTTTGTCTGGTGGCGGCGCTCTGCTCGATGCTGTGGGGCGCGCTGCTGGCCGTATTGCTGATGCGGGCATCGCGGTTCTGGCTGCGTCTGCTCAATCTTTACAGCGGCTTAACCCTCGCGCTGCCGCTGCTGGTGGTGATCTATCTGCTCTATTTTGTGTTGCCGGAATATGACATCACGCTGTCGTCGCCGGTGGTGGGCGTGCTTGCATTGACGCTCTACTACGCGCCTTACATTGCGCAGGTGATCCGCTCGGCGATTGATGCGCTGCCGCAAGGGCAGTGGGAAGCGTGCCGCGTGTTGGGCCTGAGCCGCAGCGAACAACTGCGTGACGTGGTGCTGCCGCAAACGCTGCCGCAGATGTTGTCGCCGCTGGTCGGGCTGATGATCGGTTTGATTAAAGACTCCGCGCTGCTGTCGATTGTCTCGGTGCAGGAGTTTATGTACGTCGCCAAACAGGCGATTTCGGATACCTACGCGCCGCTGGAGATCTATCTCACGGTGGCGCTCTGTTACTGGCTGCTCAACAGCATCATCGACTGGCTGGCGCGCGGCCTTGAATCTCGCATGACGCGCTATCGTCGTGCCATGCAGCATTAATCAGGAGAACAATATGTCGGCTGAATTTCAGCATCGCGAAGCGGTAACCATCCCGGCACGCTACGGTAAAGCGGTGCGCCTGAAGAGAGGTGAAGCGGTGCAGGTGATTAACCTGCACGGCACCCAGGTGGTGGATTGCTGGGCTTACAACGCTGAGGATGTGAGTGAATATATGTGTATGGAGGCGACGCGCGTGTGGAATCAGCGTCTCAATCCCAAAGTGGGCGACAGCTTTATCACCAGCCAGCGCCACCCGATTTTGACGCTGGTGGCGGATACCTCGCCAGGCGTGCACGACACCTTTATGGCGGCCTGCGATGCGCGTCGTTATGAGCTGCTCGGCTGCACCGAACCGCATCGCAACTGCCATGACAATCTGTTTGAAGGCATGCGTGAGCTGGGCGTGACGCTGCCGCATGGCAATCTGGCCTCGTTTAATATCTTTATGAATATTCAGGTGCAGCCGGATGGCATCACGCTGAAGACGCTGCCGGTGGTGACGAAGCCGGGTGACTATATTGTGCTGCGCGCCGAGATGGACTGTTTTGTGGCGTTTTCCGCCTGTCCGCAGGATATCGTCAGCATTCAGGGGCAGGGCGACAACACCCCGCGCGATGCCGAACTGCGTATCCTGACCAGCGGTTTCCCGCAGGTGCAGGTGCAGGGGGCGTGGGTTCCGGCTTGACTGTGCACGCTGTCCCCCATCCCGGCCTTCCCCCATGAATGGGGGAAGGAGACGCTGCCACATGCAGCTCCCCAACTATCATATTGCAGCATCTTCCTCCCCCATTTATGGGGGAGGACCGAGGAGGGGGACAGCCAGCACCGACCGCCAGCACCGACCGAGGAGGGGGACAGCCAGCACGATCTAAGACTTCACCACCCCATCCAGCCACGCCTGAAAACGTGCGTACGGTACATACAGCGCCACATTCTTAAACAGCGTTTTGCCGCTTTTATTGTCATCAATCTGGCTGCTGTAACCGACAATCACCCCCGCCAGCGTATCATCGCTGGCGTTATACACCGCGCCGCCGGACATACCTTTCACCACGCCGGCATTGGCCGCCACCACCACACAGCTGGCTTTGTTCCAGTCATTCGCCAGCGTGGTATTGATCAGATTCTTGCCGCTTGACGCTACCGGCATCGCGGAAATAAAGCTGTAGCCATACAGATTCACGTCGTCGCCGATATGGCTATTGCGGAACGGCGGCGGCAAATTGGCTTCGCTGTTTTTATGGTACACCACGGCGATATCGCATTCGGGATGCCAGGCTTTAACCCGATAGAGTGAATACTTCGCCACGTGGGCCGCCGTCAGGCTGTATTCGGGCGTGAGAGGAATGGTGGTGCCAAGCGCACCAATGCCCAGCACCGTTGGAATGCCGGTGACGGTCATATCGACGCGTTTTGCTGCTTCTTTGCTGTATTCGTAATGCCCAACTGAGCAGCCGCTTAGGCAGCCAACCGTTAGCGCGATGAGCCATCGCATACGCTTTCCCCTCGATTTTTGACACCCCATAACCGGGCAATCCATTGAGGTATCGGCAGTGCACGTCCATCCTTTACTGTTTGATTTTTCGCCAAAAGCTGACTCACTGTGATAACGATCACACCCTTCTCAAGCGTAGCGCGGAAACCTCCATCTGTCTCAATGGTTAGTCAGTGACATTTTCGCGCGCAGGGATTATTGCTACAGGCGCAAAATAGTCTTGCGGCGCGCAGGGTGGTTGGCATGGAAGGGCTATGCTTTAATAACAATGTGACGCAGTTCAAATTTTAATAAGCGTCTGTTGTCACCGTACTGCGTTCGCAGTGCGGCCCGCCTGCAAAAAATTATTGGGAGAGTATGTTATGCCTGTTGCATTACTGGCGCTGGCGCTGAGTGCGTTCGCCATCGGCACCACGGAATTCGTCATTATGGGATTGCTGCCCGAGGTGGCGGGCGATCTGCAAGTGACCATTCCTTCTGCGGGATGGCTGATCAGCGGCTACGCGCTGGGCGTCGCCATCGGCGCGCCGATCATGGCGTTGCTGACCGCCAAACTGCCGCGTAAACGTACTCTGATTCTGCTGATGATCATCTTCATCATCGGTAACGTGCTCTGTGCATTGGCCTACACCTACAACCTGCTGATGCTGGCGCGTGTGGTGACGGCGCTGTGTCACGGTGCGTTCTTCGGCATCGGTGCAGTGGTGGCGGCGAGCCTGGTCGCACCAGGTAAACAAGCTTCTGCCGTGGCGCTGATGTTCACCGGTTTGACGCTGGCCAACGTGCTCGGCGTGCCGCTCGGCACCTGGTTTGGTCAGATGTTTGGCTGGCGCGCCACCTTCTGGGGCGTGGCGATCATCGGCATCTTCGCCTTTATCGCGCTGATGGTGAGCCTGCCGACCAACAAAGAAGAGAAGCCGGTGCATCTGGCGAGTGAAATCAGCGCGCTGGCCAACGGCAAACTGTGGCTGTCGCTGCTGATGACGGTGTTCTTTGCGGCGGCGATGTTTGCGCTGTTTAGCTACATTGCCCCGCTGCTGTTGCAGGTGACCGGTATCTCGGATCGGGGTGTTAGCTGGACGCTGTTCCTGATTGGCGCGGGTCTGACCGTCGGCAACATCCTCGGCGGCAAGCTGGCCGACTGGAAAGTGTCGTTCAGCCTGATCCTCAGCTTTGTGCTGATTGCAGTGTTCTCGCTGCTGTTCAGCTGGACCAGCCATGCGCTGTGGCTGGCGGAAATCACGCTGTTCCTGTGGGCGATGGCGACCTTCGCCACCGTGCCGGGCTTGCAGATTAACGTGGTGCGCCACGGCAAAGATGCGCCGAATCTGGTCTCTACGCTGAATATCTCCGCCTTTAACGTCGGCAATGCGCTCGGCGCGTGGGTCGGTGGCGCGGTGATCGAGAAAGGGTACGGCCTGACGTCGGTGCCGGTTGCCGCTGCTGCGCTGGCCGCGGTCGGATTGGTGATCTGCCTGATCACCTTCCGCAAAGCGGGCGGGCAGGGCGAAGCGGTCAACGCTTAAGCCAGCCGCTCGGCAATACGTTGTGGAAACGCCGCCACGTGCCGTTGCAGGTGGTCGCAGAAGTGATCGACCAGCGCCGAAGCCGGTCGATGCTGCGGCCGCACCAGACTCACGGTGAAGGGCACCGCAATACTGAAGCGACGCATCACCACACCGCTGTCGGCGTAATCCAGCGCCGTCAGCGGATTCACAATCGAAATCCCCACGCCCGCGCGCACCATCGCGCACACTGACGCCGCGCTGTGCGTCTCCAGCACCAGACGACGCTCCACATTCTGCTCATGAAACAGGGAATCCAGCAGCTGGCGATAGCTATCGCTGCGCGACAGGCTGACGTAGTTTTCACCGTGGAAATCCTGCGGCGTCAGCACCTCGCGCTGACACAGCGGATGCTGTGGCGGCAGCACGCACACTTCGTCACAGGTCAGCAGCGGCAAGCGTTCGGTGCCCGCCGGTGCGTGTTGGGTTTCGGTCAGGCCGAGATCGTAACGCTGTGCCGACAGCCACTCTTCCAGCAACGGCGACTCCTGCGGAATGATATTCAGGCTAACCTGCGGATAGCGCTGAAGAAAGGGCTGCAGCAGCGGCGGCAACAGCGACTGCGAAAACACGGGCAGGCAGGCGATCGACAATTCACCCTGACGAAACTGACGCAACCCTTCGGCGGCATCCATGATGCGATCCAGTCCGTACCACGAGCGCTGCACCTCTTCGTACAGCCGCAAGCCCTGCACCGTGGGCTGCAGGCGGCCGCGCACCCGTTCGAACAGCTGCAGGCCGAGCTGCTGCTCGAGGCGCGCCAGTTCGCGGCTCACCGTGGGCTGCGAAGTATGCAGCAGCGTCGCCGCCTGCGTCAGGTTGCCGCTGGTCATCACCGCGTGAAAAATTTCGATATGTCGCCAGTTAATTTTTGCCATTGTCTCCTCCAGATAACCCATATCATATTTGTATAGATGTCGCTAAAAAAGATATTTTTATGAATTGATGCGCTGTGGCTAAATAGCCTCAATCACACAGGAGAATTGACATGCCACGCCCACTCAACAACACCGAAACCGCGTTAACTGCCGCCAACTTACTGCCGCTGGCGCAGCGTTATGCCGGCCCATTCTGGGCTTATGATGCGGCGATTATTCAGCAGCGCATTGCGCAGCTCAGCGCCTTCGACGTGGTGCGTTTTGCGCAAAAAGCCTGCTCCAACATCCACATTTTGCGTCTGATGCGTGCGGCGGGTGTCAAAGTCGATTCGGTGTCGCTGGGTGAAATCGAGCGTGCCATTGCCGCTGGTTATCAGCCGGGCGGCGAAGATATCGTCTTCACCGCCGATGTGTTTGATCAGCCAACCCTGACGCGTATCGCCGAGCTGAAAGTGCCGGTCAATGCCGGTTCGGTGGATATGCTGCATCAACTGGGCGAGCTGTCACCGGGCCACGCGGTGTGGCTGCGCATCAATCCGGGTTTTGGTCACGGTCACAGCCAGAAAACCAACACCGGCGGTGAGAACAGTAAACACGGCATCTGGCACAGCGATCTGCCGCTGGCGCTGGCGGCGATTCAGCAGCACGGCCTGCGTCTGGTCGGCCTGCATATGCACATCGGTTCCGGCGTGGATTATGGCCATCTGCAGCAGGTGTGTGACGCGATGGTCGATCAGGTGGTGGCGTTTGGGCAGGATTTGGAAGCGATTTCTGCCGGTGGCGGTTTGTCGATTCCGTATCGTTTCGACGAAGAAGCCATTGATACCCAGCACTATTACGGCTTGTGGAACGACGCGCGAGAGCGTATCGCTGCGCACCTCGGTCACCCGGTGAAACTGGAGATTGAGCCAGGTCGCTTCCTGGTTGCTGAATCGGGCGTGCTGGTGTCACAGGTTCGCGCGGTAAAAGAGATGGGCAGCCGTCACTTTGTGCTGGTCGATGCCGGTTTCAGCGATTTGATGCGTCCGTCGATGTACGGCAGCTATCACCACATTTCTCTGCTGCCGGTCGATGGCCGCGCGCTGGGCGACGCCACCGTGGAGAGCGTAGTGGCCGGTCCGCTGTGTGAATCGGGCGACGTGTTCACGCAACTGGAAGGTGGCAAAGTAGAAACCCGTGCGCTGCCTGTGGCGCAGGTCGGCGATTATCTGGTGTTCCACGATACCGGCGCGTATGGCGCGTCGATGTCGTCGAACTACAACAGCCGTCCACTGATTCCGGAAGTGCTGTTCGAGAATGGCGCGGCGCGTGAAATTCGTCGTGCGCAGACCATTCAGGAGCTGCTGGCGCTGGAGCTGATTTGATGAAGATCGTCGCGCTCAGCGAGGTGCCGCATCACGCCACGCAGATCACCGACTGGCTGTGGCAGGCGTTTGGTGACGGTACGTCGCGTGAGTTTTACCACAGCATTGTGCGCAGCAGCCTCAGCGGCGCGGACTTTCCTGTGACCTTTGTGGCGCTCGACGGCGACATACCGCTCGGCACGGTGGGATTCTGGCGCTGCGATTTGATCAGCCGTCAGGATCTCACGCCGTGGGTGGCGGCGCTGTTTGTTGAGGAGTCCGCGCGCGGCAAGGGATTGAGTAAAGCGCTGCAGCAGCATGTGATCGATTTCGCGCAGCAGCGCGGTCATGACAAGCTGTGGTTATGGTCCACCTTTGGCGGCTATTACGAACGTTTTGGCTGGCAGTATCAATGCGACGCGCTGGAGTTCCCGGATGTGCGGGTGAAGGTGTATTCGCGGGATTTGTGATGGGTGCGCGTTGTCCCTCATCCCAGCCTTCTCCCGCAAGCGGGAGAAGGAGCCGCCCAAGCAAGCTGTAAATCCGAGGTCCACTCCACCTAATCATTCCCTCTCCCGCTTGCGGGAGAGGGTTAGGGTGAGGGAAAGCGCGCTCCAGGATTTAACCCGGCCCACTCACCGAATGCCGTCTTACCAGCGTGGGGCTAAACATATTGGTCACTTCCGGCATCTCGCTGCCATTGGCTAACGCCAGCGCCAGTTGCGCCGCCTGTTGCGCCATGGTGACTATCGGATAACGCACCGTCGTCAAACGCGGACGCACATAGCGCGACACCAGCACATCATCGAAGCCAATCAGCGACATCTCTTCCGGCACGCGAATGCCGTTATCACTCAGCACCGCCAGCGCACCGGCGGCCATCGAATCGTTGTAACAGGCCACCGCCGTGAACTGCTTGCCGCGTCCCATCAATTCGGTCATCGCCTGCTCGCCGCCCACCTCGTCTGGTTCGCCCCACGCCACCAAACGGTCGTTACACGGCAAACCGTGCTCTTTCAGCGCGTCGTAATAGCCTTGCAGACGATCTTCGGCATCGGAAATGGTGTGCGTGGAGCAGATAAAGGCGATTTGCGTATGGCCTTGCTGAATCAGATGGCGCGTTGCCAGCCACGCGCCGTAGCGGTCATCCAGCGCGATGCAGCGATGTTCAAAGCCTTTCAGCAGGCGATTCAACAGCACCATGCCCGGCACCTGCTTCATCAACATCTCTAAATCGTCGTCGGGGATTTTCTTAGCGTGTACCACTAAGGCGGCGCAGCGATGGCGCATCAGTTGCTCAATCGCCTGACGCTCTTTTTGCTCATTGTGGTAACCGTTACCAATCAGCAAAAAGTTGCCGGTCTGGCCCGCAACTTCATCCACCGCTTTGACCATCGCGCCAAAAAACGGATCGGAAACATCGCCCACCACTAAACCCAGGGTTTCGGTGGATTGCTGCGCCAGGGCGCGTGCGTTGGCGTTCGGGTGATACTGCAACTGCTCCATTGCCGCCGTAACGGCGAGGCGAGAACTCTCGCTGGCTTTGGGCGAATTATTGATGACGCGGGAGACGGTCGCAACCGACACCCCAGCCATACGGGCAACATCCTTAATGGTAGCCATGCGATTATCGACATCCGGGAAAACGTTTACACATGCCACCAGTGTTACGGAAAACCCACCCTGTAGCAACCCGGCAGAATGCCAGCGCTGTCGCAAAAGCACGGAAAATCAGGCGCTCACAGCCGCGCTTTAGCTCGGTTACAGGCTCATGTTATGCTGCCAGACACAATCACACCTGCCTGCCGGACCCAAAAACCATGAAAACTCGCGTGCCACACCTGGCGCACTGGGGCGCATTCACTGCCGTCACCGAAAATGATCGCCTGATTGGCTGTGAACCCTTCTTCGCCGATGCCGATCCTTCGCCGATGCTCAACACCATTCCTGAACTGGTCTATTCGGATAAGCGTATTCGCCAGCCGATGGTGCGCCGTTCATGGTTGAAGTCGCGCGAGAACAGCGATCGCACCTTGCGCGGTCGGGAAGACTTCGTGGCGGTGGATTGGGATACCGCGCTGGATTTGGTGGCGGAAGAGAATCGCCGCGTGCGCGATCGCTACGGCGCATCAGGCATTTTCAACGGCTCTTACGGCTGGTCATCGGCGGGACGCGTCAACCACGCGCGCACGCTGATTCGTCGCTTCTATTTTCAGGGCGGCGGCGGCGTCGATCAGCAAGGTAACTACAGCTGGGGCGCGGCGCAGTTCTTCCTGCCGTACGTGATTGGCACCTACATGCCGCTCACCGGCCGCGTCACCGACTGGCCGGAAGTGGTGCAGCACGCCGACATCTTTATCGCCTTCGGCGGCCTGGCGCTGAAAAACGCGCAGGTGGCTTCCGGCGGCGCAGGGCAGCACAGCCTGAAACCGGCGCTGGAGCAGCTCAGCGCCAAAGGCACGCCAATCATTAACATCAGCCCAATGCGCGATGACTGCCCGGCGTTCGTCAATGCCGAGTGGATTCCGATTCGCCCGAACACCGACGTGGCGCTGATGCTGGCGCTGGGTTTTGAAATCACCAGGCGTAACGCGCTGGATGAAAGCTTCCTCGCCAGCCACTGTACCGGCTGGCCGCAGCTGCGCGGCTATCTGCTCGGTGAAAGCGATGGCATCGCTAAAACGCCTGAGTGGGCCAGCAGCATTACCGGCATTCCGGCGGCGCGCATTGCTTTGCTGGCGCAGCAGCTGATCGGCAAACGTAGCTTTATTACCTGCTCCTATTCGGTACAGCGCGCCCATCGCGGCGAGCAGCCGTACTGGATGATGATTGCGTTGTCATCAATGCTCGGTCAGCCAGGCTTGCCGGGCGGCGGTTTCTCCTTTGGTCATGGCTCGATGAACAGCGTCGGCAATCCGCGGCAGGATGGCCCGGCACCCATGATGAGCACCGGCCCGAATCCGGGCAATTTGTCGATTCCAGTGGCGCGCATCAGCGACATGCTGCTCAATCCCGGCCAGCCGTACGCATTCCAGGGTGAAACCCAGCACTATCCGGATATCCATTTGGTGCACTGGGCGGGCGGCAATCCGTTCCATCATCATCAGCAGCTCAATCGTCTGGTGGAAGGCTGGCAGCGCCCGGATACCGTGATTGTGCAGGATATCGTCTGGACGCCGGCGGCGCAGATGGCGGATATCGTGTTGCCCGCGACCACCACGCTGGAGCGCAACGACATCGGCGGATCGTCGCGCGATCGCTTCGTGCTGGCAATGCATCAGGCGATCAAGCCGCAGCATCAGGCGCGCAATGATTTCGACATCTTCGCTGATATCGCCGATCGCCTCGGCTATCGTGATGTGTTCACCGAAGGGCGCAATGAGATGCAGTGGATTGAGCATCTGTATCAACAGTGCGCGGTAGCGCATGCGCGCCGTGATATTCCGTTCCCGGAGTTCGGGGAATTCTGGGAGCGCGGTTTTGTCGAGATTCCCGAAGGCGGCAAGCCGTTCGTGTTTATGGATGATTTCCGCGCTAACCCAGAAACGCATCCAATTCAAACCGCCAGCGGCAAGATTGAGCTGTTCTGCCAAACCATTGCCGATTATCAGCTGGAAGATTTCGCCGGACATCCCGAGTGGCGCGAGCCGCAAGAGTGGCTGGGCGCGCCGCTCAGTTCACAGTTCCCGCTGCATATGATCTCGATTCAGCCATCCGATCGTCTGCACAGCCAGATGGACGCCACCGCCACGGTGCAAGGCAACAAAACCGCCGGACATGAGACGCTATATATGCATCCGCAGGATGCGGCAACGCGTGATATTCAGGATGGCGATGAGATTGAGGTGAGCAATGCGCGCGGGCGCATGCTGGCCGGTGTGCGCCTGACCGACGGGGTAACGCCGGGCGTGGTGATCATCGCCACCGGCGCCTGGTTCGATCCTGGCTTTGGTCGCGCCTGGCAACCGTGGGATCGCGCCGGCAACCCGAATGTCCTGACATTGGATATCGGCACCTCGTCGTTAACGCAGGGTCCTAACGCCATGAGTTGCCTGGTGGAAATCAAAAAACATCTGATGTGAATGGGCAACGAATAATCTCATCGCTGGTTACATTTTGCCGGTAACTGTTGCGTTTAGGCGATGGTTTCCCAGCGTGCCACCTTGCTACAGTCAGGGTCCCAGAGGTATTGATGGGTGAACATCAAAAAGTTTTCTTGATTACACCGACCTGCGCAGATGCGCAGGTTTTTTTTTGCTTAACGAATCGAAACACAGTTTTCCTGTCAACTCGCTTTACGTTTCTTTATAACTGCAAGCAATAAGCTTCAGATTCACTTACAGCAGCGGATTGCCATGCCTCAAATAAAAAAATTTCTGGGAAAAGACCAGATAAAAGCGCCCTTTAACCCGTTTCGTTTTCGCCTGATCTGCCTTGGCGTTTTCTGCTGTTTGGTGCTGTTGCTGATTTGCGTTGGTGACCTGCAGCTGATCAAGCATCCGATGCTGGAGCACGAAGCCGACCAGCGCTCGCTGCGTACCGTAACGTTGCCAACTAACCGCGGCACCTTGCTGGATCGCGACGGCCAGGCATTAGCGCTGAGCGTTCCGGCGCGTGACATCATCGCCGATCCAATGCGCGTGCTGGAGGCAAATCCCGATTTCACCAGCGCCAAATGGGCTTATCTGGCGGCCGCGCTCAATCAGCGTCCGGAAGATCTGCGCGCGGCCATCACCGCCAACCCGAAAAAACGCTTCCTCTATCTGGGCCGCAAAATCGAACTCGGCATCGCCAAAGATATCGCCGAGCTGAAACTCAAAGGTATCAGCTCGGTGTATAACGACAGCCGTTTCTATCCGATGAGTGAAGCAGCTGCGCCGCTGATTGGCATTGTAGGGGCCGACAGCAACGGCCTGAACGGCATCGAGAAGGGCTTCGACCATGTGCTGCAGGGCGATCCGGGCAAAGAAGTTTATCGTCAGGATGGTGAAGGCAACATCATTGCGATGATCGATTACCAGCCGCCACAGCAGCCGCCAACCGTGCAGCTCAGTATCGATAAGTTCGACCAATTCACGCTCTACAGCAAACTGCGCGACGGCGTGCTGCTTAACAAAGCGGATTCGGGTGCGGCGGTATTGGTGAAAATCGATACCGGCGAGATTCTGGCGATGGCCTCTTATCCGTCGTTCAACCCGAACAACTATGAAAATGCCACGCCGGCGCAGATGCGTAACTCGGCGATCAACGACAGTTACGAACCCGGCTCCACGGTGAAACCGCTGGTGGTGATGGAAGGGCTGGAACGCCATCTGGTGCGCGCCGATTCGGTGATCGATACCACGCCGTACAGCGTCAACGGCCACTTAATTCGCGACGTTGGTCACTGGCCGCGCCTCACCATGACCGGCATTTTGCAGAAATCGAGTGACATCGGCGTCTCGCACATTGCGCTGGCGATGCCCGCTGAAGCGCTGGTTAATACCTATCAGGCATTTGGCCTGGGTAAACCTACCGGGCTGGGATTGACCGGTGAGAGCGTGGGGTACTTCCCGCTGCACCGCGAGCGCTGGGCCGATATCGAACGCGCCACCTTTGCCTTTGGCTACGGCCTGCGCGTCACGCCGCTGCAGATTGCGCGTGAATACGCCACGCTCGGTTCGTACGGCGTTTATCGTCCACTGTCGATCACCAAAGTGACGCCGCCGGTGTTAGGCAAACAGGTGGCGAATCCGCAGGTGGTGCAAACCGTGGTGCATATGCTGGAGAGCGACGTACTGCCGGGCGGCACCGGGGTGAGAGCGGCGGTGCCGGGTTATCGTCTGGCGACCAAAACCGGTACCGCAGAGAAGATGGGCACCAGCGGCAAGTACGATGGCGGTTATATCAACTACACCGCCGGCATCGCGCCCGCCAGCCATCCGGAAGTGGCGCTGGTGGTAATGATCAACCATCCCACCGCGGGCGATCACTTTGGTGGCTCGGTGGCGGCACCGATCTTCGGCAACATCATGGGCCCGGTACTCAAGCACATGAACGTGGCACCCGATGCGATCTACAGTAAACCTTCTTCAGACAAATCTTAGTTAAATCAAAAGTGTAAGTGAGGTGTGGAGAATATTCACACCTCGTTTCACTTCCCCAAACACCGTTGCTTTTTGCACCTGTCTTTCACCGACTCATCGGTGCGAGTATGGAGATCCCAGAGGTATTGATGGGTGTGAAACAAGCTGCTTTGGCAGTACCCTGTTATTACACCGACCCACGCAGATGCGTGGGTTTTTTTTGCCTGTAATTTACTGCCGTGCGAACTCGCTCACACCTCTTGTCTGAGTCTTAACACTTCCCCGGCAACATAAAAATATCGGGTTGTGTAACCTGTAGGTAACGCACCGCAATGTCGCATTCCATGGCGGTTCGCTAGCCCCTTACGGTGTTGGTAGCGCTTTAAGGGGCGATTTTTTATTGCGACTCGTTGAGGCCAACCCGCGATGCCAAAAACCAAAGACCGCACGCCAAAAGGCGAGGGCCGTTCTTCGGCGTTTCAGTTACGTATTCACCCGGAGCTGCACGAGCAGCTGCGCAGTGTGACCGACGACGACAACGTCACGCTGTCGTGCTGGTTAAAAGAGCTGGCGCGCCGCGAGCTGCGCCGCAGAGGCATCGAACCCAAAGGTTGAATCGGTTGTTATTGCGTGCACATAACCGTAGCGGCGCAATTCATTGCGCTCCGTTGACCTTTTTCCCGCTGTTATCTTGCGCAATAAATTGCGCCGCTACGGAATTTTCGATAATCGGTTTCGGGGCTGAAAACCCGCAAAACGCTAAAAATCCCAACCCTTTATGGCACGAAAGGTTTACCATTTTCCTTTGGAAAATATATTTTACGCAACCTTAACAACCCCGCTTAACCCGCCTCCCTACAATGGCTTTTTGAGTCATTACCTTCGTGACTATTCCCCTCCTATCTTTTAGAGAACAACTATGCGCTTGAAACTTCTTTCTGCCAGCGTGGTGTTTTTACTGGCAGCCTGTGACCAGGGCGGAGCAAAGCCCGCCGCATCCGCCACCCCGCAAGTGGGCGTGGTCAACCTGAAAGCGCAACCCGTTACGCTTGTCAGCCAATTGCCAGGTCGCACCACGGCGGTGAGAACTGCGCAGGTGCGTCCGCAGGTGAGCGGCGTAATTGAAAAAATCCTGTTTACCGAGGGCGGTGAAGTAAAAGCCGGCCAGCCGCTGTATCAAATCGATCCGGCCACCTATAAAGCCGCCTACGACAAAGCGATGGCGACCTGGCAGAACGATGCGATGGTGGTGAAGCGCTATCAGCCGCTGGCCAACGCGCACGCCATCAGCCAGCAAACCTACGACGATGCGGTCGCCGCCGCGCGTGAAGCGCAGGCCGACGTGGAAACCGCCAAAGTGAATCTCGACTACACGCTGGTGAAAGCACCGATTTCCGGCCACATTAGCCGCTCGCTGTACACCGCCGGTGCGCTGGTCACCAACGGGCAAACCGATTATCTCGCCACCATCACTCAGCTTGATCCGATCTACGTCGATGTCAGCGAATCCTCCACCGATCTGCTGCGCCTGCGCCGTGCGCTGGCCGATGGCAAAATCGCCAAAGTGGCCGACAACACCGCCGCCGTGGGCTTGTCGCTGGAAGATAACAGCCAGTACGCCGAGCAGGGCAAGCTGGCGTTCTCGGAAGTGAACGTCGATACCGCCACCGGCACCGTGGTGCTGCGCGCGGTATTCCCGAACCCGAATAACGAACTGCTGCCTGGCATGTACGTGCATGCCAGCTTCCCGCAGGGCATTCAGCAGCAAGGCATTCTGCTGCCGCAAGAGTCGATCATGCATGACACCAAAGGTCAGCCGTATGTCTTTGTGGTGAAAAGCGACAACACCATCGAGCAGCGCAGTATCCACACCGGCGAGATGATTAAAGGAGAATGGCTGGTGACCTCGGGCTTGCAGCAAGGGGAAAACGTGGTGGTGAACAACCTGCAAAGCGTGCGCAGCGGGGTGAAAGTGACCACCACCGCCGCCAACACCAACGACACGCCATCCGCCAATGCGGTGAGTCTTTCGATGACTGACGCAGCGGCGCAATAAGGGGGTGGCATGTCGAAGTTTTTTATAGAACGTCCAATCTTCGCCTGGGTTATCGCCATTATCGTGATGCTGGTCGGCGCGATTGCCGCCATCAGTTTGCCGGTCAATCAATATCCCAATATCTCCGCGCCAGCGGTCTCCATCTCGGTAACCTATCCTGGTGCCAGCGCCGAAACCACGCAAAACACCGTGGTGCAGGTCATTGAGCAGCAGTTGAATGGCCTGGATGGTTTGCGTTATCTGGAGTCGAGCAGCGCCTCGGACGGCAGCGCGCAGATCATCGCCACCTTTAATCAGGGCATCAATCCCGATATCGCCCAGGTTCAGGTGCAGGATCGCGTGTCGCTGGCGGAGTCGCAGCTGCCCACCGATGTCACCCAGCAAGGTATCCGCATCCGTAAGTACCAGAAAAACTTCATGATGGTGATCGGGCTGATCGCCAAAGACGGCAAGCTGACTAACGGCGATCTGGCCGACATGCTGGTGTCGAAACTGGAAGATCCGATCTCGCGTACGCCGGGCGTCGGCGACTTCATGGTGCTGGGATCCGAATACGCGATGCGCATCTGGCTCGATCCGGCCAAATTGTACAAATACAACCTGATGCCGAGCGATGTCACCACGGCGATTGATAACCAGAACGTGCAGGTGTCGTCCGGTTCACTGGGCGGCTTGCCGACCATTCAGGGCGCAAAAACCCAGGCGACGATCCTCGGCAAAACCCGTTTCACCACCGTGCAGCAGTTTGAGAATGTGCTGCTGAAGGTAAATAGCGACGGCTCGCAGGTGCGGCTGAAAGATGTGGCCAGCGTCGCGCTCGGGCCTCAAAGCTACGGCATCGATGCCACCATGAACGGTAAACCGGCCGCCGGTATCGCGCTGCGTCTGGCAACCGGTGCCAATGAACTGGATACCGCCAAGGCGGTGCGCCAAACCATCGCCGACCTGAAAGATTCGCTGCCGGATAACGTCGAGATTCAGTATCCGTACGACACTTCGCCGGTGGTCAGCGCCTCAATTGAAGAGGTGGTGAAAACGCTGATCGAAGCGGTGGTGCTGGTGTTCTTCGTGATGCTGATCTTCCTGCAAAACCTGCGCGCCACGCTGATCACCACGCTGGTGGTGCCGGTGGTGCTGCTGGGCACCTTTGGCATTCTCTCAGCCTTTGGTTACAGCATTAACACCCTCACCATGTTCGGCATGGTGCTGGCCATCGGGCTACTGGTGGATGACGCCATTGTGGTGGTGGAGAACGTTGAGCGCGTAATGCACGAAGAGCAGCTCGACCCGAAAGCCGCCACCATTAAATCGATGCAGCAGATTCAGGGCGCGCTGTTTGGCATTGCGCTGGTGCTGTCGGCAGTGCTGCTGCCGATGGCGTTCTTCTCCGGATCGACCGGTGTGATTTACCGCCAGTTCTCGGTCACCATCGTCTCGGCGATGGCGCTGTCGGTGATCATGGCGCTGATCTTCACGCCTGCGCTGTGCGCCACCTTGCTGAAACCGGCGGCGGCGGAGCACAAAACCACCGGATTCGCCGGTTGGTTTAACCGCAAGTTCGACAGCGGGGCGATGCACTACACCCACGGCGTCAGCAAAGTGATTTCCCGTCGCGGCCTGTTCCTGGTGATCTATCTGGTGATCGTTGGCGTGACGGGATTTTTGTTCACCCGTGTACCGACCACCTTCCTGCCGGGTGAAGATCAGGGCTTGATGATGGTGCAGATCACGCTGCCGGTGAACTCGTCGTCGCAGCGCACTCAGCAGGTGATCAACGATCTCAACGCCTATCTGCAACAGAACGAAGCGTCGGTGGTGACCACCACCTTTGGCGTGGCGGGCTTTAACTTTGCCGGTCGCGGCCAGAGCAACGCCATGGCTTTTGTGCGCCTGAAAGATTGGGGCGACCGCACGCACAGCGGGCAAAGCGTGCAGGACCTGGCGAACCGCGTGATGGCGCACTTCGCCAACTACCAGAACGCCAAAATCTTCGCCATGGTGCCGCCGGCGGTGATGGAGCTGGGCAACGCCACCGGTTTCGATCTCTATCTGCAGGATACCGGCGCGCATAGCCATCAGCAGATGATGGATGCCGCGCATCAGTTGATTACGTTGGCGAACAACGATCCACATCTGGCGCAGGTACGTCTTAACGGGCTGGAAGATGAGCCGCAGTATCAGCTGGAGATCAATGATGAGAAGGCCAGCGCGCTCGGCCTGAGCATGACCGACATCAACAACACTTTGTCGGTGGCGTGGGGCTCCAGCTACATCGATCAGTTCATGTATAACGGCCGCGTGAAAGAGGTCTATCTGATGGGTAAAGCGGACTCGCGCGCCACACCGTCGGATCTCGACAAATGGTACTTCCGAAACAGCAGCGGCACCATGGTGCCATTCTCCGCCTTCGCCTCGGGAAAATGGGTGTACGGCTCGCCGCACTTTGAACGCTTTAACGGCTTAACCGCTGAGGAGATCCTCGGATCGCCCGCGCCGGGTCAAAGTACCGGTGAAGCGATGAAGGCGGTGGAACAGCTGGCGAAGCAGCTGCCGCACGGTTTCCGCGTGCAGTGGTACGGTATTTCGTATGAGGAGCAGGCATCCGGCAGCCAAACCACGCAGTTGTATCTGATCTCGATTCTGGTGGTGTTCCTGTGTCTGGCGGCGCTGTACGAGAGCTGGTCGATTCCGTTCTCGGTGATCATGGTGGTGCCGCTCGGCATCCTCGGCACCATTAGCGCGGTGCTGCTGCGCGGCCTGCAGAACGATGTGTTCTTCCAGGTCGGCCTGCTGACCACCGTGGGGCTGGCGGCGAAAAACGCCATCCTGATCGTGGAGTTCGCCAAAGAGCTGCATGAGCGCGAGGGCAAAACGCTGGTGGAAGCGGCGGTAGAAGCGGCGCGGCTGCGTATCCGTCCGATTATCATGACCTCAATGGCGTTTATTCTCGGCGTGCTGCCGCTGACCATATCCAACGGCGCGGGCGCAGGCAGCCAGCATTCGATTGGTACGGCGGTGGCGGGCGGTATGATCACCGCGACTTTCCTCGCCATCTTCTTTGTGCCGATGTTCTACGTGGTGGTTTCGCAGTTCTTTGCGCGTAAGAAACAAACATCCGCAGAGGGGGTTAAAAATGAACATGAATAACTTCCGTCTGGCGCTGTTGCCGCTCGCGCTGGCATTGGCCGGTTGTACGCTGGCACCGCACTATCAGCGCCCGGCGCTGCCGGTGGACGCTAAATACGATCAGGCGACGCCCGTCGGCAACGTCGCCGATTTACCGTGGCAGAACTTCTTCACCGATGCCACGCTGCGCAACCTGATCCAGCTGTCGCTCGATAACAACCGCGACCTGCGCGTGGCGGCGCTGAACGTGCAAGAGGCGCAGCAGGGCGTCACGGTGCAGCGCGCGGCGCTGATGCCGTCGATCAACGCCACGGCCAGCCAGACTTCGGCGCATGAACCGGCCAATCTCTACAACACCAAAACCAGCGGCGCGGTGACCTATCACGAGCTGAACAGCGGCTTGAGCGTCACTTCGTGGGAGCTGGATTTCTTTGGTCGCCTGCAAAGCCTGAGCGATCAGGCGCAGGAAACCTATCTGTCGAGCGCCGCCACCGAACGCGCCACGCGCATTTCACTGATCGCGGAAGTGGCGACGGCGTGGCTGACGCTGAGTTCGGATAACGATCTGCTGCATCTGGCGCAACACACCGCGCAAAGCCAGCAGGAATCGTATCGCCTGACCAAGCTCAGCTACGACGGCGGTGCCAGCAGCGATCAGGATCTGGCGCAGGCCGAAAGCACGGTGCGGGCGGCGCAGGCGGACGTGGCGAGTTACACGCGTCAGGTGCGGCAGGATGTCGATGCGCTGCGCTTGCTGGTCGGCACCGATCTGCCTGCCACTCTGCTGTCACACGCCACGCTGGACGCCAACTGGCACTTCCCGGCCACGCCTGCTGGCTTACCGTCGGATCTGCTGACGCGTCGCCCGGATATCATGGCGGCGGAGCACACGCTGAAGGCGGCCAATGCCAATATCGGCGCGGCGCGTGCCGCCTTCTTCCCGAGCATCACGCTGACCGCGTCCGGCGGCTCCACCAGCAGCTCGCTTGGCAACCTGCTGGGCGGCGGCACCGGCACATGGTCATTCATGCCATCGATTAACCTGCCGATTTTTGACGGTGGTAAAAACCAGGCCAACCTAAATATCGCGCATATCGAGAAACGCATTGAGATTGCTGACTATGAGAAGGCGATCCAGACCGCGTTTAAAGAGGTGAACGATGCGCTGGCCGGTCAGGATACCTGGCAGGATCAGCTGACGGCGCTGCAACAGGAGGTTGGCGCCAATCAGCGCGACTACGACTATTCCGTATTGCGCTTCAAGCAAGGCGTCGACAATTATCTCAATGTGTTAGTGGCCCAGCGATCGCTTTACAGTGCGCAGCAGTCGCTGATCAGTGCGCATTTGGGGCAATTGAGCCAGAAAATCACCCTGTACAAGGCGTTAGGCGGCGGCTGGAAATCTTAATCACCTTAACGAAACCCTTACGGTTCGCGTATGGAATTCGCGCGGGCATTCAACCGATAATGCGCGTAGTGATGATTTCCCCTTGAAATAGTCCCCTGTTTTACAGGGGATTTTCCGTTTTCTGGCTAACCTGAAGATCCTGATGACTAACAACGCTTCCCGCTCCCCGTTTTCTCGCTGGCTGAAATGGCTGCTCCTGTTAGTTTTGCTGTTGATTGTGGCGGGCGTTATCTGGCGCGTGGTCGGTGGTCATGGCGGCATGCCGGGCGGCGGAAAACCGCCGGGCGCACGCGGCGGTCATCGCGGTGGCGCGGGCGGCCCGCCGGGCATGGCGACGATGATGGGCGGTGCTACGCTGGTGCACAGCGGCGTCGCCAGCAGCGCGGATGTGCCGGAATACCTCAACGCGCTCGGCACGGTGATCCCTAACGCCAGCGTCACCGTCACCAGCCGCGTCGCCGGACAGCTGGAAAAAGTGTTCTTTACCGAAGGGCAGAAAGTTAGCGCCGGCCAGCTGCTGGCGCAGATCGATCCGCGCAGCTATCAGGCCACGCTGGCGCAGTATCAGGGCGATCTCAATCAGAATCAGGCGTTGCTGAAAAGCGCGCAGTTAACGCTGGTGCGTTATCAGAAACTGGCGGCGCAGGACTCGCTCTCGCGCCAGGATCTTGATACCCAAACCGCCACCGTCGGCCAGTACAAAGGCGCGGTCGCCGCTGATGAAGCGCAGATCGCCAGCGCCAAACTGGATATCGAGTATGCGCGCATCACCTCGCCAATCAGCGGACGCGTCGGTTTGCGTCTGGTCGATCCCGGTAATATGGTGCAAACCACCGATACCACCGGCATCGTGGTGGTGACGCAGATGCAGCCCGCCGCCGTGACCTTTAGCGTGCCGCAGGGCAACATTTCGCAGCTGACCAAAGCGCTGCACGGCGGACAGAGTCTGCCCGCCACCGCCTTTGATCAGGACAACAGCCGCGCGCTGGCGCAGGGCGAGGTGAAGTTCATCAGCAACCAGATCGATACCGCGACCGGCACCATTGAGCTGAAAGCCACCTTCCCGAATGAAGACGAATCGCTGTTCGCTAACCAGTTCGTCAATCTGAGGCTGCAAACCAACATCCTGATAAATGCCACGGTGATCCCGGCGCAGGCGCTGCAGCTGAGCAGCGACGGCAGCTTCGTGTTTGTTATCAATAAAGACAACACCGTGACGCGCAAAGCGGTCACCACCGGGCCAACGTTTGGTGAAGATCAGCAGGCGATCCTCAAAGGGGTGGAACCGGGCGATCGCCTGGTGACCGAAGGCATCGATCGCCTGACCAACGGCAGCAAAGTGCAGCTGGCGGATGAGAGTAAAACCACCGCGACCGCCGAGGCCAAATGAATCCGTCTCGCCTGTTTATCCAGCGTCCGGTCGCCACCATTTTGCTGATGGTCGGCGTGCTGATCGCCGGGATCTTCTCCTACCGTTTTCTCTCCACCTCGGCGCTGCCGCAGGTGGATTACCCAACCATTCAGGTCACCACGCTCTATCCCGGCGCTAGCCCGGATGTGATGGCGTCGTCCGTCACCTCGCCGCTGGAGCGCCAGCTCGGGCAAATGGCCGGGCTAAGCCAGATGACCTCCACCAGCTCAGGCGGATCGTCCATCGTCACGCTGAAGTTCAGCCTCGATCTGTCGCTGGATGTCGCCGAGCAGGAAGTGCAGGCGGCGATCAATGCCGCCAATAATTTGCTGCCGAGCGATCTGCCCAATCCGCCAACCTACAAAAAGGTCAATCCAGCCGATACGGCGGTGATTACGCTGGCGGTAAGTTCCGACACGCTGCCGCTGACGCAGGTGCAGGATCTGGTGAACACGCGCGTGGCGCTGAAGCTGTCGCAGATTAACGGCGTCGGCATGGTGACGCTGGCGGGCGGCCATCAACCGGCGATTCGCGTGCAGATGGACCCGAAAGCGCTGGCGGCGCATCAGCTGTCGCTGGAGGACGTCAACACGCTGATCGGCAACAGCAACGTGAACGGCTCGAAAGGCGGCTTCGACGGCAAATATCACTCGGTGACCATCGACGCCAACGATCAGCTGCGTACCGCCGATGAGTACGGCAATTTGATCATCACTTACCAAAACGGTGCGGCGCTGCGGCTAAAAGATATCGCGCATATCGAACAGGGACCGGAGAACAGCTTCCAGTCGGCGTGGGCCAACAACAGTCCGGCGATTGTGATCAGCGTGCAGCGCCAGCCGGGCGCCAACGTGATTCAGGTGGTGGATAGCATCAAAGCGCAGCTGCCGAAGCTGCAGGCGGCGCTGCCGGACGGCGTGAAGATGAGCATCTTGTCGGATCGCACGCAAACCATTCGCGCCTCGATCAGCGACGTGCAATTTGAGATGATGCTGTCGGTGGCGCTGGTGGTGATGGTGACGTTCCTGTTCCTGCGCAACGTGGCGGCGACGCTGATTCCCAGCGTGGCGGTGCCGCTGTCGCTGATTGGCACCTTCGGCGTGATGTATCTGGCCGACTTCAGCCTGAATAATCTGTCGCTGATGGCGCTGACCATCGCCACCGGCTTCGTTATCGACGATGCGATTGTGGTGGTGGAGAACATTTCACGGCGGCTGGAAGAGGGCGAAACGCCGATGCAGGCGGCGCTGAAAGGCTCGCAGCAGATTGGCTTCACCATCATCTCGCTGACCTTCTCACTGATTGCCGTGCTGATCCCGCTGCTGTTTATGGGCGACGTGGTTGGGCGGTTGTTCCGCGAATTTGCCATCACGCTGGCGGTGTCGATTCTGGTGTCGATGGTGGTGTCACTAACCCTGACGCCGATGCTGTGCGCCTATCTGTTGCAGCACATTCCGCCGGAAAAACAGTCGCGCTTCTCGCGTAAAGGCGGCGAGTTGTTCGACAAGCTGGTGCGCGGCTATGACCGCATGCTGACGGTGGTGCTGAACCATCAGAAGCTGACGCTGCTGGTGGCGCTGGCGACCTTTGCGCTCACCGCGCTGCTGTATATCGCCATCCCAAAAGGCTTCTTCCCGACCCAGGATACCGGGCTGATTCAGGGCGTCACCGTGGCGTCGCAGGATGTGTCGTTTAGCGAGATGTCGAAGCGACAGCAGGCGCTGGCGAAAGTGATTCTGCAAAATCCGTCGGTAGAGAGTTTGTCCTCAACCATCGGCATTGATGGCAGCAACACCAGCCTGAATAGCGGGCGCATCCAGATCAACCTCAAGTCGTTTGACCAGCGCGACGACAAAGCCGACGTGGTGATCAAACAGCTGCAGCAGGCGGCGCAGCAGGTGGCGGGCATTCAGCTCTATCTGCAACCGGCGCAGGATTTGACCGTTAACGATCAGGTGTCGCCGAGCCAGTATCAATTCACGCTGGATGATGCCGACAGCGAAAACCTGGTGCGCTGGACGCCAAAGATGGTCGCCGCCTTGCAGCAGCGTCCGGAGTTTAACGGCGTGGTGAGTAACCTGCAGGATCAGGGCCGCGTGGCCTATGTCGAGCTGAATCGCGATAAAGCGGCGCGCTACGGCATTACCGCCGCCGACGTCGATACCGCGCTGTACAACAGCTTCGGTCAGCGTCTGGTCTCCACCATCTTTACCCAGGCCAATCAGTATCGCGTGGTGCTGGAAGTGGCGCCGCAGTATCAGCAATCGCCCGCTTCGTTTGATGATGTCTATTTGCCGGTGACCAGCGCGAGCAGCAGCACTTCCACCACGGATGACACCACCACAACCACCACCGGCATGGTGAAGCTCACGTCCATCGCCACCATTCACCAGCGCACCGGTTCGCTGATGCACATGCGGCTCAATCAATTCCCGGCGGTGATGGTGTCGTTCAATCTCAATAAAGGCTATTCGCTGGAAGAGGGGCAGAAGGCGATTGCCGCAGTGACGCAGCAGCTGAATTTGCCGTCGAGCATCACCTTGCGTTATCAGGGCGAAACCTCGGCATTCCAGAGCGCCACCGGCAACACCCTGTGGCTGATTCTGGCGGCGCTGATCACTATGTACGTGGTGCTCGGCATTCTGTACGAAAGCTTTATCCATCCGGTGACCATTCTCTCGACGCTGCCGTCGGCGGCGGTCGGCGCACTGTTGACGCTGCTGCTGGCGGGCAGCGAATTCAGCCTGATCGCGCTGATTGGCGTGATTCTGCTGATCGGTATCGTCAAGAAGAACGCGATTATGATGATCGACTTCGCGCTGGAGGCGGAAAACAAGCAGCACATAAGCGCGCGGGACGCGATTCATCAGGCCTGTTTGCTGCGCTTCCGCCCGATTCTGATGACCACCATGGCGGCGCTGCTCGGTGCGCTGCCGCTGATGCTGGCGTCCGGTTCCGGTGCCGAGCTGCGCCAGCCGCTCGGTCTGGTGATTGTTGGCGGTTTGATCGTCAGCCAGGTGCTGACGCTGTTCTCCACGCCGGTAATTTACCTGTGGTTTGATGGCATTGCGCAGCGCGGCAAGCGCTACATGCAGCGCAAGCAGCAGGCGCGGGGCGAGCGATGAACCTCACCCGGCTGTTTATCTTCCGCCCGGTTGCCACGTTATTGCTGACGCTGGCGATCCTGCTGCTGGGCGCGTTGGGCTATCGGCTGCTGCCGGTGGCGCCGCTGCCGCAGGTGGATTTCCCCACTATCATGGTGAGCGCCAGCCTGGCCGGTGCCAGCCCGGAAACCATGGCAGCCACCGTCGCTACGCCGCTGGAGCGTTCGCTGGGGCAGATTGCCGGCGTCACCGAGATGACCTCGACCAGTTCGCAGGGATCGACCAGCGTGATTTTGCAGTTTGATCTCGATCGCGACATCAACGGCGCAGCGCGTGACGTGCAGGCGGCGATCAACGCCGCACGCAGTTTGCTGCCGAGCGCGATGGAGTCGCTGCCGACCTATCGCAAAGCCAATCCATCGGATGCGCCGATTGTGATGCTGGCGCTGACGTCCGCCACGCGCACGTCGGGCGAACTCTACGATCTGGCCGAAAGCAAAATCGAGCAGGCGATGGGCCAGGTGAAAGGCGTGGGCGAAGTGTCGCTGATGGGCAGCGCCTTACCGGCGGTGCGCATCGATCTGCAGCCGCTGAAGCTGACGCAGTATGGCATTTCGCTGGATACGGTGCGCAGCGCCATCGCCAACAGCACCAGCAATAAGCCGAAAGGGATTTTGCAGGGCAGCAGCCAGTCATGGGTGGTGGACAGCAACGGCCAGCTGGATAAAGCCGCGCAGTATCAGGATCTGATCGTTACGTATCAAGAGGGCAAAGCGGTGCGGCTGCATGATGTCGCCACCGTGTATGACTCGGTTGAAGATCAGTATCAGGCCGGTTTCCTCAATGCCATGCCATCGGTGATGGTGGGCATTAAGCGCCAGGCCGGTGCCAACATGCTCGACACCATTGATGCCATCAAAGCGCAGCTGCCGGCGCTGGAAAAAAATCTGCCCGCCGATACGCAACTGAAAGTGGTGGTGGATCGCTCGCCGACGGTGCGCGCCTCGCTGTATGACACCGAAGAGACGCTGCTGGTGGCGATGCTGCTGGTGATCGCCGTGGTGTTTGCGTTTCTGCGTAACGTGCAGGCGGTGATTATCCCGGCGCTGGCGCTGCCGGTCTCGCTGATTGGCACCTGCGCGGTGATGTATCTGTTGGGTTACAGCCTCGATAACCTGTCGCTGATGGCGCTGATTATCGCCACCGGCTTTGTCGTCGATGACGCGATTGTGGTGCTGGAAAACATCACGCGCCATATCGAAGAAGGGCTCAGTCCGCTACGCGCGGCGCTGCGTGGCGCGCAGGAAGTAAGTTTTACCGTGCTGTCGATGACCATGTCGCTGATTGCGGTGTTCATCCCGATTCTGCTGATGGGCAGTATCGTTGGGCGCTTGTTCCGCGAATTTGCCGTCACGCTGACGGTATCGCTGCTGATTTCGATGTTTGTCTCGCTGAGCCTGACGCCGATGCTGTGCGCGCGTCTGCTGAAGCCAAAGCCCAAAGTCACGCAACGCCCGCATCCGATGTATCAGTTTATCGAAAACCAACTTAACGCATTGCTGGCGGCTTATTCGCGCGGGTTAACCTGGGTGATGGCGCACCAAAAGCTGACGATGTTTAGTCTGGTGCTGACCGTGCTGCTCAACCTGTTCCTGTTTTCCGTGGTGCAAAAAGGCTTTTTCCCCAATCAGGATACCGGCCTGCTGATGGGCGCGCTGCGTGCCGATCAGAACATCTCCTTCCAGGCGATGAAGCCGAAAATGCTGCAGTTCACCCACATCATCCAATCCGATCCGGCGGTGGAGAGCGTGATGTCGTCGATGGGCAGCGGCATGTTCGGCTCGCGCAACAGCGCCAACTTCTTTGTGCGCCTCAAGGATTTTGACAAGCGCGATGCCACCGCCACCGAAGTGGCGAACCGCCTGAGTATGAAAACCAGCCATATTGCCGGCGCGCAGATGTTCCTGATGGCGGCGCAGGATCTGCACATCGGCGGGCGCAGCGCCAACGCCACCTATCAATACAGCTTGCAGGCCGACGATCTCGATCTGCTACGTGAGTGGACGCCCAAAGTGCAGGCAGCGCTGGCGGCAATCCCGCAGCTGAACAGCGTCGATTCCGACTCGCAAACCGGCGGTCAGGAAGTGGTGATTAATATCGATCGTGACCGCGCGAAACGGTTGGGCGTGGATGTGCAGATGCTCGACACCCTGCTGAATAACGCCTTCAGCCAGCGTCAGGTCGCCACGCTCTATCACACGCTTAATCAGTATCATGTGGTGATGTCGCTGCAGAATAGCTACACGCGCGATCCGGCGATTTTGCAGCAGCTGTATGTGATTAACGACAGCGGCGATCACGTGCCGCTCGCCGCATTCGCCAGCTTCAAGGGCGGCAACGCGCCGCTGTCGGTGGCGCATCAGGGCCAATCCGCCACCAGCACCGTGGCGTTTAACCTCAACGATGGCGTGTCGCTGGAGCAGGCGCAGGCGCTGATTAAGCAGGCGATGGCGCAGCTCGGTTTACCCTCCAGCATTCAGGCCGGTTTTGCCGGCACCGCCGCCGCCTTCGCCCAGCTTACCGCCACCATGCCGTGGCTGATTATCGCGGCGCTGGCGGCGGTGTATATCGTGCTCGGCGTGCTATATGAGAGTTACATCCATCCGATCACCATTCTCTCAACGCTGCCGTCGGCGGGTGTGGGCGCGCTGTTGTTGCTGTTGCTGACCAACACGCAACTGACGGTGATCGCGCTTATCGGCATCATCCTGCTGATTGGTATCGTGAAAAAGAACGCCATCATGATGATCGACTTTGCGATTCACGCCGAGCGCAGCCAAGGCATGACGCCGCAGCAGGCGATCACCCAAGCCTGTTTGATGCGCTTCCGGCCGATCATGATGACCACGCTGGCCGCCTTCTTTGGCGCGCTGCCGCTGGCGCTGGGCAGCGGCGGCGATGCCGACTTACGTAGCCCGCTCGGGCTGGCGATTGCCGGTGGTTTGGCGCTGAGCCAATTATTAACGCTGTTTACTACGCCGGTGGTTTATCTCTGGCTCGACCGTTTAAGCCGCGCCACGCAACATCAGTGGCAGCGGTTGCGTCATGTGGAATCCCGATAGATGAAAATGTCTCTGAAAATTACGCCGTTGCTCACCGTGATGTTGCTGGCGGGCTGCGCGGTTGGCCCCGATTATCAGCGCCCGAGCATGGCGATGCCGACCCATTTCAAAGAAGCCAAAGGCTGGACGCAGGCGACGCCGCAGGATGCAAACAGCAAAGGTGAATGGTGGCAGGTGTATCACGATGCCACGCTGGCTAGCCTGCTGAAGCAGGTGAGCATCTCCAACCAGAACGTAGCCAGCTATGCCGCGCAGTACCGCGAAGCACAGGCGTTAGTTGGGCAATCACGCGCGGAGTTGTTGCCGTCGGTAAGCTACGACGCCAGCAGCACGCGCAGCGGCAGCCGCGCCAGCGCCAGCGGACAACGTAGCGTCAGCAACAGCCATGCCGCCGATCTCAGCGCCAGCTGGGAGCTGGATGTGTGGGGCAAACTGCGACGCACGCTGGAGGAGAACAACGCCAGCGCCGAAGCCAGCAAGGCCGAGCTGGCGAATATCACCTTGAGCGCGCAGTCCGAACTGGCGCAGGACTATTTCCAGCTGCGCATCATCGACGAGAAAATCGCGCTCTATCAGCGCAGTATCGCGGCCTATCAACGCTATCTGACGGTGATTGAAAACAAATACGCGGCGGGCAGCGAATCACGCGCCACCTTAGCGCAGGCGCAGATGCAGCTGGAGAGCGCCCGCGCCTCGGCGCAGGATTACCAGTGGCAGCGTGCACAGATGGAGCACGCGATTGCGTTGCTGCTGGGCCGCGCACCGGCGGATTTCTTCTTGCCAGTGGCGAAGCTGGAGGCCGCGCTGCCCGCGATCCCGAACAGCGTGCCGTCGCAGCTGTTGCAGCGCCGTCCCGATATCGCCTACGCCGAGCGCAACGTGGCGGCGGCGAATGCGGCGGTCGGCGTGGCGATTGCCGGTTACTATCCCGATTTGACGCTGAGCGCCAGCGGCGGCGTGAGTTCATCGGCGATCAACAGTTTGTTCTCGCTGCCCAATCGCGTCTGGTCTTTGGGGCCGGAGCTGAGCGGTACGCTGTTAGATTTCGGCGCCACCTCAGCGAAAGTCGAACAGGCGCGCGCCGCCTATGATGCCAGCGTTGCCAGCTATCGCCAGTCGGTGCTGACCGGCATGGGCGAAGTGGAGGATTATCTGGTGCAGCTGAATACTTTGCAGGGCGAAATCGCCGCACAACAGCGCGCCACCGACGCGGCGCAGGAATCGGCGCGCGTAACGCGTAATCAGTATGATGCCGGAATGATCGACTATCTCGACGTCGCCACCACCGAAAACAGCAGCCTGAGCGCGCAGCAGAGTTTGCTGTCGCTGCAGAGCACGCAGTGGGTCAGCAGCGTCGGTCTGATCGCCGCGCTGGGCGGTGGCTGGCAGGCGGATACGCAGTAAAACCAGGTCGCCATGAATGGCGTAATGATTGTTAGTTAAGAAAGCATTTTTGGTGCGGGCTCTGACACATCTGCTGCGTCACGGGCCGTCCTCGCGCCGCTAACGCGGTGCCTTCGGCTTACACGTCGTGCCGACGGATCGTTCGTGGATCGGCCGTCCTGGCCGCCCCGAACTGCCTCACGCATCCCTGCGTGAGGCTCCTGGCCCAACGTAAAAGCCTCAGCGCTGCGAATGGCCCTTTGCCGCAGCTGACGCGCCAGCGCCTCTGGCAAATGAGCGAAGTGAAGGCACCGCGCTAGCGGCGCGAGGACCGCCGGCCCAAAAGTGGCCCCGGCCTGCGCACTCATCGTTGGCTTAACTAACAAGGATTACGCCATGAATGGCGGCCCTACGACCGCTATTGCGTTTAAATCACCACGCCACTTGTCGAAAATCCCCAGATCCTGCATCGTAAGAGCCATTTTTAAGACTGCTAAGGAGCTGGCATGCTACTCACTTTTTTCCGTTTCCTGTTCCGCCTGCTGTGGCGTGTGGAACTGCGCGGCGACCTCGCGGCACTGCATAAAGAGAAAGTGCTGATCACCCCCAATCACACGTCGTTTCTGGATGGGGTATTACTGGCGCTGTTTCTGCCGATCAAACCGGTGTTTGCGGTCTATTCCTCGATCAGCGATCAATGGTTTATGCGCCTGCTGAAGCCGATTATCGACTTCGTTCCGCTCGATCCCACCAAGCCGATGTCGATCAAACATCTGGTGCGCATGATCAATCAGGGCCGTCCGGTGGTGATCTTCCCGGAAGGGCGCATCACCGTGACTGGATCGCTGATGAAGATCTACAGCGGCGCGGGCTTTGTGGCGGCGAAATCCGGTGCCACCGTGGTGCCGATGCGTATCGAAGGCGCGGAATATACGCCGTTTGGTCGTCTGGCGGGCGTGTTTAAACGGCGCCTGTTCCCGCGCATCACCTTAACGGTGCTGCCGCCAACGGTAATCCCAATGCCTGAAGCCAAACGCGCGCGCGATCGCCGCACGCTGGCGGGCGAGCACCTGCATCATGTGATGATGGAAGCCCGCATGGCAGTGCGTCCGCGTGAGACGCTGTTCGAGGCTTTCCTGAATGCGCGTCAGCGTTATGGCGCGATGAAGCCGTGCATCGAAGACGTCAACTTCAAACCGGATAGCTATACCGGTTTGCTGAAGAAAGCGCTTGGCGTGGGCCGCATTCTGGAGCGTTACAGCCAGCAAGGTGAATACGTCGGTCTGCTGCTGCCGAACGCCACGGTGACAGCGGCGGCGATTCTCGGTGCCTCGCTGCGCGGGCGCATTCCGGCGATGCTCAACTACACCGCAGGCGTGAATGGCATGCGTGCGGCGTTGACCGCATCGCAGGTGAAAACCGTGTTTACCTCGCGGCAGTTCCTCGAAAAAGGCAACCTGTGGCACTTGCCGCAGGGACTCAGCGAAGTGCAGTGGATCTATCTGGAAGATCTGAAAGATACCGTTACGCTGCAGGACAAGTTGTGGATTGTGGCGCATCTGCTGATGCCGCGCCGTGCCCAGGTGGCGCAGCAGCCGGAAGATGCGGCGATGGTACTGTTTACCTCCGGTTCGGAAGGCCATCCCAAAGGTGTGGTGCACTCGCATAAAAGTCTGCTGGCGAACGTTGAGCAGATTCGTACCGTGGCGGATTTCACCCCGCGTGACCGTTTTATGTCGGCGCTGCCGCTGTTCCATGCTTTCGGTTTAACCGTTGGCCTGTTTACCCCGTTGCTGACCGGCGCGCAGGTGTTTCTCTATCCGAGCCCGCTGCATTACCGCATCGTGCCGGAGCTGGTTTACGACCGTAACTGCACCGTGCTGTTTGGTACCTCAACCTTCCTTGGCAACTATGCGCGTTTCGCCAGCCCGTACGATTTTGCGCGTCTGCGCTATGTGGTGGCGGGCGCGGAGAAACTGCAGGAAGCGACGCGTCAGATCTACATGGAAAAATACGGCATCCGTATTCTCGAAGGCTACGGCGTGACGGAGTGCGCGCCGGTGGTGGCGATCAACGTGCCGATGGCGGCAAAAAATCACACCGTGGGCCGCATTCTGCCGGGCATGGATTCGCGTCTGATTTCGGTGCCGGGCATTGAGCAGGGCGGTCGCCTGCAGCTGCGCGGTCCGAACGTGATGAACGGGTATCTGCGCGTGGAAAATCCAGGCGTGCTGGAAGTCCCGGTCGCCGATAACGGCGAAGGCGAGATGGAAGCGGGCTGGTACGACACCGGCGATATCGTCAGCTTTGATGAAGGCGGTTTCTGCCAGATTCAGGGCCGTGCGAAACGCTTCGCCAAAATTGCCGGTGAGATGGTGTCGCTGGAGATTGTGGAGCAGATTGCGCTGAAAGCCTCTAACGAGAAGCAGCATGCGGCGTCGCTGCGTCCGGACGGTAATCGTGGTGAAGCGTTGGTGCTGTTTACTACCGACAGCGAGTTGGGCCGCGACACGCTGCTGAAAGCCGCACGTGAAATTGGCGCGCCGGAACTGGCGGTGCCGCGCGATATCCGCGTGATGAAACAGCTACCGATGCTGGGTAGCGGCAAACCGGACTATGTCAGCCTGAAGCAGCTGGCGGAAGAGGAGCAGGCATGAGCCAGGCGTTAAATAAGGATGCACCGCTGTTATCGCGCAACATGCTGGCGGTGATTGTGGCGCAGTTCTTCTCGGCATTTGGCGACAACGCGCTGTTGTTTGTGACGCTGGCGGTGCTGAAAAATCAGTTCTATCCGGACTGGAGTCAGCCGATCCTGCAAATGCTGTTTGTGGCCACTTACATTCTGCTCGCGCCGTTCGTGGGCCAGATGGCGGATAGCTTTGCCAAAGGTCGGGTAATGATGTTCGCTAACAGTCTTAAGCTGCTCGGCGCGCTGGTTATCTGTTTCGGCTTCAATCCGTTCCTCGGCTATACGCTGGTGGGGATTGGCGCGGCATCCTATTCGCCAGCCAAGTACGGCATCCTGACGGAGATCACCAGCGGTGAACGCCTGGTCAAAGCCAACGGCTTAATGGAAGGTTCGACCATTGCGGCGATTCTGCTGGGTTCGGTGGCGGGCGGTATTCTGGCGGACTGGAACCTGGTCGCCGCGCTGGTGGTGTGTGCCATGACCTATGCGATGGCGGTGGTGGCGAACATCTTTATTCCGCGCCTGACGGCAGCGCGTCCCGGTCAGAGCTGGCATTTTGGCGCCATGCTGCGCAGTTTCATCGCGGCCACTAAGCTGCTGTGGCGCAACGGCGAAACGCGCTTCTCGCTGCTCGGCACCAGCTTGTTCTGGGGCGCGGGCGTGACGCTGCGTTTCCTGCTGGTGCTATGGGTGCCGGTGGCGCTCGGCATCAGCGATAACAAAACCCCGACCACGCTGAATGCCATGGTGGCGATTGGTATCGTGATTGGCGCGGCAGCAGCGGCGAAGTTGGTGACGCTGCAAACCGTGCGTCGCTGCATGCCCGCCGGTGTGCTGATTGGCGTGATGGTGGTGGTGTTCGCGTTGCAAACCAGCTTGCTCAATGCCTATCTGGTTTTGATGCTGATTGGTGCGCTGGGTGGTTTCTTCGTGGTACCGCTCAATGCGCTGCTGCAGGAGCGTGGCAAGGCATCCGTGGGTTCGGGCAACGCGATTGCGGTGCAAAATCTCGGTGAGAATACCGCGATGCTGCTGATGCTGGGATTGTATACCGTGGCGATTAAGCTGGGCGCGCCTGCGGTGGCGACCGGCGTCGGATTCGGCGCGATTTTCGCCGTGGCGATTGCGGTGTTGTGGTGGAAAGCGCGGAAGTAACAAAAGCATAGCGTCGTAGCGGGGCAATGTATTGCGCAATGGCGAATGCCGCACAAGTGGAAAAATGTGCGGCGTTTTTAAAGCGCGCGATAAATCGCGCCGCTACGGTGTGGTGCGATTTATGGCGCTGGATAGGTAAACTGGCGATGAATCGCTTCCAGTTCCTCTAACACCTCGGCATTCAGCGTCAGATTGAAACTCTCAACGTTAATCTTCAGCTGCTCCAGTGTGGTGGCGCCCAGCAAGGTGCTGGCGACAAACGGCTGTTGACGCACATACGCCAGCGCCATCTGCGACGGATCCATATTGTGTTTCTGCGCCAGCGCAACATAGGCTGCAATCGCCTGCTGAGACTGATCGCCGCTGTAGCGGGTAAAGCGACTAAACAGCGTATTGCGCGCACCGGCGGGTTTCGCACCGTTCAGGTATTTACCACTCAACGTACCAAACGCCAGGCTGGAATACGCCAGCAACTCGACGCCTTCATGCTGGCTGATCTCCGCTAAACCCACCTCGAAGCTGCGGTTCAGCAGGCTGTACGGATTCTGGATGGTGACGATACGCGGCAGCTCATGCTTTTCTGCCAACTGCAGATAACGCATCACGCCCCACGCAGTTTCGTTCGACACGCCAATGTAGCGAATCTTACCGGCGCGCACCTGTTCGGTCAGCGCTTCCAGCGTCTCCAGCAGCGTCACCGGCACGCTGGAATCGGTGTATTGATAACCCAGCTTGCCGAAGTAGTTGGTCTGACGCTGCGGCCAGTGCAGCTGATAGAGATCGAGATAATCGGTGTTCAGGCGTTTCAGGCTGGCATCCAGCGCTTCACGAATGTTTTTGCGATCCAGCGCCTGATTCGGGCGAATCGACGCATCCGCGCCGCGTACCGGACCGGCTACTTTGCTGGCGAGGATGATTTTGTCACGGCTGCCGCGCTTCTTCAGCCAGCTACCAATGTATTGTTCGGTTAATCCCTGGGTTTCCGGGCGCGGCGGCACCGGATACATTTCTGCGGTATCAATCAGGTTGATGCCACTGCTAACCGCGTAATCAAGTTGTGCGTGGGCGTCGGCTTCGCTGTTCTGCTCACCAAACGTCATGGTTCCAAGCCCCAGCTGACTCACTTCCAGCGTGCTATGGGGAATACGGTGATAGTGCATGTGCCGGCATCCTTTTTTCATTATGCAAGGGAATGTTGTGTCCTTTGGGACTATAGCGTGTGAAGCGGCGCGGAAGGAAGAGGGGAAAGTTCGGGAAATCGCCTGCACAAGGGGAAAACGCGTGCAGGCAGGGCAATTTGGCACTTAACGCTCAATGATGGTTGAAACCTCGTCACCATTGATCTGCATCTGATGGCCTTGCTCATCGGTGTACTGTACCAATCCGGTCTCTTTATCGATGGCGGGTTTGCCATCTGTCATGATCATGCGGCCATCTTTGGTCGCCATGACGTAATCACTGCTACAACCACTCAATAACAGCGTCACCAAGGTTAAACCTACTGCACTCACCAACCCTTTCATTCTTATCTCCTTCTCGCGACTTCAACAGCAAAAGTGTAGTAATAAATGCTTTCGTCGTTAGGAGTAATCGCATCATTCCTAAAATTATCGGCAGCAATATGCATTTACAGTAAAAAATGTCGCGCCAAAAGCGGACCGGTGAAGCTTTTCTTCAGATAAAAGCCGCGCGGCAGCGTCATGATTGGCTCGCCGTGTTCGCCAATCGCTTCGGTCAACGCTTTGCTGTTGGCGGCTTTAGGGCGGATTTGCAGCCAGGCACCGTGACGTGCGGTGATGCGCTCCACCTGACCGAGCACAATCATATCCATCAACTCTTCCCAGTCTTCGCGCAGCTGTTGCTCCTCTTCTGCACTCGGATGCCACAGCAGCGGCGAACCGACGCGGCGCTCGGCCAGCGGCAAAGCACGATCGCCTTCGATCGGGATCCACAGCACCCGCGCCAGTTTGTGCCGCACATGGCTGGTTTGCCAGGTTACGCCGCTATTGCCGGTTAACGGCGCGACGCACACGAAGGTGGTCTCCAGCGGTTTGCCCTGCGCATCTACCGGAATCGTTTTCAGCTCAATGCCGAGATGGGCGAAATCCTGCTCGGCTTTGCTGCCAGCGCTGGCACCCAAATGCAGCTCTAACAGCATGCCAACCCAGCCTTTGTCGCGTTTCAAATCTGCCGGAATCGGCAGGTTAATCTGCGCCGCCAGCGCGGCAAAGGTCTGTCCCGCCAGCTGCTGTGCGCGCTGCAGTAATTCCGCTTCGTTTTCAGGTGGCGATGGCAATAACGGTGAGGGGTGCATGCTAAAACTCACATTGGTTAAAGAGTGAACAGTAAGCGCGAGCCGGGTTTGTCCACATGGCAGTTAGTTGGATAAAGGTGATAATAGCATGATTCAGCATGCTTTTTTATTTCAATAGAATGGGACGATCCAGTGATATGGCCCGGTTATCCCAGCTTGTTATCGACAATGAACAGGTGTTGAACCTGGTTATCCACAGAAAAGTGGGGTAACACCCTTTTGTCCATACCCCTGTTTCCATTTACAGCCTTGACTTTCGCGTTTTGAACGCTTTTTTTCCTTTCTTTGACCAGGTTTAGGGCATTCTCTGTGGATAAAAACGTCGGTGATGGATCTTTAACCGATCGAAAAAACTGAGCGGAGTATAACTACGGATCCTGGTAACGATTTAACGGTTAATAAGTCATATCCCGATGAATATGATGATTTTTTTGCGTATTGTTATGTTGGGTGATGAGATTTATCCGAAGGGGTTATTCAATTCATTCCCGTGTTCTGCACAAAGCTATCCACAGAAAAGGTGAATAAGATCGCCGATAAATGGGGGCATCTGTTTATAACTTGGCTAATCTCTGTGAGTTATCCTGTTTTTATTCCGCCTGCGGCCCGCTATCCAGTGGTTTACCGCCTGTAAGGAGTGTGAAACAATCAGGCTATTCAAATTTAGCTTTGAGGTAGTCCAGTGATCGATGATGATGGCTACCGCCCGAATGTTGGTATCGTAATCTGTAACAGGCAAGGACAAGTGTTGTGGGCCAGGCGCTTTGGACAGCACTCCTGGCAATTTCCTCAGGGAGGCATCAATCCGGGTGAAACTGCTGAACAGGCGATGTATCGCGAGCTGTTCGAAGAAGTGGGTTTACACCGCAAAGATGTTCGAATACTTGCTTCAACCCGAAACTGGTTACGCTACAAGTTGCCAAAACGTTTGGTGCGTTGGGACACAAAGCCGGTGTGTATCGGCCAGAAACAAAAGTGGTTTCTTCTGCAGTTGATGTGCAGTGACGCGGAAATCAATGTGCAGCACAGCAGCACGCCCGAGTTTGATGGTTGGCGCTGGGTTAGCTTCTGGTATCCGGTACGTCAGGTGGTCTCTTTCAAGCGCGATGTATATCGCCGCGTAATGAAAGAATTCGCGGGCGTAGTGATGTCTATGCAGGAGAGTGCGGGGCAGCGTAATAATGCCGCCCAACGACGTAAAAGAGGATAGGCCACGCCCTTTATGCTCACTCAGTTACGCGAAATAGTAGAGAAAGTGGCGAGTGCTCCACGTCTGAATGAAGCACTCGACATTCTGGTAAACGAAATTTGCCTTGCGATGGAAACCGAGGTTTGCTCGGTTTATCTCGCCGATCACGATCGTCGTTGCTACTACCTGATGGCGACACGCGGGCTAAAAAAGCCGCGTGGTCGTACGGTCACGCTGGCGTTTGACGAAGGCATTGTTGGCCTCGTTGGACGCTTAGCCGAGCCGATCAACCTCGCCGACGCGCAAAGCCATCCCAGCTTCAAATACATTCCTTCCGTTAAAGAGGAGCGTTATCGCTCCTTCCTCGGCGTGCCGATTATCAGCCGCCGCCAGCTGCTTGGCGTGTTGGTTATCCAGCAGCGCGAACACCGTCAGTTTGATGAAAGCGAAGAGTCATTCCTCGTCACGCTCGCCACGCAAATGGCGGGATTGCTGTCGCAGTCGCAGCTCGGTCAACTGTTTGGTCAATTCCGTCAGACGCGGGTAAAAGCGATTGCCGCTGCGCCGGGTGTGGCGGTCGCGCCGGGTTGGGTGGATGAAACTCAGCCGCTGCTCGATCAGGTTTCCGCTGCGTCCACGCTTGACGTGCAGCGCGAACGCGAGCGCCTGGTGCTGGCGATGGGCGAGGCCGGCAACGAATTCCGCCGTTTCAGCAAACGCTTTGCTGCCAGCGTGCAGAAAGAGAGCGCGGCGATCTTCGATCTCTATTCGCACCTGCTTACCGATGCGCGGCTGAAAAAGGATCTGTTTGATGAGATCGAGCGCGGATCGGTCGCGGAGTGGGCGGTTAAAACGGTGATCGAGAAGTTCGCCGAGCAGTTCGCCAACCTGCAGGATCAATATTTACGCGAGCGCGCTGGCGATCTGCGCGTGCTCGGTCAACGTCTGCTGTTCCACCTCGATGATTCGCTGGTCGGCACCAATGCCTGGCCGGAGCGTTTTGTGTTAGTCGCGGATGAACTCACTGCCACCACGCTGGCTGAATTGCCGCAGGAGCGTCTGGCGGGCGTGGTGGTGCGCGACGGTGCCGCCAACTCGCATGCGGCGATTTTGACGCGCGCGATGGGCATTCCCACCGTGATGGGCGCGGATATTCTGCCAGCGCAGCTTAACAAACGCTTACTGATTGTTGACGGTTATCGCGGCGAAGTACTGATCGATCCGGAACCGGTACTGGTGCAGGAGTATCAGCGCTTAATCAGCGAAGAGAACGCGCTGAGCAAAATGGCCGAAGGCGTGGTCGAGCAGCCCGGCGAGCTGAAAAGCGGTGAGCGCGTTCAGGTGATGCTGAATGCCGGCCTCAGCCCGGAACACGAGCAGGCGCTGGATAACTGGGTGGATGGCATTGGCCTGTATCGCACCGAAATACCGTTCATGCTGCACAACGGCTTCCCGTCCGAAGAGGAGCAGGTGGCGCAGTATCAGGGCATGCTGCAGCTGTTCTACGACAAACCGGTGACGCTGCGTACGCTGGATGTCGGCGCGGATAAACAGCTGCCGTACATGCCGATCAGCGAAGAGAATCCGTGCCTTGGCTGGCGTGGCATTCGCTTAACGCTCGATCAGCCGGAAATCTTCCTGGTACAGGTGCGCGCCATGCTGCGTGCCAACGTGGCGTCCGGCAACCTGAGCATTCTGCTGCCGATGATCAGCCATATCGATGAGATCGATGATGCGCGTCGTCTGATCGATCGCGCTGGCCGCGAAGTGGAAGAGATGCTCGGCTATGTGATTCCCAAGCCGCGCATTGGCATCATGATTGAAGTGCCGTCGATGTTGTTTATGATCCCGCATCTGGCGGATCGCGTCGATTTTGTCTCGGTTGGCACCAACGATTTGACGCAATATCTGCTGGCGGTTGATCGCAACAACACGCGCGTGGCGAACCTGTATGATTCGCTGCATCCGGCGATGCTGCGGGCGCTGCACACGATTGCCAGCGAAGCCCGCCAGGCCAAGCTGGAGCTCTGTTTGTGTGGTGAAATGGCTGGCGATCCAATGTGTGTCGCGCTGTTAGTGGGCATGGGATATCACCATCTCAGCATGAACGGCAAGAACGTGCCGCGGGTAAAATATCTGCTGCGCCATCTCGATTTTGAAGAGGCGCAGAAGCTCAGCGAGCATGGACTGGCCGCGCATACCGCCTCGGAAGTGCGCCATCTGGTCTCCACCTTTATGGAGCGCCGTGGTTTAGGCGGTTTGATTCGCGGCGGGCGTTAACGTTTACAACTTCACGACCTGTAAAAAAAGTGGCTGTGCTATCATGCGCAGCCTTTTATTGTCCCGTTTCAGGGTAGAAAAATGATGGTGAAAGATGACTGACGGCTACATTTCGTTTCCCCAATTCGATCCGGTAATTTTCTCTATCGGACCGGTTTCGCTTCACTGGTACGGCTTGATGTATCTGGTGGGCTTTGTATTTGCTATGTGGCTGGCGACGCGACGCGCCAACAAACCTGGCAGCGGCTGGAAAAAAGAGGAAGTGGAAAACCTGCTGTATGCGGGCTTCCTCGGCGTATTCCTCGGTGGACGTATCGGCTATGTGTTGTTCTACAACCTGCCGTTGTTCCTTGAGAATCCGCTGTATCTGTTTAAGGTCTGGGATGGCGGCATGTCGTTCCACGGCGGCCTGATTGGTGTGATTGTGGTGATGCTGATTTTCGCACGCCGTACCAAGCGCACTTTCTTCCAGGTAGCGGATTTCATTGCACCGCTGATCCCGTTTGGTTTGGGTGCCGGTCGTCTCGGTAACTTCATCAACGGCGAACTGTGGGGCCGCGTGGCGCCTGATTTCAAATACGCGATGTTGTTCCCCGGTTCACGCAGCGAAGACATCGCGCTGGCAGCCAACAATCCGCAGTACCAGGAATTGTTGAACACCTACGGCGTGCTGCCGCGTCATGCGTCGCAGCTGTATGAGCTGTGCCTCGAAGGCATCGTGCTGTTCATCATTCTCAACCTATTCATTCGCAAGCCGCGCCCCATGGGCAGCGTCTCGGGCCTGTTCCTGATCGGCTACGGCGCATTCCGCATCATCGTGGAGTTCTTCCGTCAGCCGGATGCGCAGCTTGGCCTGTTTGAAGGCGGCGTCAGCATGGGACAGATTCTGTCGATCCCAATGATTCTGGCCGGTGTAATTATGATGATCTGGGCGTATCGTCGTCGCCCGCAGCAACAAACTCGTGAGGTAAAATGAAACAGTATCTGGACCTAATGCAACATGTGCTGAATGAAGGCGCAGAAAAGGCCGACCGTACCGGCACCGGCACGCTCTCCATCTTTGGCCACCAGATGCGTTTCAATTTGCAGGACGGTTTTCCGCTGGTCACCACCAAGAAAGTGCACCTGCGCTCGATCATTCATGAGCTGTTGTGGTTCCTGAAAGGTGAGACCAACATCGGTTACCTGAAAGAGAACAAGGTCACCATCTGGGACGAATGGGCCGATGAGAACGGCGATCTTGGCCCGGTCTACGGCAAGCAGTGGCGCAGCTGGGGCAGCGCCTCGGGTGAAGAGATTGATCAAATCGGTAAAGTGATTGAGCAGCTGAAGCGTGACCCCGATTCGCGTCGCATCATTGTCTCGGCATGGAACGTGGGCGAGCTGGATCACATGGCTCTGGCGCCTTGCCACGCCTTCTTCCAGTTCTACGTGGCCAACGGCAAGCTCTCTTGCCAGCTCTATCAGCGCTCGTGCGATATCTTCCTGGGGCTGCCATTCAACATCGCCAGCTATGCGCTGCTGGTGCATATGGTGGCGCAGCAGTGCGATCTTGAAGTGGGCGATTTTGTCTGGACCGGTGGCGATACGCATCTGTACAGCAACCATTTAGAGCAGGCGCGCCTGCAATTAACGCGTGAGCCGCGCCCGTTACCGAAGCTGGTAATCAAGCGTAAACCGGCTTCTATCTTCGATTATCAGTTCGATGATTTCGAGATTGAAGGCTACGATCCGCATCCAGCCATAAAAGCGCCCGTCGCCATTTAACGCCACTCCCGCAAGGTCGCCATTCATGGCGACCACGCCCAAATCGCACCTTAATCCTGAATCTGTCTCACAAAACGCTGTATCTCTCTGCACCTCTCCTCGATTTCCTGCGCAACGTTTCCCAACGTCGATTTCTCTCCCTTGTTGAACTTCATGATGCTGGGCACATTACCCGCCATGAACAGAAACGATAACCACGGCTTCACTTTGCCCGAACTGTTATTGGTGATGGTGATCGCCGGCATACTTAGCGTCGGCGCGCTGCAAGGTTGGCAGCGCTGGCAGCAATATCAACAGCTGCGCGACAGCGTACTGCAACTGCAGGGATTTCTTCTGCGCTTGCGCGCCCATGCTAACTGGCACAACCGCGATCTCACGCTGTGGGTACAGAGCGGTGAAAACGGCTGTCTTGGGGCGGGACCTAAACCTGCAGAAGGCTGCGCACTGCCCTCGCGCTGGTTATTTAAACCGCCGCACGACAGCGTGCGCCTTGTCGGCATCAATGGTGACGTCGGTTTTTACGGTCGGCGTGATGTCGCGCGTCCTGGCAGCATCGATCTCGCCAGTGCGGCGGGACGCTGGCGCTTAATTATCTCCGCCAGAGCGCGCATCCGTGCCTGTCAGCCGGGAGAGAAAGGATGCGAATAGCGCAACGCGGATTCAGCCTGCTGGAGATGCTGATTGCCATGGCGATTGGCGCGGTGCTGATGATCAGCGTCGGGCGATTTTTACCGCTGCTGCTGGAGCAGAATCTGCGCCTGCAACAGCGCGTGCAGTTACAGCAGGAGCTGCAGCAGATCGCCAATACGCTGCAAAAAGCGCTGCGCCGAGCCGGCTATTGCCACGGCCAGTGCAGCGGTTCGGCGCTAACGATTGCCGCCAGCGGCAGCTGCGTTTTACTGCGCTGGGATGAGAACAGCAACGGGCGCTGGGAAGGCGTGGGCCACAGCGAAAGTGACTATTACGGCTATCGGCTGCGCAGCGGACAGCTTGAAATGCAGCGTGGCGTGGATGAGTGCAACAGCAGCGGCTGGGAGAAACTCTCCGATCCGGCGTTTCTCACCATCGATACCTTCAAGCTTGAACGGCAGGGATCGCGTCTGGTGCTGCAACTGGCGGGACACGCCAACAGCCAAAGCGTAGAGCTGGCAAGCTGGATGGAAGGAATCAATCTGTGAAGCAGCGCGGCAATAGCACGCTGGGCATGGTGCTGATGATGTTACTGATGGGCGGATTGACGCTACACGCCACGCGAACGCAGCTCTCGCAAGGCATGGTGTTAGTGGCTGATGAGCAGCTGCACAGTCAGGATTTCTGGCAGGCGCAGGCGGCGTTAATGTGGGGCAGCGTGCAAAACTGGCCGCAGGCCACCGGCTGGCAATGTCAGCAATGGACAGCAGAACAGTGGCAAAGCTGCCTGCTACGAATGGAGGATGACAATGCGTTGTTATCGGGACATGGAGAAGGGCGCGCGCTGTGGCTCTATCGTTGGGTATCCATCCCCAACACGCAACCCCAGCCGCAAGCGCATGGCTGGATCGATTACTGCCCGCTGTCGCAGCCGGCGCTGTGCCAGCCAGAAGCAGCAGGGCTTTAGCCTGGCGGAAACGCTGGTGGCGATGCTGTTGCTGGCGATGACCATCAGCACATTGCTGCAATATCATCGCGCGCTGGCGCTGGGGTTTAGCCAGCAGTGGCAGCAGCGTCAGGCGTGGCGCGTTGCCGGCCAGGCGCTGCTTGGCCGTGACGTTGAGGGATGGCAGAGTCAGCGCCAGCAGCAGAGCCTGGCGGGCGGCTGCACGCTGGAGCGCGTCACGGTCACGGGGCCACAGCAGCGTTCCGCCTCACTGGCGCAGCTCAATTGCCACTAGCGGTAGGCATCGCAGGTGATAAACGGTAGAGTGGCTCGGCTGCGTTGTTGTCTTGTGTTTAGGAGAAATATGTTCCGGGTCTATCACTCTAATCAGCTTGATCTGTTGAAAAATCTGGCAGGTATTCTGATTGAAAATCAACCGCTGACCGATCCGCTGGCGGCTGAACAGGTGCTGGTACAAAGCCCAGGCATGGCGCAGTGGCTGCAAATGGAACTGGCTAACAGTTTCGGCATTGCCGCCAACATTGATTTCCCGCTGCCTGCGAGCTTCATCTGGAACATGTTCGTTAAGGTGCTGCCCGATATTCCTGAAGAGAGCGCCTTCACCAAGGCCAGCATGAGCTGGAAGCTGATGCATCGCTTGCCAACTTTGCTGGAGCAGGACGCTTTCCAGCCGCTGCGTCACTACCTCAATGATGACGACGACAAGCGCAAGCTGTATCAGCTCAGCGCCCGTGTTGCCGATCTGTTTGACCAATATCTGGTGTATCGCTCGGACTGGCTCAACAGCTGGGAGCGCGGTGAACGGATTGATGGCTTAGGCGAATCGCAGCAGTGGCAGGCGCTGCTGTGGTGCGATCTGGTTAACTTTACCGAAAGCCTGGGTCAGCCGATGTGGCATCGCGCCAACCTCTATGCGCGCTTTATCCAAAAGCTGGAACAGGCGCAAATGCCGCCGCCGGGCTTGCCGCAGCGCGTGTTTATTTGCGGTATCTCCGCGCTGCCGCCGGTTTATTTGCAGGCGTTAGAAGCGCTGGGCCGTCACATTGATATCCATCTGCTGTTCACCAATCCCTGCCGTCACTATTGGGGCGACATTCAGGATTATGCCTTTTTGGCGAAGCTGCAAAGCCGCCAGCGCCGCCGCATCCAGTCGGATGAGCTGCAGCCGCTGTTCCGCGATCCGGCTAGCGCGTCAGCATTGTTTAACGATATCGGCGAGCAGCAGCTGACCAATCCGCTGCTGGCGTCATGGGGCAAGCTGGGGCGCGATAACCTGTTTCTGCTGAGCCAGATGGAATCCGCCGCCAACGACATTGATGCTTTCGTCGAGGTGCCTCAAGACAATCTGCTGCACAGCGTGCAAGCGGATCTGCTCAATCTGGACGATAAAGCGGTCATTGGCCTCAACGCCGGTGAGCTGGCGAACAGCGCCGAAAAACGCCTGCTTGACCCTGAAGATCGCTCAATCACGCTGCAGGTGTGCCACAGCGCCCAGCGTGAAGTTGAAGTGCTGCAGGATCATCTGCTCACGCTGATGGAAGCCCATCCCGAACTCAAGCCACGCGACATCATCGTGATGGTGGCGGATATCGACAGCTACGCCCCTTTTATTCAGGCCGCTTTTGCCAGCGCGCCGAGCGAACGCTATTTGCCGTTCGCCATTTCCGACCGACGCGCCAGTCAGGCGCACCCGGCAATTTTGGCGCTGCTCAGCTTGCTGTCGCTGCCTGAAAGTCGCTTTGCCTCCGAAGATGTGCTGGCGCTGCTTGAGGTTCCCGCATTAGCGCAGCGCTTCTCGGTGGATGAAAGCGGGCTGCGCCTGCTGCGCCGCTGGGTGATGGAATCCGGCATTCGCTGGGGACTGGACGATGCCAGCGTGGAAGCGCTGGCGCTGCCGGTAACCGGACAACACACCTGGCGCTTCGGCCTGCAGCGTATGCTGCTCGGCTATGCGCTGGAGAGCCGCAACGGCGACTGGCAAGGGATCCTGCCGTATGACGAATCCAGCGGTTTGATCGCTGAGCTGGCGGGGCATCTGGCTGAACTGCTATCGCGACTCGAAGAGTGGCGTGCGCGTCTGGCAGAAGAGCGCACGTTAGCGGAGTGGCAGCCGCTGTGTCGTGAGCTGATTGAGTGCTTCTTTAGCGGAGACGCCGAAAGTGAAGCCGCGCTGCTGCTGGTGGAAACGCAGTGGAAACAGATTATCGAGCAGGGCATGCAGGCGGCCTATCAACAGCCGATTCCGGTTACGCTGCTGCGTGATGAGCTGCGTTCACGCCTCGATCAACAGCGTATCAGCCAGCGTTTCCTCGCCGGTCCCATCAACTTCTGTACGCTGATGCCGATGCGTTCGATTCCCTTCAAAGTGGTGTGTTTGCTGGGCATGAACGATGGCGTCTATCCGCGCACCTTAGCACCGCTGGGTTTCGACCTGATGCAGCAACAGATGCGCAAAGGCGACCGTAGCCGCCGCGATGATGATCGCTATCTGTTCCTTGAAGCGCTGATCTCGGCGCAGCAGCAGCTCTATATCAGTTACATCGGCCGGGCGATTCAGGACAACACCGAGCGCTATCCATCGGTATTAGTGAGCGAGCTGGTTGATTACCTGGGGCAGAGCTTCTGTCTGCCGGGTGATGAAGCGCTTGAACCCGATATCAGCGAGCAGCGCGTGCGTGAACATCTGCAAAAGCTGCATAGCCGCATGCCGTTTGCCGCAGAGAACTTCCAGCCGGGCGCACACGGGCAAAGCTTTGCTGCGGAGTGGTTGCCTGCAGCCACCGGCAGCGGCGTGGCACAGCCGGATTTTGTGCAGCCCTTGCTGCCTGCACCGATAGAAACCTTATCGCTGGAGCAACTGCTGCGCTTCTGGCGCCATCCGGTGCGCGCCTGGTTTCAGCAGCGCTTGGGGGTGGCTTTCTGGATGGAAGAGAGCGAGCTGCCCGACAGTGAACCGTTCGCGCCTGACAGCCTGGAACGCTACCAAATCAACGCGCAATTGCTGAATACGCTGGTCAACGGTGACGATCCGGCGCAGCTGTATGCGCGTCACCGCGCCGCAGGCAATCTGCCTTATGGCGCGTTCGGGGAACTTTTCTGGCAGAGCCAAACCGAAGAGATGCAGGAAGTGGCCGCCGAGGTGAGTGGTCAACGCCAGCCCGCTGAAAGTTGGGAAATCAATCTGACGATCGGCGCAGTGCAATTGACCGGCTGGCTGACGCAGGTGCAAGCTGATGGCCTGCTGCGCTGGCGTCCGGGCGTGCTGAACATGAACGATGGTCTGCTGCTATGGCTGGAACATCTGGTGTATTGCGCGTTGGGCGGCAGCGGTGAAAGCCGCATGTACGGCCGTAAACAGAGTCACTGGCGCTTCGCGGCGCTGCCTGCTGAACAGGCGCTGTCGCTTCTGCATGCGTATGTTGCGGGTTACCAGGCTGGATTAGTCGAGCCGCTGATGCTGCTGAATAAATCCGGCGGAGCCTGGCTGGAAGCCAGCTTTGATAGCAAGTCGCAGCAGTTGCTGGAAGACGAAGCCACGCAGAAAAAGGCACTTAACAAATTGCTGCAAGCCTGGCAGGGTGGTTTCCAGGTGGAAGGCGAGGGCAGCGATCCCTATCTGCAACGCCTGAGTCGGTCTTTGGACGATGATGCCGTGCAGGCGATTACTGCCGCCGCACGCCAATGGTATTTGCCGGTGCGCCTGGCGCATCAGAATGATGAATAGCATGGGGATACGACCTCGTTTGAGGTTGTTCCTGACACGATAAGAAAGTTTGTCTATTTCACCGCTGGGCACACAGCCAGCGGAAAAGGGTAATGTAAGGGGTTTAAATGCGGATTTACGCACGCTGGATTGGAGCGCTGCTGCTGAGCACGTTAGCGCTGAATGCCTTTGCCGATACCGATCGCGGCTGGCAACCCATCAATGACACCATTCGTAAAAGCGATCACGATCCACGCCGTTATCAGGCGATTACGTTAAACAACGGTATGACCGTGCTGCTGGTCTCGGATGCCGAAGCGCCTAAATCGCTGGCGGCGCTGACCTTACCGATCGGTTCGCTGGATGATCCTAATCAGCAGCTGGGTCTGGCGCACTATCTCGAACACATGGTGTTAATGGGCTCAAAGCGTTATCCGCAGCCTGATAATCTCGCCGAATTCCTGAAAAAAAATGGTGGCAGCCACAATGCCAGCACCGCGTCGTATCGCACGGCGTTCTATCTGGAAGTGGAAAACAGCGCGTTGCAGCCCGCAGTTGATCGTCTGGCCGATGCGATTGCTGAACCGCTGCTCGATCCGGTTAATGCCGATCGTGAACGCCATGCGGTTAACGCAGAACTGACCATGGCTCGCTCACGCGATGGCTTGCGTATGGCACAGGTGGGTGCAGAAACTCTCAACCCTGCGCATCCCGGCTCGCGCTATTCCGGTGGCAACCTTGATACGTTGAGTGACAAGCCGGACAGCAAATTGCATCAGGCGCTGACCGATTTTTATCACAGCCACTACTCCGCCAATCTGATGAAGGCGGTGATTTACAGCAACAAACCGCTGCCAGAGATGGCCGACATTGCGGCAAAAACCTTTGGTCGCGTGGCTAATCATCAAACGACGGTGCCAGAGATTGACGTGCCGGTAGTGACCGACGCGCAGAAGGGCATCATTATCCATTACGTGCCCGCACAGCCGCGCAAGCAGTTGAAAATTGAGTTCCGCATCCCGAACAACAGCGGCCAGTTCCGCAGTAAAACCGATACGCTGATCAGCTACATTCTGGGCAATCGCAGCAAAAACACCCTCAACGACTGGCTGCAAAAGCAAGGGCTGGCGGATGGCGTCAGCGCCGGTGCAGACCCGATGACCGAGCGCAACAGCGGCGTCTTCGCTATCAGCGTGTCGTTAACCGACAAAGGTCTGGCGCAGCGCGATGAAGTGGTGGCTGCGGTGTTCAACTACCTTGATATGCTGCGCACCAAAGGCATCAGTAAAGAGTACTTCGATGAAGTCTCCCACGTGCTGGCGCTGGATTTCCGCTACCCATCAATTACCCGTGATATGGATTACATCGAGTGGCTGGTGGATACCATGCTGCGGGTGCCGGTTGAGCACACGCTGGATGCGCCTTATCTGGCCGATCAGTTCGATCCCGCGGCAATCAAAACGCGTCTCGACGAAATGACGCCGCAGAACGCGCGCATCTGGTACATCAGTCCGCAGGAGCCGCATAACAAAGAAGCCTACTTTGTGAATGCGCCCTATCAGGTGGACAAAATCAGCGATGCCCAAATTAGCGACTGGCAGCAACGTGCCGCGCAGCTCCAGCTGTCGATGCCCACGCTGAATCCCTACATTCCGTCGGATTTCGCCCTTATCCCCTCCGATGGCAAAACCTACGATCATCCGGTCGCACTGACCAATGGCGACAGCATGCGTATTTACTGGATGCCAAGTCAGCAGTTTGCCAGCGAACCGAAAGCCGCTATTACCTTAGCGCTGCGCAATAAATCGGCGATCAGCGACGCGCGCCAGCAGGTGCTGTTTGGGTTGAATGACTATCTCTCCAGCCTGGCGCTGGATGAATTGAATTCGCAGGCTTCGGTTGGCGGCATCAGTTTCTCAACCGGGGAAGATGATGGCATCGTGTTTAGCGCCAGCGGGTTTACCCAACGTCTGCCGGAATTGCTGAAGAAGCTGGTGGAGGGTTACGCCACCTTTACGCCGGACCAGCAGCAGCTGGAACAGGCCAAATCCTGGTATCTGGATCGACTGGAAGCGGCGGAGAAGGGCAAAGCATTTGAGCAGGCGATTCAGCCGATGCAGATGTTGTCGCAGCTGCCTTACACCCAACGTGAAACGCGCCGCAATCTGGTGAAAAACATCACGCTAAAAGAGGTCACCGATTACCGCGATGCGCTGATTCATCATGCAACCCCGGAGATGATGGTGGTGGGCAATCTCTCTGCAGAGCGCGTGAAACTGCTCGGCGATGAGCTGCAGCAACAGTTACACAGCGATGGACACGGCTACTGGCACAGTGATTATGTGACGGTGGATAAAGCGATGAAGGCCAATCTGCAGAAAGCCGGCAGCAGCACTGATTCGGCGCTGGCCGCGCTGTATGTGCCGTTGGGCTACAGCGAATATCAAAGCATGGCCAACAGCACCATGCTGAGCCAGATCGTTCAACCCTGGTTCTACAACCAGTTGCGCACCGAAGAGCAACTCGGCTATGCGGTGTTTGCTTACCAGATGCCGATCGGACGCCAGTGGGGCATCGGTTTCCTGCTGCAAAGTAACAGCAAGCAGCCAGCGTTTTTACTGCAACGCTTCCAGGCGTTTTATCCGCAGGCTGAACAGCGTCTGCGCAGCATGAAAGCAGAGGATTTCGCCCAGTATCAGCAGGCGCTGATCAACGATATGAAGCAGCGTCCGCAAACGCTGGATGAAGAGGCGAACCGCTTTAACCGTGACTTTAAACGTCAGAACTTTGCCTTCGATACGCGTGAAAAAGCGATTGAGCAAATTCAGCAGCTGACGCCAGCCGGCCTGGCCGACTTCTTCCATCAGGCGGTATTAGCGCAGCAAGGCATGGCGATGATTTCGCAGATCGGTGGCAGCCATGATGGCGCGACCAAAGATGACTACGCCCAGCTGCCGGGCTGGACCACATGGGATGAGGTTCAGAAGTTGCAGCAGTCGTTGCCCGTGAAGAGTGATGCGCAATGAGTCTGCTACCTGAATCGCTCAATCCTCTGACGCTGCCGCTGCGCGGTGAGCGTCTGATTGAGGCCTCAGCCGGCACCGGCAAAACCTTCACCATCGGCCTGCTCTATCTAAGGCTGCTACTGGGATTGGGCGGACAACATGCTTATTCGCGCCCGTTGTCGGTAGAAGAGATTCTGGTGGTGACCTTTACCGAGGCCGCGACCGCTGAACTGCGCGGGCGTATACGCGCCAACATTCACGAGCTGCGGCTGGCCTGCCTGCGCGGCGTCAGCGGCAACCCGATGCTGATGCAGCTGCTGCAGGAGATTCCACAGCCCGCCGATGCGGCTTCGCTGCTGCTGGCCGCTGAACGACAGATGGATGAAGCCGCCATCTTCACCATCCACGGCTTCTGCCAGCGCATGCTGAATCTCAACGCCTTTGAGTCCGGCATGCTGTTTGAACAGCAGCTGATTGAGGATGAACAGCTGCTGCTGCGCCAGGCGACTGCCGATTTCTGGCGTCGTCACTGCTATCCGCTGACGCTGGATGTCGCGCGAGTGATTGTCAGCGAATGGAACGGCCCGGAGCAGTTGCTTTCCACCTTGCGTCCGTGGTTGCAAGGCGAATCGCCCAGCCTGCGTCTGCCGCCTGCCGACAGTGAAACCCTGGCTTCGCGCCACAGCGAAAACCTGGCACGTATCGCCGCGATGAAAGCGCAATGGCTGGCGGTGGGTGACGAAGTGCTGACGCTGGTGGGGCAATCTGACGTGGATAAGCGCAGCTACAGCAGCAAGAATTTGCCGGTTTGGGTCAATAAAGTCAGCTTTTGGGCGCAGAGCGAAACGCGTGATTATCAGGTGCCCGCCGAACTGGCGCGCTTCGGTCAGCGCATGCTTGAAGAGAAGACCAAAAAGGGCAATCCGCCGCATCACAGTGTGTTTGACGCCATCGACACTTTCCTTGCTCAGCCGCTGTCGCTGCGCGATCTGGTGATTGCGCGTGCGCTGGTAGAGGTGCGCGCTGCGGTGCGCAAAGAGAAACGTCAGCAGGCACTGTTGGGTTTTGATGACCTGCTGAGCCGCCTCGACGAAGCACTGCAGCAGCCGAGCGGTGAGCAACTGGCTCAGGCGATTCGCCAGCGTTTCCCGGTGGCGCTGATTGATGAGTTCCAGGATACCGATCCGCTGCAATACCGTATTTTCCGCACGCTTTATATCAATCAGCCAGCGCATGCGCTGCTGTTGATTGGCGATCCCAAACAGGCGATTTACGCCTTTCGTGGCGCGGATATTTTTACCTATATCCGCGCGCGCAGTGAAGTCAGTGCGCACTACACGCTGGATACCAACTGGCGCTCGTCGCCTGCGATGGTCAACAGCGTTAACCATCTATTTGCGCGCCTCGACGCGCCCTTCCTGTTCGCTGAGATCCCGTTCCAGCCGGTGCAGTTTGCGCCTCCTAACCAGCAACTGTCGCTCACTATCGATCAGGTTGAGCAAGCGGCGTTACGCTTCTGGCTGCAGCCGGGCGAAGGTTGCAGCGTTGGGGATTATCAACAACGTATGGCGCAGCAGTGTGCGGCCGATATCAGTCGCTGGTTGCAGGCCGGGCAGCAGCAGCGCGCGATGCTGGGCAAAGCGCCCAATTTGCGGCCGGTACAAGCCTCTGACATCACTGTGTTAGTGCGCAGCCGTAACGAAGCTAACCTGATTCGCGAAGCACTCAATCTGCTCGGTATTCCGTCGGTTTACCTGTCGAATCGCGACAGCGTTTACACCACGCCGGAAGCGCGTGAGCTGTTATGGCTGTTGCAAGCGGTGCTGGCGCCGGAGCAGGAGCGTATGCTGCGCACCGCGCTGGCAACCTCGCTGTTTGCTTTTGATGCCTCGCAGCTGGATGCGCTGGATCAGGATGCGCGCGGCTGGGATGAACTGGTGGATACCTTTGCCCGCTGGCAGCTGGTGTGGCAGCAGCGTGGCGTCTTGCCGATGCTGCGCGAGATGATGCTGGAGCGCCAGCTGGCGGAAAATCTGCTGGCATCGGAGAACGGTGAGCGTCGTCTGACGGATTTACTGCATCTGGGCGAACTGCTACAGGAAGCGGCTGCGCAGCTCGATAGCCCGCACGCACTGGTACGTCATCTGGCACAGCAGATCGCGCGCCCGGACAGCCAGTCTGCCAGCCAGCAGCTGCGTCTGGAGAGCGATCGTCATCTGGTGCAGATTGTCACCATCCACAAATCTAAAGGGCTGCAGTATCCGCTTGTGTGGCTGCCGTTCGCCGCCGGTTTCCGCGAGGCGGATACCGCGCTCTATCACGATCGTGAGAGCTTTAACGCGGTCCTGGATCTGCAAGCCGACGAAGAGAGCCTGGCGCTGGCCGAACAGGAGCGTCTGGCGGAGGATTTGCGCCTGCTCTACGTGGCGTTGACCCGTTCGATCTATCACTGCAGCGTCGGCGTGGCACCGCTGTTTCGCGGCACGCGCAAGAAAGAGGGCGAGAGCGATTTGCATAAAAGCGCGCTCGGTTTTCTGTTGCAGCGCGGTGTAGCGGCAACAGCCGAACAGCTCGGCGCGTTGCTGCATAACATGGACGCGGCGGGCACCGAAGTGGTGCTGGCCGAAGATATGCAAGCCGAGCGCTGGCAGGTTGAGGCGGTCGCCGATAGCGAGTTGGGGGCGCGAAGCGTAACGCGCGTGCTGGCCGACCCGTGGCGCGTCACCAGTTATTCCGGTTTGCAGCAGCACAGTTCTCACCGTCTGCTTGAGGTGATGCCGAATTTCGATGTGGAAGCAGCCGGCGAAGAGGATCGGGAAGAGGAAGGGGAAGCGGCGCTCACGCCCCATCACTTCCCGCGCGGTGCTGCGCCGGGAACGTTTTTGCATGAGCTGTTCGAATCGCTGGATTTCCCGCAGCCGCCTTCCGAGGAGACGCTGGCGCAACATCTGCAGCAAAACGGCTATCCGCTGCACTGGCAGCCGATGCTCAGTGCGTGGATCAGGCGTGTATTGAGCACGCCACTTAACGCGCAGGGTATTAATCTGGCGCAGGTGCAAAGCAGCGATCGTTTGGTGGAGATGGCATTCTATCTGCCAATTGACAATGTGCTGACCGCGCGTGAACTGAGCGCGTTGATTGCTCAGGATGCGTTATCGGCGCAGGCTCCGCCGCTCGATTTCCGTCAGGTGCAGGGCATGCTGAAAGGCTTTATCGACCTGGTGTTCCGCTGGCAGGGCAAATATTACCTGCTGGATTATAAATCCAACTGGCTCGGTGACAGCCATGAAGCTTATACGCCGCAGGCAATGGCGCAGGCGATGATCGACCACCGCTACGATTTGCAGTACCAGCTCTATACGCTGGCGCTGCACCGCTATTTACAACATCGCGTGCCGGATTACGATTATGAGCAGCATTTCGGCGGCGTATTTTATCTCTTCCTGCGTGGCATGGACGGCAGCTCGCCAGACAACGGCGTGTTTCATACCCGTCCCACCTTCGACTTCATTTCACAACTGGATAGCCTGTTTCGCGGGCCGGGAGCGACAGCATGAGCGGTATGACCGCGCTTTTAGCACAGGCGGCTGAGCTGCGTTTGCTGCGCTCGCTGGATGTCCAGTTCGCTCAACTGCTGGCTGATGACGAGCAACCGGCGCGTTTGCTGCTGGCGGCCTGCCTGAGCGCGGAAGCGGGAGATGGGCATGTCTGTTTGCCGTTATCACAGCTGAGCCGCGACAACCTGTTTAAAGGACGCCATGCGGAGCTGGCCCAGGCCATCTGGCAAGCGGCAGGCGAACCGCAGGATTGGCCTGCAATTTTAGCCGGCTGGTCGGCACTGAGTAGCAGCGATTGCGCGGCACCCATCGTGCTGAGCGAAGATCGTCTCTATCTACATCGCCTTTGGCACAACGAAGGGCAGGTGGCGCGCTTCTTTCAGTCACAGTCGACAGCACAGCCTTTTGCGCCTGAACGGGTCAGGGAAGTGCTGGATCAGCTGTTTGGCAGCGAGCCGGATAACTGGCAGAAGATTGCGGCTGCGGTGGCGCTGACGCAGAAAACTGCGGTGATCTCGGGCGGTCCCGGAACCGGAAAAACCACCACGGTGGCAAAACTGCTGGCGGCACTGATCCGTCTTAGCGAAGGCGCGTTACGTATTCAGTTGGCTGCACCAACCGGCAAAGCGGCGGCGCGTCTCACCGAATCGCTGGGCAAGGCGCTGCAAAAGTTGCCGGTGAGCGAGGCGGAGCGGCAGCGCTTTCCGGCCGATGCCACCACGCTGCACCGCTTGTTAGGCGCGCAGCCGGAAACACAGCGCCTGCGCTATCACGCCGGAAATCCGCTGCATCTGGATGTGCTGGTGGTGGATGAAGCCTCAATGGTCGATCTCGGCATGATGGCGAATTTGATTGCCGCATTGCCAGCGCAGGCGCGCGTGGTGTTCCTCGGCGATCGCGATCAGCTGGCATCGGTGGAAGCGGGCGCAGTGCTCGGTGATATCTGTCGCTGTGCCGAAGCCGGTTACAGCCCGATGCGCGCTGCGCAGCTGAGCGAGCTCACCGGCAGCGGGGTGGCGGGCATCGATGACAGCAGCGCACCCGCGGTACGCGACGCGATTTGCCTGCTGCGTAAAAGCTACCGCTTTGACGCCAACTCCGGCATTGGCCAACTGGCCGCAGCGGTTAACGCCGGTGATGCAAAGGCGGTTGAAGCGGCATTCAAGGCTGGTTTCAGCGATATCACCCGTCAACCTTTGCAGGATGCTGATGCGTATCAGGCGATGCTGACGGAGATTGCCGCCGGTTATCAGCCGTTCCTGAAACTCATTCGCCAACGCGCTGATCCTGCTGAAATTATCGCGGCGTTTGGCCGATATCAGCTGCTGTGCGCACTGCGTGAAGGGCCGTTTGGCGTGCAGGGATTGAATCAACGTATTGAGCAGAAGCTGATGCAGCTGCAGCTGATTCGTCGTCCAACCGGCGGCAGTCGCTGGTATCAGGGACGTCCGGTGATGGTGACGCGTAACGACAGCGCATTGGGCCTGTTTAACGGCGATATCGGCATAACGTTGTTTGATGAGGAAGGTCTGCTGAAGGTGTTCTTCCCGTTGCCGGATGGCAACATCAAGGCGGTGCAACCGAGCCGCTTGCCGACGCACGATACCGCGTGGGCGATGACGGTGCATAAATCGCAGGGTTCGGAATTTGACCACACGGCGTTGGTGATGCCGGCGCAGTTCCTGCCGGTGTTAACGCGCGAGCTGATTTATACCGCGATTACCCGCGCGCGTAAGCAGCTGACGTTGTACAGCGATGACGGCGTGTTCCGCCGTGCCGTGCAGTTGCGTACCCAGCGACGCAGCGGATTACTGGAGCGGTTGAGCGGAGAGTAATTAAGTATCGATTCCGCACAATCCGTCGCGGCGCGATGAATCGCGCATATCAATGGCGGCAGCTTGCCCATGCGGATATTGCGCAATAAATTGCGCCGCTGCGGTATGTGCAACTACGCAACGGCACAGTTAAATGATGCGACTATCCCAAATCCGCCATCAGCACTTTTGAACGGCGCTGATAGTTATACATCTGCTTCTTGCTCTCGGGCAGGGATTCAATATCCACCGGCGTAAAACCGCGCTCCTGGAACCAGTGAATGCTGCGCGTGGTTAACACAAACAGCTTCTTTAGCCCCATCTGACGTGCCTGCAACGCCACGCGATCCAGCAACAGTTCTCCACGCGACGAGCTGCGATAATCCGGATGCACTGCCACACAAGCCATCTCACCAATCTGCTCGTCCGGGAACGGGTAGAGCGCGGCACAGGCGATGGTTAAATTATCGCGCTGAATAATGGTGAACTTATCAATCTCCATCTCCAGTTGCTCACGGGAGCGACGCACCAGAATCCCTTGCTGCTCCAGCGGGCGAATCAGTTCGAGAATACCGCCGATATCGTTGATGTTGGCGCGCCGAATCTGCTCGGCCGACTCCATCACAATCTGGGTACCGATACCGTCGCGCGAGAACAGTTCTTGCAGCAACGCACCATCTTCCTGATAGCTAATCAGGTGGCTGCGACGCACGCCGCTGCGGCAGGCTTTGACCGCACCACGTAAGAACCGCACGGTGCCAGAGAGGAAATCGCCGTCGCTCTCCATTTCGTCGATGCGCGCCTGAGCTTCGTTCGGAAACAATTCAGAAATAATCGCGCCTTCGCGGTTGGTCACGCCCTGTTCGGAGCAGAAACCAATCATCTTCTCGGCCTTCAATTTAATTGCCAGCTGCGTCGCTACTTCTTCTGACGTCAGGTTAAAACTCTCGCCGGTCACAGAAACCGCTACCGGACCGAGCAGTACAATCGCATCGTTATCCAGCTGACGATGGATCGCTTCCTCATCAATACGACGAATACGCCCGCTGTGGCAGTAATCAACGCCATCATCCACCCCCAGCGGCTGCGCAATGATGAAGTTGCCGCTCACTACGTTAATGTGCGCGCCTTGTAGCGGCGTGTTGTTGAGGCTCATCGAAAGACGCGCGGTGATATCCAGCTGTAAACGACCGGCGGCCTGCTTTACCAGCTCAAGTGATTGCGCATCGGTAACGCGCGTATGTTTGTGGTAAATCGGTTCCAGCTGTTGCTGGGCCATGCTGGCGTCAATCTGCGGACGCGCACCATAAACCACCACTAAGCGAATGCCGAGGCTATGCAGCAGACCGATGTCATTAACGATGCTTGAGAAGTTCTCATGCTCGATGGCTTCGCCACCCAACATGATGACAAACGTCTTGTCACGATGGGTATTTATATAGGGAACGGTGTGGCGAAAACCCTGAACCAGTTCTGTACTGCGTTCCTTCACGGCAAAGCCCTCTATGCATGTTTATTCGTAATTTTCGTATTTTTATGCTCTTTTGCTCTTTATTGCAAGCGCCGGGCCTGACGTTACTTTACGATTTTCATGATGCAACACGCGCTAACAGACTGCATTATCTGGTTTTTCCGGCAAGACAAGACGATTCTCATCGAGTAAAGTTTTCACTTTCTTGCCATCGAGTGATGATTTTTTAGACATAACACAGCAGTTGGAGCGGCATGTCCGAAGCTTTTACACGACGACGATTATTACAGGGCGCTGGCGCATTATTAATGCTCAGCGTGACGCGTACCGGGCTGGCTGCCAGCCAGCATATTGTGGCGGTGCGCATCTGGCCCTCATCGACCTACTCCCGCGTAACCCTGGAATCAAACGTTCCCCTCAAGTACAAACAGTTCACGCTGGGGAATCCCGATCGTCTGGTTATTGATATCGAAAATATGCACATCAACCCGGTCCTGAAAGGAGTCGATAAGCTGGTGCGCGTGGACGATCCCTATATCAAAACCGCACGCGTCGGTCAGTTTGACGCTAACACGGTGCGACTGGTGCTGGAACTCAAGCGTAGCATTGCGCCCAAGACATTTACTCTTGCGCCAGTGGCAGGTATCAAGCATCGCTTAGTGGTCGATCTCTATCCTAATCAGCAATCACGGGAAGAGGATCCGCTACTGGCATTACTGCAGAATTACAATCAGGGCGATCTTGAACGCGATCAGCCGGTGCAGGCGGCGCTGCCGGGCAAAGCGGGGCGCGATCGACCGATTATCATCATGATCGATCCTGGCCATGGTGGTGAGGATCCCGGCGCGCATGGCAAATATAAAACGCGTGAGAAAGATATCGTGTTGAAGATCGGTCGCTATCTGAAGGCGCTGATCGACAAAGAGCGCAACATGAAAGCTTACATGACGCGCAATGAGGATGTGTTTATCCCGTTGCGTGTCCGCGTGGCGAAAGCGCGAAAGCAGCGTGCGGATCTGTTCATTTCGATCCATGCTGATGCCTTCACCAGTCGGGCCGCGCGCGGTTCGTCGGTGTTTGCCCTTTCGACCAGCGGCGCTACCTCAGCGGCGGCGCGCTTCCTCGCACAAACGCAGAATGAAGCCGATTTGATTGGCGGCGTCAGCATGAGCGGCGATCGTTATCTCGACCACACCATGTTCGACATGGTGCAGCGGCAAACCATCAGCGACAGCCTGAAGTTTGGTAAAGAAGTGCTGTCACGCATGGGACATATCAATCACCTGCACAAGCGCACCGTCGATCAGGCGGGATTTGCGGTGCTGAAAGCCCCGGATATTCCCTCGATTTTGGTGGAAACCGCGTTTATCAGTAATGTCGAAGAGGAGCGCAAGCTGCGCACGGCGCGCTATCAGCATCAGGTGGCTGAGGCGATTCTGCATGGGATTAAGGCGTATTTTGATAAGGGTGCGGCACTAGCGCATCGCTGAGGAGGGCGGCAGCAATGCCGCTTTTTCCGGACGCCAGAAACAAAAAAACACCCGTTAAGGTGTTTAAATGATTGGTTGCGGGGGCCGGATTTGAACCGACGACCTTCGGGTTATGAGCCCGACGAGCTACCAGGCTGCTCCACCCCGCGTCCGTCTGTCGCATTAAGCGACTTTTCACATTGTATTCTTCTTAAGACAATTGGTTGCGGGGGCCGGATTTGAACCGACGACCTTCGGGTTATGAGCCCGACGAGCTACCAGGCTGCTCCACCCCGCGTCCGACTGACGCGTTACACGACACTTCACATTGTCTCTTCATTTAAGAAGAATTGGTTGCGGGGGCCGGATTTGAACCGACGACCTTCGGGTTATGAGCCCGACGAGCTACCAGGCTGCTCCACCCCGCGTCCGTGGATGCGCACTATACTCTGGACGCGCGGCGATGCAACCCCTTTTTGAGACAAAACGCCAAATTTACAGTCAGTTGATGAATAAACTCGCCATTGGGTGAATTATTGTACAGATGTGAGCGCGACCGCTTAGGGCAGATTTCAATCTCTCTGTCCCTTTGCTATCTTCGCCGGGCAAACAATCGATAAAAAGAGAAGGTTATGAAAGGACATTGGGCGAAGTATGCACTTACTGGCGCATTTATCGCGCTGTTAGCGGGCTGTAGTTCCAAACCGACCGACCGCGGTCAACAGTATATCGATGGCAAGCTGGAGCAACCGCTTGGGCTGGTCAACCAACCGAATGCTAAAGGGCGTCCGGTGAACGGCAAAGACTTTAGCGATCAGGTGGTGCAGATTCAAACCGCCTCATCCGGCCTGTTCGGGCGCAACAACGGTACTTACAGCGCAGTGCAAAACTGGCTGCTGTCCGGCGCGGATACGCGCCAGCTCAACCAGTTTGGTTTGAATGCTTATCAGATGGAAGGCACTGACAATTACGGCAACGTGCAGTTCACCGGTTACTACACGCCGGTTGTGGAAGCGCGTTATACCCGTCAGGGCGAGTTCCAGTATCCGATTTATCGTATGCCACCGCGTCCGCGTGGACAGAAACTGCCGAGCCGCGCTTCTATCTATAATGGTGGGCTCGACGATCGCTACATCATTGCCTACAGCAATTCGCTGATCGATAACTTCATGATGGATGTGCAGGGCAGCGGCTACGTTGATTTTGGTGATGGTCGTCCACTGCGCTTCTTTGGTTACGGCGGCAAAAATGGCTGGGCTTATCACAGCATCGGTAAAGAGCTGATCGATCGCGGTGAAGTGAAGCGCGAAGATATGTCGATGCAGGCGATTCGTCAGTGGGCGCAAGAGCATTCGCCACAGGAAGTGCGTTCGGTGCTGGAAACCAACCAATCCTTCGTCTTCTTCAAACCGGAAGAGTATGTGCCGGTGCGCGGTGCCAGCGCGGTGCCGCTGATTGCCAAGGCTTCCGTTGCCTCCGATCGTTCATTGATTCCGGCCGGAACCGTGCTGTTAGCCGAAGTGCCGCAGCTGAACGAGAAGGGCAAGTTCAATGGCAAATATGAGATGCGTCTAATGGTGGCGTTAGACGTGGGTGGCGCGATTAAAGGCCAGCACTTCGATATCTATCAGGGCGTTGGCCCGGATGCGGCGCATCTGGCCGGTTTCTACAACCATTATGGCCGCGTCTGGGTGCTGAAAGCCGCGCCGGGCACCGGTCAGCCGCTGTTTAGCAACCCACAAAATGGCAACAACGGTTCGCTGCTGTTAGGTTCTAATTAATGTCCCGTTTTCCCGGAAAGGTTTGGTTATGACAGTAGTAAGCGACGCCTGGCGACAACGTTTTGGCGGCACCGCGCGTCTCTATGGCCAGGACGCGCTGCAGCGTTTTGCCGACGCGCACTTTTGCGTGATCGGTATTGGCGGCGTGGGTTCGTGGGCGGCGGAAGCCTTAGCGCGCACCGGCATCGGTAAAATCACCCTGATTGATATGGACGATGTCTGCATCACCAATACCAACCGCCAGATTCACGCGCTGCAGGGCAAAGTGGGCCAGGCGAAAACCGAAGTGATGGCCGAGCGTATGCGCGCCATCAATCCGGAATGCGAAGTGATCTGCATCGATGATTTCATCACGCCGGAAAATACCGCTGAACTGTTATCGGCGGGTTTTGACTACGTGATTGATGCGATTGACAGCGTGCGCCCCAAAGCCGCGTTGATCGCCTGGTGTCGTCGCAACAAGATCCCGCTGATAACCACCGGCGGCGCGGGCGGCCAGATCGATCCCACGCAGATTCAGGTGAGCGATCTGGCGAAAACCATTCAGGATCCGCTGGCGGCCAAGCTGCGTGAGAGATTGAAAGGGGATTTTAACGTGGTGAAGAACAGTAAAGGCAAGCTCGGCATCGACTGCGTATTCTCGACGGAAGCGCTGATGTATCCGCAGCCGGACGGCAGCGTGTGCACTTCACGCTCCACCGCAGAAGGCCCGAAACGCATGGATTGTGCCGCCGGATTTGGCGCGGCGACCATGGTAACCGCCACGTTCGGGTTTGTGGCGGTTTCGCACGCGTTGAAGAAGTTTCTGGCGAAAGCGGCGCGTCAAACGGCCTGAGCGTGCTGACGGGCAGCGCGTTGCACCGCATCCGCCAGCGCCTGTAAGCCGCTGCTGCGCGACGCACTGAGCTGCGCGCGCAGACCTAACGTATCAAACAACGCCAGCGGATCTTGCTGCAGCAAGTCGGCTGGCGTTTTGCCTTCCACCGCCGTCAGTAACACCGCTAGCAATCCGCGCACGATGCGTCCTTCGCTGTCACCATAAAAGTGCAGCGTGCCGTTGTTCAGCAACTGGCTGCTTAACCACACGCGATTTTCACAGCCCGTGAGTTCAATATCTGGCGTCTTTAACTCTTCCGCTAACGCAGGCAGCTGGCGGCTGAGCTGGATCAGTTGACGATAGCGATCTTCCCACTGATGAAAATGGGTGAATTTTTCCGTCAGGCTGGCTGCGGTAATCAGATCGCCAAACGGATGCGGGGCGAGCAGGGTTGATGTCATGGGCTTATTCACTCAGTAAGTCGACGGCATGGCGCATGGCGCGCACCAGCGCATCCACGTCCTGCAAATTATTATAGGGGGCGAACGAGACACGCAGCGTGCCGGTGACGCCCAGCGCCGCCATCAGCGGCTGCGCGCAGTGCTGCCCGGCGCGCAATGCGATGCCATGCTCGGCGAGCAGCGTAACGATATCGCTGTGGTGAATGCCGGCAATATCAAACGCCAGCAGGCTGGCATTGCCACAGCGGAAGCTGCGAAAACCGGGGATCTCGCTCAGTTGCTCCTCGGCGAGGCTCGCCAGTTGCTGGCTCCACATTTCGGCCTTTTTGCCATCATGTTGCGCCAGCCACTCTAGCGCGGCACTCAACCCCACCACGCCGGCAACATTAGGCGTTCCGGCTTCAAAACGCCACGGCACCGGCTGCGGTGTGAAACTGTTAAAATCGACCTGCGTCAGCATTTTGCCGCCGCCTTGCCATGGATCCATCGCTTCCAGCAGTTCCGCTTTGCCATACAGCACGCCAATGCCCATTGGGCCATAAAGCTTATGGCCGGAAAAAGCATAGAAATCAATATCCTGCGCCTGTACATCCGGCGGACAATGCACCACACCTTGTGCGCCATCGACCATCACTTTGGCACCGACGTCATGGGCTAAACGGATCGCCTGCGCCAGGTCCGGACAGCCGCCGGTGACGTTCGACATCTGACCAACGGCCAGCAATCGGGTACGTGAATTGAGCAGTGCTGGCAACAGCGTGATATCCGGCAAACGATCGTCGCCCAACGGCCATTTCACCACTTTCGCGCCCGCCGCTTTTGCCACCATCAGCCACGGCACCAGATTGGCGTGATGTTCGGCTTCGCTAACCACGATTTCATCACCAGCCTGCAATCGCGGAGCCAGCCAACTGTTCGCCACCAGATTGATCGCTTCGGTGGTGCCGCGCGTCCAGACAATCTGCCGATCGTCCGCAGCATTGAGCCAGCGCGCCACTAATCCGCGCGCCTGTTCGTATTTTTCCGTTAATGCGCGAGCGGCAGCGAACTGGCTGCGATGCACGGTGCCAGCGCTGAGGCTGTAGAACTGTGCGGTTGCGTCGATCACCGCCTGCGGCTTGAGCGCAGTAGCCGCGCTATCGAGGTAGATTCCGGCATCGCTCAGCGCGGGGAACTGCTGGCGGAAGGCGCCGGGAGAAAAAATGGTCATACTCAGCCCACTGTTAATCATGTTAGGACCAGGCTGAAAGCTGGCCCGTTGCCTGGCAAAGCTGGAAAAGCGCGTTATGCTAATTATTGCAAGGTTTGAACCGAAACCCGCATAACGCGTCGCTATTCATAGTCGATTTCACTGGCGCTACCTTTGGTGAGCGCATGCGGGTGGTTTAATGCAATTAATCTGCAAGGAGATAGAAGATGAATAAACTCACCGCAGTGCTGGCCGTGTGTACTCTGGCCTTTACCCTGTCCGCATGTTCCAGCAATTACGTAATGCACACTAACGATGGTCGCACCATCGTCGCCGATGGCAAACCTAAAGTTGATGACGAAACCGGTATGATCAGCTATCAGGATGCCAATGGCAACAAGCAGCAGATTAACCGCTCTGACGTCAAAGAGATGGTGGAGATGGGGCAGTAAGGCAAAAAAAAGCACCGCAATTTGCGGTGCTATTTAAAATCACTATGGACAGACAGGGTAAATCTACAGGAATTAAAAGCTTGATCTGCAAGCGTCAGATCAAAATGCAAACACAACATCACGACCACAAGCCAAAAGCTCTCCAAAAGTCTGCGATCTCTCGCACGTTTCCAGAAATCTTTTCGTTCCGGCTCAGGAAGTGCGGCAACTATAGGTATTTGCTGGAGCTTCCTCAACGGACAAATTATAATGTCTCGGATTAAAAAAACTAATACGTAGCGACTTTGTATAAGTTGAAGTATTACCTTGTCAATCCGGATACGGAAAACCATGTCTAAACGCCTTCCGCCGCTTAATGCTTTACGCGTCTTTGATGCTGCTGCCCGTCATTTGAGCTTCACCAAAGCCGCTGAAGAGCTGTTTGTTACCCAGGCTGCTGTCAGCCATCAGATCAAATCTCTGGAAGATTTCCTCGGTCTTAAGCTGTTTCGCCGGAGGAATCGTTCGCTTTTACTGACGGAAGAAGGTCAAAGCTACTATTTAGATATTAAGGAGATTTTCTCTGCTCTTAACGATGCCACGCGCAAGTTGCAGGCGCGCAGCGCTAAGGGTGCGCTGACCGTCAGTTTGCTGCCGAGTTTCGCCATTCAGTGGCTGGTTCCTCGCCTTTCCAGCTTTAATATGGCTTATCCGGGCATCGACGTGCGTATCCAGGCGGTGGACCGTGATGAGGAGAAATTGGCGGACGATGTCGACGTGGCGATTTTCTACGGTCGTGGCAATTGGCCAGGCCTGCGGGTTGAGAAATTGTATGCCGAATATTTGCTGCCAGTCTGCTCACCGATGTTGCTGACGGGTGATCATCCTCTCAAATCGCCGGCCGATTTGGCGCACTGCACGCTGCTGCATGATGCATCGCGCCGTGACTGGCAATCCTATACGCGTCAGCTGGGCGTGCAGCATATCAATGTGCAACAGGGCCCGATCTTCAGCCACAGCGCCATGGTGTTGCAGGCGGCGATTCATGGTCAGGGCGTGGCGCTGGCGAATAATGTGATGGCGCAGAGTGAAATTGAAGCCGGTCGTCTGGTATGTCCTTTTAACGACGTGTTGGTCAGTAAAAATGCTTTTTATCTGGTTTGTCATGACAGCCAGGCAGAACTGGGTAAAATAGCCGCCTTTCGTCAGTGGATCCTGGAAAAAGCGGCCAATGAACAAGAAAAATTCCGTTTTCGCTACGATCACTAATGCGTTGCTGGCTGCACAATGATGTGCGCATTACCTTGAGGATTGTTTGATGTCCAGTCGTGCCATGTTTGTTTTTGCTGCCATTAGCGGATTTATGCTGGTGGCGTTTGGTGCTTTCGGCGCGCATGTGCTGAGCAAATCGCTCGGCCCAGCCGAAATGGCGTGGATACATACCGGCCTTGAATATCAGGCGTATCACACGCTGGCAGTGATCGGCTTGGGTGCCGCTATGCTGCGTCGTGCCAATATCTGGTTTTACTGGAGTAGCGCCGCGATGGCGCTCGGTATCGTGTTGTTCAGTGGCAGCCTCTATTGTCTGGCGCTGTCGCACATGAAGTTTTGGGTTTTTGTTACGCCAGTGGGAGGCTTATGCTTCCTTATTGGCTGGTTCTTGATGTTGATTGGCGCACTGCGTCTGAAACGAAAGGCAGATCGCCATGAATAAAGTTTTACTCTATTGCCGTCCAGGATTTGAGAAAGAGTGCGCGGCAGAAATCAGCGCGAAAGCGGCTGAGCGCGAGATTTACGGCTTCCCGCGCGTCAAAGATGACTCAGGTTACGTGCTGTATGAGTGCTATCAGCAGCAAGATGCTGAAAAGCTGATCCAAACGCTGCCGTTTGCCGAACTGATCTTTGCGCGGCAGATGCTGGTGGTGGGAGAGCTACTGCGCGATCTGCCACCAGAAGATCGCATCACGCCGATTGTCGGCATGCTGACCGGTGTGGTGGAGAAGGGCGGTGAACTGCGGGTTGAAGTGCCGGATACCAATGAAGCGAAAGAGCTCACCAAGTTCTGCCGTAAATTAACCGTGCCGCTGCGTGCCAGCCTGCGTGAAAGCAAAATCCTGCTTAATTACGAAACGGCTAAGCGTCCGGTAGTGCACGTGTTCTTTATTGCGCCGGGCACCTGTTACGTCGGCTATTCGCTGCCGGAAAACAACTCGCCATTCTACATGGGCATTCCGCGCCTGAAATTCCCCTCCGATGCGCCGAGCCGTTCTACGCTCAAGCTGGAAGAGGCGTTTCACGTGTTTGTGCCTGCGGATGAGTGGGATGAGCGTTTAGCCAGCGGCATGTACGCCGTCGATCTTGGTGCTTGCCCTGGCGGCTGGACCTATCAACTGGTGAAACGCAGCATGTGGGTTTTTGCGGTAGATAACGGCCCGATGGCGCCAAGTCTGATGGACACCGGACAGGTGACGCACTGCCGCGAAGATGGTTTTAAATTCCGTCCGCCGCGTACCAATATCAGCTGGCTGGTGTGCGACATGGTGGAAAAACCGGTGCGCGTCGCAAGCCTGATGACCGAATGGCTGGTGAATGGCTGGTGCCGCGAGGCGATCTTCAACCTCAAGCTGCCAATGAAAAAGCGCTACGAAGAAGTGACACAGAACCTGGCGATGATTGATGACGCGCTGAAAGCGCAGGGTATTAATGCCCAGATTCAGGCGCGCCAACTCTATCATGACCGCGAAGAAGTGACCGTTCACGTACGCCGGTTGTGGGCAGCGGTGGGCGGCCGTCGCGACGAGCGCTAATCCTGCTTCATACTTTGCGCTACAGCGGTCCTGCTTCATACTTTGCACTACAGCGGCGTTGGCTGCGTTTGCTCGCCCCGGTCACATACTGATGTATGCTCCCGGGGACTCGCGCACTTGCCGCCTTGCTGTAGCACAAATTATTTCGCAGGAAATTGTTTTTTAGTGTCGCCATTGATGCCGTAATGATCGTCGGTTGAGGCATGAAAATCGCTAATTACCGAGAGCGCACATTGTAGCGGCGCAATTCATTGCGCGATAAATCGCGCCGCTACGGAAGGCGCGGTGATTTAATACGGCGCTTAACTGATTGGCATTACGCCATTTATGGCGACGGCTGTTTCGTTTGAAATCTCAATGTATTGAGATTGCCTTGCAGTACCAAATCACGTTTTAACGTCGATACTTTGCGGCAAATTTCTGCCATTTCCCGCTGTTCCTGCAATTTTCCCTGCCATTTGCTCGGTACCTGATCCCATTGCTGATAGATCGCATCCAGCGATCCAAACTGCATCAACAACTCGCGGGCGCTTTTCGGGCCAATGCCGGGCACGCCGGGAATTTTGCTGCTGCTGATACCACACAATCCCCAATAGTCGGGCAACTGCGCGGGCGTTACGCCAAACTCTTGCTCGATAAAAGGCACATCCAGCCAGCGCTTCTGGAAATAGTCGCGAATACGAATGTTAGGTGCCAGCAGCTGGCAATAACCTTTATCGGTAGAAACAATCGTTGCTTGATGACCAGCGTCCGCCATTTTCACCGCCAGCGTGGCGGCGAGATCGTCGGCTTCGTCTAAATCAGCCACCCAGCAGTTAACGCCTGCTGCGCGGAAGGCGTCCTGCAGCGCGGGCATCTCCAGATGCAAATCCTCCGGCATCGGCGGGCGACCCGCTTTGTAATCCGGTAATAGCTGATGGCGCCAACCGGGCTGACGCTCATGGCTATCAAACACCGCCACCACGTGCGTGGGTTGTGTATGTCCCAATAACTGATGCAAGGCGGCAACGCAGCTGTCGCGGCATGGCGAACCCTGAACAGCGTGCAGACGGCGAATCAGATTGAGTGCATCAATGATAAGAAGATGAAGCGACATAGCGATAGCGGCAGCCCGCAGGCTGCCTTCCTGATGAGTTATTTGATGATTTCGTAGCAAGGCGTGTAGGCGCTGCCCGGCAGCTTCATGCGCTGCTGTGCGACAAAACCTTGCAACAGTTCGTCCATGCGGTGCATGAGATTGGCATCGCCGTGCAGTTTGTACGGGCCTTTCTCGCGAATTTCACGAATTCCGATCTCTTTGACGTTACCCGCCACAATGCCGGAGAAGGCGCGACGCAGATCGGCTGCCAGCAGCTCGGCGGGCTGATCCGGGAACAGCTTCAGGTTTGCCATATTCTCGTGCGTCGGCAGGAAGGGCACTTGCAATTCGGGTGCGATACGAATCGACCAGTTGAAGCTGTAGGCATCGCCGGTTTCGCGGCGATACTCTTTCACCTGCGGCATGGCTTTCTTCATCAGACGCGCCACTTCAGCGGCATCATCAATGATAATTTTGTAGTGCTTGCGTGCGGCTTCGCCCAGCGTATTAACGATGAAATCATCCAGCACGCGGAAGTAGTCGGCGCTCTCTTTGGGTCCGGTCAGAATCAGCGGCAATACCTGATCGCTGTTGTGCGGATTCATTAAAATACCCAACAAATACAGCAGCTCTTCGGCTGTGCCCACGCCGCCAGGGAAGATCACGATACCGTGGGCGATACGCACAAAGGCTTCAAGGCGTTTTTCGATATCCGGCATGATGATCAGCTCATTGACCAGCGGATTCGGTGGTTCGGCGGCAATGATTGAGGGCTCAGTCAGGCCGATAAAACGGCTGTCATGATAACGCTGCTGCGCATGTCCTACCGCCGCACCTTTCATCGGTGCTTCCATGACGCCAGGTCCGCAACCGGTACAGATGTTGAGTTCGCGCAGGCCCATTTGCGTGCCGACGTTGCGGCAATATTGGTATTCCACCGCATTGATTGAGTGGCCGCCCCAACACACCACGGTATTCGGATATTCGCCGATGTGCAGTGCACGCGCGTTACGCAGAATCGAAAACACCTGATTGGTGATATGCGCAGAGTCTTCCGGCTCCTCGTTCTGGTAGCGTTCTGTTGCCGCCAGTTGTCCGTTTACAAACAGAATGTCGCGCAGCACGGCAAACAAGTTTGCCTGCAGCGAACGAATAATCCGGCCATCAACAAATGCCTCTTCCGGCGGGTTAATCAGCTCCAGTTTCACACCGCGCTCACGGCGCAACACGTTGATGTCGAAGTTTTCAAAACGCGAAAGCAATTCCTGGCTGCTGTCGGTCTGGCTACCGGAGTTGAGTACCGCAAGAGAACAGTTACGAAACAGCTGATAAAGGTCGCTGCTAGCGGTGCGCTTCAGCATGTCGACTTCAAGCTGGGAGAGCAGATCCATCGAGCCAAGCGGGCTGATATGTGTAATCAAGAGAACTCCTTTACACGCAAATGCGTGGCTGATGACGCTGCGCTTAACTTATTAACGCAGCGACGAAAATCCCTGGTCGCGCATGCTTCGATCGCGCCTTCAACAGAGTAACGTTGTCCGCTGTGAATGCTCAAGGGGAACCGCGCATCCGTGCAGCGGCCTGCGAGGCGTCTCGCAAACTATTACTGGCGAACCAGGCGGGAAAATCCCGGAGAGAAGGGCACGTTACTGCGCCACGGATTGATATCCAGACCGCCGCGCCTGGTGTAACGTGCATAAACGCTCAGGGCTTCTGGCTGACAAAAGCGCTGAACGTCGTTGAAAATGCGCTCAACGCACTGCTCATGAAACTCATTATGCTGACGGAATGAGATGAGATAACGCAGCAGCGCTTCACGATTAATACGCGGGCCTTTGTAGCGAATCATCACCGAGCCCCAATCGGGCTGATTGGTAATTAAGCAGTTCGATTTCAGCAGATGGCTAACCAGCGTTTCTTCAACAATCTCACGGCCTGCAGCCTGCGCCAGATAATCCGCATTGAAGGCATAATCGTGGATTTCGATATCCTGTTCATCAATCACTTCGCCACTGAAATGGCCGATCGGCTGGCCTTCCACTTCGCTGAGACGAAACAGCGCCACGCTGACCTGACCCTTCGCGCAGGCGCTGAGATCGCGCTCCAGCGTCTGACGCACTTCGCCCCAGTCGGCGAAAACGGTCTGATTAAAACTGTTAAGATAGAGCTTGAAACTCTTCGACTCGATCAGGTTTTGGCTATCGGCGCGCAGCACCACTTCGCCCACCGCGACCTGCGGAACGCCTTTGTTGTTGAGCCAGGAGAGTTCGTAGAGCGTCCAGATATCTGCGCCAGTAAACGGCAGATTATCGGGATACAGCCCCAGCGGCTCACGGTTAAGGCTGCGCGGCACGGATTGCAGCAGCGTGTTATCGTAGCGATCAACATAAGCCGTGGGCTTACCTAAGGTCAGGCCGCTTAATGCCTGATCCCGGTTTTCAGAAGACATAACGGTTACCACTGAATTTCATCAAAGTGGTTAAGTGTAACCTAACACTTGCGAGAATATGAATGATGCAGCAAACCGTAGATGCTCTGCGTGAGTTTACCGCCCGCTACGTGGAACATTGGCAGCAACAAACCGGACATTTTCCCGCCAGCGCCGATCTGCTTGGCGTTCCCTCCGACTGCATCATCAGCACGCTGGATGACCGCGTGTTGTGGCAGCCGCAGCCGTTTACGTTACCGGCCACGCTTGAAGCGGTAGAGCGTGCGTTGGATCTGCAACTGCAACCAGAAATCAGTGCGTTTTACACCAGCCAGTTTGCAGGTGATATGACGGCAACCTTTGAACAGCAGCCGATTACCCTGCTGCAGGTATGGAGTGAAGCGGATTTCACTCGCCTGCAGGAAAACCTGATTGGTCACTTGGTTATGAAGCGCCGCTTAAGACAAGCGCCAACGCTGTTTATTGCCACCACCGACTCAGAGAATGATGTGATTGCGCTGTGCAATCTTACCGGCGAGGTCATTATTGAGGAGCCTGGCACTAAAAAGCGTGAAGTCCTGGCAACATCGGTTGAGAAGTTTCTTAATGCTTTACAACCGGTTACTCAGTCATTTGCAGATTTTTAGGCTGCGCTTTGTGAGAGATCTCTCACGTTACGTGTGAGAGATCGCTAGATCATTGCGCAGACTTGCGGAAGCGCTAAATGTAAAAATATTGTGAATCATGAACTTATGGCATCAATCTGAAAATTAAGACAGGACTTAATCCATTAACGCTTCTTACTGGCTTGTTATTGCGATGGTTTCTGGGAGAATAGTCACCACTGGCAGGATGCTGGAGATTAAGAGACGTTCAGGAGAATGTCAGCCATGAGGCGGGAACGTAACGGAGTTTACGGCACAAGGAAGGCTTCAGGACGAAGCAGGACACTCAGGATTGAGTATAAAGGACACCTCCAGGACGGAGAATGAGAGCCACGCGGAACGTGGCGGGCCAGGATGCTAAGGACCAATGTCATGATGACAAGCGACGGAAAGCGCAGGAAAAGTTGTCATGGATGAGCAGGGAGCACAGCAGTAGCTGGAATGCTGCAAACGAAAACCGGGAGCACTGTAATCACAGTGCTCCCTTTTTTTATGCCATTTTTACGCCGGGCGTGACTGATGGTATGCTTGCCGCCCAATTTTTCTCTGGAGGTGGCGCATGTCGTCGCAAATGATTTTTCAGCGCCTGCAGCAGGTCGAAGCGGTGATGCGTGAACACGGCCATTGGCAGTCACAATCCCCCGAGGCGGGCGCCTTCGCCAGTACCGAACCTTTCTGTCTTGATACCATGGAGCCGCTGCAATGGCTGCAATGGGTATTCATGCCACGTTTTTATGCGCTGCTCGAAAGCGGCGCGCCGTTGCCGCAGAATTTTGCCATCGCTCCCTATTATGAAGTCGCATTGCCAGCCGACACGCCGGGCTATGCGGTGCTATTGCTGACGCTCAACAAGTTTGATGCGCTGTTCCAGGAACCTTCCGCCTGATGCTCGAAATCCTTTATCAAGATGCGTGGCTGGTCGCGGTGAATAAGCCGGCCGGTTGGCTGGTGCATCGCAGCTGGCTCGATCGCAATGAAAAAGTGGTGGTGATGCAAACGGTGCGCGATCAGATTGGCCAGCATGTGTTTACTGTGCACCGCCTCGATCGCCCAACGTCCGGCGTGTTGCTGATGGCCTTATCGAGTGAAGTCGCCCATTTACTGGCGCAGCAGTTTGAACAGCATCAGATGCAGAAAACCTATCATGCGGTGCTGCGCGGCTGGCTGGAAGGCGGCGCGACGCTGGATTATCCGCTGGTGGAAGAGCTGGATAAGATTGCCGACAAATTTGCCACCCAGGAACCTGTTGCCCAACCGGCGGTAACGGATTACCAGGCGCTGGCACACGTTGAGATGCCGGTCGCCATCAGCCGCTATAACACCGCGCGCTATACGCTGGTGGAGATGGCGCCGCACACCGGGCGTAAACATCAGCTGCGTCGCCACATGGTGCATCTGCGTCATCCGATTATTGGCGACAGCGCGCACGGCGATCTGCGCCAGAATCGCGGTGCGGCGGCACATTTTGGCCTCAATCGCCTGATGCTGCACGCCAGCGCGCTCAGCTTTACCCATCCCGTTACCGGCGAGCCCATAGTGATTCGCGCCGGGTTGGATCGCGTCTGGCAGCAGATGCTTGAGCAGTTTGGCTGGCAGGATCAGATCCCTGATGTTCCCAGGGTTGAGTTTGCCAATGATGCAGTCCAGGATAAGCCGACAGAATAAAGGAGCGGCAAGATGGTAAAGATTGGCATTTTTACAGGTACGGTTTACGGCAATGCGCTGCTGGTAGCTGAAGAAGCACAGACGGTGCTGGAAGAGCAGGGCCACGACGTGAAGGTGTTTGAAGATCCGTCGATGGCGGATTGGCAGGCATACAGCCAGGATGTGGTGCTGATTGTCACCTCAACCACCGGTCAGGGCGACTTCCCGGATAACATTGCCCGCCTGTATGTTGCAGTGCGTGATCAGCTGGGTTATCAACCAGAATTGCGTTATGGCGTGATTGGCTTGGGTGACAGCAGCTATGACAATTTCTGCCGTGCAGCTAAAACCTTTGATGCCACCTTGCAGGAGCAGAGCGCGCAGCGCATCGGCGAGGTGCTGTTGGTGGATGCGACGGAAGATCCGGAGCCCGAATCAGTGACCTCACCGTGGGTGGAGAGCTGGGGTAAGTTGCTGTAAGGACTTTTCCCTCACCCTAACCCTCTCCCGCCAGCGGGAGAGGGAATATTTAGAGGGTGCAGCCCGCACGGTTTGTTCCCTCTCCCGCGAAGTGGGAGAGGGCCAGGGTGAGGACAATAACCATCACGTTACCGGCGCCGGATTAAACACCGCCAGCTGATTACGAATCCCCCAACGATCCGACCATGTCTGCTTGCGCCCGCTGGCAATCTCCAGAATCAACTCAAACAGTCGCCAACCGACCTGTTCAATACTCTCTTCGCCCGTTGCAATGGTTCCGGCATTAATATCCATCAAATCATGCCAGCGTTCGGCCAGCGCATTACGCGTTGCCATCTTGATTACCGGAATGGCGGCCAAACCATAAGGCGTGCCGCGCCCGGTAGTGAACACCTGCAAGGTAATGCCTGATGCCATCTGCTGCGTGCCACACACGAAATCGCTGGCTGGTGTGGCCGCATAAATCAGCCCGCGTTTGGTGGGGCGCTGTCCTGGCGATAACACTTCAACAATCGGGCTGCGACCTGACTTGGCAATCGAACCCAGCGCTTTCTCCACCACATTCGCCAGCCCGCCTTTTTTGTTGCCCGGCGAGGGATTGGCGCTGCGATCGGTTTGGCCCTGGCTGAGGTAATCGTCATACCACGCCATCTCTTCCAGCAGCCGTTTGCCAACCGCTTCATCCACCACGCGCGGTGTCAGCAGATGAATAGCATCCCGCACTTCGGTCACTTCCGAGAACATCACCGTCGCACCGCAGCGCACCAGCAAATCCGAAGCAAATCCCACGGCGGGGTTCGCCGTTACGCCCGAGAAAGCGTCGCTGCCGCCGCACTGCGTGCCGATCACCAATTCCGATGCTGGACAGGTTTCGCGCTGACGTTGATTGAGCTTTTTCAGATGGCGTTCGGCGACCTGCAGGATTTCATCCACCATCGCGCCGAAGCCCACCAGCCGCTCATCCTGCAATCGCACAATGTCGTTGTCATCCAGCGAAATGGCCTGCACATCCGGTGTGCCGGTCAGCAGACGTTCGGGCTGTAACTTCTCGCAGCCGAGGCTGACGATCATCACTTCGCCACCAAAATTGGGATTCAGCGCCAGGTTATGAATGGTGCGAATCGGCACCACCGCGGCGGGCGCATTGATTGCCACGCCGCAACCGTACAGATGATTCAGCGCCACCACGCCATCGACATTGGGATAACGCGGCAGCAAATCACGCTCAATGATCTGCACTACATAATCCACCACGCCCGCCACGCAGTGAACGCTGGTGGTGATGCCGAGCAGGTTGCGCGTGCCCACGCTGCCATCTGCATTGCGATAGCCTTCGAAGGTATAACCTTCCAGCGGCGGCAGCGCGGGCGGTACATTGTTTGCCAACGGCAAACTGTTGAGTGGCGGCGCTTCGGGCAGCGCTACCAGTGATTCTTCAATCCAGCTACCTTGTGGGATGGGGCGCAGCGCGTAGCCAATCACTTCACCGTAGCGCAGGATCGCGCCTGCTTGCGGGATATCGCTGAGCGCGACTTTATGTCCCTGTGGCACATGCTCAGCCAGTTGCAGTCCGTCGTCGAACCGGGTGCCAGACGGTAACCCCTGATTGTTGACCACGATCGCCACGTTATCGGCATCGTGCACTTTGATATAGAGCGGTTTTTCTGTTAGAGGACGGTTCATTGCTCACCTTCCAGTTCGTCGCACCGTACGTAGCAGCGCGGTTTAAAATACGTCCATCACGTCATCGTTTTTTGCCAGCCTCAGTATATGCAGGGGTATTTGCCGTATGCATTGTGCAACTGACTGGCTTTAAGGAGATTTATCAGGGGAATTTGGTTCGTTTATCCAAACACAAGTGAAGGGACTCACAAACTGCCGTTATCCTGTACGTTAACCAGGCAAAATCAGGGAGCAAAAAAGCGTTCCGTGAGCCACGCCGCAGCGTTATGTGCAGATGCCATAAAATCATTCTCTTTCAACCCTAATCCTCATGCGTTCTTCCAGTGTTTCGCCGCCAGGCTGTTCCTATACTGATTCTCGTTCTTCAACGTTAGGTTATTCGTCACGACGCATCATCGTATTGCCAAATATAAAAATCGCCGTGTTTAACCCGACTTCATTCTGATACCCAACGCGATGTGTATGCAGTCAGAGTGGATGTAGCGTTCGCTATATTTCAGGAGTGCATCATGAATAGTTTCAGCCAGACAGCGGAAGCGGTGCAAAAGCGCACCAATGCCCGTTACTGGATTGTGGTGATGTTATTTATCGTCACCTCGTTCAACTACGGTGACCGCGCAACCATTTCGATTGCCGGTTCGGCGATGTCCAAAGAGATCGGCCTTGATTCGGTCGGCCTGGGCTATATCTTCTCCGCCTTTTCCTGGGCGTACGTGATTGGGCAAATTCCGGGCGGCTGGCTGCTCGACCGCTTCGGCTCGAAACGTGTCTACTTCTGGAGCATCTTCCTCTGGTCGCTGTTTACCTTGCTGCAAGGCTTCGTCGATCTGTTCAGCGGTTTTGGCATTATCATTTCGCTGTTCCTGTTGCGCTTCCTGGTCGGCCTGGCTGAAGCGCCATCCTTTCCCGGCAACAGCCGCATTGTTGCGGCCTGGTTCCCGGCGCAGGAGCGCGGCACCGCCGTCGCAATCTTTAACTCGGCGCAATACTTCGCTACGGTAATCTTCGCGCCGATCATGGGTTGGCTGGTCTCCGAAGTGGGCTGGGCGCACGTGTTCTGGTTCATGGGCGGATTGGGCATCATCCTCAGCTTTATCTGGCTGAAAGTGATCCACGATCCCACCGATCATCCGGGCGTTAATAAAGCCGAGCTGGAGTACATGGAGCAGGGCGGTGCGCTGATCAACATGGACGTCAAAAAGGATGACCGCAAAGTGAGCTGGAGCGAGAAGTGGTTCCAGATCAAACAGCTACTAACCTCACGCATGATGCTGGGCATCTATCTCGGCCAATACTGCGTCAACGCCTTAACCTACTTCTTTATTACCTGGTTCCCGGTGTATCTGGTGCAGGCGCGCGGCATGTCGATTCTGAAGGCCGGCTTTATTGCTTCGATCCCTGCGGTGTGTGGCTTCCTCGGCGGCGTATTGGGCGGCGTGATTTCTGATTACCTGATGCGTAAAACCGGTTCGCTGAACATCGCGCGTAAAACGCCCATTGTGCTCGGTATGCTGCTCTCCATCTCGATGGTGATGTGTAACTACACCGACACCGAATGGGTGGTGGTGTTCTTTATGGCGCTGGCATTCTTCGGCAAAGGCATTGGTGCGCTGGGTTGGGCAGTGATGGCAGATACCGCCCCGAAAGAGATCAGCGGTTTGAGCGGCGGCTTGTTCAACATGTTCGGTAACTTCTCCGGCATCGTCACGCCAATTGCCATCGGTTACATCATCGCCACCAGCGGATCCTTCGAGGGCGCGCTGATTTATGTCGGTATCCATGCCTTTGTCGCCGCATTTAGTTTCCTGGTGATTGCCGGCGATATCAAACGCGTTGAACTGAAAACCAGGCCATAAGGACGGAATATGACTACGCAAAGCACGCCGGTCATCACCGATATGCAGGTGATTCCGGTTGCCGGTTACGACAGCATGTTGCTCAACATCGGTGGCGCGCACAGCGCCTGCTTCACCCGCAATATCGTGGTGCTCACGGATAGCGCGGGACACACCGGCGTCGGTGAAGCGCCGGGCGGTGAAACCATCTACCAAACGCTGGTTGAGGCGATTCCGCAGGTAAAAGGTCAGCAGGTTGCCCGCATGAATCGTCTGGTGCAGCAGGTGCACAAAGGCAATCAGTCGGCGGATTTCGATACCTTCGGCAAGGGCGCGTGGACCTTCGAACTGCGCGTCAATGCGGTGGCCGCGCTGGAAGCGGCGCTACTGGATTTACTCGGCCAATGTCTCGGCGTGCCGGTGGCGGAACTGCTCGGTCCGGGCCAGCAGCGCGATGAGGTCACGGTGCTCGGCTATCTGTTCTATCTCGGCGATCGTCGCAAAACCGATTTGCCGTATCTGACCGGCGAAAACGCCAGCCACGACTGGTATCACTTGCGTCATCAGGAGGCGCTGACGCCGGAATCTGTGGTGCGTCTGGCGGAAGCGGCGCAGGACAAATATGGCTTCAAAGATTTCAAACTCAAAGGCGGCGTGCTGCCGGGCGAGCAGGAGATTGAGTCGGCGGCGGCGCTAAAAAAACGCTTCCCCGATGCGCGCATCACCGTCGATCCCAACGGTGCCTGGACGCTGGATGAAGCCATTCGCTTGTGTAAAGGCATGGGCGATGTGCTGACCTACGCCGAAGATCCGTGCGGTGCCGAGCAGGGCTATTCCGGCCGCGAAGTGATGGCCGAATTCCGCCGTGCGACGGGGTTGCCGGTCGCCACCAACATGATCGCCACCAACTGGCGCGAGATGAACCACGCGGTGATGCTCAATGCCGTCGATATCCCGCTGGCCGATCCGCACTTCTGGACGCTGAGCGGCGCAGTGCGCGTGGCGCAGCTGTGTGATGACCGGGGGCTGACGTGGGGCTGTCACTCCAATAACCACTTCGATATTTCACTGGCGATGTTCACCCACGTTGGCGCTGCTGCGCCGGGTAACCCCACCGCGATTGATACGCACTGGATTTGGCAGGAGGGCGATCAGCGCCTGACCAAAGAGCCGCTGCAGATCCGCAACGGCAAAATCGCCGTGCCGGATAAGCCGGGCCTCGGCGTCGAGCTGGATTGGGATCGCCTGCATCAGGCCAACGCGTTGTACAAATCACTGCCGGCGGGCGCACGTAATGACGCCACCGCGATGCAGTATCTGGTTCCCAATTGGTCATTCGACCGCAAGCGTCCAGCCTTTGGTCGCGGCTAAGTTTAAGGAGCAGGAAATGAGTCAGACACCGAAAATAACATCGCTGCAGGTCATTCCGGTGGCCGGTCACGACAGCATGTTGCTTAACCTGAGTGGCGCGCATTCGCCGTTCTTTACCCGCAACATCGTCATCATTAAAGACAATGCCGGACACACCGGCGTGGGTGAGATTCCGGGCGGCGAAAAAATTCGTCAGACGCTGGAGGATGCGGCGGCGCTGGTGGTGCAGAAAACCGTTGGCGAATACAAGAACATCCTTAACCTGGTGCGCAGCACCTTTGCCGACCGCGATTCCAGCGGACGCGGCAACCAAACCTTTGATTTGCGTACCACCATTCACGTGGTTACTGGCATCGAAGCGGCGCTGCTCGATCTGCTGGGACAGCATTTAGGCGTGAACGTCGCCTCGTTGCTCGGCGATGGTCAGCAGCGCGACCGGGTAGAAATGCTCGGCTATCTGTTCTATGTCGGCGATCGCAAGAAAACCTCGCTGCCGTATCAGAGCCAGGAAAATGACAAATGTGATTGGTATCGCCTGCGCCACGAAGAAGCGCTGACGCCGGATACGGTGGTGCGCCTGGCGGAAGCGGCCTATGAAAAATATGGCTTTAACGATTTCAAACTGAAAGGCGGCGTGCTGCGCGGTGGCGAAGAGGCCGAAGCGGTGACGGCGCTGGCGAAGCGCTTCCCGCAGGCGCGCGTGACGCTTGATCCTAACGGCGCCTGGTCGCTCAACGAGGCGATTCTGCTCGGTAAGCAACTGAAAGGTGTGCTGGCCTATGCGGAAGATCCGTGCGGTGCTGAGCAGGGCTATTCCGGTCGCGAAGTGATGGCGGAATTCCGCCGCGCCACCGGCATGCCGACCGCCACCAATATGATCGCCACCGACTGGCGTCAAATGGGCCACACGCTGTCGCTGCAGTCGGTCGATATCCCGTTGGCCGATCCGCACTTCTGGACGATGCAGGGTTCGGTACGCGTGGCGCAGATGTGTCACGACTTCGGCCTGACGTGGGGCTCGCACTCTAACAACCACTTCGACATTTCACTGGCGATGTTTACCCACGTTGCCGCCGCCGCACCAGGTGCGATTACCGCCATCGATACGCATTGGATTTGGCAGGAAGGCAATCAGCGCCTGACCAAAGAGCCGTTCCAGATTAAAGGCGGCATGGTGCAGGTGCCGCAAAAACCGGGTCTCGGCGTCGAGCTGGATATGGATCAGGTGATGCAGGCCAACGCGCTGTATCAGAAACACGGTTTAGGCGCGCGCGACGATGCGCAAGCCATGCAGTTCCTCGTACCGAACTGGACCTTTGATAACAAGCGTCCGTGCCTGGTGCGCTAACTTTTCCGGCTCCCCGCGCGGGAGCCTGCTGTAACCGACAGGAGTGAAGACAATGAGCAATGCCTGGCCGAACCCTTTTCGTCGCCGTTTGCTGGCAGGAGAAACCCTGATTGGCAGCTGGTGCGCGCTGGCTAATCCTCTTACCACTGAAGTGCTGGGCCTGGCGGGCTTTGACTGGCTGGTGCTGGATGGCGAACACGCGCCTAATGACATCACCACCTTTGTGCCGCAGCTAATGGCACTGAAGGGTAGCCACAGCGCGCCGGTGGTGCGTCCGCCGTGCAACGAACCGATCATCATCAAGCGCTTGCTGGATATCGGCTTCTACAACTTCCTGGTGCCATTTGTGGAAACCGAGGAAGAAGCGATTCGCGCGGTGGCATCAACTCGCTATCCACCGGCGGGCATTCGCGGTGTGTCGGTTTCACACCGCAGCAACATGTACGGCACGCTGCCGGATTACAACAGCACCATTAACGACAACATCACGGTGCTGGTGCAGATCGAAACGCAACAGGCGGTGGACAACATCGATGCTATCGCCGCGGTGGAAGGTGTTGATGGCATCTTCGTTGGGCCGGGCGATCTCTCGGCCGCGCTCGGCTATCTGGGCCAGCCTGCGCATCCCGAAGTATTGAAAGTGATTAAACACGTCTTCCAACGCGCCAAAGCAGCGGGGAAACCGAGTGGCATTCTGGCGCCGGTGGAAGCCGATGCGCGCCGCTATCTGGAGTGGGGCGCCAGCTTTGTGGCGGTAGGCAGCGATCTGGGTGTGTTCCGTAACGCCACGCAGGCGCTGTGTGACAAATTTAAAAAATAACTGACTGAGAGGAAAGGCAATGAAAATTGGATTTATCGGCCTCGGCATCATGGGCAAACCGATGAGTAAAAACCTGGTGAAAGCCGGTTATTCGCTGGTGGTGCGCGACCATAATGTTAGTAACGAAGCAGAGCTGGTGGAGCTGGGCGCCATCGTGGCGAAGACGCCAAAAGAGGTGGCTGAACAGGTGGATGTGTTGATCACCATGGTACCGAACTCGCCACAGGTTAAAGAGGTGTGCCTCGGTGCTAACGGCATCATCGAAGGCGCGAAGCCGGGCCTGATTGTTATCGACATGAGTTCCATTGCGCCGTTGGCCAGCCGCGAAGTGCATGATGCGCTGGCGGTGAAAGGCATCAAAATGCTCGATGCGCCAGTCAGCGGCGGCGAGCCGAAAGCGATTGAAGGCACGCTGTCGGTGATGGTGGGCGGCGATAAAGCGGTGTTTGATCAGTGCTACGACATCATGAAAGCGATGGCGGGTTCGGTGGTCCACACCGGTGACATTGGCGCGGGGAATGTGACTAAGCTGGCAAATCAGGTGATTGTGGCGCTTAACATCGCGGCGATGTCAGAAGCGCTGTCGCTGGCGACCAAAGCGGGCGTTAATCCTGAGCTGGTTTATCAGGCGATTCGTGGTGGTCTGGCAGGCAGCACCGTGCTGGATGCCAAAGCGCCGATGGTGCTGGATCGTAACTTCAAACCGGGCTTCCGCATCGATCTGCATATCAAAGATCTGGCCAATGCGCTGGATACCTCGCACGAGATCGGTGCGCATCTGCCGCTGACTGCCGCAGTGATGGAGATGATGCAGGCGCTGAAAGTGGATGGACAGGGCACTTCCGACCATAGCGCGCTGGCCTGCTATTATGAAAAATTAGCGAAAGTTGAGATCACCCGGTAGTGCAATCGTCCGGCGTCTACGGATGTCGGGCGGCTCGCTGCCTTCGCAGGACGGATGTCCGTCATCAACCGCGCTGGATTGCCTATGAAAATTGTCATCGCACCGGATTCATATAAAGAGAGTTTATCCGCCCTGGAAGTGGCTTCGGCGATTGAAGCGGGATTCCGCGAGATCTTTCCCGAAGCTGAGTACGTGAAAATACCGGTTGCCGACGGTGGTGAAGGCACGGTTGAAGCGATGGTGGCGGCAACGCAGGGAAACATTGTCCGGCTGACGGTTACTGGACCGCTCGGCAAGCCAGTGGAGGCGTTCTACGGTTTGTCAGGTGATGAGCGTACCGCATTTATCGAAATGGCGGCAGCCAGCGGGCTGGAGTTAGTGCCCGCGGCACAGCGCGATCCGCTGATTACCACCTCGTTCGGCACCGGCGAGCTGATCAAAGATGCGCTCGATCGCGGTGTCGATCACTTCATTATCGGCATTGGCGGCAGCGCCACCAATGATGGCGGTTCCGGCATGATGCAGGCGCTGGGCGCACAACTGCTGGATGAGCACGGCAAGCAAATCGCCCACGGCGGCGGCGCATTACCGCAGCTGGCGCGCATCGATATCGAACAGCTGGATACGCGTATTAAGCAGTGTCGCTTTGAAGTCGCCTGCGATGTCAGCAATCCGCTCACCGGTGATAAGGGCGCTTCGGCGATCTTCGGTCCGCAGAAAGGCGCGACGCCGGAACTGGTGCAGCAGCTGGACAAAGCACTGGAACATTACGCCACCCTGATTCATCGCGATCTGGATATTGATGTTTTACACATTGATGGTGGCGGCGCGGCGGGCGGCATGGGCGCGGCGCTGCATGCGTTTTGTCAGGCCGAGTTACGCAGCGGCATTGAGATTGTCACTGAAGCCTTGGGCCTGGCCGAGCAGGTGAAAGATGCCGATCTGGTGATTACCGGCGAAGGGCGCATTGATAGTCAAAGCATTAACGGCAAGGTGCCGATTGGTGTGGCAAAGGTCGCGAAGCAGTTTAATAAACCGGTGATTGGCATTGCCGGAAGTTTAACCGCGGATGTCGGCGTGGTGCACCAACATGGGCTGGATGCGGTGTTCAGCGTGCTGTTTAGCATCTGCTCATTGGATGACGCGCTGGCCAACGCGGCGCAGAACGTGCGCCTGACGGCGCGCAATGTGGCGGCGGTGATAAAGCTTGGGAAAGGGAGATAGTTTTCCCTCACCCTAATCCTCTCCCAGAGGGGGAGGGAACCGATCGGAGCGATGGAATAAGTTTGCACGTAACTTCAGCATGCTCAGGGCAACTCCCTCGCCCGCTTGCGGGAGAGGGCTGGGGTGAGGGGAAAATCGCACCGCACTAACCCAACGCCAACAATTTCCTCGCTTCACGCGCCACGTTCGCCATCTCATCGCTCAACTCCAGCAGCTCCGGCTCCAGCGCGTCGATATCGCTCTCCTGATGCAAACTCTTCTCCAGCTGCTGACACAGCTGCTTCAGGCGCGGCACGCCGCTGTAGCTGGCGCTGCCGTGCAGCTTGTGGATAATCTCGCGCAATCCCACCACATCATTGCTCGCCATGGCACTCTCTACGCGCTCTTCCACTTCCGGCAGGAAATCGAGCAGCATTTGCAGCAAATCGCGGGCTAAATCGGGTTTATTGGCGGCCTGACGTAGCGCCAGCGTCCAGTCCAGTGACGGCGCCACATGTGGCTGTTGCGGCTGTGGCATGACCCGGTTCGGCGCGTAACGCTGCAGCAGTTGGCTCAGTTTGTCCTCATCAATCGGCTTCGCCAGATAGTCATTCATGCCAGCGTTGATGAGCTGCGCACGTTCGCCGTCCATCGCATGCGCAGTAACGGCGACAATCGGTGTGGTGGCGTGCAGCGGCAGGGTGCGGATGATTTCGCTGGCGCGGATGCCATCGATATCCGGCATCTGAATGTCCATCAGAATCACGTCCAGCTTGTGCAGGCGCGCCTGACGAATCGCCTGCTCGGCGTTATCACACAGAATGATGTGCTGCACCTGCTCCTCCAGCAGCGCGCCAATCAGTTTCAGGTTGGCGGGATTGTCATCCACCGCCATTACCGTCAGCGGCTGACGTGCGCCGCGCGGCAGCGCATCGCTTTGCCAGTCATGTAAGTCCAGCAGCATCGGCAGCAAGCGCGTCAACGAAACCGGTTTGGCGATACACCCGGCAATGCCGCGCGCCCGTAAGTCATCGGCAAACAGCATCATTTCACTCGGCAGCGCCAGCAGCACCGAGTCGGCACGCGCATGCAGACGTTTAATCAATGCATCCGGCAACGTCGCAGGATGCGGCTCGGTGACCGGCAAACCCATCAGCAGCAGCGGGAAGTGCGTCTCGGGCATCTCTTCCAGGCTGGAGAAGTGCTGCACCTGCAGCGGCGTGATGCTTAGCATCTCCTGCACCGCTTTCGCCACCGCTGGATGTGGCTCGATATACGCCAGCGGCGTGGCGCGCAAATCGTCCAACATGCGCGGAATGGCTGGCGCATTGGGATTGAGATCGAGATGAACGTGCACCCAGAAGGTCGAACCCTGATTCGGGCGGCTGTGGAAGGCAATTTCGCCGCCCATTTCGCTCACCAGTTTCTGCGTGATAACCAACCCTAAACCGGTGCCGCCATGACGGCGCGTAATGCTGGCATCGGCCTGACGAAACGCCTGGAATAGCTGCGACTGCTGCTGTTCAGAGATACCGATGCCGGTGTCATGCACCTGAATCTCCAGCTCGACGCGCGTATTGTCGATGCTGCGCAGCTCAACGCGCAAATCGATATGACCGTGCTCGGTGAATTTAATCGCGTTACCAATCAGGTTAATCATGATCTGCTGCAGGCGCAGCGGATCGCCAATCACATTATCCGGCACCTGTTTTTCCAGGCACACGGTAATTTCCAGCCCTTTGTCATGGGCGGACGGCGCCAGCAGCACCAGCGTTTCATCCAGCGTGGCGCGCAGCGGGAACGGGATCGACTCCAGCACCAGCTTGCCGGCTTCCAGTTTCGAGAAATCGAGCACGTCATTAATGATGCTCAGCAGGTTATTCGCCGAACGCTCGATGGTGCTCATGTAGTCGCGCTGGTTGGTGCTCAGCCCGGTTTTTAGCATCTGACGGGTAAAGCCAATTACGCCGTTCAGCGGCGTACGCAGCTCATGCGACATGTTGGCGAGGAACTCCGATTTGATACGCGCCGCTTCCTGCGCGCGCTTCTTCGCCAGATCCAGCTCCACGTTCTGAATCTCCAGCTGCTCCAGCGTTTCACGCAGATCGTAAGTCGCCTGATCGATGTTCTGCTGCATCTCTTCGTGATAGGCGGTGAGCGACATCGCCATGGCGTTGATGCCGTTTTTCAGAATGCTCAGCTCGCCCAGCATGTAGCCATCGACGCGGCTGTCCAGCTGGCCACGACGAATGCGGTCCACGGTGGTAACCATATTGCGAATGGGACCGGTGACGTCGCGCATCAGGCGATAGGCAAACAGCATGGCGATGCACAGGCAAAACAGCAGCAGCAGTGTGGCGACAAATACTTCTTTGTACTGCTCCAGCCGCACTGATTGCAGATCCAGTTCGATCGCCACATAACCCAGCGGATTCCCGGCTGGTTTGGCATCTTCGCCCGGCAGCTCATCCACCGAATAGCGTTCAGAGATAATCGGCGTGCGCAGAATCATAATCGTGCCTTGCCGCTCCACCGAGACGCCATCTTCCAGCGTGGAGATGTCCTCTTTTTGCAGCAGCGCCAGATTCTGATTGTTATTCGAGGTGACGTAGACGTGATTGTTGTTGTCGAAAATGGTGATGGCACGGACAATATCGGAGTGGCGGCGATGCAGCAGACTGACTAACTCGCGAATCGCATCGCGGTTGTGCCACGTCATGCCGTATTCACTAGAGACCGCCAGCGGTTCGATGATGTTCGCTCCCGCGTCGTGCACCTGATGCTGTAATTCGTTGTAGCGGTGCACCACAAAGAAGGTACTGAGCAGCAGACCAATCATCAGCGTTGGTGCCAGTATCAAAATCATCATTCGCGCCCGCAGGCTGTATTTGGTCATAATTGTGGCCTGGCGACTCCTGGCATTTTTTCCCTGTGCGAGCACGGTTAATAGCTGCACACCCAATTAACGTAGAGATTTCACAATACTATGGCGCAATTTTACTCCGCAAAACAGCGTGTGACGACGAAGGCTCGCATATCCGTCACCATTGAAGACCTCGATCCTTTCGGACAAGGTGTTGCGCGCCATAAAGGCAAGGCGATGTTTGTTAGCGGTGCGCTGCCCGGTGAACAGGCGGAAGTGACGGTGTTCGAGGATAAAAGCAAATACGCACGCGCCAAAGCCAACAAGATCATTAATCCCAGCCCACAGCGGGAAACACCGCGCTGCGTCCATTTTGGCGTGTGCGGCGGCTGCCAGCAGCAACATGCCTCGGTGGCTTTGCAGCAGGAGAGTAAAGCGCGCGCCTTGAGCCGCATGTTAAGCCGCGAAGCGCCGCTGCCGGTGAAGGTCGATGAGATCATCAGCGGCAGCGCGTGGGGTTATCGTCGCCGGGCGCGTTTAGGATTGCAGTGGCAGCCAAAACAGCAGCGTTTGCAAATGGGGTTCCGTCAGGCCGCCAGCAACGATCTGGTTGAACTGAAGCAATGCCCGGTTTTGGTGCCCGAACTTGAAGCGTTGCTGCAGCCGCTGCACCAGTGCCTCAGCGATTTACAGGCAGTTAAACGGTTAGGCCACGTAGAATTGGTGCTGGCGGATAATGGCCCGCTGATGGTGCTGCGTCATCTTGATGCATTATCTGCCGGCGACCGCGCAAAACTGGAACGCTTTTCGCATGAGCAGCAACTGTCGCTCTATCTGGCTGATGGCAGTGAAAGTTTGCAGGCGTTGAATGCGCGCGAACCTTTTTATCACTCGTTGAATTTGCCGCTATCCTTTAGCCCGCAGAATTTTATTCAGGTCAACGATGGTGTGAATCAGCAGATGGTCGCCAAAGCCATTGAATGGCTGGATTTGCAGCCAGAGGATCGTGTGCTGGATTTGTTCTGCGGCATGGGAAACTTTACCTTGCCATTAGGAAAGTTCGTACAAAATGTTGTAGGTGTGGAGGGCGTTGCAGCATTAGTGCAGCAGGCAGCGTATAATGCTGAGCAGACTAATCTCAAGAATGTTCGCTTTTTCCAGCATAACCTGGAGGAAGATGTATCGCGTCAGCCGTGGGCGACGCAGGGATTTAACAAGGTGTTACTGGATCCAGCGCGTGCTGGGGCCGCGGGCGTAATGGCGCATGTGGTTAAACTTGCGCCGCAACGTGTGGTCTATGTTTCCTGTAACCCTACAACGCTGGCGCGTGACAGTCAGACATTGCTGTCAGCGGGCTACCATTTGGAAAGGGTCGCGATGCTGGATATGTTTCCCCATACCAGTCATCTCGAATCCATGGTGCTGTTTAGCAAAGCATAAGCGATGTCCACATCGCTGTGGCAGGAGAGGATATGGTTGCGGTTAGAAGTGCGCATTTAAATACGGCGGGCGAATTTGCCCTCGACCAGTGGATCGCCAGTTTGAGTATCAACAATCCGCAATCCTGTCAGCGACTGGCGGATGCGTGGCGCTACTGTGAAGCCGAAACGCACAACCATCCTGATCAAGCTCTGCTGCTGTGGCGCGGTATTGAGATGGTGGAAATTCTCACCATGCTCAGCATGGACATTGACAGCCTGCGCGCGGCGCTGCTGTTCCCGCTCGCCAACGCCGATGTGGTGAGCGAAGAGGATCTCGAAAAAGCCTTTGGCAAAGAGATTGTGATGTTGGTGCACGGCGTGCGCGACATGGATGCCATTCGCCAGCTGAAAGCGATTCACAACGATTCGATGGCCTCCGAGCAGGTGGATAACGTGCGCCGTATGCTGCTGGCGATGGTGGAAGATTTCCGCTGCGTGGTTATCAAGCTGGCGGAACGTATCGCCCATCTGCGTGAAATGAAAGACGCGCCAGAAGATGAGCGCGTGCTCGCGGCGAAAGAGAGCACCAATATCTACGCGCCGCTGGCCAACCGCTTGGGTATCGGCCAGCTCAAATGGGAGCTGGAAGATTACTGCTTCCGCTATCTGCATCCCGATGAATACAAACGCATTGCTAAGCTGCTGCATGAACGCCGTATTGACCGCGAAGGCTATATTGAAAGCTTCGTTGCCAACCTGCGTGCCGAGATGCAGAAAGAGGGCGTGCGTGCTGAAGTGTATGGCCGTCCGAAACACATCTACAGCATCTGGCGCAAGATGCAGAAGAAGTCATTAGCGTTCGATGAGCTGTTTGACGTGCGCGCGGTGCGTATCGTGGCGGAACGTCTGCAGGATTGCTACGGCGCACTTGGTACGGTGCATACGCTGTTTCGCCATCTGCCGAGTGAGTTTGACGACTACGTTGCCAATCCTAAGCCTAACGGCTATCAATCGATTCATACCGTGGTGCTGGGTCCGCAGGGCAAAACGGTGGAAATCCAGATTCGTACGCGCCAGATGCATGAAGATGCCGAGCTGGGCGTCGCCGCACACTGGAAGTACAAAGAAGGTCCAACCTCCAGCAATGCGCGCGGCGCGGCGGGACATGAAGGGCGCATCGCCTGGCTGCGTAAGCTGATTAGCTGGCAGGAAGAGATGGCTGATTCCGGCGAGATGCTGGAAGAGGTGCGCAGCCAGGTATTCGACGACCGCGTGTATGTGTTTACCCCGAAAGGTGACGTGGTCGATCTGCCGGCGGGATCAACGCCGCTCGACTTCGCCTACCATATTCACAGCGATATCGGCCACCGCTGCATTGGCGCCAAAATCAGCGGGCGCATCGTGCCGTTTACCTATCAGTTGCAGATGGGCGATCAGATTGAAGTGATCACCCAGAAACAGCCAAACCCAAGCCGCGACTGGCTGAACCCGAACCTCGGCTATATCACCACCAGCCGCGGACGCTCGAAAATTCACGCCTGGTTCCGCAAACAGGATCGTGACAAAAATATCATTGCTGGCCGTCAGATCCTCGAAAGCGAGCTAAATCAGATGGATATCAGCATGCGCGAAGCGGAAAAACTGCTGCTGCCGCGCTATAACGTCAGTTCGCAGGATGAGCTACTGGCGATGATTGGCGGCGGCGATATTCGCCTCAATCAGATGGTGAATTTCCTGCAGGGCAAGCTCAACAAGCCGAGCGCCGAAGAGGAAGATCGCGAGGCGCTGCGCCTGCTGACGCAGAAGTCACATGCGCCGTCCGCGCGCAAAGAGAGCGGTCGCGTGGTGGTGGAAGGCGTGGGCAATCTGCTGCACCACATCGCCCGCTGCTGCCAGCCGATTCCTGGCGACGATATCGTGGGCTTCATCACTCAGGGGCGCGGCATTTCGATTCACCGCGCCGACTGCGACCAGTTAACCGAGCTGATTTCGCACGCACCGGAACGTATCGTTGATGCGGTGTGGGGCGAGGATTATTCCAGCGGTTATTCGCTGGTGGTACGTGTTACCGCCAACGATCGTAGCGGCCTGCTACGCGATATCACCACCATTCTGGCAAACGAGAAGGTCAATGTGCTCGGCGTCTCCAGCCGCAGTGACACCAAAAAGCAGCTGGCGACCATTGATATGGATATTGAGATCTATAACCAACAAGTGCTTGGCCGCGTGCTGGCACGCCTTAATCAGGTGCCGGATATTATCGACGCGCGCCGTTTGCATTGATTCAGAGCCGTTTGTCCCCCATCCCGATCTTCCCCCTTTCGCGGGGGAAGAAGACGCTGCCGTATTTATAACCGGTGCAGTCTCTCCCAAAATTTTCCCAAAGGATCCTTTCATGACGCCCTTAAATCGCCTGCTCACCATCATGCAAACCTTGCGCGACCCGGAGCGCGGCTGCCCGTGGGATCGTCAGCAAACCTTCGCCTCGATCGCGCCTTACACGCTGGAAGAAACCTACGAAGTGATCGATGCCATCCAACGTGAAGATTTTGCCGATCTGCGCGGTGAACTTGGCGATCTGCTGTTTCAGGTTGTGTTCTACGCGCAGATGGCCGATGAGCAGCAGCGCTTTAATTTCGATGACATCTGCAACGCCATCAGCGACAAACTTGAGCGCCGTCATCCGCACATTTTTGGCGATGTTCAGGCTGCAACCAGCGAAGAAGTGCTGAAAAACTGGGAAGCCATCAAGCACAGTGAACGCGCAGAAAAATCGCAGCACTCGGCGCTGGACGACATTCCTAAAGCGCTGCCGGCATTGATGCGCGCGCACAAAATTCAGAAGCGTTGCAGCTCGGTGGGCTTCGACTGGAACAATCTCGGCCCGGTGCTGGATAAAGTGCATGAAGAGATCGATGAGGTGATGCACGAAGCGCAGCAAGCGGTGGTGGATAACGCCAGGCTGGAAGAGGAAATCGGTGATTTGCTGTTCGCGACCGTCAATTTGTCGCGCCATCTAGGCAGCAAAGCGGAAGTCGCCTTGCAGAAAGCCAATGATAAATTTGAGCGCCGCTTCCGCGAAGTTGAAGCCATCATCGCCTCACAAGGGTTAGCCATGAGCGATGCGACCCTGGATCAAATGGAAGCCGCCTGGCAGCAGGTGAAAGTGAGCGAGAACAAACAGTAAGCGAATCTGGCGATTATTCCAGCGCTGCGCATAAATTCGCCGCTTGAGCTTACTCGATTCAGCCTTGCGGCGACTTTGTGACGTACATCAACATTTCGCACCATGCTATCCGCTATGTTACCGGCTTACCTGTGGAGGACGATGGTGTGATTCATCAATTGTGGCTTAAGACGACTTCAAGTATACTATTTTCCCGTCTTGGTTATTCCACCGTCTTTAAACCTAAACTCTCAGGTTCAGCATGACAACGAATTATATTTTTGTGACCGGCGGGGTCGTTTCCTCTCTGGGCAAAGGCATTGCCGCAGCCTCCCTCGCAGCCATCCTTGAAGCACGTGGTCTGAATGTGACCATCATGAAACTCGATCCGTACATCAACGTCGATCCGGGTACCATGAGCCCAACGCAGCACGGTGAAGTATTTGTTACCGATGATGGGGCCGAAACCGATCTGGATTTAGGTCACTACGAGCGCTTCATCCGCACCAAAATGTCGCGCCGTAACAACTTTACTACCGGTCGTATCTACTCAGAAGTGCTGCGCAAAGAGCGTCGCGGTGACTATCTGGGCGCCACGATTCAGGTTATTCCACACATCACCAACGCCATCAAAGAACGCATCATTGAAGGCGGCGAAGGTCATGACGTGGTTCTGGTCGAGATCGGCGGTACCGTGGGTGATATCGAATCCCTGCCGTTCCTCGAAGCGATTCGTCAGATGGCGGTCGATGTCGGTCGTGAACACACCATGTACATGCACCTGACGCTGGTGCCATATATGGCGGCCGCAGGCGAAGTGAAAACCAAGCCAACCCAGCATTCAGTGAAAGAGCTGCTGTCGATCGGGATTCAGCCAGACGTGCTGATCTGCCGCTCTGACCGCGCGGTGCCGGCGAACGAACGCGCTAAAATCGCGCTGTTCTGTAACGTGCCAGAAAAAGCGGTTATTTCCCTGAAAGATGTGGATTCCATCTACAAGATTCCAGGCATGCTGAAATCGCAAGGTCTGGATGATTACATCTGCAAGCGTTTCAATCTGAACGCGCCGGAAGCGAACCTGGCCGAATGGGAACAGGTTATTTACGAAGAAGCCAATCCGGGCGGCGAAGTGACCATCGGTATGGTCGGCAAATATGTCGAACTGCCGGATGCGTACAAGTCAGTGATTGAGGCCTTGAAACACGGTGGCCTGAAAAATCGCGTTACCGTGAATATCAAATTGATCGACTCGCAGGATGTTGAAACGCGCGGTGTCGAATTACTGAAAGATCTGGATGCTATTCTGATCCCTGGCGGCTTTGGCTACCGCGGTGTGGAAGGCAAAATGATGACGGCGCAATACGCCCGTGAGAACAACGTGCCTTACCTGGGAATTTGCCTGGGTATGCAGGTTGCGCTGATGGAATTTGCCCGCAACGTTGCCGGTATGGAAGGCGCGAACTCTACGGAATTTGTGCCAGACTGTAAGTATCCGGTGGTTGCGCTTATCACCGAATGGCGTGACGAAGAGGGCAACGTTGAACAGCGTACTGAGCAGAGCGATCTGGGCGGCACCATGCGTCTGGGCAGCCAGCAGTGCCAGTTGACGCCGGAAAGCAAAGTGCGTCAGTTGTACGGTTCTGAAATCATTACCGAACGCCACCGTCATCGTTACGAAGTAAACAATATGTTGCTGAAGCCGATTGAAGCGGCGGGTCTGCATATTGCCGGTCGTTCTGGCGACGATCAGCTGGTTGAGATCATTGAGATCCCGAACCACCCGTGGTTTGTTGCCTGTCAGTTCCATCCGGAATTCACGTCGACCCCACGCGATGGTCATCCGCTGTTCGCTGGCTTTGTGAAAGCCGCGCAGGAACACCAGAAGCGTTTAGCGAAGTAAGTTTCACGAACAACGCGCGAACTTTTCGCGCGTTGTTTGTCTTAGGATTGACTAACTTGTACTGAGGAAAATCGAATGTCCAAAATCGTAAAAGTCATCGGTCGCGAAATCATCGACTCCCGTGGCAACCCAACTGTAGAAGCAGAAGTGCATCTGGAAGGCGGTTTCGTTGGTCTGGCTGCTGCGCCATCAGGTGCATCAACCGGTTCTCGCGAAGCTCTGGAGCTGCGTGACGGTGACAAATCTCGTTTCCTGGGCAAAGGCGTAACCAAAGCGGTTGCGGCTGTTAACGGTCCAATCGCTAACGCGGTAACCGGTAAAGATGCCAAAGACCAGGCGAACATCGATAAGATCATGATCGAGCTGGACGGTACTGAGAACAAATCTAACTTCGGTGCTAACGCCATTCTGGCGGTTTCACTGGCTGCTGCTAAAGCTGCTGCTGCCTCTAAAGGCCTGCCGCTGTACGCACACATCGCTGAACTGAACGGCACCCCAGGCAAATACTCTATGCCGCTGCCAATGATGAACATCATCAACGGTGGTGAGCACGCCGACAACAACGTCGACATCCAGGAATTCATGATTCAGCCGGTTGGCGCGCCAACCCTGAAAGAAGCGATCCGCATGGGTTCTGAAGTCTTCCATCACCTGGCAAAAGTGCTGAAGTCTAAAGGCATGAGCACTGCAGTTGGTGACGAAGGTGGCTACGCGCCAAACCTGGGTTCTAATGCCGAAGCGCTGGCTGTTATCGCTGAAGCGGTAAAAGCAGCAGGCTACGAACTGGGCAAAGACATCACCCTGGCGATGGACTGCGCAGCATCTGAATTCTACAAAGACGGCAAATATGTGCTGGCTGGCGAAGGCAACAAAGCCTTCTCTTCAGAAGAGTTCACCCACTTCCTGGAAGACCTGACCAAACAGTACCCAATCGTTTCTATCGAAGACGGTCTGGATGAATCTGACTGGACTGGTTTCGCCTACCAGACCAAAGTGCTGGGCGACAAAATCCAGCTGGTGGGTGACGATCTGTTCGTAACCAACACCAAGATCTTGAAAGAAGGTATCGATAAAGGCATCGCTAACTCCATCCTGATCAAATTCAACCAGATCGGTTCACTGACCGAAACTCTGGCTGCAATCAAGATGGCGAAAGATGCTGGTTACACCGCGGTGATTTCACACCGTTCAGGTGAAACCGAAGATGCAACCATCGCTGACCTGGCGGTAGGTACGGCGGCTGGCCAGATCAAAACCGGTTCTATGAGCCGTTCTGACCGTGTAGCTAAGTACAACCAGCTGATTCGTATCGAAGAAGCGCTGGGCAGCAAAGCACCGTTCAACGGTCTGAAAGAAGTTAAAGGCCAGGCGTAATCGCTTGAGTATGCTGCCTGAGGGCAGCATCGTCTGAATGAAGCCCCGCCTTGTGCGGGGCTTTTGCTTTTATTTGGCACGAAGCAGCTGTGACCTGGCGCATAAGATCTGCCATAATCTGCGCCTCAAATTTTAGACGTGAGTAAATAATGTTCTACCCGATTAACGAAATGTTCCAGACGCTGCAGGGCGAAGGTTTTTACACCGGTGTTCCGGCGCTGTTCATCCGCTTACAAGGATGTCCGGTGGGCTGTAGCTGGTGTGATACCAAACATACCTGGGAAAAGCGGGCGGATCGGGAGACCTCGCTGGGTGATATTCTGGTCAAAACCGTGGAAAGCGATGCGTGGGGCAGCGCCGATGCGGCCATGTTGATCGACACCATCCAACGTCAGGGCTGGACCGCACGTCATGTGGTGATCACCGGCGGCGAACCGGCGATTTTTGATCTGCGCCCTTTGACGGAACAATTAGAAGCGGCGGGTTTTGCCTGCCAGATCGAAACCAGCGGCACGCACGACGTGCAGTGTTCCGACGCAACATGGGTGACGGTTTCACCCAAGGTGAACATGCGCGGTGGCTATGATGTTTTGCCGCAGGCACTGCAGCGTGCCGATGAGATTAAACATCCGGTGGCGCGTGAGCGTGATGTGGAAGCGTTAGATACGTTGCTGGCAGGATTACACGACGATAAAAAGCGTATTGTGGCACTGCAACCGATCAGCCGTGGTGATGCGGCAACGAAACTCTGTATTGAAACCTGTATCGCCCGCAACTGGCGGCTTTCGATGCAGACGCACAAATACCTGAATATTGCCTGAGTTCTAAGGTCGCCATGCATGGCGACCTCACTCACGGTTACGGCTTCACTGACCTCAACCGCGATAAACGCAGCCGGCGGTGCAGGTCTCTTTAATCATTACCGCACTCAATTCCGGCAGAATCGGCTTCATCTGATCCCAAATCCATTTCGCCAGCACTTCACTGGTAGGATTCTCCAGACCCGGAATGTCATTCAGATAGTGATGATCGAGGCGTTCATACAGCGGCTTGAACTTCGCCTTCAGTTCGGCAAAATCCATCACCCAACCGGTATGCGCATCCACTTCGCCGGTAATTTCTAATCGCACCAGGAATGAATGGCCGTGCAAACGCCCACATTTATGGCCTTCCGGCACGTGAGGTAAGCGGTGGGCAGATTCAAACTGGAACTCTTTAAATAACGTGGTAGACATAATGGCTCTCAGACTTAAAAACCGCTGAAGTCTACCTGAATTGCAGATTTTTCGCACCCGCTGGCAACGAAAAGGGCATTTTGCGCCATGCCGACAGCAAAACGCCTAATTAACTCATTGAATCATATCGCCTTCATTTACCACTTTTGCTGGTTAACATTACCCGAAAAACCACTTAGTCATTTTGGTTATTTAATATGTCGAAGGCGTATTTAATCGTTAATATACAGCCCGGTAACCTACGCACTCTTTCGCAACATATTGATCCGGACTTCTGACACTGGAATTTTTAACGCAATGACGACTCAGGCACCAGGTTCACTGCTTCCGTTATCACCGGAGCAACTCGCGCGCTTACAGGCGGCGACCACGGATTTCAACACCACTCAGATGGCCTGGCTCTCCGGCTATTTCTGGGGCATGGTCAATCAGACGCCGGGTGCGGCTGCCGCGCCAGCGCCTGTGCAGGCAGAAACCCCGACCATTACGCTGATCTCCGCCTCGCAGACCGGTAACGCGCGTCGCCTGGCTGAGCAACTGCGTGATGACCTGCTGGCTGCCAAGCTGAGCGTCAATCTGGTTAACGCCGGCGATTATAAATTCAAGCAGATCGGTCAGGAAAAGCTGCTGGTGGTGGTAACTTCCACGCAAGGCGAGGGCGAGCCGCCGGAAGAGGCGGTGGCGCTGCATAAATTCCTGCTGTCGAAGAAAGCGCCGAAGTTTGCAGGCACAGCGTTTGCGGTGTTCGGTCTCGGCGATACCTCTTATGAGTTTTTCAGCAAAGCCGGTAAAGACTTCGATGAACGTCTGGCTGAGCTGGGTGCAGAACGTCTGCTGGATCGTGTGGATGCCGATGTTGAATACAAAGAGCAGGCGAACGCCTGGCGTCAGCAGATCACCGAGATTCTGAAAGCGCGTGTGCCGAGCGAATCGCCAGCACAGGCCGCCATCACCGCGGCGGGCAGCGTTAACCTGGTCGACAGCAGCCCGTACACCAAAGAAGAGCCGCTGGTGGCCAGCCTGGCGGCCAACCAGAAGATCACCGGACGCGATTCGGATAAAGATGTGCGTCACATTGAGATCGACCTTGGCGATTCTGGCCTGCGCTACCAGCCGGGCGACGCACTCGGCGTGTGGTTTGAAAACGATGACAAGCTGGTGCAGGAACTGCTGCAGCTGGTGTGGCTGAAAGGTGACGAGCAGGTTGAGGTGCAGGGCAAAACCCTGCCGCTAGCCGAAGCGCTGAAAACCCATTTCGAACTGACGGTTAACACGCCACAAATCGTTGAACAGTATGCGGCGCTATCCCGCAATGATGCGCTGTTGGCGCTGGCCGGTGACAAGCCGAAGCTGCAGAGTTATGCGCAGAGCTTCCCGATTGTCGATATGGTGCGTCAGGCACCGACCGAACTGAATGCCGAACAATTAACCGGCCTGCTGCGTCCTCTGACGCCGCGCCTCTACTCCATCGCCTCATCGCAGGCGGAGAACGAAACCGAAGTGCACATCACCGTAGGTGCGGTGCGCTTTGAAATCGACGGTCGTCAGCGCGGCGGCGGCGCCTCAACATGGTTGGCGGATCGTATTGAGGAAGAAGGCGAAATTCGCGTCTTCATCGAGCACAACGATAACTTCCGTTTACCGGCTAACCCGGAAACGCCAGTGATCATGATTGGTCCGGGCACCGGCATCGCGCCGTTCCGCGCCTTTATGCAGCAGCGCGATAACGATGGCGCAGGCGGTAAAAACTGGCTGTTCTTCGGTAACCCGCATTTCACCGATGATTTCCTCTATCAGGTGGAGTGGCAGAAGTATGTCAAAGATGGCCTGCTGACCCATATTGATCTGGCATGGTCGCGCGATCAGGCCGAGAAGGTTTACGTACAAGATAAAATCCGCGCCAAAGGTGCGGAGGTGTGGAGCTGGTTACAGGAAGGCGCACACCTTTACGTCTGCGGCGACGCCAATCGTATGGCGAAAGACGTTGAGCAGGCATTACTGGATGTGGTGGTCGAACACGGCGGCATGGATCGTGAAACGGCTGACGAATTTTTAAGTGAGCTGCGCATTGAGCGCCGTTATCAGCGAGACGTTTACTAATGAGCGAAAAACATCCTGGACCGCTGGTCGTTGAAGGCAAGCTGGTCGACGCTGAGCGTCTGAAAAAACAGAGCAACTACCTGCGCGGCACCATCCTCGACGATCTCGACGATGGCCTGACCGGCGGCTTCACCGGCGACAACTTCCTGCTGATCCGTTTCCACGGTATGTACCAGCAGGATGACCGCGACATTCGTGCCGAGCGTGTAGCGCAGAAACTCGAACCGCGTCACGCCATGATGCTGCGTTGCCGTCTGCCGGGCGGCATCATCACGCCAACGCAGTGGCTGGCAATTGATAAATTCGCCACCGATAAAACCATTTATGGCAGCATCCGGTTGACCAACCGCCAGACCTTCCAGTTTCACGGCATTCTGAAGAAGAACGTCAAGCCGACGCACCAGATGCTGCACGAAGTCGGGCTGGATGCGCTGGCGACCGCCAACGACGTGAACCGTAACGTGCTTTGCACCTCGAATCCGGTGGAATCAGAGCTGCATCAGGAAGCGTATGAGTGGGCGAAAAAGCTGTCAGAGCATCTGCTGCCGCAAACCCGCGCTTACGCGGAAATCTGGTGGGACAAAGAGAAGGTCGCCACCACCGATAAAGAGCCGATTCTTGGCGAAACCTATCTGCCGCGTAAATTCAAAACCACGGTGGTGGTGCCGCCGCATAACGATGTCGATCTGCACGCCAATGACCTGAACTTCATCGCCATCGCCGAGCAGGGCAAGCTGATTGGCTTTAACCTGCTGGTGGGCGGTGGCTTGTCGATTGATCACGGCAACAAAGCAACGTATGCGCGCACCGCAAGCGAATTCGGCTTTCTGCCGGTCGAGAAGATCCTCGACGTGGCGGCTGCGGTGGTCACCACGCAGCGCGACTGGGGGAATCGTACCGATCGTAAAAATGCCAAGACCAAATACACGCTGGAACGCGTCGGTGTTGAAACCTTCAAAGCGGAAGTGGAAAAGCGTGCCGGTCTGACCTTCGAACCGATTCGTCCGTATGCGTTCACCTCGCGCGGCGATCGCGTTGGCTGGGTGAAAGGCATCGATGAGAAATGGCACCTGACGCTGTTCATTGAGAACGGCCGTCTGCTGGATTATCCTGGCCGTCCGCTGAAGCGCGGCATCGCCGAAATTGCCAAAATCCATCAGGGCGATTTCCGTCTGACGGCTAACCAGAACCTGATTGTGGCTGGCGTGCCGGAGAAGCAAAAAGCGCAGATCGAAGCCATCGCCCGTGAACACGGTTTGATGGAAGCGGTCACGCCGCAGCGTGAGAACTCGATGGCGTGTGTGGCGTTCCCGACCTGTCCGCTGGCGATGGCAGAAGCCGAGCGCTTCCTGCCGTCGTTCGTGACCAAAGTGGAAGAGATCATGCATAAGCATGGTGTCGGCGAAGAGCACATAGTGTTACGCGTTACCGGTTGCCCAAATGGTTGTGGCCGTGCTTTGCTGGCGGAGTTAGGTCTGGTGGGCAAAGCGCCGGGCCGTTACAACTTACACATTGGCGGCAACCGCGAAGGTACGCGCATTCCACGCATGTACCGTGAGAACATCAACGAAGGCGAAATCCTCGCCAGCATTGATGAGCTGGTGGCGCGCTGGGCAACCGAGCGTCAGGCCAACGAAGGCTTCGGCGACTTCGTGATTCGCACCGGCATCATTAAAGCCGTGGTTGATCCCGCCCGTGATTTCTGGGACTCGGAGGCAGTATGACGGTACTCGATCTCGCAGCACTGAATGGTTCATCAAAAGTTGACCGCATCATGGCGCTGGCGGAAAGCAATGTGCAGCTGGAGAAACTCTCCGCTGAACAACGCGTGGGCTGGGCATTAGAACAGCTGCCGGGCGCATTTGTGCTGTCATCCAGCTTCGGTATTCAGGCGGCGGTTTTGCTGCATATGGTGACGCAGCAGAAGCCGGACATTCCGGTGATCCTGACCGATACCGGTTATCTTTTCCCGGAAACTTACCGCTTTATTGATGAGCTGACCGACAAGCTCAATCTCAACCTGCAAATCTTCCGTGCGGAGACCTCAGCGGCATGGCAGGAAGCGCGTTACGGCAAACTGTGGGAGCAGGGCGTCGAAGGGATTGAGCAGTATAACCAGATCAACAAAGTGGAACCGATGAACCGCGCGCTGGAAACGCTGGGCGCGCAAACCTGGTTTGCTGGCCTGCGCCGCGATCAGTCTGGCAGTCGCGCCAGTTTGCCGGTGCTGGCGGTGCAGCGCGGCGTGTTCAAGATTCTGCCGATCATTGATTGGGATAACCGTCAGGTGCATCAGTATCTGACCCAACACGGATTGAAATACCATCCGCTGTGGGATGAAGGTTATCTGTCAGTGGGCGATACGCATACCACCAAAAAGTGGGAACCGGGCATGGCAGAGGAAGAGACACGCTTCTTCGGCCTGAAGCGCGAGTGCGGGTTGCATGAAGGTTGATTGGTAGGTGCTCGTTGTCCCCCATCCTTGGTTTGTGCTCGCTTTCCCCCTCCTCGGTCCTCCCCCATGAATGGGGGAGGAAGATGCTGCCACATGTGAGTGTTGAAGTTGCATGTGGCAGCGTCTCCTTCCCCCGCTAGCGGGGGAAGGCCGGGATGGGGGACAGCCAGCACAATCAAGTATGAGTACAGCCAGCACAATCAAACCCCCTGCAACCCCGCAAACTCTTCCGCCGCACGCGTCATATTCACTTTCGTCACTTCATAATGCGCCACCGCCACAAACGGATCTTCCGCCAGGATGGTATCTAATCGCGCACGATCAATATCCTTCACCAACAGCACGCCGCCGGTGCGTGGATCTTTGCGTCCCGCCGCGATAAACACGCCGTTAGCGAAATAGCGATCCAGCCAGCTAATGTGCGGTTCCAGTAACGCTTCCACTTCTTCTACCGGACGAAAATAGTCTAGATATACCACGTACATAGGGAATCCTCAGGTTGTCGGATTAGCAAGCTCGGTCAGCAGCGGCAGCAGAATCTTCACGCTGTCATGCGTGCGCTGGGTGATGCGGCCAGGCAGCCAGTGATCGAGGTAGTTGAGATTATCGCGCTCGGTTTGATGGCGCACATTGCCTTCCGGGAAGTGGCTGGAACGCGCGCGCTGCTGCTGCCCATCTTTGTTGCCCAGCGTCCAGTTGGCGGCGGTGACATCCATCAGTGGCATGCCGGCTTTGTCGAACGGATTGACGCCAGGATAATCGCGTGCGGTCATCGCGTGGCTGGCGGCGGAGATACCGTAACGGTGCGCCAGCTGCACGGCACGCGCGCTGGTCTGTTTGCGCACTGCCGCTGGCGTATTCATGCCGCTGTTAAAGTAGAGATGATCGCCGACAATCAGGCTATTCAGATCGATCACCAGCAGCGTGTTCTTCTTCTCCTGCGCGCTCATACGCGCCAGATAATCATCCATGCCGTGCAAACCCGCTTCACCGGCGCTCAGCGCCACAAAGCGCACGCCGTAGTGCAGCGGCGTTTTGCTGAGCGCCTGCGCCAGCTCCAGCATCACGCCAAGCCCGGAGGCATTGTCATCCACACCCTGCAAACGCAGGCCGCCGAGATTGTTATCGGCTTCGTGGCGGCTGAGCGGCGTCCAGGTATCCAGATGCGTAACGATCAGGATCTCCTGCGGTACTTCACCGGCCCGCGCGGCAATCACCGACGTGGCCGTAACTTTGTGGGTGCGGCTCTCACCCTTTTTCTCCAGCCAGCTATAGCTGGTTTTAAACTGGCGGGTATTACTCTGATATCCCAGCTGGCTAAACTGCTGCTGCAGATAATCGGCAGTCAGCAACTCGGCGGGACTGCCGCTCATGCGGCCGGGGAAATAGGTGGCGATATGGCGAAGCTGCTGTTCGGCAAAATGTCCTGGCGTGTTGTTGCTCGCAGCCTGAACAAAGAAAGGCAAACCGCCCGCGAGCAGTGCAGCCAGCACAGTGCGGCGGAGAGTGGCAAACATAGTTAGCGTCCTTTTCTGACATCCGGTCATGCTAAAAAAATTCCGACTTAGTATGAAACTGTGACGACGCTTGCACAATTTGATTTGCTCTGAAACACCAGCAATATCATTTGTTAAGCACAAAATGTTATCAGCAATCCTGGGTCGTTATTCCATTCGGTAACTACTCATTCCAATTCGTAATTTCATCTGCTGGAAGGCCGGGACGTATAGTCGCGTTAACTTATTGTAAAACTAGCAAGGTTAACGTGGATTATCTGCCTCTCTTTGCCGATCTCAAAAGCCGTCCGGTGCTGGTTGTCGGCGGTGGCGACATCGCGGCGCGCAAAATAGAACTGCTGCGGCGTGCCGGTGCGCGCGTGCTGGTCGCCGCGCGCGAACTCGGTCATGAGCTGCAGGCGCTGCTGGAAATTGAGGCGATTGAATGGATCGCCCACCGCTTCGATCCGGCACAGCTGGATGGCGTGTTCCTCGTGATTGCCGCTACCGATGACAACGCGCTTAACGCGCAGGTGTTCGATGCCGCCAATGCGCGCCACAAGCTGGTGAACGTGGTGGACGATCAGCCGAAGTGCAGCTTTATCTTCCCGTCGATTGTCGATCGTTCACCGCTGGTGGTGGCCATCTCCTCCAGCGGCACCGCGCCGGTGTTAGCGCGTCTGCTGCGTGAAAAAATTGAAGCGTTACTGCCGGCCAATCTCGGGCAGATGGCGGAAGTGGCCGGGCAGTGGCGCGACAAGGTGAAGCAGCGCTATCACCGCATGTCTGACCGCCGTCGCTTCTGGGAGCGCGCCTTTAACGGTCTGTTCGCCAGCCAGATGGCGGCGGGTAACGTCCATGAAGCGCGGCGCACGCTGGATCACGAACTGGAAAACGATAGCGACAATCAGGGCGAAATTACGCTGGTAGGCGCCGGTCCAGGCGACAGCGGTTTGCTGACGTTGCGTGGCTTGCAGGTGATGCAGCTGGCCGATGTGGTGCTGTATGACCATCTGGTCAGCGACGAAGTGCTTGAGCTGGTGCGGCGCGATGCCGACCGCATCTGCGTCGGTAAACGCGCTGGTGCGCATTCGGTGCCGCAGGAAGAGACCAATCAGATGCTGGTGACGCTGGCGCAACAGGGTAAACGCGTAGTGCGCCTGAAAGGCGGCGATCCGTTTATTTTTGGCCGCGGTGGCGAAGAGCTGCAGGCGGCGCAGGCCGCGGGCATTCCGTTCCAGGTGGTGCCGGGCATCACCGCTGCAGCAGGCGCAACCGCCTATGCCGGTATTCCACTGACCCATCGCGACCACGCGCAGAGCGTGCTGTTTATTACCGGTCACTGTCGCGCGGATGGCGACGGCATTGATTGGCCGTCGCTGGCGCGCGCACGTCAAACCTTAGCGATTTATATGGGCACGGTGAAAGCGGCGGAAATCGCTGCCGGGCTTATCGAACATGGCCGCGCCGCCTCCACGCCGGTGGCGGTGATTGGGCGCGGCACGCGTCAGGATCAGCAGGTGCTGACCGGCACATTGGATCAACTGGAGGCGCTGGCTGCGGCCGCGCCCACGCCAGCACTGTTAGTGATTGGCGAAGTCGTAAATTTGCACGGGCAATTGGCCTGGTTCCAACATTCGGCACAGCAGGGGGCTCGCGAGTCCGCCGTTGTCAATTTGGCTTGAGGAAAAATTATGGACCAAAATCGACTTACTCATCTGCGCCAGCTGGAGGCAGAGAGTATCCATATCATCCGCGAGGTGGCGGCCGAGTTCAGCAATCCGGTGATGATGTACTCCATCGGTAAAGACTCCTCGGTAATGCTGCATCTGGCGCGTAAAGCCTTCTATCCGGGCACGCTGCCGTTTCCGCTGCTGCATGTTGATACCGGCTGGAAATTCCGTGAAATGTATGAGTTCCGCGATCGCACCGTGAAAGCGATGGGCGCGGAGTTGCTGGTGCATCGCAACCCGGAAGGCGTGGCGATGGGCATCAACCCGTTTGTGCACGGCAGCGCCAAGCACACCGACATCATGAAAACCGAAGGCCTGAAGCAGGCGCTGAACAAATACGGTTTTGATGCGGCATTTGGCGGCGCACGTCGTGATGAAGAGAAGTCGCGCGCGAAAGAGCGTATCTACTCCTTCCGCGATCGCTTCCACCGCTGGGACCCGAAAAACCAGCGTCCTGAGCTGTGGCACAACTACAACGGCCAGATTAACAAAGGCGAAAGCATCCGCGTGTTCCCGCTCTCCAACTGGACCGAGCTGGATATCTGGCAGTACATCTTCCTCGAGAATATCGAGATCGTGCCGCTCTACCTCGCCGCGCCGCGTCCGGTGCTGGAGCGTGATGGCATGCTGATGATGATCGATGACGACCGTATCGATCTGCAGCCAGGTGAAGTGATCAAGCAGCGCATGGTGCGTTTCCGTACGCTCGGCTGCTGGCCGTTGACCGGCGCGGTGGAATCAGAGGCGCAGACGCTGCCGGAAATTATTGAAGAGATGCTGGTCTCCACCACCAGTGAACGCCAGGGACGCGTGATTGACCGCGACCAGGCCGGTTCGATGGAAATGAAGAAACGTCAGGGTTATTTCTAAGGAGACGCAGATGAATACCGTTATTGCACAACAGATTGCCGATCAGGGCGGCGTAGAAGCCTGGCTGACCGCGCAACAACATAAAAGCCTGCTGCGTTTCCTGACCTGCGGTAGCGTCGACGACGGCAAAAGTACGCTGATTGGTCGCCTGCTGCACGACACGCGTCAAATTTATGAAGACCAGCTCTCCTCGCTGCACAACGACAGCAAACGTCACGGGACGCAGGGTGAGAAGCTGGATCTCGCGTTACTGGTTGATGGCTTGCAGGCCGAGCGCGAGCAGGGCATCACCATTGATGTGGCGTATCGCTATTTCTCCACTGAGAAGCGCAAATTTATTATTGCCGACACGCCAGGACACGAGCAGTACACCCGCAACATGGCGACCGGTGCATCGACCTGCGATTTGGCGATCCTGCTGATCGATGCGCGTAAAGGCGTGCTGGATCAGACGCGTCGTCACAGCTTTATCTCCACGCTGCTGGGCATTAAGCATCTGGTGGTCGCCATCAACAAGATGGATCTGGTGGAGTACAAGCAAGAGACCTTTGAGCAGATCAAACAGGATTACCTCGATTTCGCCGCGCAGCTGCCGGAAGACCTTGATATTCGCTTTGTGCCGATGTCGGCGCTGGAAGGCGATAACGTGGCAACGCCCAGCGTCACCATGCCGTGGTACAGCGGCCCAACGCTGCTCGACGTATTAGAAACCGTTGAATTGAACCGCGTGGTGGATCATCAGCCAATGCGTTTCCCGGTGCAGTATGTGAACCGTCCTAACCTCGATTTCCGTGGTTATGCCGGTACGCTGGCGTCGGGTGTGGTCAACGTCGGTCAGCGCGTGAAAGTGCTGCCATCGGGCGTGGAATCGACCATCTCGCGCATCGTCACCTTCGATGGCGACCTGCCTGAAGCGGGTGCCGGTGAAGCGATTACGCTGGTGCTGAAAGATGAGATCGACATCAGTCGTGGCGATCTGCTGGTGGATGCGGAAGCCGAGCTGCAAGCGGTGCAATCCGCCACCGTTGACGTGGTGTGGATGGCGGAACAGCCGCTGCAGCCCGGGCAAAGTTACGAAGTGAAGATCGCCGGTAAGAAAACTCGCGCGCGCGTTGAGAAAGTGATCCATCAGGTGGAGATCAACTCGCTGGAGAAGCGCACCGTGGACAGCCTGCCGCTTAACGGCATTGGCCTGGTCGAACTGACCTTTGACGAACCGATGGTGCTGGACGCGTATCGCCAGAATCCGGTGACTGGCGGCATGATCTTTATCGATCGTCTGAGCAACGTGACGGTGGGCGCGGGCATGATTAATCAGCCGCTGACCGATGTGCGTACGCAAGCGGGTCAGTTCAGCGATTTCGAGCTGGAGCTGAACGCGCTGGTGCGTCGTCACTTCCCACACTGGAACGCGCGCGATCTGCTGGGTGGCAAGTAATGGCGCAACACGATGAAAACGTGGTGTGGCACGATCATCCGGTAACGCGCGAGGAGCGCGAACAGCAGCACGGCCATCAAGGCGTGGTGCTGTGGTTCACCGGGCTTTCCGGCTCGGGGAAATCCACCGTGGCCGGCGCGCTGGAGCAGGCGCTGCATCGGGCCGGTGTGAACACCTATCTGCTGGATGGCGACAACGTGCGTCACGGTTTGTGCCGTGACCTCGGCTTTAGCGATGACGATCGTAAAGAGAACATTCGTCGCGTCGGCGAAGTGGCGAAACTGATGGTCGATGCCGGTTTAGTAGTGCTGACCGCATTTATCTCGCCACATCGCGCGGAACGCAACATGGTGCGCGATCTGCTGGCTGAAGGGCAGTTCATCGAAGTGTTTGTCGATACGCCGTTGGCCGTGTGCGAAGCGCGCGACCCCAAAGGTTTATACAAAAAAGCCCGTGCCGGTGAGCTGCGTAATTTCACCGGTATCGATAGCGTTTACGAGGCGCCAGACGCCCCGGAAATCCACCTTGATGGCGAACAATTGGTTACAAAACTCGCCGGCCAATTGTTAGACCTGCTGCGTCACCGCGATATCATCAGATCCTGAACCGACAGCGGCAAATCCCTTTGGGTTTGCCGCGCTTAGCGTCAACAGGATCTCTATGCAGAACGTAACGCCCATGCTAGCCCGTAAAGATGAACGCACCCCGGATGAGTCTCGCTCATCACTGCCGGGCGGCGTGTTTGGCTTTCTCTCGTACTGGTGCGCACTGGCGATTCCGTTCATGCTCTACGGCTCCAACACGCTGTTCTTCTTCCTCTACACCTGGCCATTCTTCCTCGCGCTACTGCCGGTTTCGGTATTGATTGGCATCGTGCTCAGCCTGATGATCCGCACTCACTTATTCTGGAGCGGGATCGCCACGGCGATTGTGGTGGTGTGCTTGTTCTGGCTGCTGTTCTCATTTCTCTCCGGTTGGTAACGCCCAGCTGATGTGCAAACGCATCGGCAGGTTACAAAACTTTACCTGCCGTCTCGCCTCCTACTCTGGCATTATTTGCACGGCTAAACGCCCGTGCGCGGCATTTTCGCCGTCGCAGTGGAGTCCAGCGTCAAGTTATGGGATGATTGGGCCGTTTTTCAGGGGGCGGGGATGGGAAAACTGACGTTACTGCTACTCGTGCTGCTGGGATGGCTTCAATATTCCCTGTGGCTGGGTAAGAACGGTATTCATGACTATACGCGCGTCAACGAAGACGTCGCGACACAACAGGCGAATAACGCCAAGCTTAAAGCGCGTAACGATCAGCTATTCGCCGAAATTGACGATCTCAATGGCGGCTCTGAAGCGATCGAAGAACGCGCACGTAATGAACTGGGCATGATTAAGCCCGGTGAGACTTTCTATCGTCTGGTGCCAGACCAGAACAAACGTAACGCGCAACAAGCTGCGCAAAATCAACAACGATAAGCCATGAACAAGCGCCCGATCCTTGCGGATGTGATTGCCGTGGTGCCCGCCGCAGGTGTGGGCAGCCGAATGCAGGCTGCCTGCCCAAAACAGTATCTGACCATTGGTCAATTCACCCTCCTTGAACACAGCGTCGCACGTCTGCTGGCACATCCTGCGGTAAAACAGGTAATTGTGCCGGTCAGCAATGACGATGGCTGGTTCGATTCACTACCGCTGGCGCAGGATTCCCGTATTCTCCGCGTGACCGGTGGCAACACGCGCGCCGAATCAGTGCTGGCGGGCTTAAACGCCATTCACCACAGCGAATGGGTGCTGGTGCATGACGCCGCGCGTCCTTGCCTGCATCCGGACGATTTAGCACGTCTGCTGGCGGTACGTGAGTACAGCAAGGTTGGCGGAATTCTGGCGGCGCCGGTGCGCGACACCATGAAACGCGCCGAACCGGATAAAACCGCCATCGCCCACACCGTTGAACGCGAGGATTTATGGCACGCGTTAACGCCGCAATTTTTCCCGCATCAACTGCTCACCGCTTGCCTGACGCGCGCACTCCATGAAGGCGCTACCATTACCGATGAAGCGTCGGCGCTGGAGTATTGCGGTTATCACCCGGAATTGGTGAGTGGACGCAGCGACAATATTAAGGTGACGCGGCCAGAAGATCTGGCGCTGGCGGCCTTCTATCTTACCCAGATTCAGTTACAGGAGAGCGCATGATGCGTATCGGTCACGGTTTTGACGTTCACGCTTTTGGCGGCGAAGGTCCGTTAGTGATTGGCGGGGTGCGTATTCCCTTCGAACACGGTTTTATTGCCCATTCTGATGGTGATGTGGCGCTGCATGCGTTGACGGATGCCTTGCTCGGCGCGGTGGCGATGGGCGATATCGGCAAGTTGTTCCCGGATACCGATCCGGCGTTTAAAGGCGCTGACAGCCGCGGTTTACTGCGCGAAGCCTGGCGTCGGATTCAGCTGAAAGGCTATCGCATCGGTAACGTCGATGTGACCATCATTGCGCAGGCACCGAAAATGTTGCCGCATGTGCCGCAGATGCGCGTCAATATCGCCGAAGATCTCGGTTGCCATATGGATGACGTCAACGTCAAAGCCACCACCACCGAAAAGCTGGGCTTTACCGGGCGTGGCGAAGGCATTGCCTGTGAAGCGGTTGCGCTGCTGATAAAGGCCGATCAGGCATGAGTGAACTGCATTACCTGCACGGCGTGCCGACTGCCACCGGCGTCATCAAAGCCAATCCCGAAGATTTCGTGGTGATTGAAGATCTTGGCTATCCCTATGATGGCGAAGGTGAACAGCTGTTGGTGCGCATCCGTAAAATTGGCTGCAATACGCGCTTTGTCGCTGAAGCCATCGCCAAATTTCTCGGCGTGCCGGTGCGTGACCTTAGCTATGCCGGCATGAAAGATCGTCATGCCGTCACCGAGCAAACACTCTGTTTCCGCGTACCGGGCAATGGCATGCCGAATCTGGCCGGATTCCAGCTGGAAGGCGTTGAAATCCTGCAGGTAATTCGCCACAAGCGCAAACTGCGTACCGGCGCGCTGGCGGGCAATGCGTTCCGCTTAGTGGTGCGTCAGATCTCCGATCGCCGTGAAGTCGACGCACGTTTACAGCAGATTCAACAGCGCGGCGTGCCGAACTACTTTGGTGAGCAGCGCTTTGGTCGTGGCGGCAACAACCTAACGCAGGCGAAACAGTGGGCGCAAGAGACATTCCGTCCGCGCGATCGCAATATGAAAGGTTTGCTGTTGTCAGCGACCCGCAGTCATCTGTTTAATCAGGTGACCAGCGCGCGTTTGCAGCGTGATGGCGCACTGGATGTGGTGCAGGTGGGCGATGCGGTACAGCTGGCCGGTCGCGGCAGCTGGTTCGTGGCGCAGGCGGAAGAGTTGCCTGACGTGCAGCAGCGCATCGATAATCATCAACTGCGCATCACTGCGCCGCTGCCGGGTCGCGGTGATGCGGGTCCGCAAGGCGACGCGCTGCTTTTTGAGCAGCAAAGCCTGGCAGGCGCAGAAGAATTGATTACACTGCTTGAGCGCGAGCGGGTTGATGCCGCGCGTCGTGCAATGCTGGTGGTGCCAAAGGATCTGCGCTGGGAATGGTGGGACGATGTGACGCTGGAGATGCAGTTCTGGCTGCCCGCGGGCAGTTTTGCCACCAGCGTGGTGCGTGAGCTTCTCCAACAAGAAGGTAACGATGCGGATATTGCTGAGTAACGATGATGGAATTCATGCGCCAGGTATTCAGACGCTGGCGCGTGCTTTACGTGAGTTTGCCGAGGTGCAGGTTGTCGCGCCCGATCGCAATCGTAGCGGCGCATCTAACTCGCTCACGCTGGAGACGCCGCTGCGTACCTTTACACATGAAAACGGCGATATCGCGCTGCAGATGGGCACGCCGACCGACTGCGTGTTCCTCGGCGTGAACAAGCTGATGCAGCCGCGTCCCGATATCGTCGTGTCCGGCATCAACGCCGGTCCAAACCTTGGCGACGATGTGATTTACTCCGGTACCGTCGCTGCGGCAATGGAAGGGCGCCATCTTGGCTTGCCTGCGCTCGCTGTTTCACTCAATGGACATCAGCATTACGACACCGCCGCATCCATCACTTGTACGCTGTTACGTGCGCTGTCGCGCGCTCCGCTGCGTACCGGCCGTATTCTTAATATCAACGTGCCTGATTTGCCGTTAGCGGAGATCAAAGGTTTCCGCGTGACCCGCTGCGGCAGCCGCCATCCCGCCGATCAGGTTATCTGCACCGAAGACCCGCGCGGCCAGCCGCTTTACTGGATTGGCCCGCCGGGGCAAAAGCTGGATGCAGGCCCGGATACCGATTTCGCTGCGGTGGATGCGGGCTACGTTTCGTTGACCGCGCTGCATGTGGATTTGACCGCGCATGCTGCACAAGAAGTATTAAGTGACTGGCTGACCCAGGCAGAGGTAAAACTCGCATGGTGAATCGCCGCATCGAAACGCTTTTGGAGCAGCTGCGCGCGCAGGGCATTCATGATGAACACCTGCTGAAAGCCATTGCCGATGTGCCTCGTGAGCGTTTTATCGATGAGGCGTTTGAGCATAAAGCGTGGGAAAACGTTGCGCTGCCGATTGGCAACGGCCAGACCATTTCTCAGCCTTACATGGTGGCGCGCATGACCGCCTTGTTAGAGCTCACGCCGGAATCGCGCGTGCTGGAAATCGGCACCGGTTCTGGCTATCAGACCGCGATTCTGGCGCATCTGGTTAATCATGTTTATTCCGTCGAACGCATCAAGGGCTTGCAGTGGCAGGCTAAGCGTCGCCTCAAGCAACTCGATCTGCATAATATCTCTACCCGGCATGGCGATGGCTGGCAGGGCTGGGCGACGCGTGGTCCGTTTGATGCCATTATCGTGACCGCCGCACCGCCTGAAATTCCGACTTTGCTGATAGCGCAATTAGGTGACGGCGGCAAAATGGTGCTGCCGGTTGGCGAGGATCAGCAGGTATTGAAGCGTTTGCGTCGTCAGGGCGATGAATTGATTGAAGAAATCATCGAACCCGTGCGCTTTGTGCCGTTGGTTCAGGGCGATCTGGCCTAGGACAGCATTACGCAATTCTTCACAACTGTTACATGGCACGGCACAGTTGATATTGTTACTATCCTTGTTTATCAATGCTAAAAACCGTTTTTAACGTTACGCGCAGTGGATAATGCGGTTAACGCCGTTACACATTTATATTCAGGGTTGCCATCACGGGGGATCAGTGAGCATGGGAAGCACAGCATTTCAATTACGCCGTTTGGCGGCACTTTCTTTGGTAGGTTTTTGGCTGGCGGGCTGTAGTTCTGGCGATAATACACAGGCACCCATTAGCCAGATTGGTGGTAATAGTGGCGATAGCGGTATGGCTTCAGCCTCAGGCGGCGGCATGATCTCTTCGCAAAACAGCGCTGTGCCCGCGATGCCACGTGGCGGAATGTTAAGCGGCGGCACACCATCGGCACAACCGTCAGGTGGAATGGTAAGTGACAATAACAATGTAGCCACGGAAAATGGTCGCATTGTGTACAATCGCAATTATGGGAATATTCCTAAAGGTAGCTACGGTGGTGAAACCTATACCGTAAAACGTGGCGATACCCTGTTCTACATTGCCTGGATTACCGGAAACGATTTCCGCGATCTGGCACAGCGTAACAATATTGCAGCCCCGTATGGCTTGAACGCTGGGCAAACGCTGCAGGTTGGTAATGGTAACGGCCAGACCATTACCGGTGGAAACGCGATTACTGCCGCCGATGCAACCCAGGGCGGCGTGCCAGTTACACTGAGCCAGACGCAAATTAAATCCACCCCTGTTGCACAGCAACCTGTTATTACGTATTCTGATGATTCGGGTAATTCGTCGGGTAGCAAATTGCTGCCGTCGAAAGGAGCAAATAATGTGGCAACGACCACAGCTCCGGTTGTCGCACCACCTACAGTCAGCAGCACGACTAATAGCACAACTCCAGTGGGAAGCTGGCGTTGGCCGACTGATGGGAAGATCATCGATAACTTCTCCGCTGCGGAAGGCGGAAACAAAGGGGTCGATATCGCCGGTTCGCGTGGACAACCTGTTGTCGCCACAGCTTCGGGAAGAGTGGTGTACGCAGGCAACGCGCTCCGTGGGTACGGTAATTTAATCATCATCAAACACAATGATGACTACCTGAGCGCCTACGCCCATAACGACTCTATGCTGGTCCGGGAACAACAGGAAGTTAAGGCGGGGCAAAAAATCGCTACCATGGGTAGCACCGGTACCAGTTCAGTACGATTGCACTTTGAAATTCGTTACAAGGGGAAATCCGTAAACCCGTTGCGTTATTTACCGCAGCGATAATCCGGCAGAACCTTGGTTCTGCCCTTGGATCACGGGTAGGAGCCGCTAATGAACCAGAATACGCTGAAAGTTAACGATTTACATGAAGATGCGGAATTCGAGGAAAACAACGGAGCTGAGGTTTTTGATGAGAAGGCTCTCGTTGAGAACGAACCTGGTGATAACAACGACGTAGCGGAAGAAGAGCTGTTGTCACAGGGTGCGACGCAACGCGTTTTGGATGCGACGCAGCTTTACCTCGGAGAGATTGGTTATTCACCGCTGCTGACGGCAGAAGAAGAAGTCTTCTTTGCGCGCCGTGCACTGCGGGGTGACATTCCATCTCGCCGCCGCATGATTGAAAGTAACTTACGCTTGGTAGTAAAGATTGCCCGTCGTTATAGCAATCGTGGTCTGGCGCTGCTGGATCTGATTGAAGAGGGTAATCTCGGCTTGATTCGCGCCGTAGAGAAGTTTGACCCAGAACGTGGGTTCCGTTTCTCAACTTACGCCACGTGGTGGATTCGTCAGACAATTGAACGGGCGATTATGAATCAAACCCGTACCATCCGTCTGCCAATCCACATCGTTAAAGAGTTAAATGTTTACCTGCGTACCGCGCGTGAACTTTCGCACAAGCTTGATCATGAGCCAAGTGCTGAAGAGATTGCCGAGCAGCTAGACAAGCCTGTTGATGACGTGAGCCGTATGCTGCGTCTCAATGAGCGCATTACCTCGGTCGATACACCTTTGGGTGGCGATTCCGAAAAAGCGCTGCTGGATATCCTGGCCGATGAGAAAGACAACGGTCCGGAAGACACCACGCAAGACGATGATATGAAACAGAGCATCGTTAAGTGGTTGTTTGAACTGAATGCCAAGCAGCGTGAAGTGCTGGCGCGTCGTTTCGGCCTGTTAGGCTACGAAGCGGCAACGCTTGAAGATGTCGGTCGTGAAATCGGTTTGACCCGTGAACGCGTACGTCAGATTCAGGTGGAAGGACTGCGTCGTCTGCGTGAGATTCTGCAGACGCAAGGTTTGAACATCGAAGCACTGTTTCGTGAATAACAGAATACGTGGTTAATACAAGAAGCGGTGGTGAAAACCACCGCTTTTTTATTGGTTAAAATATACAGGCAGCACTTGTTAATTCATCAAAGTAAAATCTTTTAACGCTATCACTTAAACCGTCACCTAAATAGATAACCGTAAATTAAATCCATTAGATGTTAATTAAACATCTAATAAATGCTCTATTTATCTTGCTCTCATTTAGCAATTTGTAATGTTGTGCACGACTTTCTTTGCAATTTTGCCTTATTTCCTTTCTCCGTGTCACTCTGATAAAAGTTTTTAAAACGGTGCTATGCCATTTTCTTGCTCGCTGTATCACCAGGATATTCAAGCAATGAATAACTAAAAGGGAGTGAGAAGAACAATGCGTGTGCAAAGCAGCAGTACAAAGTCACAATACTCCAGAGTGGTTTTTGGGATGCCAATATCTCTGCTATGGGGATATATTGCGATGGCCATCTTCATGACCGGCGATGGCATCGAACTGGCTCATCTCTCCCGATATCTCTACGATCTCGGCTATGGAGAAAAACAAGTTTCATTAGTTTTCACCGTTTATGCGTTAACGGCAGCAGTTTCAAGTTGGCTTTCCGGTGCCGTGAGTGAAATTTATGGTCCGAAGAAAATTATGCTCACCGGCGCTATTTGGTGGATGGTGTTACATGCCGTATTTGTTTATTTTGGCGTAAGTGAAAATAACTTTACCTTGATGTTGGTGAGTTATACGTTGCGCGGCTTCGCTTATCCGCTGTTCTTTTATGGATTCTATGTATTAGTGGTGCAGCGCACGCCTGAGCATCGACTTGCCTCCGCAACCGGCTGGATATGGTCGATGTTTACCATTGGTTATGGCATTACAGCTTCCTTCCTCTCCGGCCTTCTGGTGCCTGAAATTGGGTTCATCAATACGCTTTGGCTTTCACTGCTGTTTGCTGCGGTGGGCGGTGTGATTATATTGTTTACGGTTAAAACTCAGAGTGAACACAATCTAAATAGTAACGGCGTCAGTCGCAAAGAAAAATTGCGGGAAATATCGCGCGGAATAACCTTGATCTTCGAAGACCGCAGTATGTTCTTTGCGCTGATAACACGCATCTTATGTAATGTGGCATTATTTGGCCTGCCGGTATTTATGCCGATCTATTTCACCCGTGAATTAGGATTTTCTACTAAAGAGTGGGCGACTATCTGGGGCGTATTTTTCCTGGTTCAACCAATAACCAATGTGCTTTGGGGCATTATTGGCGATCGTATTGGCTGGATTTTTCAGATGCGCTGGTTTGGTTTCTTCGGATGCACGATTACCACTGCCGCTTTCTATTTTTTACCCTCATTTTTCCCAGGTAATCTGGCGTTAGCCATTGTCTGCGCGCTGTTATTAGCCTTAACGCTCACCTCCTTTGTGCCAATGGGGGCGATTTTCCCGATGCTGGCGCCGCAGCATAAAGGCGCTGCGGTTTCGGTGCAAAATCTGGGTGGTGGTTTCGGTAATCTAATTGGTCCGGCGGTTGCCGCACTAATGTTCGGCCTGTCATTTGAAATCAAGCACGTGATTATTACTTTCTCCGTTCTCTATTTTGCTGGCGGCGTCATGACATTCTTTATTCGTGATCCCCAACCAAAAATAGAGCGTAACGCTCCTTCCAAGACCACGGCCAGCAAATCCGAATAAATACCCTCAATGAAAAGGACCACAACATGACAACACCATTTTCACTGCAAAATAAGGTCGCCATCGTCACCGGCGCCGCATCGGGAATTGGTTACGCCATTGCCCGCTGTTTAAGTGCTGCGGGTGCCCAAGTGGCGATGATCGATCGCGCAGAAGAGGTAAAAACGGTTGCCAGCAAGATGGACAACCCTGCGCGAGGTTACGTTTTCGATCTGGCTAATGTCGAAGCGCTTGGCGAACTGGTTGAGCAGATTCACCATGATTTTGGCCGCATTGACATCCTGGTCAATAACGCCGGTATTGGCATGCTGGAATCCGTGGGCGAAGTGCAACTCGCCAGCTGGAATACCACGATGTTGATTAACATGACCGCGCCATTCTTCCTCGCTCAGCATTGTGCTCGATATATGAAAGAACACGGTTTTGGCCGCCTGATTAACATCGCCTCACAGGCCAGCGTCATTGCACTCAATGAGCACGCGGCATATTGCACCAGCAAATCAGGTATGGTGTCTTTCACGCGGGTGTTGGCAGCGGAGTTGGGGCCGTTTGGTATTACCGCTAATGCCATTTCACCAACGGTGGTTGAGACGGAATTAGGTAAGCGTTACTGGCATGGGGAGCGAGCGGAGCAGATGAAATCAAAAATCCCATCACGACGTTTTGCCACACCTGACGAAGTCGCGAGTACGGTGTTGTATCTCAGCAGCAATGAAGCGGCAATGGTCAATGGCGAGAATTTAGTGATCGATGGGGGATATAGTGTGATTTAAAGCCGGGCGAGTTGACTGGAATGAGCCCGCTAAAATTGCTTAACACCAGGGAATTGTAAAAAAAATGGCCCGCACAGAACGTTGCTTCTGGGCGGGCGAATAACTACACCAGCGTTTTCAAGCGATAGATCCATTCCAGCGCTTGCTTCGGCGTTAAGCTGTCTGGGTCCAGTGCCTCAAGCGCATCAACCGCCGGTGAGGTTTCTGCCACCAGCAACTGCATTTGCGAACCTTCCACTGTGGATGCGGCGGAGCTGCCAGATAACGCTTCCAGCTCCTTCAGCTTGTTACGCGCGCGCTTAATCACTTCCTTCGGCACGCCCGCCAGCGCCGCCACCGCGAGACCATAACTTTTGCTTGCTGCACCATCCTGCACGCTGTGCATAAAGGCGATGGTGTCTCCGTGTTCGACCGCATCCAGATGCACATTCACGACACCTTCCATTTTTTCCGGCAGCGTGGTCAGCTCGAAATAGTGGGTGGCAAACAGCGTCATGGCCTTAATGCGATTCGCCAAACTTTCAGCGCAGGCCCATGCCAGCGACAAACCATCATAAGTCGAGGTGCCGCGCCCGATTTCATCCATCAGTACCAGACTGTTTTCGGTAGCGTTATGCAGAATGTTGGCGGTTTCCGTCATCTCCACCATAAAGGTTGAGCGTCCGGAAGCCAGATCATCAGCAGCCCCGACGCGCGTGAAGATGCGATCGATAGGGCCGATGACGGTCTCTTCTGCTGGCACATAGCTGCCTATCCACGCCATCAGCGCGATCAACGCTGTCTGGCGCATGTAGGTACTTTTACCGCCCATATTGGGGCCGGTAATGATCAGCATGCGACGCTGCGGTGAGAGTGACAGCGGATTCGCGATAAACGGCTCTTTCAATACCTGCTCGACCACCGGATGGCGGCCTGCAGTAATACGGATGCCGGCTTTTTCTTGCAGCACCGGGCGGCAATAATTCAGCGTCCATGCACGTTCGGCCAGGTTCGCTAGCACGTCCAGCTCAGAGAGTGCAGCCGCACTGATTTGCAGGGCTTCAAGATGTGGTAGCAAGCGATCAAACAGCTCATCGTAGAGACCTTTCTCCAGCGCCAGCGCTTTGCCCTTCGACGTCAGGACCTTATCTTCATACTCTTTTAGTTCAGGAATGATATAGCGTTCAGCATTCTTCAGCGTCTGGCGGCGAACGTAATGAATCGGCACCAGATGGCTTTGACCACGGCTGACCTGAATGTAGTAGCCGTGAATCGCGTTAAAGCCGACTTTCAGCGTATCCAGCCCGAGTTTCTCGCGCTCTCGGATTTCCAGACGATCAAGATAATCGGTGGCACCATCGGCTAGCGCACGCCACTCGTCGAGTTCAGCGTTGTATCCCGAAGCGATCACGCCACCGTCGCGCACCAGCACTGGCGGCGATTCAATGATCGCCTGTTCCAGCAACTCACGCAGTTCGGTAAATTCGCCCATCTGAGAGCGCAGATTAATTAACTGCGTGGCCTCAACGCCCTCGAGTTGTTGGTTTAACTCGGGCAACTGCTGGAAGGCATGGCGCATACGTGCCAAATCGCGTGGGCGCGCGGTGCGCAGTGCCAGTCGCGCCAGAATACGCTCCAGATCGCCCACCTGGCGCAGCACCGGCTGCAGCTCCTGACTAAGTGATTGCAGTTCTGCGATAGACTCCTGACGCCGGGCAATGGTAGTGACATCGCGCAGCGGCATATGCAGCCAGCGTTTCAGCATACGGCTGCCCATCGGCGTGACGGTTTTATCCAGTATCGCCGCCAGTGTGTTCTCGATGCCGCCGGCCAGGTTTTGCGTTATTTCCAGGTTGCGGCGCGTAGCAGCATCCATGATCACGCTATCCTGCTGACGCTCCATGCTCAGCGAGCGAATATGCGGTAACGACGTGCGTTGCGTGTCTTTAACATATTGCAGCAGACATCCTGCAGCGCGTAGCGCCAGATGCGCCTGCTCAACGCCAAAACCACTTAAGTCGCGGGTGCCAAATTGCAGATTGAGCTGCTGGCGCGCCGTATCGATTTCATATTCCCACAGCGGGCGGCGACGCAGGCCACGGCGTTGATCGATCAACGTCATTGCCTGGAAATCTTCGGGATAGAGCAGTTCAGCCGGATTGGTGCGCTGCAGTTCTGCTGCCATCGTCTCCAGATCGCCGGGTTCACTCAGGCGGAAGCGGCCAGAACTGATGTCCAGCGTTGCATAACCAAAACCGCGCTGGCTCTGGAAGATGGCGGCGAGCAGGTTATCCTGGCGCTCTTGCAGCAACGCTTCATCGCTGATGGTGCCGGGTGTAACGATACGCACCACTTTTCGCTCAACCGGGCCTTTGCTCAAGGCTGGGTCGCCAATCTGCTCACAGATCGCCACCGATTCGCCGAGCTGGACCAGTTTCGCCAGATAGCCTTCAACCGCATGGTAAGGCACGCCCGCCATCGGAATCGGTTCCCCAGCAGAGGCGCCGCGTTTGGTCAGAGAGATTTCCAGCAGTTGCGAGGCGCGTTTCGCGTCATCGTAAAACAGCTCGTAAAAATCGCCCATGCGATAAAACAGCAGGATGTCAGGATGATCGGCCTTCAGGCGCAGGTATTGCTGCATCATCGGCGTATGGCCACTAAAGTCCATTTGCTCTGCTCCTTTCATCTCATTCTCACTCAACATTCATTCTTTTAATTACCTGAGGCTGGGTCAATGCAGCCCGGAAGTGTCGTTATCACTTGGGCGGATAACGAAAGCGGGATATTACCATTTTTGCCGCGTAACCTTCATCCGCCAGCAGGGCTTTATGGCTGCCGACCATAACAAATTGCCGCAAACGGTAAAAAGCAAAATTTAATGAAAAAGGTAAAGTGTGGAGCGGTTTCGCAAATTCGCGTTGCAACCGGCTGAAACGGGCGGGAAACGGCTAAATTTTAAGATATTGCTCTGTATGTCACCCCGATGAACGATTACCATGAGTGCTTCCGGTTTCACCTGGCTTATGGATATCCAATGCGTTTTAAGGTTGCTCTTCTTCCGCTTATTACTCTGCTTGCTGCCTGCAGCAGTAAGCCTGCATCCCATCAGCAGCCCGCCGTTGTGCCTGCACCGAAAGGCGGTTTTTTGCTGGAACCTTCGCACGCGGTTCAACCGATGTTTGGCGATTTTGCGGGTAACCCCGCAGCTGAACAGTTCATTGATCAAATGGTGGCAAAACACGGTTTTAACCGTGAGCAATTGCATGCGGTTATCGGCCAGGCGAAGCGTCTGGATTACGTGCTGCGTTTGATGGATCAGCAAGCCCCGAGCTATACGCCGCCAACCGGACCGAATGGCGCGTGGATTCGCTATCGCAACAAGTTTATTACGCCGGATAACGTGCAGAACGGCGTGGCATTCTGGAATCAGTATCAGGATGCGCTACAGCGTGCGCAGCAGGTTTACGGCGTGCCGCCGGAAATCATTGTTGGCATTATCGGCGTTGAGACGCGCTGGGGCAGGGTAATGGGCAAAACGCGCTTGCTGGATGCGCTGGCAACCTTGTCATTTAGCTATCCGCGTCGTGCAGCTTACTTCAGCGGTGAGCTGGAGACCTTCCTGCTGATGGCGCGAACAGAGCAAGACGATCCGCTGGATCTGCGCGGCTCCTTTGCCGGTGCGATGGGTTATGGACAGTTCATGCCATCCTCTTATAAGCAATACGCAGTCGATTTTAATGGCGATGGTCATATCAACCTTTGGGATCCGGTTGATGCGATTGGTAGCGTAGCCAACTACTTCAAAGAACATGGCTGGCGTGCGGGCGAGAACGTTGCGGTGCCGGCCAGCGGGCAGGCTCCGGCATTGGAGAATGGCTTTAAAACCAAGTACCCAGTCAGCACCTTAGCTGCGAGTGGTTTAACGCCGCAGGGATCGCTGGACGGTAATACTCAGGTCAGTTTGCTGCGTTTGGATCTCGGCACCAGCTATCAATATTGGTATGGTCTGCCCAACTTCTATGCCATTACGCGCTATAACCATAGCACCCACTATGCAATGGCGGTGTGGCAGTTGGGTGAAGCCGTGGCTAAAGCACGTCAGGGCAGCCTGTTTTAATGCTGTCCATATAAAGTGTGAGGGTATAAGATGGCCCCCCATTTGCGGTGCCATCTTCACCGCATCCGACTTCTGAGGAGCGCTTATGAGTACCTTACCTGCCTGTCCTGTCTGCCACGCCGATTACACCTGGCAAGATGGCGAGAACCTGAATTGCCCATCTTGCGGCCATATCTGGACGGCAAACGCCGATGATGCATCGGACGGTTTGGTGGTACGCGATGCCAACGGCAACCTGTTAGCCGATGGCGACAGCGTCACTGTCGTTAAAGATCTTAAGGTTAAAGGCAGCTCTTCGACGTTGAAAATTGGTACCAAAGTCAAAAGCATTCGCCTGGTCGAAGGCGATCACAACATTGATTGCAAAATTGATGGTTTTGGCCAGATGAAACTCAAATCTGAGTTCGTCAAAAAGAACTAATTATGGGACGGCTTTGCGCCGTCCTGTTTGTTTCAACTCAGTAAACGATCCACTTCCTCGCACTGTTCCGCTGTTAGCTCGCCACCATAATTGCGCGAGTTGCTGCGCATTGAATCAAATCGACGTGCAACAGCCGTTTTTATGGTGGTAACAAAATCATCGCCGATAGTGTAAATCGCCATCAGTTTACCAATACGTTGTTGAATCTCACTGAGCTGCGCTACATCGCCCGCCCGCCAGGCCTGCATCGCACGGGCAAATAGCTCCGGCACAATATTGTTCAAGCCGGAAATCACACCTGAACCGCCAGCCAGTAGATTGGGCAACAGATATTCGTCATAGCCGGAAAGCACGGTGAAATCGCTGCGCACCTGCTTCGTTTCTTCAATCATTGCGCGGTTGTGCGACAAGCAATCCATGGTGTCTTTGATGCCAATAAAGTTGGGCAGCTCTGCCGCCAGTTCTGCGACCAACGCAGGCGTTAAATCACAGCCGGTGCGTGCGGGGAAATTGTAGGCGAACCACTTGCCGCCCAGCTGTGTATCCAGCGCTTTGAAATAGCGCAGCAGCTGTTTATGTGTCTGCCCGTAATAGTAAGGAGGCAGCACCATTACAGCATCAAATCCGTTCTGCCAGGCCGCATCTGCCAGTTGCAGCATGTCCGCAATACAGGTGCTGGAGACATTTGCCACCATGGTCAGGGGCGAGAGTTGACGCGCCTCGCGGATCAGTAACAGGCGCTCCTGCTGCGAGAGCGAGGCAAATTCGCCAATACTGCCCATCAGCAGCAAGGTATCAATGCCTGATTGGCTCAGGCGAGAAAAATGGCGGCCAAGCGCATCAATATCCAGATTATTGTTGCTATCAAAGGGCGTTACTGACGGACACCATACGCCGGGCAATGCGGGTTGTGCAGACATATCAAGCTCCTTGCTTGGAAAATGAAACGTCGTTTTAACTTAATGCTATCTGCGCAGGCTAACCAGCTAACGAGGGCAAAAAGGTGAGATATCGCACTTTTCTCTTTCTATGAAAGCATGAAAAGCAGGTAGTGTTTAACCCCTCAGCCAAGACAGGAGCACTGCCATGCAAGACTGGAATCCACAACTGTATCGCCAATTCGAATCAGAGCGAACCCGCCCGGCGCGCGAGCTATTGGATCGCATTCCGCTCGATGATGTGCGCTTTGCCACCGATCTTGGTTGCGGACCTGGCAACAGCACCGAGCTACTGGCACAAGCCTGGCCTGAGGCGCAGATAACCGGCATTGACAGTTCTGCGGCAATGTTAGAGCAGGCGCGCGAACGTCTCCCCAACTGCCATTTCCTGCAGGCCGATATTCGTCGCTGGCAGGCTGAACAGCCGCAGCAGGTTATCTATGCCAACGCCTCGCTGCAGTGGTTGACCGAGCATCACACCTTGCTGCCGCATCTGGTTGATCAATTGGCCATCGGTGGCGCGCTAGCGATTCAGATGCCCGATAATCTTGAAGAACCATCGCACCGTTTGATGCGCGAAGTGGCGGCGAATGAAAAATGGCAGGCGCTGATTTCGCCACAAGCGGCGGATCGCAAACGCCTGCTAACCACCGATCGCTATTACGATCTGCTGACCGATGCGGGTTGCCAGGTTGATGTCTGGCGCACTACTTATTATCACCCGATGGCAGATGCGCAGGGCATCATTACCTGGTTGCGTGCCACCGGGCTGCGTCCTTTCCTCGCGGGGCTGGATGAAACGCAGCAGGCAGCATTTCTTCATGATTATCATCAGGCCCTCATTCCGGCTTACCCCGCACGCAGTAACGGCCAGGTTTTGTTAGCCTTCCCGCGTCTGTTTATGGTTGCAGTGAAAACTGGCTAAGGTATCTGGAAGCCACTGCGCAGAAATGATGGCTGAAGGTTGAAAAGGGCTTTTCAGCGCACCATATACTGCTAACGTGAAGCGCCACAACGGGAGAAGGCGATGAACGATGAACAGTTACAGCAGCTAAGTCACCGTATTGGCGAACAGCTGAAGAGACGTCAGGCCACGGTGACCGCTGCAGAATCCTGCACCGGCGGCTGGATTGCGAAAGTATTTACTGATATCAGCGGTAGCTCTGCCTGGTTTGAGCGCGGTTTCGTTACTTACAGCAATGAAGCTAAGCAGCAGATGGTCGGCGTACAGGACACAACGTTGCAGCAGCATGGCGCCGTAAGTGAACAGACGGTGCGTGAGATGGCTACCGGTGCGGCTAAAGCGGCAGCGGCAGAATACGCCATCGCCGTAAGCGGTATTGCCGGTCCTGAAGGTGGCACGCCCGATAAACCGGTGGGCACCGTGTGGTTTGCGATTGTGGGTCCAGAGGGGCGCGTACTAGCGCAGCGCCAGATCTTTGCTGGCGACCGTGATGCGGTACGCCGTCAGTCAGTGGCTTGGGCGCTGCAAACGCTGCTTGATGAATTTCTGATAAATTAAAACTTGATACTGTATGACTATACAGTATAATTAGCGGCAACAGAACGAGCGACATACTTGATGTCGACTCACCCAGCATGATTAGGAGTGGAAATGGCGATCGACGAGAACAAACAGAAGGCTTTAGCTGCCGCACTGGGCCAGATTGAGAAGCAATTTGGTAAAGGCTCCATCATGCGCTTGGGTGAAGACCGCTCAATGGATGTCGAAACCATCTCTACCGGCTCACTGTCACTGGATATCGCGCTGGGCGCGGGTGGCTTGCCGATGGGCCGTATCGTTGAGATTTACGGACCAGAATCTTCGGGTAAAACCACGCTGACGCTGCAGGTTATTGCTTCTGCACAGCGTAAAGGTAAAACCTGTGCCTTTATCGATGCTGAGCACGCACTGGATCCGGTGTACGCGAAAAAACTGGGCGTTGATATCGATAACCTGCTGTGTTCACAGCCGGATACCGGTGAGCAAGCGCTGGAGATTTGTGATGCGCTGGCGCGTTCAGGCGCAGTTGACGTCATCATCGTCGACTCCGTGGCGGCGCTGACGCCGAAAGCGGAAATCGAAGGCGAGATTGGCGATTCGCACATGGGTCTGGCCGCTCGTATGATGAGCCAGGCAATGCGTAAGCTGGCGGGTAACCTGAAGCAGTCCAACACGCTGCTGATCTTCATCAACCAGATTCGTATGAAGATTGGTGTGATGTTCGGTAACCCGGAAACCACAACAGGCGGTAACGCACTGAAATTCTACGCTTCTGTTCGTCTGGATATCCGCCGTATCGGTGCGATTAAAGAGGGCGACGAAGTGGTAGGTAGCGAAACCCGCGTGAAAGTCGTGAAGAACAAAGTTGCGGCACCGTTTAAGCAGGCTGAATTCCAAATCATGTACGGAGAAGGTATCAACACCTTTGGCGAGCTGGTGGATCTTGGCGTGAAGCACAAACTGGTTGAGAAAGCCGGCGCGTGGTACAGCTACAACGGTGAGAAGATTGGTCAGGGTAAAGCTAACTCCACCAACTTCCTTAAAGAGAACCCGGCGATTGCGAATGAAATCGACAAGAAGCTGCGTGACTTACTGCTAAGTGGTGATGTCGCCGCCGCAGACACCGCGAAAATCTCCGCGGATGATCGCGAAGAAGCCAGCGAAACCAACGAAGATTTCTAAAATATTAACGGGAGCAGAAATGCTCCCGTTTTGCTTTTCCCCGCCAGCGCTTTTCCTCTCTGCCTTCTTGCTTTACTCTGCGACCCTGCACGACTGTTAGAACAAGGTTGATCCTATGTCATCGTCATCATCTGCGGCACCTGTGCCAACATATTCCCGTTTACTCGACCGCGCTATGCGCATCCTTTCGCAGCGCGACCACAGTCGTGAAGAGCTAAAGCGTAAATTGCAGCTCTCTTCCCAACGTGCGGCTTATCTGCAGCAGCAGGAAAACACGCCCATTCCCGACGAGTTACTGGAAAAAGTGCTCGACTGGTGTCAGGAGAGCGGTTGGCTCAACGATGAGCGCTTTACCGAACGCTTTATTCAAAGCCGTGCGCGTAAAGGATATGGTCCACAACGCGTGCGTATGGAATTGCAGCAAAAGGGCATTGGCCGTGAGGAGATCAATCAGGCGCTATTCGATACCGAAGTAGACTGGAGCCAGTGCGCAGCCGATCTTGCCAAACGCAAATTTGGCGAACCCTTACCGCAAACCTGGACTGAGAAAAGCAAGGTACAGCGTTTTTTAATGTCGAAAGGCTTTATGATGGAAGATATTCAGGCTGTTTTCAGAAATAGTGACGACTGAAAGGCGATGTGATTTTACTTCCCACTGAAGAAAATTTATCTTATTCCCACTTTTTGTTCCTCAGTCAGCGGCAGGCCGGATGGATAGGGTTTGCCAGCGAAAGGGAACGTTCGTTAGCGTGATTCCAGGAATTTTATGAGCAAGAGCACTGCTGAGATCCGTCAAGCGTTTCTCGACTTTTTTCATAGCAAGGGACATCAGGTTGTAGCCAGCAGCTCCCTCGTACCGAACAACGACCCGACTTTGCTGTTTACCAATGCCGGGATGGTCCAGTTTAAAGACGTTTTCCTCGGGCAGGATAAGCGCGACTATGCGCGGGCAACGACGTCGCAGCGCTGTGTGCGTGCCGGCGGCAAGCATAACGACCTCGAAAACGTGGGCTACACGGCACGTCACCACACCTTCTTTGAAATGTTGGGCAACTTCAGCTTTGGTGATTACTTCAAGAAAGAAGCGATCGCTTATGCATGGGAACTGCTGACGGGTGAGCAGTGGTTCAAGCTGCCTAAAGAGCGCCTGTGGGTGACCGTCTATGAAACAGACGATGAAGCCTTCGAAATCTGGGCTAACGATATTGGTGTGCCGCGCGAGCGCATTATCCGTATCGGTGACAATAAAGGTAGCGCTTTCGCATCAGATAACTTCTGGCAGATGGGCGACACCGGACCTTGCGGTCCATGTACCGAAATTTTCTTCGATCACGGCGATCATATCTGGGGCGGTCCACCGGGCAGCCCGGAAGAAGATGGCGATCGTTACATCGAGATCTGGAACATCGTCTTCATGCAGTTCAACCGTCAGGCCGACGGCACCATGGAGCCGCTGCCTAAACCGTCAGTGGATACCGGCATGGGTCTGGAGCGTATTGCTGCCGTGTTGCAGCACGTTAACTCCAACTATGAAATCGATCTGTTTGCCAAACTGATCAAATCAGTTGCGCAGGTAACTGGCGCAACCGATCTGGATAACAAGTCGCTGCGCGTTGTCGCTGACCATATTCGCTCTTGTGCCTTCCTGATCGCCGATGGCGTAATCCCATCGAATGAAAACCGCGGCTATGTGTTGCGTCGCATTATTCGTCGCGCGGTACGTCACGGCAATATGCTGGGTGCGAAAGAAGCCTTCTTCTACAAGCTGGTTGCGCCACTGATTGAAGTGATGGGAGCTGCAGGCGAAGACCTGAAACGTCAGCAGAAACATGTTGAAAACGCGCTGAAGAACGAAGAAGAGCAATTTGCTAAAACGCTGGAGCGTGGACTTGCACTGCTGGATGAAGAACTGGCCAAACTGCAGGGCGATACGCTTGATGGCGAAACGGTGTTCCGTCTGTACGATACCTTCGGTTTCCCGGCGGATTTGACCGCTGACGTGTGCCGTGAGCGCAATCTGAAGATTGATGAAGCGGGTTTTGAAGCCGCGATGGAGCAGCAGCGTCAGCGTGCGCGTGAAGCCAGCGGTTTTGGTGCCGACTATAACAATGTCATTCGCATTGATGCCGCAACCGACTTTAAAGGCTATGACCATCTGGAACTGAACGCGACAGTCGAAGCACTGTTCGTCGACGGTCAGCAAGTTGAGCAGATCAGCGCGGGTCAGGACGCGGTGGTCGTACTGGACGAAACGCCGTTCTACGGCGAGTCAGGTGGACAGGTTGGCGATACCGGCGTGTTGGCTGGGCAGAATGCTGAATTTAGCGTTCAGGATACGCAGAAGTATGGTAAAGCGATTGGTCATATCGGTAAGCTGAGCAGCGGTCAGTTACGCGTTGGTGACCGTTTGCATGCACAGGTTGATGAAACGCGTCGCGCGCGCATCCGTTTAAATCACTCCGCCACGCACTTACTGCATGCAGCACTGCGTCAGGTGTTGGGTGATCACGTAGGACAGAAAGGCTCGCTGGTTAACGATAAATATCTGCGTTTCGATTTCTCTCATTTTGAAGCCATGAAACCGCAGGAAATCCGTCAGGTCGAGGATATTGTTAACGCGCAGATTCGCCGCAACCTTGTCGTTGAGACCGAAATCATGGATCTCGATGATGCAAAACAGAAGGGCGCAATGGCGCTGTTTGGTGAGAAATACGATCAGCGCGTACGTGTGCTGACCATGGGCGATTTCTCTACCGAACTCTGTGGTGGTATTCACGCGCTGCGTACCGGTGATATTGGCCTGTTCCGCATTCAGTCTGAATCGGGCACTGCTGCAGGTGTACGCCGCATTGAAGCCGTAACCGGCGAAGGTGCGTTGGCACAAGTGAATGCGCAAAGCCAACAGTTGCTGGATGTGGCGCAATTGGTGAAAGCCAATAGCAGTAACCTGAATGAGAAAGTGCGCGGCTTGGTTGATCACGTCCGCGCGCTGGAAAAAGAGTTGCAGCAACTGCGCGATCAGCAAGCTGCGCAGGAAAGCGCGTCACTGAGCAGTAAGGCGATTGACGTTAAAGGCACGAAGTTGCTGGTCAGTGAACTGAGCAACGTTGAGCCGAAAATGTTGCGTACCATGGTTGACGATCTGAAGAACCAGTTAACGTCTGCCATTATCGTGCTGGCAACGGTTGATGATGGCAAAGTTTCACTGATTGCTGGCGTGACCAAAGATCTTACTGACCGTGTAAAAGCCGGCGAGCTGATTGGCGAACTGGCCTCTCAGGTTGGTGGTAAAGGCGGTGGTCGCCCAGATATGGCTCAGGCCGGCGGTACAAATCCGCAGGCGCTAGCGGGTGCGCTGGCAGGCGTGCAGGAATGGGTCAGTAACCGACTGTAACGTATAAATTTCGCATTGTGATAAGCGCCAGAAGCCCGTTTTCTGGCGCTTTTTTAACGCGGTGCACACCAGGTAATGACAAAGTCCGGTTGATGTAGTGTATTTCGGCTAAACTAACTATCAGCAGAATGTATTGGCATGGCGAAGCACAATGGTGTATTTGTCATAGGCATTGTTCAGCGTTATATGATGGATACGGCCGGGAGACCGAACAAGCCCGACTCTTTTAATCTTTCAAGGAGCAAAGAATGCTTATTCTAACTCGTCGAGTTGGTGAAACCCTCATGATTGGCGATGAGGTGACTGTAACGGTGCTGGGTGTAAAAGGTAACCAGGTCCGCATTGGGGTTAACGCGCCTAAAGAAGTTTCGGTACATCGCGAAGAGATCTATCAGCGTATTCAAGCCGAAAAAACTCAAGCCTCGAGTTACTAACGGATTCAGCGCCTCGCTCCTGAGCGAGGCGCTACCGGTTTTTCCTCTCCAGCCCCACACATCTTCCGCTTTTCGCTCTCTATTACCAATTCTCTTTAACGCCCATTTCTGTTCTCCAGCAGGCTTTCTTTGTTGATAAATCACTCTTTTTGTCGCTAAAGCATCCGAATTGAGTGTCATTTGTGCAATCAAACAAAAGGCTGGAAATAAATGTTTGACTTATAAGTCCGGGAAAGTAATATGTGCGCCACGCAGTGCCGATGAGCAGAAACAAGTTCAGAAGCACGGTTCGGAAGAACGCGTAAGGTGAGGTGGCCGAGAGGCTGAAGGCGCTCCCCTGCTAAGGGAGTATGCGGTCAAAAGCTGCATCCGGGGTTCGAATCCCCGCCTCACCGCCATTTCCGATGCATCCATAGCTCAGCTGGATAGAGTACTCGGCTACGAACCGAGCGGTCGGAGGTTCGAATCCTCCTGGATGCACCATTCGGAAAGGTGAAGTAAGAGTGAACGAGCAGTTCCTTTCATGGTGAGTTGTTAGCACCCTGCGTTGTACAAGAATTAACTCGATGCATCCATAGCTCAGCTGGATAGAGTACTCGGCTACGAACCGAGCGGTCGGAGGTTCGAATCCTCCTGGATGCACCATTCTTCGTATCATCCTCAGGTTGTTTCAGTTAGTCCATCGTAAGAAAACCTCAATGCATCCATAGCTCAGCTGGATAGAGTACTCGGCTACGAACCGAGCGGTCGGAGGTTCGAATCCTCCTGGATGCACCATTCCTCTTCAAACTTCTCAAAATTTTCTTCAGCAGTAACTCAATGCATCCATAGCTCAGCTGGATAGAGTACTCGGCTACGAACCGAGCGGTCGGAGGTTCGAATCCTCCTGGATGCACCATCTCTTCTTCGATACCTCTCTGTTTTTGACTCTCAGTTTCTGAATCCTGCAGCAATCAAATCAACTTGTAAAAAAATCGCTGAATTTACCGGCGTTTATCCACGGCATTGCACTCTGACCTTTTTCTGAAAACGAAAAAAACTAATGCTTTCAAAGCATTTGCGGTTAAGCGTGCCTGGCGACAACCTGAGCGCATTACGCTAAAGTAATGGCTCATTTTGTGGTGCTCGATGGAGTGACAATGTACGACCAATATGACGCCCTGATTTTCGATATGGACGGCACAATTCTGGATACTGAGCCGACACATCGAAAAGCCTGGCAGCAGGTGCTTGGCCGCTATGGTTTCACCATGGATGAAGAAAAAATGGTGGGCTTCAATGGCGCTCCAACCTGGCAACTGGCGCAGTTCATTCTTGAGCAGAACAATGCAACGCACGATCCGCATCTGCTGGCGGCGGAAAAAACCGCTGCACTGAAAGCGATGTTGCTGGATGACGTGCGTCCGCTGCCGTTGATGGACGTGGTAAAGGCTTATCATGGTCGCCGTCCGATGGCGGTGGGCACCGGCAGTGAACACAGCCTGGCAAAAGCCTTACTCGAAGAGTTAGGTGTTTACCACCTGTTTGATGCGGTGGTCGGAGCGGATGACGTACAGCGTCATAAGCCGCAGCCGGATACCTTTTTACGCTGCGCTGAATTAATGGGTATCGCACCCGAGCGCTGTGTAGTGTTTGAGGATGCTGACTTCGGCGTACAAGCCGCCAAAGCAGCAGGCATGGACGTGGTTGATGTCCGTTTACTGTGAATGAATTTCTGACCTATGGATCGTTATTCGGCAGCAGCTTTCTTAGCGCGACTCTGTTACCGGGAAGCTCGGAAGCGGTGCTGGTTGCACTGCTGATCGCCCAAAAAGGTTCGGTTTATGGATTGTTATTGGCTGCATCAGTGGGAAACACGCTGGGTGGCCTGACCAACATTCTTCTTGGTCGCCTGATGCCGCCAAAAGGGCAAGGGCGATGGCACGACACAGCAATGACGTGGTTACACCGATTAGGACCTGCAGCACTGATTTTTAGCTGGCTGCCGGTAGTGGGCGACTTACTCTGCGTGCTCGCAGGTTGGTTGCGCTTTGCCTGGCTACCTTCAGTGCTGTTCCTCGCCATTGGTAAAACGCTGCGTTATATCGTTATCGCGACCGCCACATTGCAAACAATGCAATGGTGGCATTGATTCGCACAGATTCGAGGCTACGGCTAACATTATGCTGAACAAAAATAAATTATTAACACAGCGGGAGGTTAACGTGATCCCGGACGTATCTAAGGCACTTTCCTGGCTGGAGGCGCATCCTGACGCGTTAAAGGGTATCGGCCGTGGTATTGAGCGCGAATCATTACGCGTAAAACCCGATGGTCACCTGGCAACCACAGGACATCCTGAGTCACTCGGTTCGGCGCTTAAGCATGATTGGATCACCACCGATTTTGCCGAAACGCTGATGGAGTTCATCACGCCAGTTGATCAGAGCATCGATCGCTCACTGGCGTTTCTGCGCGATATTCACCGTCATGTGGCGCGTGAGTTAGGCGAGGAGCGCTTGTGGCCTTTCAGCATGCCGGGCTTCATTGATGACGTTGATAGCATCGAGTTGGCGCAGTATGGCAGCTCGAACATAGGCAAAATGAAAACGCTGTATCGTCAGGGGCTGAAGAATCGCTACAGCGCGCTGATGCAGATTATCTCTGGCGTGCACTACAACTTCTCGTTGCCGCTGTCGTTTTGGCAGGAGTGGGCGGATGTAAAAGATGCCGAAAGCGGCAAAGAGACCATCTCTGCCGGCTATCTGCGTCTGATTCGTAACTACTATCGTTTTGGCTGGGTTATTCCGTATCTGTTCGGTGCATCGCCAGCGATTTGCTCCTCGTTCCTGCAAGGGCGCGAGAGCAATCTGCCGTTTGAAGGTGATGGCAAGGGTACGCTGTGGCTGCCTCACGCCACCTCACTGCGCCTGAGCGACCTTGGTTACACCAACAAATCGCAGAGCGGTTTGGGTATCACTTTTAACTCGCTGGAAGGTTACGTTGCAGCACTGAAGGCAGCGATTAAAACGCCGTCGGAAGAGTATGCCGCCATGGGTACCAAAGATGCCGAAGGCAACTGGCTGCAGCTGAACACCAATGTGCTGCAAATTGAAAACGAGCTGTATGCGCCGATTCGTCCGAAACGCGTTACGCGTTCAGGCGAGGCACCATCCGATGCGCTGTTGCGTGGCGGTATTGAATACATTGAAGTGCGTTCGCTGGACATCAACCCATTCTCCGCGATTGGCGTAGATGCCGATCAGGCGCGCTTCCTCGATCTGTTCCTGATTTGGTGTACGCTTGCTGATGCGCCAGAAATGAGCGCGGATGAGCTGCTGTGTACGCGTAAAAACTGGAATCGCGTGGTGATGGAAGGGCGTAAGCCTGGCCAGGTCATTGCAGTAGGTTGCAGCGAAAAAGAACATACGCTGGTTGAAGTGGGTAAAGCGCTGTTTGCCGATCTGCGTCGCGTGGCGGAAGTGCTCGACAGCAATCACGGCAACACGCAATATCAACAGGTTTGCGATCAACTGGTGGCATCTTTCGACGATCCTGAGCTAACCTATTCGGCGCGCATCCTGCATGCGATCAAAGAAAACGGTTTGACCGGCGCGGGTGTGGCATTGGCAGAGCAATATCGTCATCTGCTGTGTGAAGAGTCGTTAGAGATTCTGACCGAAGAAGATTTTAGTCGTCAGGCGTTAGAGTCGGTGCAGGCACAAGAGAAGCTGGAACAGAGCGATACGCTGGATTTCGAAAGCTACCTTGCGGGTCGCGAAGGCTAGAAAAGAAAATGGCCACATCAATGTGGCCAAAATAAACATCTCTGTTGTCAGGGATGATGATAACAAATGCGCGTCTTTCATATATTCAGACGCTGGACGAACAGAAAAGTTTCATCGTTTTAAAAAAAATCTCAAAACAGGAGGTGACGTATGCCACTACTGGATAGTTTTACTGTTGATCACACCATCATGGGCGCACCTGCAGTACGCGTAGCAAAAACCATGAAAACTCCGCATGGCGATACCATCACCGTTTTCGACCTGCGTTTTTGCCGTCCGAATATTGATATTCTGACTGAGCGTGGCATCCATACGCTGGAGCACCTGTTTGCTGGCTTCATGCGTAATCATCTGAATGGTGATGGCGTTGAAATCGTCGACATCTCGCCAATGGGTTGCCGCACCGGCTTCTACATGAGTTTGATTGGTACGCCTGACGAGCAGCGTGTTGCGAAAGCCTGGAAAGGCGCGATGGAAGATGTTCTGAAAGTCAAAGAGCAGGGCCAGATTCCAGAGCTGAACGAATATCAGTGCGGCAGCTACAAACTGCACTCACTGGATGAAGCGCAGCAGATCGCGCGCAATGTGCTGGCGCACGACATCGGCGTGAACCGCAACGAAGATTTGAAGCTGCCAGCGGAAAAGCTGAAAGAGCTGCACATCTAGTTGAGACACCATGAAAAACGCCGCGATTATCGCGGCGTTTTTGTTTACAGGCTTCAGGAGCCGATGGAGGATTTCAGTGCGTGGTGTGGCGTAATGCGCACCTGCTTCACCATGTTGTCCTGCACATCAAGGATATCGATATCGTAGGCGCCAAGGGTGACGCGAGTATCGACCAGCGGAATCTCTTCCAGTGCTTCCAGCAGCATGCCGTTAATGGTGCGCGCATCCTCTTCCGGTAACGTCCAGTTAAAGGCTTTGTTGATTTCACGCACATTGGCGCTGCCTTCAATCAATACCGAACCATCATTTTGCGGCATGACTTCTTCAGCCAGCGACGGCGACATGGAGGTGGTGAAATCGCCGACGATCTCTTCCAGAATATCTTCGATCGTCACTAGGCCTTTAACATCGCCATATTCATCAACCACCATGCCGACTTTCTTTTTGTTACGCTGAAATTTAACCAGCTGCACGTTAAGCGGCGTGCCTTCCGGTACATAGTAAATCTCATCAGCAGCACGCAGCAGGCGATCTTTGTTAAACTCTTTCTTCTCGGTCATCATGCGCCAGGCTTCACGCACGCGCAGCATACCAACACAGTCATCCAGCGAGTCACGGAACAGGACGATACGCCCATGCGGCGAATGACTCAGCTGGCGCTCAATCGATTTCCAGTCATCATTGACGTTGATGCCGACGATCTCATTGCGCGGCACCATGATGTCATCCACGCTGACTTTCTCCAGATCAAGCACTGACAGCAGCATGTCCTGATTACGCCGCGACATCAGCGAGCGCGACTCATGCACAATGGTGCGCAACTCTTCTTTGCTTAACGCCGAACTGATGGAACCGTCGGTTTTAATGCCCACCATGCGCATCAGAATGCGGGTTATGGTATTCAGCAGCCACACCAGCGGCAGCATCACATACTGCAGTGGAGCCAGTAACACGCTGCTGGGATAGGCCACTTTTTCTGGATAGAGCGCCGCGACCGTTTTCGGCAGCACTTCGGCAAAAACCAGCACGACAAAAGTCAGAATGCCGGTGGCAATCGCTACGCCAGCATCGCCATACAGGCGCATACCGACAATGGTGCCGAGTGCGGAGGCGAGAATATTAACTAGGTTGTTGCCAATTAAAACCAGGCTGATCAGGCGGTCGGGACGACGCAGAAGTTTTTCTACCCGACGCGCACCGCGATTGCCGCTTTTGGCTTTATGGCGCAGTTTGTAGCGATTAAGCGTCATCATGCCGGTCTCTGAACCGGAGAAATAGGCAGAGACCAGCACCATGATGACCAGCGTAATGATCAGCGTGGTGGTTGAAACGTGTTCCAACACAAAATCCTTAGTGAGAGGTGAGCAGGTGCTGAAGCACGCGACTGCCGAAGTAGGCCATGGTTAGCAGCAATGCGCCGCCACAGTTAAACCACACGACGCGGCGTCCGCGCCAGCCTTCACGATAGTGTCCCCAAAGCAGAACGATGTAGACAAACCAGGCAATGATGGAGAGAACCGCTTTATCCACATTCTCAGCGCTAAACAGGTTATGCATGAAGAGCAAACCGGTGCACAGCACCAGCGTCAACAGCACAACGCCAATCTGCGTGATGTGGAACATTTTGCGCTCAATGCTGAGCAGCGGCGGCATATCCTGAGTGAAAGCCAGTTTCTTATTTTTCAACTGGTAATCAATCCACGCCAGCTGCAGCGCATACAGTGCCGCGATGATCAGCGTGGCATAGGCAAACAGCGACAGACCGATGTGAACCATCATGCCCGGCGTGGTTTCCAGATGCGTAATAAAGGCATTGGGCACAAAGGTGGCAAAGGCCAGATTAATCAATGCAAAGCTGTAAACAATCGGCAGCAGCAGCCAGCCACGATTGCGCGAGGCGACAATCGTCATGATGGCGCAGATCAGCAGGCTAACCAGCGAGCCGATATTAAGCAGGCTGAGGTTTTGCCCGTTATCAACAGCAAAAATGCGCTGCTGCAGAGCAATGGCGTGCGCAATCAGCGCCACGCAGGCAGAAAGCACAGCAAAACGACGCCAGCCACCGTTGCGTTTAAGCAGGCTGGGAATGATCAATGCAAGGCTGAGGGAGTAGGCGAACAGCGCCACGATCGCGAAAACGAACATAGATCCTTTCAGGTATCGGTCAGATAAGGAAAAAAGCAGTATAGCGCCAGCAGCAGCAGGCTCCAAACGATCTGACGGTCAATTGCAGAGATCGCTTCGTCTTCGTGTTATAATCCGCCGCATTGTGTCGCCTATGGCGGCCTCGCTACGGTTCTAAGTGAGAGAGCATGTTTGATAATTTAACCGATCGTTTGTCGCAAACCCTGCGCAATATCAGCGGCCGCGGAAGGCTGACTGAAGACAACATCAAAGACACGCTGCGTGAAGTCCGCATGGCGCTGCTGGAAGCTGACGTTGCGCTGCCGGTAGTGCGTGAATTTATTAATCGCGTGAAAGAGGCCGCCGTTGGCCACGATGTGAACAAAAGCCTGACGCCAGGCCAGGAGTTCATCAAAATCGTGCGCAACGAACTGGTTGCGGCGATGGGCGCTGAAAATAATGCGCTCAATCTGAATGCTCAGCCGCCAGCCGTGGTGCTGATGGCAGGTTTGCAAGGTGCTGGTAAAACCACTAGCGTGGCGAAACTGGGTAAATTCTTGCGCGAGAAGCATAAGAAAAAAGTGCTGGTAGTTTCTGCTGACGTTTATCGCCCTGCGGCGATCAAACAGCTGGAAACCCTGGCTGGCCAGGTCGGCGTGGATTTCTGTCCGTCCGATCTGAGTCAAAAGCCGGTAGATATTGTTCAGAACGCGCTAAAACAAGCCAAAGTGCAATTCTACGATGTGCTGCTGGTGGATACCGCCGGTCGTTTACACGTCGATGAAGCGATGATGGACGAAATCAAACAGGTACACGCCGCGATAAATCCGGTGGAAACCCTGTTTGTGGTCGATGCCATGACCGGTCAGGATGCCGCCAACACCGCGAAAGCCTTCAACGAAGCGCTGCCGCTGACCGGTGTGATCCTGACGAAAGTCGATGGTGATGCGCGCGGTGGTGCGGCGCTGTCGATTCGTCACATTACCGGCAAGCCAATCAAATTTATGGGGATGGGTGAGAAGACCGAAGCGCTGGAAGCTTTCTATCCAGAGCGTATCGCGTCGCGCATTCTCGGCATGGGCGATGTTCTGTCGCTGATCGAAGATATCGAAAGCAAAGTTGACCGCGATCAGGCGGAGAAACTGGCGAAGAAACTGAAAACCGGCGACGGTTTTGATCTCAACGACTTCCTTGAGCAGTTGAAGCAGATGCGTAACATGGGCGGCATGGCGAGCCTGATGGGCAAACTGCCGGGCATGGGGCAACTGCCTGACAACGTGAAATCGCAGATGGATGACAAAGTGCTGGTCCGCATGGAAGCCATCATCAATTCGATGACGCGTAAAGAGCGTGAGAAGCCAGAAATTATCAAGGGGTCGCGCAAACGTCGTATTGCGTTGGGCTCAGGCATGCAGGTGCAAGATGTCAACCGACTGCTGAAACAGTTCGATGATATGCAGCGCATGATGAAGAAAATGAAGAAAGGCGGCATGGCCAAAATGATGCGTGGCATGAAAGGTATGATGCCGCCTGGATTCCCTGGTCGCTAAGGCGGCCGTCATAAAGCCGGAAATTTGGCACGCTTAGGTTGCTTTTTGCGCCAAAATGAGTAAAATTTTCGGGCTTTTTATATCGCGCTCGGGCCCCGTTCCTCGATGGGGCCCGAGCGCTTTATTAACTAATGAGGATGTTATGGTAACAATTCGTTTGGCACGTCACGGCGCTAAAAAGCGTCCGTTCTATCAGGTCGTCGTCACTGACAGCCGCAATGCTCGTAACGGTCGTTTCATCGAGCGCGTAGGTTTCTTCAACCCGATCGCTTCTGGTCAGGCTGAAGGTCTGCGTCTGGATCTGGACCGTATTGAGCACTGGGTTGGCCAGGGCGCAACGCTTTCTGATCGCGTTAACGCGCTGATCAAAGAAGCAAAGAAAGCAGCTTAATCTGTCACGGTGGTGAGCATGAGCATTAAACCTGCCGGGCAGCCTCCCGTTAACCCGATTGTATTGGGAAAAATGGGCGCGGCTTACGGAATTCGGGGTTGGCTCAAAGTGTTTTCCTCCACTGAAGACGCTGAAAGCATCTTCGACTACCAACCTTGGTTCATCCAGCGCGCCGGTAAATGGCAGCAGGTCGAACTCGAGGGCTGGAAGCACCACAATCAGGACCTGATCATCAAAGTCAAAGGCATTGACGATCGGGACGCTGCGGCACAGTTGACCAATTGCGAAATTACGGTCGACTCCACGCAGCTGCCAGCGCTGGAAGCAGGCGATTACTACTGGAAAGACCTTATGGGAATGAAAGTAGTGAACCTCGAAGGCTACGAGATGGGCAAAGTCATTGATTTGATGGAAACCGGATCGAACGACGTTCTCGTCGTTAAGGCAAACCTGAAGGATGCATTCGGTGCGCAAGAGCGGTTAATCCCGTTTCTTGATGAACAGGTTATCAAGAAAGTCGATCTCTCTACTGGCCTTATTGAAGTAGATTGGGATCCTGGTTTTTGATCTCCGGACAATCCGGTAACGTAACGGCGAACGCGATGTGGATTGGTGTTATTAGCCTGTTTCCAGAGATGTTTCGCGCTATTACCGAGTACGGGGTAACTGGCCGGGCAGTAAAAAATGGCCTGCTCGACATTCACAGCTGGAGTCCTCGTGACTTCACGCATGACCGGCACCGTACCGTGGACGATCGTCCTTACGGCGGCGGACCGGGAATGTTGATGATGGTGCAACCCTTACGGGACGCCATCTCCGCAGCGAAAGCAGCGGCGGGAGAAGGTGCTAAGGTGATTTATCTTTCACCTCAGGGACGCAAACTGGACCAACAGGGCGTTTGCGAACTGGCGACCCATCAGAAGTTGATTCTGGTGTGTGGTCGCTATGAAGGGATAGATGAGCGCGTGATTCACACTGAGATTGATGAAGAATGGTCAATCGGTGATTACGTTCTTAGTGGCGGTGAGCTGCCAGCCATGACGTTGATAGACTCGGTCGCCCGGTTTATTCCCGGCGTACTGGGAAAACAGGCGTCAGCCGATGAGGATTCGTTCTCGGATGGTTTGCTGGATTGCCCGCACTATACCCGACCTGAAGTGTTAGAAGGGATGGAAGTTCCGCCAGTTTTACTGTCGGGCAACCATGCCGATATTCGCCGCTGGCGCCTGAAACAGTCGTTAGGCCGTACCTGGCTAAGAAGACCTGAACTTCTGGAAAACCTGGCTCTGACTGAAGAGCAAGCACGGTTGCTAAATGAGTTCCAGCGTGAACATCAGCAGCAACAAAACGATGAGGCGGGAGAGTAATCTTCCCTCACTATCAGTTTACCCAGGATAAGAGATTTAATTATGAGCAACATTATCAAGCAACTTGAACAAGAGCAGATGAAGCAGGACGTACCTTCATTCCGTCCGGGTGATTCCGTGGAAGTGAAAGTATGGGTCGTAGAAGGTTCTAAGAAGCGTCTGCAGGCATTCGAGGGCGTGGTTATCGCTATTCGTAACCGCGGTCTGCATTCTGCATTCACTGTTCGTAAGATTTCTAACGGCGAAGGTGTTGAGCGTGTCTTCCAGACTCACTCTCCAGTAATTGACAGCATTGCTGTTAAACGTCGTGGTGCTGTGCGTAAAGCCAAACTGTATTACCTGCGTGAGCGTACCGGTAAGTCAGCTCGTATCAAAGAGCGTCTTGGCGCGTAAGCGACTTCTCAAAGTTAATAGCAAACAAGGGGTTGGCCATTTGGCCAGCCCCTTTTTTTATGGGCGTATAAGAGCGCAGGATCATCCCTAAGATGGAAAAGTGTATGTTTCCTGAAAACAATGAAAATCAAAATGTTATACCAAACTTTCAGTTGAGAGCATCATCAGAAAATAATTGTATGTAACCTTTAGTTTACACTTTCACTCTGCCGTCATTTCAATTATGTATTTGATTTTAATGGTTATTTTAATATTACCTGTGTTTTTTATTTGATGTGGTAATAAATGTGTACATGGGTGGATTGCAACCTGTACAGGGTGTGATAAAGTAAGCGCCATCCTCAGTGAGGATCCCAAACCGCATAAACGAGTGAAAAGGATCGCAATCATGCAAAAAGACGCGCTGAACAATGTGCATATCGCCGACGAACAAATTTTGATTACCCCGCAAGAGCTGAAAGCCAAATTCCCGCTCACTGCGGCGCAGGAAGCGCAAATTGCGTCTTCTCGCCAAACCATTGCCGATATTATTGCGGGCCGCGATCCGCGTCTGTTGGTGGTTTGTGGTCCTTGTTCGATTCACGATACTGAAGCCGCGCTTGACTATGCCCGTCAGTTGCAATCTCTCTCTGCACAGTTGAAGGATCAGCTGTACATCGTTATGCGCGTTTATTTTGAAAAACCTCGAACCACCGTCGGCTGGAAGGGGTTAATCAACGATCCTTACATGAACAACTCGTTTGATATGGAAGCTGGCCTGCATATCGCGCGTCAACTGCTGGTTAATCTCGTTGAGATGGGTTTACCGCTGGCGACCGAAGCGCTGGATCCGAATAGCCCGCAATATCTTGGCGATCTGTTTAGCTGGTCAGCGATTGGTGCGCGTACCACTGAATCACAAACCCACCGTGAAATGGCTTCAGGCCTTTCCATGCCGGTTGGTTTTAAAAATGGTACGGATGGCAGCCTGGGCACCGCGATTAACGCCATGCGCGCCGCCGCAATGCCGCACCGTTTTGTTGGCATCAATCAGGCCGGCCAGGTTTGCTTGCTGCAAACGCAGGGCAACCCAGATGGGCATGTGATTCTGCGCGGCGGTAAAGCACCAAACTACGGTCCAGAAGATGTCGCTCAGTGTGAAAAAGAGATGCTGAAAGCGGGACTGCGTCCGGCCTTAATGATAGATTGCAGCCATGGTAATTCTAACAAAGACTATCGTCGCCAGCCTGGCGTAGCCGAATCGGCTATTGCGCAGATTAAAGATGGAAACCGTTCCATCATTGGCCTGATGTTGGAAAGCAACATTCATGAAGGCAACCAGTCTTCTGAACAGCCACGTAGCGAAATGAAATACGGTGTGTCCGTCACTGATGCCTGCATCAACTGGGAAACCACTGAAACATTGCTGCGTGAAATCCATCAGGATCTGCAGGGAGTGCTGTCGGCGCGTCTGTCACACGAGGTGTAATGAGTCATGGTGGCTGAACTGACCGCGCTACGCGATCAAATCGATGAAGTAGATAAAGCACTGCTTGGGTTACTGGCAAAACGACTGGAGCTGGTAGCCGAAGTAGGGGAAGTTAAAAGCCGCTACGGTTTGCCGATCTATGTTCCTGAGCGTGAGGCCAGCATGCTGGCTTCACGCCGCCAGGAAGCTGAAGCGCTCGGCGTGTCGCCGGACTTGATTGAAGATGTATTGCGTCGTTTGATGCGTGAATCCTATGCGCATGAAAATGACAAAGGCTTCAAAACGCTGTGTCCGACGTTGCGTCCGGTGGTGATTGTAGGTGGCCGCGGCCAGATGGGGCGTCTGTTTGAAAAGATGCTGACGCTTTCTGGCTATCAGGTCCGCATTCTGGATAAAGGCGATTGGGAACGCTCTGACGAGCTGCTGAAAGATGCGGGCATGGTGATTATCAGTGTGCCAATTCATCTGACCGAGCAAATCATCGGTGAGCTGCCAAAATTGCCAGAAGACTGCATTCTGGTCGATCTGGCTTCGGTGAAGAATCGCCCGCTGCAGGCGATGCTGGCCGCGCACACCGGACCGGTTCTGGGCTTGCATCCGATGTTTGGTCCGGACAGCGGCAGCCTGGCAAAGCAGGTTGTGGTTTGGTGTGATGGCCGTCAGCCGGAAGCTTATCAGTGGTTCCTTGAGCAGATTCAGGTTTGGGGCGCGCGGTTGCATCGTATCAGTGCCGTTGAGCACGACCAGAATATGGCGTTTATTCAGGCACTGCGTCACTTTGCGACTTTCGCTTACGGTCTGCATCTGGCGGAAGAGAACGTTAATCTGGATCAGCTGCTGGCGCTATCTTCACCGATATACCGCCTTGAACTGGCAATGGTTGGACGTCTGTTTGCGCAGGATCCGCAGCTTTACGCGGACATCATCATGTCCTCGGAGAGTAATCTGGCGCTGATTAAACGTTATTACCAGCGATTTGGCGATGCGATCAAACTGCTCGAGCAGGGCGATAAGCAAGCCTTTATCGATAGCTTTGAGCGCGTCGAACACTGGTTTGGTGATTACGCGAAACGCTTCCTGGTCGAAAGCAGAAGCATGCTGCGATCGGCGAACGATAGCCGGCAGTAAAAAACAAAAGGCATCCGTGAGGATGCCTTTTTGCTTAGAGGCGCGGCTCAACCGGAACCACATTCTCGCCTGGATAGCAGCCAAGAACTTTTAATGAACGGGTTAAGCCGCTCAACTCGGTTAACGCCAACTGCATATTTTCTGACTGCAGATTGCCCTGCACATCAATATAAAACATCTCTTCCCACGGATTGCCGTTGATGGGACGGTTTTCCAGTTTGCTCATGATGAGGCCGTGGTTACGTAATACCATCAGCGCTTCAACCAATGCCCCCGCTTGTTGACCCGTCGCCATGATCAATGTTGTTTTCGCCGGAACCTGACCAGAAACTTCAATCGCTTTACGTGCCAGCACGATGAAGCGCGTATGGTTCTGCTGTTGATTGGCCAGATTGCGCTCCAGCACCTGCAATCCATACAGCTCACCGCCCGCTTCGCTACCCAATGCGGCAACCTTTGGTGAATTCATCGCTGCCACTTTCTCCATCGCTGCAGCGGTGCTTTCGGTGTATTCGATTTTCCACTGCGGGAAACGATTAATGAACTGGCTGCACTGCTGGAATGGCTGTGGATGGCTATATACCGTTTCGATCTGCTGCAAATCGGTGCTGCCGTTGACCAGCACACAGTGCTCAATTGGAATGGTCAGTTCACCCACAATCGATAGCGTGGTTTGCTGAAGCAGATCGTAAACGTCGTTGATCGAACCAGAGCTGGTATTTTCAATCGGCATCACCGCGTAGTCCGCTTGTCCACTTTCCACCTGATGGATGATGTCATGGAATTTCAGGCAGCCAATCTCAACCATTGAATCAAAATGTCGGGTGGCGTATTTGCGCGCCGCAAGATGTGAGTAGGAACCTTTCGGACCGAGGAAGGCAATGCGCGGTGCGTGAGCATGTGGATGGTTGAGATTCTTTTGCAACAAGGCTTGCTGAGTTAGAACCGAATCTTCAATCACCAACTGAAACAGGCGAGTGATGTAATGCGCATCAAGCTGATGCTTTTTACCCAGTGAAATTAAGTTTTCCAGCAGAGCGCGCTCACGCTCAACGTCGCGGATAGGGCGATGCGTTGCCAGTTTAGCCTGCGCAACTTCAACGGCCAGTATGCGACGCTCCGACAAAAGCGCTAAGAGTTTTTCATCAACGGCGCTGATTTTATCGCGTAATGCCAGCAGCGGATTTTCGGGATTCATAGGGCTCACCTGTAAAATGTCCAATAAAAAAGCCTCCCATTTGGGAGGCTTTGTTGTTCGTCTTCGCATTCATTTTCACATGACGAATCGCCTCCCAATCAGGGGAAGGTAAAAAAGAATGCGAAGAAGAACGGCAGATGTTTCATGGTTGTTTCCATAAATGAAGTGGCTTGAGAGTAACCGCAGTGATTTAAAGCTGTCAATAAAAAACGCGCCCGGAGGCGCGTTACTAAAGATGTTTGCTTATTCCGTAGGAAGAAAATCTTTCACACTGCTGTTGGCGCGACGGGCTTCGGGTTTGTGTTGCGCTTTATTGAGTTGTCGCTCCAGCTTGGCAATCAAGTCATTGATGGCCGTATACATATCATCATGTTTCGCGCTGGCAACCAGCGTTCCGTTAGGCGTATTAATAGTGGCATCAGCCACAAACTCCTTCGGCTCTTTCGATAACACAATGTGAGGGTTTATCAGATGTGTTTGCCATTTTTCCAGCTTGGCGAGACGCTCTTCAACGTGGTTACGGATGGCCTCGGTGATTTCCATTTGTTTGCTGGTAATGTTCAGAATCATAGTTAAACCTCTCTGTCATTTCCGTGTGGGTAGGACCAGCATACCGCGGAAATTAAGAAAATGTGTGATTTAAATCACATTGAAATGTCACTTTTTGTCAATGCCGCTTAATTGTGAGAAAGGCCGGGAAAGTGGCGGGAGATACTTGAAGACGACTGGGGAAGGGCGCATGATTGACTGGATAACTGCAGCGATAAATCTGTAAAAATGCTGAATTATCCACAAAGTGACATAAAAAAAGCAGCCTCATGGCTGCTTTTTTGTGGGTGTAATAATCAGGACTGATTATTTGCCGCAATGATTTTTGCCACTTTGTCGGCTTCAGCCGTCAACTGCAGCTGGCGGTAAGCATTCTCCATCAACGGCAACGCTTCATGGGTTGCCTCAGTATCCGGATAATCCTTCATCATTGTTTCCACGCGGTTAACAACAGCGACATAGGCACCGCGCTTGGTATAGAATTGCGCCACCGAGAGTTCATACTTCGCCAGGCGCTCTTTCAGGAATGCCAAACGTTTCTGCGCATCCGCAGCATATTGGCTGTTTGGATAACCGCGCAGTAATTGCGAGAAGTCACGGAAAGCATCACGAGCGTGCGTCGGATCACGATCGGAACGATCGATACCGAAGAAGCCCTGCAGTGCAGAATCATCCAGCGCCATATCCGTCAGACCTTTCATATAGATGACATAGTCGATATTCGGATGGGTTGGATTCAGACGCATAAAGCGAGAAATAGCGGCTTGCGCCAGTGGCAGATCGGCATTTTTGTAATACGCGTAGATCAAATCCAGCTGTACTTGCTGCGAGTAAGGGCCAAACGGATAGCGGTTATCCAGTGCTTCCAGTTGCTTAATCGCCGCTTTAAAGTTACCGTCCTGCAGCTTTTGCTGGGCCGTGGCGTAAATTTCAGACGGCGGGCTGTCCGGGACTGGATCTGATGAGCCAGAACAACCCACAAGCGCCAGGCTCAGGCTCAGTGTGGCAGCAGCCACCAGATGTTTCATACGCGTCATGACGAAATGATTATCCTCAAAGTGTTGTAGCAGAAGCTGTCCGTATAGCTCCCAGTTATGACCAGGTACGATAGCACATTATATTAAACGGCATCGCCGTGAAAACCCAACGTTAACGAAGAAGCTGTATATGGCACAACAAGTTCAACTCACCGCAACGGTGTCCGAAGCACAGCTTGGACAACGCTTAGATCAGACTTTGGCAGAATTGTTCCCTGATTATTCACGTTCTCGCATAAAAGAATGGATTCTCGAGCGCCGAGTCAGCGTCAACGGCACTATCATCGATAAACCAAAAGAAAAAGTTTTTGGCGGTGAGCATGTCTCGATTGATGCTGAGATCGAAGAAGAGCAACGCTGGGAAGCGCAAAACATCCCATTGAATATCGTCTATGAAGATGACGACATTCTGGTCATCAACAAACCTCGCGGTTTGGTGGTACATCCCGGCGCCGGTAATCCTGATGGCACAGTGCTTAACGCACTGCTTTATCACTATCCACCGATCGTTGACGTACCTCGTGCAGGTATTGTTCATCGTCTGGATAAAGATACCACCGGTTTGATGGTGGTCGCGAAAACCGTTCCTGCGCAAACGCACCTGGTTGAAACGCTGCAGCTGCGCGAAATCACGCGTGAGTATGAAGCGGTGGCTATTGGCACCATGACTGCGGGCGGTACGGTGGATCAGCCCATGGCGCGCCACTCAACCAAACGTACGCACATGGCGGTGCACCCGATGGGTAAACCGGCAACCACGCACTATCGCATCATGGAGCATTTTCGTGCCCATACGCGTTTGCGTTTGCGTCTCGAAACCGGTCGTACCCATCAAATTCGTGTGCATATGGCGCATATTAACCATCCGCTGGTGGGCGATCCGCTGTACGGTGGCCGCCCACGTCCGCCAAAAGGGGCATCTGAAGCTTTCATCACTACGCTACGGGGTTTTGATCGCCAGGCGCTGCATGCCACGATGTTACGTCTCTATCACCCAATCACCGGTATTGAGATGGAATGGCATGCGCCGTTGCCGCAGGATATGGTCGATTTAATTGATGCGCTGAAAGCCGATACCCTTGAATTCCGCGATCAGATGGATTGGCTATGAGTGAATGGATCATCCCGGATTGGCCTGCGCCGCAGCATGTTCGGGCATGTTCCACCACGCGTTACGGCGGCGTCAGCGCTGCTCCATGGGATTCGTTGAATCTTGGTGGGCATGTTGGCGACGCTGAGGCGCATGTTGCTCAGAATCGTCAGCGCCTGGTTGAGCAACTGACGTTACCTGCAATGCCGCAATGGCTGGATCAGATCCATGGTCAAGTGGTTGCGCGTTTACCCGCCAGCGATCCGCTGCCGCGCGCTGATGCCGCAATCACGCGTGAAAGCGGGGTTATTTGCGCAGTGATGACGGCGGATTGTTTGCCGGTGCTGTTCTGCAGCAAGGATGGCAGTGAAGTCGCTGCAGCACATGCCGGTTGGCGTGGACTCTGTAATGGTGTGCTGGAACAGACGTTGTCGCAGTTTCACTGCGCGCCAAATGACATTCATGCATGGCTTGGTCCGGCAATTGGGCCGCTGGCATTTGAAGTTGGCTCGGAAGTCAGAACGGCATTTATGGCCCATGATTCACAAGCGGAAGAGGCTTTCCGCCCGGCGGGTAACAAATACTTTGCCGATATTTGGCTGCTGGCGCGTCATCGTCTACAGGCCGCTGGCGTGCATTCCATCAGCGGTTCAACGCGATGTACCTTCCATGAGCGCGATGATTTTTTCTCCTACCGACGCGACGGAATCACCGGGCGTATGGCAACTTTGATTTGGCTGAGATAACCTTACGCCACAAGACGGTCCAGTTAGCGTATTTTTTGCTCACAACTCAGGTCATTAACCTTGAAAAATTTGAGGGATGACCTCATTTAATCTCCAGTAGCATTTTGACCTGTAATGGGAGGAATTATGCGTCTGGATCGTCTTACTAATAAATTTCAACTGGCACTTGCCGATGCACAGTCCCTTGCTCTGGGACATGACAATCAATTCATTGAACCCCTTCATTTGATGAGCGCATTGCTCAACCAGGAAGGCGGATCGGTGCGTCCGTTGCTCAGCGCAGCGGGTGCCGACGTGGCTGGCCTGCGTACCAGCATTGAACAAGCGATTAATCGACTACCTCAGGTTGAAGGCACGGACGGCGATGTGCAGCCATCCGCCGATCTGATTCGGGTACTCAATCTGTGCGACAAGCTGGCGCAAAAGCGCGGCGACAACTTTATATCATCTGAATTATTTGTTTTGGCGGCCCTCGATTCACGTGGCTCGCTGGCTGATCTTTTGAAATCAGCTGGCGCGACTCCGGAAAAACTCTCTGCGGCCATCGAGCAAATACGGGGAGGAGACAGCGTGAACGATCAAGGGGCTGAAGATCAGCGTCAGGCATTAAAAAAATACACCATCGACCTTACAGAGCGTGCCGAACTCGGCAAGCTTGATCCGGTTATCGGTCGTGATGAAGAAATTCGCCGCACCATTCAGGTGTTGCAGCGTCGTACCAAAAATAACCCGGTGCTGATTGGTGAACCCGGCGTCGGTAAAACGGCTATTGCCGAAGGTTTAGCGCAGCGCATCATCAATGGCGAAGTACCGGAAGGGCTGAAAGGCCGTCGCGTGCTGGCTCTGGATATGGGTTCGCTGGTGGCGGGCGCCAAATATCGCGGTGAATTTGAAGAGCGCCTCAAAGGCGTGCTTAGCGATTTGGCGAAGCAGGAAGGCAACGTCATTCTGTTTATCGACGAACTGCATACCATGGTGGGCGCAGGTAAAGCCGATGGCGCCATGGATGCCGGCAACATGCTGAAACCCGCATTGGCGCGTGGTGAGTTGCACTGTGTCGGCGCAACTACGTTGAATGAGTATCGTCAGTTCATAGAGAAAGATGCGGCGCTGGAACGTCGTTTCCAGAAAGTCTTCGTTGCTGAGCCGAGTGTCGAAGATACCATTGCCATTCTGCGCGGACTGAAAGAACGCTATGAGCTGCACCATCATGTGCAGATCACCGATCCGGCGATTGTGGCTGCGGCGACGTTGTCGCATCGTTACATCTCCGATCGTCAGCTGCCGGATAAGGCCATCGACCTGATAGACGAAGCGGCCTCAAGCATTCGTTTACAGATGGATTCGAAGCCTGAATCCCTTGATCGCCTTGAGCGCCGCATCATCCAGTTGAAACTTGAGCAGCAGGCGCTGAAGAAAGAGTCTGATGACGCCAGCGTGAAGCGTCTGGAAATGCTGGAAAGTGAACTTGACCAGAAAGAGCGTGAATATGCTGAGCTGGAAGAGGAGTGGAAAGCGGAAAAAGCCTCATTAACCGGCACGCAAAACATTAAAGCCGAGCTGGAGCAAGCGCGCCTGACGATGGAGCAAGCGCGTCGCGTTGGTGACCTGGGTCAGATGTCTGAGCTGCAGTACGGTAAAATTCCGGAGCTGGAGAAACAGTTAGCCATCGCTACGCAGTCTGAAGGTAAAACCATGAAGCTGTTACGTAATCGCGTAACGGATGTGGAGATCGCCGATGTACTGGCGCGTTGGACCGGAATTCCTGTCGCACGCATGATGGAAGGCGAGCGCGACAAGTTGCTGCGTATGGAGCAGGATTTGCATTCACGCGTCATTGGCCAGAACGAAGCGGTAGAAGCGGTTTCGAATGCGATTCGTCGTAGTCGTGCCGGCTTGTCCGATCCGAATCGTCCAATTGGTTCCTTCCTGTTCCTCGGACCAACGGGGGTAGGGAAAACCGAGTTGTGTAAAGCGCTGGCTAGCTTCCTGTTCGATAGCGATGACGCGATGGTGCGTATTGATATGTCCGAGTTTATGGAAAAACACTCGGTGTCGCGGCTGGTGGGTGCACCTCCGGGATATGTCGGCTATGAAGAGGGCGGTTATCTGACCGAAGCGGTACGTCGTCGGCCTTATTCGGTGATTCTGCTGGATGAAGTGGAGAAGGCGCATCCTGATGTGTTCAACATTCTGTTGCAGGTGCTGGATGATGGTCGCTTAACCGACGGACAGGGCCGTACGGTCGATTTCCGCAATACCGTGGTGATCATGACCTCGAACCTTGGCTCCGATCTTATTCAGGAACGTTTCGGTTCTCTGGATTATGCGGAGATGAAAGAGGTGGTGATGACGGTTGTGGGGCAGCATTTCCGCCCAGAGTTTATCAACCGTATCGATGACATGGTGGTGTTCCACCCATTGGGCGAAAAACACATTGCTTCAATTGCGCAGATTCAGCTGCAACGTTTGTATAAACGTCTTGAGGAGCGTGGCTATCAGCTGCATATCTCCGATGAGGCGCTCAAACTGCTCGGCGAGAATGGCTACGACCCGGTGTATGGTGCGCGTCCATTGAAACGTGCTATTCAGCAGCAGATTGAAAACCCGCTGGCTCAGCAGATTCTTTCTGGTGCCCTGGTTCCGGGAAAAACCATCGAAATGGATGTTAAAGACGATGTGATTGTTGCTCATCAGTAATCACTTCTGATTAAAACGGGCCTGCAGGCCCGTTTTTTTTGGCCTTTTGCAAGAATTAGCTGCTTTTTGCAACGCATAGCCTGGAAAGTGAGCGGTCGCGCGAAAACTTCAAATTAGCACTTGTCAGCTGAAATGAACTCCCTATAATGCGCCACCACTGAGACGGCAAAGCGGCAACGCAGACGACTCGGCAGGGAGTGAAGAAATTCATCCCGCCGGATGAAAACGCTGAAAAAAGTGTTTGACTCCGAAGGAGAGTAGCG